>NZ_JBIAGM010000021.1:108084-142674 GCF_042869815.1 Streptomyces sp. NPDC006739
GCGGCTTCGACCGTGACCGTGGTGCCCGTTCCTTCGAGCGCCGTGACGACCGTGGCGGCTTCCGCCGTGACGACCGTCCCGCCGCCCGTCGTGACGAGCGTGGCGGCCACCGCGCCGGCGACCGCCCCTTCAACCGCGACCGCCGTGACGACCGCCCGGGCTTCCGCTCCGCCGGCCACGACCGCCCCTACGGCCGTCGTGACGACCACCGCGGTGGCACCGGCTCCGGCTCCTCCTTCGGCCGCCGTGAGGACAAGCCGCGCTGGAAGCGCAACGGCTGACACTGAGTGACCCCTCGGGAAGGGCCCGTACGACTCCGGTCGTACGGGCCCTTTTCCGTCACGGCGTGACGCATGTCACGCCCCCGGCAAGGGAATCGCTGGGGGCATGACAGATGACGCGATAGTGAGCGGGCCGTCGGACGAGGAACGGCTTGCCCAGCTCGGTTACACCCAGGTCCTCGCCCGTCGGATGTCGGCGTTCTCGAACTACGCCGTCTCCTTCACGATCATCTCGGTCCTCTCCGGCTGTCTGACCCTCTACCTCTTCGGCATGGTCACCGGCGGCCCGGCCGTGATCACCTGGGGCTGGGTGGCGGTCGGCCTGATGACGCTGTTCGTGGGTCTCTCGATGGCCGAAATCTGTTCGGCGTACCCGACCTCGGCCGGCCTGTACTTCTGGGCCCACCGCCTGGCGCCGCCGCGCTCGGCCGCCGCCTGGGCCTGGTTCACGGGCTGGTTCAACGTCCTCGGCCAGGTCGCGGTGACGGCGGGCGTCGACTTCGGGGCGGCGTCCTTCCTGGGGGCTTACCTGAACCTGCAGTTCGGCTTCGAGGTCACCCCGGGCCGGACCGTCCTCCTCTTCGCCGTGATCCTCCTCCTGCACGGCCTGCTGAACACCTTCGGCGTCCGCATCGTCGCGCTGCTCAACAGCGTGAGCGTGTGGTGGCACGTGCTGGGCGTGGCGGTGATCGTGGGTGCGCTGGCCTTCGTACCCGACCACCACCAGTCGGCGTCCTTCGTGTTCACCAAGTTCGTCAACGAGACCGGCTGGGGCAGCGGGCTCTACGTCGTCCTGCTCGGCCTGCTGATGGCCCAGTACACCTTCACCGGCTACGACGCCTCCGCCCATATGACGGAGGAGACCCACGACGCGGCGACGGCGGGCCCGAGAGGCATCGTGCGCTCCATCTGGACCTCCTGGATCGCGGGTTTCGTCCTCCTGCTCGGCTTCACCTTCGCGATCCAGTCGTACGACAAGGAACTGGGGTCGGCGACGGGGGCGCCGCCGGCCCAGATCCTCCTGGACGCGCTCGGCGCGACGACGGGCAAGCTGCTCCTGCTCGTGGTGATCGGCGCGCAGCTGTTCTGCGGGATGGCGTCGGTGACCGCCAACAGCCGGATGATCTACGCCTTCTCCCGGGACGGCGCGCTGCCCTTCTCGCGCCGGTGGCACACGGTGAGCCCGCGCACCCGCACCCCGGTGGCGGCGGTCTGGCTGGCCGTGATCGCCGCCCTCGCCCTCGGACTGCCCTACCTGATCAACTCGACGGCCTATGCGGCGGTGACGTCGATCGCGGTGATCGGCCTGTACATCGCCTACGTCATCCCGACCCTGCTGCGGGTCCGCAAGGGGGACGACTTCGCGCGCGGCCCCTGGCACCTGGGCCGCTGGTCCGGCCCGGTCGGGATCGTCTCGGTGACCTGGGTCGCCGTGATCACGATCCTCTTCCTGCTTCCCCAACTCTCCCCGGTCACCTGGAAGAACTTCAACTACGCCCCCTTCGCCGTCCTCGCCGTCCTGGGCTTCGCGGCGGTGTGGTGGCTGGCGTCGGCCCGGCACTGGTTCCTCAGACCGGACCCGGTCCGCGCCGGCACCGGTGAAGCGTCCGCGGCCCCGGTCGAGTCCTGATCCCCGGCAGAGCAGCAGTACCCCGCGACAGCTGATCGGCACGAGGTCCGGGACTCGCCTCGCGGCACGCGGATAAGGCTGTGAGAGCGACCTGACCGTACAGCTATGCTGGGGGCGGCACGGGCCGCTAGCTCAATTGGCAGAGCTGCAGACTTTTAATCTGTAGGTTGTGGGTTCGAGTCCCACGCGGCCTACACATGGCCCCCTGGCTCCGGTGACCAGACCGGTTCCAGGGGGCTTTGGCATGTGCGGCGGTGCGCCGAGAGCCGGGCTCGGAAGGCCAACTGGGCCCGCGCCAGGGAGAACGCGCCGCGCGGTAAAGGCGCACGTCACCCAAAAAGTAGGGCCGTACGGCGAGTTGGGGATGGCCGGTCGGTGGCCTCTCCTCGTGAAGCGGCAGCGCTCCTGCCTTGCTCCGGTGGGCGACCCATTGGTTTCAGGCGATACCGTATCGAGTGAAGTAGCCTGGCCTCATGGCCGTTGACGTTCCCCGCCGCACCACCGCCTCGCACGCGACCGACCGCCCCGGGGACACCTCGCCCTTCGCTCTCGGACTGCTGCTGCGCCGGGCGCACTGGAGGGCGGCCGCGGTGATGGGGGAGGCGCTGCGGCCGTTCGGCATCGAGTTGCGCCATTTCGCGGTGCTGATCGAGCTGGTCAACCACGGGCCCACGGTGCAGCGGGACCTGGTGACGGCGACGGGGTCGGACAAGGCCGGCATCATGCGGGTCGTGGACGACCTGGAACGCAAGGGTCTGGCCGTACGCAAGGCCGTCCCGGGGGACCGGCGGGTGCGGGCCGTGGAGATCACCCCCCAGGGCCTGGAGCTGTTCGACGCGGTGCACGTGGCGGCGGAGCCGCTCGCCGACCGTCTCGTCGCGGAACTGGCGCCCGGCGAGCCCGAGACGCTGACGGATCTGCTGACCCGGCTTGCCCATCCGGCGGACGGCGAGGCGTAGACGCGCGAGCGCGCTCCGCCCTCACCCCCCCGCTCCCACCCTCCGCTTCCGTACTTCCTTTCTCCCGAGGGAGATCTGTGCCCGGAGGTAGTTGCACTCGATACGGTATCGAGTGATACCATCTTGGGTGCAGTGAAGATGAAACCGTGTGACGGATGGAGGCGGGCGGTCATGGACGTCTACGAGGCGGTCACCAGCCGGCGGGCGGTGCGCGCGTTCACGGACCGGGCCGTACCGAGGCAGAGCCTGGAGCGGGTGCTGTCCGCGGCGGCCTGGGCGCCGTCCGGATCGAACATGCAGCCGTGGCGCACCTACGTGGTGACGGGCGCGCCGCTGGCCGCACTCAAGAAGCGCGCCGGCGAACGCCTGGCCGCGGGCGACCCCTGGGACGAGCCGGAGTACGAGCAGTACCCGTCCGCGCTGGGGTCCCCGTACCGCGAGCGCCGGTCCGCCTTCGGGGAGCAGCGCTACGGCGCACTCGGCATCGCACGTGGGGACCTGGAGGCGCGCCAGCGGGCCGCCGCCGCGAACTGGGACTGCTTCGGCGCGCCCGCCGCCCTGTTCTGCTACCTCGACAAGGGCATGGGTTCGCCCCAGTGGGCCGACGCCGGCATGTATCTGCAGACCGTCATGCTGCTGCTCCGCGCCGAAGGCCTGCACAGCTGCCCGCAGATGGCGTGGGCGAAGTTCCACACGACCGTCGCGGAGATCCTCTCGCCCCCGGAGGGACTCGTCCTCTTCTGCGGCATGTCGATCGGGTACGAGGACGTCACGGCCGGCGACCCCCGGACGGGCCGGGCTCCGCTCGACGAGACGGTCACGTTCGTCGGCGCTCTCTGAACCCGCCCCTCGCCTCGCATCCAGACAACGGCCCATATGCCATATTGCGCACGTAATCCTGACGAAAGGCATGTCATGAAGATCGCAGTCATGGGCGGTACCGGACTGATCGGGTCGCAGGTCGTCAAGGACCTGAACGCCGCCGGACACGAGGCGGTACCGCACTCGAAGTCCACCGGGGCCGACGTCATCAGCGGCCAGGGGCTGGACGAGGCGGTGGCGGGAGCGGATGTCGTCGTCAACCTGACGAACTCCCCGACCTTCGACGAAGCCTCCCTCGCCTTCTTCCGGACCTCGATGGACAACCTCCTGGCCGCGGCCGGCAAGGCAGGCGTCGGCCACTTCGTCGTCCTCTCGATCGTCGGCGTGGATCAGGTGCCGGAGCTGGACTACTACCGTGCCAAGGCGCTCCAGGAGGAGATCCTCGCGGCCGGACCGGTCCCGTACTCGATCGTCCGGGCCACGCAGTTCATGGAGTTCATGGACGCCGTCCTGTCGTGGACCGCCGACGCCGACACGGTCCGGCTGCCCGCCACGCCCATCCAGCCGATCGCCTCCAAGGACGTGGCCGCCGCCGTGGCGGAGGTCGCCGCCGGCGCTCCGCTGAACGGCATCCGCAACATCGGTGGCCCCGAGGTCTTCACCCTGGACGAGCTGGGCCGGATCACCCTGTCCCACAAGGGCGACGGCCGTAGCGTCGTCGTCGACCCCACCGCCGGCATGTTCGCCGTCGTCAAGGGTGACGTCCTCACCGACGAGAGCGCCCACCTCGCCCCCACCCGCTACGCCGACTGGCTCTCCTGACCTCCCCGAAATCCGAATTCCCCGGGCCTGGCATCACGTCCTGTTCTGGCGCCGGCTGCCGCTCTTGCTGCGGAGTCGGTCGGTGTGGCGGGCCATGTCGTCGACGCGCTCCGCGAGGTCGGGGTGGCCGGACGTCAGATACGCCTGGGTGACCGTCAACGGCCCGACGAGGGCGGCCGGGTCGTTGTCGCCGAGGGCGGCGGTCAGTTCGGCGAGCGGGGTGCGGGCGGCGGCGGGGAGGTCGGTGAGTGCGGTGATCTCGCCGGCGAGCCGGCGCAGGTCCGCCGCGTTGGCGCGGGCCCAGGCGGTGACGGTGCGGTCGGCGGCCCGGCGGTCACGGGTGGCGCGTACCCGCTCCTCACCCGTGGACCCCGGGTTCCCGGGGCGGACCCGCAGGTAGCGGCGTTCGGCGGCCTGGCGGCTCGAGACGCCCAGGGGATGGGCCAGGTCGGCCCAGCTGGCGCCCGCGTCCCGGGCCTCCTCGATCAGCCCCGGTTCCCATTCGGCGAGCTGGTCGCGCACCTCGCGGAGCAGCAGAAGCGCCGCGAGTGCCTGTTCCGAGCTGGCCTCGCCGGACTCCGGACGCTCCCTCTCCCGCGGCGTCCGGGCGGTGCGCAGCGCATCGTGGATCGTGTTCAGCGCCGTGGCGGCGGCGAGGAAGGACGTGGGGGTGAGGCCGCGGGCGCGGGGGGTGGGCTGATCGTCAGAGGTCATGAGGTCTCCAGCGGGCGGTGTCGTCGGTGTGTGCCGTGTCAGCGTGGTGTCGGTGGGCAATGTCGTCGTGTCGACGACGTTCGACTTGTCATCACTTGGATGACATGTTACAACGAGGTCAGGTGAACCGCATTGGCAGGACCGACCCTGACCTGACCACTGGAGGTGTTTCCCGATGTTGATGCGCACCGACCCCTTCCGTGAGCTGGATCGACTCACCCAGCAGCTCCTGAACACGCCCGGCACCTGGACGCGGCCCTCGGCGATGCCGATGGACGCCTACCGCGAGGGCGAGGAGTACGTGATCGCCTTCGACCTGCCCGGCGTCGCCACGGACGCGATCGACATCGACGTCGAGCGGAACATGCTGACCGTCAAGGCCGAGCGGCGGCCCGTCAGCAAGGCGGACGACGTGCAGATGGAGCTTTCCGAGCGGCCTCTGGGCGTCTTCTCCCGCCAGGTCGTGCTGGCCGACACCCTGGACACCGAACACATCAAGGCGGACTACGACGCGGGTGTGCTGACCCTGCGTATCCCGATCACCGAGCGCGCCAAGCCCCGCAAGATCGCCATCGGCGGCGGCTCCGAGCGCCGGGAGATCAGGGGCTGAGTCTCCCTTCCGGCCGCTCCGGAGGGCCGGGGACGGCCTCCCCTCCGGCCGCCCCGGTCCTCCGCTCGCCCGCCGCCACCGCCACCGCCACACACGCACGGGAGCAGCGATGACCATGCGATGGGAGGCGTTCCTGGACCAGGTCGAGGAACGCGGCGAGTACAAGACCGCCGAGGAGGCCGAGCGGGCGGCCCGGACGGTGCTGGCGCTTCTGGGCGCGCACCTGGTGGGCGACGTACGGGCGGAACTGGCGGCCCGGCTGCCGGAGGAACTGGCACTCGTCCTGCTCAACCCGCTCCAGGCGCACGAGCCGCTCCCTCCCGAGCGGTTCGTACGGGCCACCGCGGCCTGGATCGAGGGAGCCACGGAACGGACCGCGGCCTGGGACGTGAGCGCTGTGCTCAGCGTGGCCGCGGACGCGGCGGGCGAGGAGCTGACCCAACGCATCCTGCTCCAGCTCCCGCCCGGCTACGACCTTCTGTTCGGCCGCCCCCTGCGCGTATAGCCCGGGCCCACGAAGGCGGCGCGCCTGACAAATCCAGAAGAGAAACCCCAGAAGAGAACCCCCGAAGAGAACCCCCGAAGAGAAACCCCAGACGAGAAAGGCGACCGCGTCACCGATGAGTTCCCAGCAGGAGCCGTGCCGGGCCACCGTGGGCATGACGTTCGAGCAGTTGCTGGAAAGAGCGCGCTACGAAGGCGCGTACCCCACCCGCGCGCAGGCCGAGGAGACCGTGCGCGCCGTGCTGGCCGCCCTCGGGCGCCAGCTCACGGGCGATGAACGCGTGGAACTCGCGGCCAGACTGCCGCGCGAGGCCGCCGTCCCCTTCACCTCCGAGATCCCCGCCACCGAGCCCCTCACCGGCTGGGGCTTCGTCAAGGACCTGGCGTCCCGCACCGGCGGTACGGCGGCCACGACCCGCTGGGACACCGGCACGGTCCTGCGCATCGTGGCCCAGCTCGCCGGCGAGGACCTTCTCGGCCGCATCCTGGCCCAACTCCCCTCCGGCTACGCCCTGTTGTTCGGCCGGGCCGAACTCGTCCAGGCGGCCTGACGCGTTCAGGGCGGCTCCGGCCCTACAGAAAAACTGTCGTGGCCATAGTAGACATTGGCTCTTCTCAGGGTTACTGTTTCTCTCGTAGTCAGGGATCGATCAAGGTCTGAGATCGATCAAGGCAGAACGAGCGAGGTGAAGGAGCAGACGCCATCAGGATCGCCCGGGCGAGGAAGTGGTCCGCCCGGGTACCGCAGGCCCCGGATTGGAAGGTGGTCCCCGGTCACGCATCCGCGATCCCCGCAGCCCCGCCCTCCCAGGCGGACCTGCGGAAAAAGAAGGCCGGCGCAGTTCGCCGGCAGATGGTGTTGAAAGCTCGGGGCCCGGGTGCCGTACATGGCACCCGGGCCCCCCGACGCGTCCCCGAGAGAAGTTCTCGAAAGAAGCCCCCGAGAGAAGTCCCCGAGAGAAGTCCCCGAAAGAAGAGGTCTGTGCCCCCTGCCGGTTCCCGCCCCGTCGACAACCTCGACGACGACGACTACCCCGCCTACACCATGGGCCGGGCCGCCGAGATGCTCGGCACCACCCCCGCGTTCCTGCGCACCCTCGGCGAACACCGCCTGATCACCCCGCTGCGCTCCGAGGGCGGCCACCGCCGCTACTCCCGCTACCAGCTGCGCATCGCCGCCCGCGTCCGCGAACTCGTCGACCGGGGCACCCCCATAGAGGCCGCCTGCCGCATCGTCATCCTCGAGGACCAGCTGGAAGAGGCCCGGCGCATCAACGAGGAACTGCGCGCACAGGGCCCCGAGTCGCCGTCGAAGACCTCAGCCTGAGTTCCGGATCACCCGGCCCCGGTACAGCCGTCCGGGGACGTCGGTGAACTCCAGGTCCAGGCCGACGCCGTCGCGTTCGGCGTGGAGGTGCAGGTGCGGCTCGGTGGTGTTGCCGGAGTTGCCGACCTCGCCCAGGAGCTGGCCCGCGCGGACCGTGTCGCCCTTCCTCACCGTCACCGAGCCGGGCCGCAGATGCGCGAGTTTGACGATCTCCCGGCCGGTGTCGAGGAAGACGTGGTTGCCGTAGAGCGGCTGGTAGCGGATCTCGCCCGGCTTCTGCTCCTGGACCGTGTCGGCGGCGGAGATCACCCGGCCGTCGCAGGGCGAGCGGACCGGGCGGCCGTAGGCGGCGTACGACGCCAGGTCGCGGCCCCGCCGGGTCCGGGTGCCCAGGGGGCCCGGGACGACCAGGTCGACGGCGCCGCGCTGGTCCGGTATCCGGGCGTGGTGGTTGAGCATGCGGCCGCCTCCCTGTCCGACGTACCAGGTGCCCTCCAGCGGGAAGCGCAACGGCCGTGACAGCGGCGCCCGCCAGCGGTGCAGGCGCGCGGCGGCGACCAGCCAGACCGCTCCCGCCAGGAGCACGACGCCGGACACGAGGCCCTCCGCGACGTGGCCGTTCGGCAGGCCGGGGAGCCGCCAGGCCGAGGCGAGTGCCGCGACGGCACCGGCCTCGACGGCGCGACGCAGCGGGCGGGGCTGGAGCGCGGGTGCGCTGCGGCCTGCCACCAGCACGTAGACGGCCGCGAGAGTGGCCATGTCGCCGAGCCAGCCGGTACGGTCGGCGGCCGTCCAGAGGCTCCGGATGTCCCAGAGGACGACCAGGACGAACAGGACGAACAGGGTGAGCGGAACGACGTGCGTCAGCGGGACGGGCAGGAGCCGGCGGCGCCGGGGCGGCGTGTAGCGGGCGCCTTCGAGGAGCAGTCCGTCGATCTCGCCGCCGGGCCCCAGGTGGACCCAGGCCCTTACGCTGCCCCGGCTGCCGGAGATGATCAGTCCGTCGGGGCTGTCCGTCACCGTGCCGAGTTCCCCGACGCGGTCGGTCGTGGCGCCGACGATCCGTCGCAGGACGTCCGCGCCCACCGCCTCCGCCACCCTCGGCGCGAGGCGTGACCAGTCGTCCGGGTTCGCCGCGAGGAAACGCCGCAGAGCGACCGCCTCGGGGGGCCCGGCGGGCCGGGGGGACTGCCGGGCATCCGGTGTCAGATCGCGCACGTACCCTCGCCTCCTCCGCCCGCGACCGCAGGCGCCGTCACGCTGACATTGTGGGTGACGACGACGGGCCGGCCAGGGGCGCGAGTGACAAAACGAGCCACGCCAAGGGAGTGAGCCCCGGCTCAACCCACGTTCAGCTCGCTCAACTCCCCCAGCGGCAGCGTGTGCTGGGTCTGCAGGACCTTCGCGCGCAGGTAACGGACGTTGTGGGCCGTGGTGAAGACGCCGGTCGGGACGCGGTCGCGGACCGTCACGTCCAGGCCGCGCAACTGCTCCGCCTTGTCAGGGTTGTTGGACAGCAGGTCCAGCTCCCCGATGCCGAGGGCGCCGAGCATCTGGGCGGCGGCCGTGTAGTCGCGGGCGTCCTCGGGAAGGCCGAGGGCGGCGTTCGCCTCGTACGTGTCGAGGCCCTGGTCCTGGAGGGCGTAGGCGTCGAGCTTGTTGTACAGGCCGATGCCGCGCCCCTCCTGGCGCAGGTAGAGCAGGACGCCGCCGCGGTCGGCGATGCGCTCGACCGCCTCGCGCAGCTGCGGACCGCAGTCGCAGCGGGCGGAGCCGAAGACGTCGCCGGTCAGGCACTCGGAGTGCAGCCGAACCAACGGGACGGTGCCGGGGGCCGGTTCCCCGAGGACGACGGCGACGTGCTCCTGGCCGTCGGTCAGACCGTGGAAGGTGACCAGTTCGGCGTCGACGCTGTAGCCGTCCTGGAAGCGCAGCGGCACCCGGACGCGGGCGCGCGGGCTGGCGGCGGGGAAGTCGGGCATGCGGGTCTCCGTGGTCCGTCCGTATCTGCTTCAGTTTTGAAGCAGATCCAATGTCCGGGACCCTACCTCATGCTTTAAATTTGAAGCAACAACTTTACGGAGCCGCGAGCGGGACAGCTCATGAACAAGGCGGCGGAGAGGAGCGTCGCCGCCAGGGGACGTCGTCCGGGGTGGGACGCTCCCCGTCCTCCTGGAGCGCCCGCGCGATCCCCGTGCAGATCTCCTCCAGCTGTCCCACCTGCTCCTCGCTGAGGTGGTCGAACAGGGAGGCGCGTACCGTCTCGACATGCCCCGGGGCCGTACGCTCCAGGACCGCCATCCCCTCCTCGGTGAGCGCGGCGATGCTGCTTCGCTTGTCCCACCGGCAGTCCTCCCGCCGCACCAGGCCGTCCTTCTCCAGCCGCGTCACGGCGTACGTCAGACGGCTGCGGGTGATCTTCGTCCGCTCGGCCAGATCGGTCATCCGCAGCCGGTGTTCGGGCTGCTCGGAGAGGTTGGCCAGGATGGAGTAGTAGAGGTGCGGCATGCCGGCGTCCTGCTGGAGCTGCCGGTCGATCGCGTCCTCCAGGAGGTGCGTCGCGGCGACGTACGCACGCCAGGCGCGTTGCTCGTCGGGGGTGAGCCAGCGGGTCGTCATGCTGCCAGTGTAGGTTTGTTTCAAACTTGAACCAAGACCGCCTCCGAGAGCGAGCGCGCCGATGCCCCTGCCGTACGTCCTGCTGTCCGCCGCCGTCTCCCTCGACGGCTACCTGGACGACACCGGTCCCGAGCGGCTCCTGCTGTCCGGCCCGGCCGACTTCGACCGGGTCGACGAGGTGCGGGCGTCCGTCGACGCCATCCTGGTCGGCGCCGGCACGATCCGCGCCGACAACCCCCGGTTGCTGGTCAACAGCCCCGCCCGGCGCGCGGCCCGGCTCGCCGCCGGCCGGCCCGAGTACCCCCTGAAGGTCACCGTCACCGCCTCCGGCGACCTCGACCCCGAGGCCAGGTTCTGGCACACGGGCGGCGAGAAGATCGTCTACACGACGGACCACGGAGTCGACCGCGCGGGCGGCCTGGGCGTCGCCGCCGACGTCGTCACCCTCGGCCCCGACCTCGACTGGCGCGCCCTCCTCCAGCACCTGCACGACGTGCGCGGCGTACGGCGGCTGATGGTCGAGGGCGGCGGAACCATCCACACCCAGCTCCTGCAGCAGGGCCTCGCCGACGAACTCCAGCTCGTCCTGGCCCCGCTCTTCGTCGGGGACCCGGCCGCCCCGCGGCTGTTCGGACCGGGGGCGTACCAGGGCGGACGGCTGAGGCTCGTCGAAACCCGCCGGATCGAGGACGTCGTCCTCATGCGCTACGAGCCCACAGCCCCCGGCACCGGTGCGACCCCCACCGCCGCCGACCGCCGCTGGCTGCGCACCGCCTGCGAGCTGGCGGCGCTGTGCCCGCCCTCCGGGACGGCGTTCAGCGTCGGCGCGGTGGTGGTCGCCGCCGACGGCACGGAACTGGCGCGCGGCCACTCCCGGGAGGGCGACGACCCGGTGGTCCACGCGGAGGAGGCGGCCCTCGCCAAGACCGACCCCGCCGACCCGCGCCTTGCGGGCGCCACGGTCTACAGCAGCCTGGAGCCCTGCGCCCGCCGCGCCTCCCGCCCCGCGCCCTGCGCCGAACTGATCCTCCGGGCGGGCATACGGCGCGTGGTCACCGCCTGGCGGGAACCGGACACCTTCGTGGCGGCGGCCGACGGCACGGGCGTGCTCACGGACGCGGGCGCGCAGGTCGTGGTGGTGCCGGAGTACGAGGACCTGGCGAAGGCGCCCAACGCCCACCTGCCGGCCTGAGCGGACCCCCCCCGGTAAACGGGTGTGCGGGCCGCCCCGCGGATGGCGTACACTGGTGTCAACGACGCGGGGTGGAGCAGCTCGGTAGCTCGCTGGGCTCATAACCCAGAGGTCGCAGGTTCAAATCCTGTCCCCGCTACTGAAGGCTCAGGGCCGGAATCCAGTACATGGATTCCGGCCCTGAGTGTTTGTCCATGCGCGGCCCACGCGCGCCCCCACGCTCGGCCCCACGCCCGGCCGCGTGCGCGCCTCGCGCCGAGCCGAGGCCAACTCGCCCGATTTTCATCCCTCATGGCAGGTAAGTCCCCCTGCGAAAAGATTAATGATCAAGCAGTAGAGCTTGGAAACTGACAGGTAGGTCTATTAACGTTCGATAACGCAGCGCGGTTGTCCCAGCCGTCACAAGAGGCGGCTCCGTGCGCACGCGCCGAATCCCGCAAGGGAACCGGGGAACCACCACCTTGGGGTGAATCACGCGGATACCGCCGCGAACTCGCAGAGTCCACGGCAGGTATACGCGCGTAGGAGACCTTCCCGCTCCGAACCCGTCAGCTAACCCGGTAGGCGGCGGAAGGAGAGGAGTGCGCCCGCGTGGCGTCCAACCAGCCTGCCCCAGCAGCCCCGTACATGCCGAGTCAGCGCGACGGTGAGACCTTCGGCTACGGCGGCCCCGGCACCGATGAGGGCCCGTGGGAGGAGTGGAACCCCACCGAGGACTCGCTCAACCCGGTGCGCGGCAGGCACCGCGTCGGCAAGCAGCGCGGGGGCGGACTCGCCCGCAGCTCCACGGTCCTGGGCGTCGGCGTCATAGCCGCCGTCGGCGCGGGCGGCATGGCCAGCGCCAACACGGGCAAGCCGCCGGTATCCATCTCGCTGCCCGACCTGTCCTCCGTCACCTCCCTGTTCGGTGAGCACTCCGGCGCCTCCAAGGCCCCCGCGAGCGCCCTCGGCAACGTCGCCACGGTCTCCACCGAGAGCGGCAGGAGCGGCTCGGCCGGGGAGACGCTGCGCAACAGGATCATGGCGCAGGCCGGGCGGCAGCAGGGCCAGGCCGACAGCAAGGCGGCCGCCGCGGCCGTGGCCGCCGCCGACCAGCAGGTCGCCACCGCCGCCGCCAAGGCCGAGAAGGAGGCCGCAGCCAAGGCCGCCGACGCCAAGCAGCAGGCGGAGGCCGACGCCAAGAAGCAGGCCGAGACCGCCAAGCTCGCCCAGCTGGCCACGCAGTACCAGCTCCCGGTCGTCTCCTACACGATCACCGGCACCTTCGGTCAGGCCGGCTCCATGTGGTCCTCCGGCTACCACACCGGCCTCGACTTCGCCGCCCCCACGGGCACGCTCATCAAGGCGATCCACAGCGGCACCATCACCGAGGCGGGCTGGGCCGGCGCCTACGGCTACCGCACGATCCTCACCCTCGACGACGGCACCGAGCTGTGGTTCTGCCACCAGTCCTCGATCAACGTCAAGGTCGGCCAGAAGGTCGCCACCGGCACCGTCATCGGCCGCATCGGCGCCACCGGCAACGTCACCGGCCCCCACCTCCACCTGGAGGTCCACCCCGACGGCCAGCCCACCGGCATCGACCCGATGCCCTGGCTGCGCAGCAAGGGCCTCAACCCCTGACCGTCCCCTTCCCTCACGTCCCTCTTCACGCAGAGTTCGCACGACCGGCGGAATGAGTCCTCCTGTTGTGCTCGTTGAAGAGGGACATGACTGTTTCTCTGCGCAAGCTCGGCTCCTCCGACCTCGAGGTCTTCCCGCTCGCCCTCGGCGGCAACGTCTTCGGCTGGACCGCCGACGAACAGGCCTCCTTCGCCGTCCTCGACGCCTACGCGGCCGCGGGCGGCAACTTCGTCGACACCGCCGACTCCTACTCCGCCTGGATCGAGGGCAACCAGGGCGGCGAGTCCGAGACGATCATCGGCAAGTGGCTGAAGGCCCGCGGCAACCGCTCCGACGTCGTCATCGCGACCAAGGTCAGCCAGCACCCGGAGTACCAGGGCCTGTCCGCGGCCAACATCAAGGCCGCGGCCGACGCCTCCCTGCGCCGTCTGGACACCGACTACATCGACCTCTACTACACCCACTTCGACAAGCCCGAGGTGCCGGTCGAGGAGATCATCGGCGCCCTCGACGAGCTGGTGAAGGCGGGCAAGGTGCGGCACATCGCCGCCTCCAACATCAGCGCCGAACGCCTCCAGGAATCCCTGGACTTCTCCGACCGCGAGGGCCTGGCCCGGTACGTGGCGCTCCAGCCGCACTACAACCTGGTCTCCCGCGACACCTACGAGGGCGCCCTGCGTGACCTCGCCGCCCGCACGGGCCTCTCGGCCGTCCCGTACTTCGCGCTCGCCTCGGGGTTCCTCACCGGCAAGTACCGTCCCGGTACGACGGTGGACAGCGCGCGGGCGGGATCGGCCGCCAAGCACCTCGACTCCGAGCGCGGCCGGCAGGTCCTCACCGCCCTGGACGAGATCGCCACCGCCCATGACGCCCCCGTGGCCACGGTCGCCCTGGCCTGGCTCACCGCCCAGCCGACGGTCGTGGCCCCCATCGCCTCGGCCCGCACGGTGGAACAGCTGCCGGCCCTGCTGGGAGTGGCGGAGCTGACGCTCTCGGAGGCGGAGGTCGAGCGCCTGACCCAGGCGTCGGCCTGAACTACGACCGGTACGGGTTGTAGGGGGTGTACGGGTCGTACGGGTCGTAGCCCAGGCGTCGGCCTGAACTACGACCGGTACGGGTTGTAGGGGGTGTACGGGTCGTACGGGTCGTATGCGGCGTGGTCCACCGCCGGATACCCGTATCCGTACCCGTACCCGTATCCGTACCCCTGGCCGTACCCGTACCCGTACCCCTGCCCGGCCCGGGGCACCGTGGCCGCGGTCAGGGCCGCGTACTCCAGGGCCGGCCGCGCCACCTGCCGCCGGCTCCACAGCTCGGTCAGCAACTCCCCTTCGCGTACGGCGAAGTCGGCGCCCGCCCGCCCGCGCCGCCCCCGGTACCGCAGGAACGCCAGCGAGGTGGCGTAGGCCTCGTAGCGCGCCACCTCCCGCGCCGCGGACCTGCCCCCGCAGTGCCGGGCGGCGTACTCGCGGGCCGTCCGGCGTGCCCGCATCGAGCCGAGCGCGAGCGGCTCGGCGGGCCCCAGCCACCCGGCCAGGACGTACGCCGGCAGCTCCGTACGCACGGTCCGCAGCTCCCGCTGCCGCGACCAGACCGCCAGCCAGGTCAGCAGCCCGAACGCGGGCACCATGAACGCCCCGTACACGGCGAAGAACCCGTACTGGCCGAAGGTCGAGGAGCCGTTCCAGAACGCGTGCATGCTCATCGCGAGCAGCAGCCCGCCGAGCGGGAACAGGACGCGCCGCGCGTGCTGCCGGTCGGCGGCCAGTGCGGCGGCGCCGAAGCCGATGCCGGTCAGGACGGTGAACAGGGGGTGCGCGAAGGGCGACATGATGACGCGCACGAAGAAGGTGGCGGCGGTGACGGAGGCGATGCCGCGGTCGCCGGTGAGCTGGTCGGTGCCGAAGGCCGTGCCGAGATAGAGGATGTTCTCGGTGAACGCGAAGCCGGTGGCGGTGATCCCGGCTATCACCACCCCGTCGACGATCCCGGTGAAGTCCCGCCGGCGGAAGAGGAAGACCAGCAGCACGGCGGCCGCCTTCGCGGACTCCTCGACGACGGGCGCTATGACGGTCGCCCCCAGGGTGTCGGCGCTCGCCGGATCGGCGGTCGCGGTCGCTATCCACTTCGTCGCGAAACTGTTGGCCACGATGGCTATCAGGGCCGCCGCGCAGGCACCCCAGGCGAAGGCGAACACCAGGTTCCGCCAGGGCCCCGGCTCGACCCGGTCCAGCCAGCGGAAGGCGGCTGTCAGCAGCGGCACCGGCAGTACCGCGAGCCCGAGGCCGACCAGGAAGCCCTCCGTACCGGTCTGCTGGCGCACCATCGCGAGGATGACCAGCCCGGACAGGGCGAGCAAGGTGATCAGTGCCCCGTACCTGACCCAGCTCCGCTGCCACCAGTGCGGGTGCCTCGGCGCACCGTCGGCCGGTCCGGTGGGGTACGTCGGGTACGTCCCGTACGGAGGACAGTTGGCCACGGCATCGACCCTAACGGTGCTGACGGTGCTCCCAGTGCTCCCGGTGCGGTACGCGGCGGAAGAGCAGATCGTTCACCACATGTCCCTTGTCCAGTCCCTGCCCCTCGAAACGGGTCAGCGGCCGGAACCCGGGACGCGGCGCGAAACCGCCGTCCGGCTGGGTGTTCTCCAGGTCCGGGTGTGCGGTCAGCACCTCCAGCATCTGCTCGGCGTACGGCTCCCAGTCGGTCGCGCAGTGCACGATCGCGCCCGGCTTCAGACGGGCGGCGGCCAGCGTGAGGAACTCCGGCTGGATCAGCCGCCGCTTGTGGTGCCGCTTCTTGGGCCAGGGGTCGGGGAAGTAGACGCGCAGCCCGTCGAGGGAGTCGGGGCGCAGCATCTCGCGCAGCAGGATGATCGCGTCGCCGTTGCCGACCCGGACGTTGACGAGCCCGTTCTGCTCGGCGAGGTTCAGCAGGTTCCCCTGCCCCGGCGTGTGCACGTCCACGGCCAGCACGTTCGTACCGGGATCCGCGGCGGCCATCTGCGCGGTGGCCTCTCCCATCCCGAAGCCGATCTCCAGCACGACGGGGCCCGAGTTCCCGAACAGCTCGCCGAGGTCGATGACCCGCTGCCCGTCGATGTCCAGCCCCCACTTCGGCCACAGCCGCTGCAGGGCGTCCGCCTGCCCGGCGGTCACCCGGCTGCGCCGGGGCTGGAAACTGCGGATCCGCCGCTCGAAGTGCGACCCGGCCGGATCGGCCTTGGGCCCGTCGGGAAAGCGCGGCTCCCCCTTGGCCCGGGTATGCCGAACGGACACGCCGGGGGTGTGCCGGGAAACATCGGGGGTGTTCAGGGAGTCAGCCACAGTGACTAGATTTTACGGCGCCTCCCGGCCACCGGACCGCCCCCCGGTACGGCGTGCGTCACAACGCTCCCAGCATGGCGAGCGCTCTCCGTCCCACCTCCCTGCCGATCGGCAGCGAGGCGGTGGCCGCGGGGGAGGGCGCGTTCAGCACGTGCACGGCCCGAGCCCCCTCGCGGATCAGGAAGTCGTCCACCAGCCCCCCGTCCCGCAGCACCGCCTGCGCCCGCACCCCCGCCGGGGCCCGCACCAGGTCCCCCTCCTCCACCGCCGGCAGCAGCCGGCGCACCGCCTCCACGAACGCCCCCTTGGACACCGAGCGTCGCATCTCCCCGGCCCCGTACCGCCAGTGCCGCCGGGCGATGGCCCACGATCCGGGCCATCGCAGGGTTCCCGCCAGCTCCCGGGGCCGTACGACACCCCAGCCGTACCCCTCCCGGGCCAGCGCCGGCACCGCGTTCGGCCCGACGTGCACGCTCCCGTCGATCCCGCGGGTGAGATGCACCCCGAGGAACGGGAACGCCGGATCGGGCACCGGGTACACCAGCCCCCGCACCAGCTCGGGCCGCGCCAGCTCGTAGTACTCCCCCCGGAACGGCACGATCCGCACCTCGGGCTCGTCCCCGGTCAGCCGTGCCACCTCGTCGCAGTACAGCCCGGCGCAGTTCACCAGTACCCGCCCCCGGACGACGTCCCCGCCCGCCGTCCGCACGGCGACCCCCAGCTCCGGCCGCCGGTCCACCTGGACGACCCGTGCGCCGTAGCGGATCTCCGCCCCGGAGGCGTGGGCGAGCTGCCGGGCGACGCCGACGAAGTCGCAGACGCCGGTCGTGCCCACGTGTATCGCCGCGAGCCCCCGCACCTCCGGCTCGTACTCGGCGATCTGCGCGGCGCCCAGCTCCCGCACCGGTATGCCGTTCTCCCGGCCGCGCTGCACCAGGGTGTGCAGCCGGGGCAGCTCGGAGCGGTCGGTGGCGACGATCAGCTTGCCGGTGACGGCGTGCGCGATGCCGTACTCCGCGCAGAACTTCACCATCTCCGCGGCGCCCCCCACCGCGTACCGTGCCTTGAGCGAGCCCGGGCGGTAGTAGATCCCGCTGTGGATGACCCCGCTGTTGCGCCCCGTCTGGTGGCGGGCCGGTCCCGGCTCCTTCTCCAGCACGGTCACCCGCGTTCCCGGCGCGGCGCGTGTGATCGCGTACGCCGTCGACAGGCCGACGATCCCGCCTCCGATCACCAGCACGTCACAGTCGTACGCGGTCTCCCGCGGCTGCCGCGTCACCTGCACCACCTCCCGGTTCCGATAGTGCACTGCGCCACTGACAACGGCCTCAAACCCGGGAGCCGCCCGGCTGCCGGACGGATCCTCTCAGGCCGGCGCCGCCATCAGCAGGGGCCTGGCCCGCTCCCGCAACTCCACCACCCGGGGTTCGTCGCCGTACGGCTCCAGCCGGTGCAGGAGGTCCTTGACGTACTCGGTGGTGCGGGCCGAGGAGATGCGCCCGGCGACCTCCACCGCCCGCACGCCCTGCTCGCAGGCCGCGTCCAGGTTGCCCGACTCCAGTTCGGCGACCGCCGAGACGACGAGCCTGAGCCCGTGCGAGCGTACGAACTCCTCCGTCGGCTTCGACAGCGCCTGTTCCGTGAAGCGGCGGACCTGGCGGGGCGCCTTCAGGTCGCGGTAGCACTCGGCGGCGTCGGCGGCGAACCGGTCGTAGCCGTAGAAACCGAGCCAGGACGGGTCGTGGTCGCCGTCCCGGGACCGCTCCAGCCAGCCCTCGGCCGCCTTCAGCGCGGCGCCGGCCGCCTGGGCGTCACCGGCGCGCGCGTGCGCGCGTGCCTCGACCAGGCGGAAGAAGCTCATGGTGCGCGCGGTGGCCAGGCCCCGGTTGCGCTCCAGGGCGGCCTGCGCGAGGTCGACGCCCTCGTCGCCGAAGCCGCGGTAGGTCGCCTGCAGCGACATCGAGGCCAGGACGTAGCCCCCGAGGGGGACGTCGGCGGCGGCGCGCGACAGGCGCAGCGCCTGGATGTAGTACCGCTGGGCGGCCTCCTGCTGGCCGGTGTCGAAGGCCATCCAGCCCGCCAGCCGGGTCAGTTCGGCGGAGGCCCCGAACAGGGCGCGGCCCACTTCGTCGGAGTAGGAGCCGAGCAGCAGCGGCGCCGCCTCCACCCTCAGGCACTCCGGCACCATGGACGAACGCCAGTCGCCGCCTCCGTACTTGGAGTCCCAGCGCCTGGCGTCCTCGGCGGCCTCCCGCAGTTTCTGCACGTCGCTGTGGCCGACTTTGATCGGTGCGCCCGAGCCCTCGGAGGGGTTCGCGTCCCGCGCGACCGAGCTGTCGGCGGGGGTTATCAGCCATCGTGAGGCGGGCGTTGCGTATGCGCTCACAGCGAAGGAACCGGCCAGGGACTGCCAGATGCCGCCGGAGCCGGCCCGGCGCCCCGCGAGGTCGAGGCGGTACAGCTCGGTCGCCGAGCGCACCGCCTGCCCCACGTCCCTGGGGAAGGCGAGGCCCACCTCGGGGGCGGGATCCGCGTCCGCCAGGCCGATCTCGTGGAGCGGCACGGGGCGGCCCAGCTTCTGGCCGATCGCGGCGGCGATGAGGTGCGGAGCGGCGCCCTGCGGCACCATGCCCTTCGACACCCAGCGCGCCACCGACGTCTTGTCGTAGCGAAGAGTCAACCCGCGTTGAGCGCCAAGATCGTTGACGCGTCGCGCGAGTCCTGCGTTGCTGATTCCCGCGAGGGCGAGAACGGCGCCGAGTTTTTCGTTCGGCCCGCGTTGCTCCCTGGACATGCGCCACCCCTCGACACAGACGGCTGCCGTGCTGGCATAACCACGCGGCATTCGTAAACCCAGCGTAGTTCGCCGCATCCCAAGCGTTAAGGGGCATTGTTCCGGATGGCGGGATTGTGGTCCGTACGAGAGTGCGGGCCCTGTACGCACCGTGCACGGCTTGTCGCGGCGTGCCCCCGCCGTGTGGCCGTGCGCCCGTGCGTGCGCTCTTCTCCGGCCATCGCGGGAGCGGTTCCATGGCTCTTGCGTGGGTCGGCCCGCTGCACTGGATCCAGCGGGCTGGGGGACACCGCCACCTACATCCCCGCGGGTGGCGGACCGGTCCGGGAGGCGATGCCCGCCTCCCGGACTGTGCGCGGTCCACAGACGGCGGTGCACTGCGCAGAGCCTGTACGGAGCGTGCTCAAGCCGACTGCCGCTTCGGCGATTTGGCTGAAAATAGACCCCGCTTCTTGCGGGTGATTACCGCTCCCACCACGGTACTTGAGGGCGCTAAGGGAGTTTTCGGGGAGCGTTTGGGGGCGCATTCGCGTCGCACCCTACCGGCCTCCGTCCGGGCGTCCGCAGCGGCACGCCTCCCCCGCGCCCCGGGCCAACCCACCGGCGGCCGCGGGCGGTTCGCTTCTCGCGGCTCTTCACAGGCACGCGCGCGTGGGGCGCGTGCCGTGGATCTCAGGCGGCGCCACCGCGCCTCCGGGGCGCGTTCTTCATGGCAGCATGGTGAACCGGTTCGTACGGTGCACTGTTGTCCACAGCCTGTGGAGGCGTCGATGCGGTGGTTGGTGGGATGGAGCAGCACCGCCGCGGGTGCCGTGGGCCTCGGCTCCGCCGGTGCCACCGGGTACGACGGCGAGACCGTGCACCCCGTCGGCTCCCAACTCCTGTGGGGTGACCCGGATCCGCTGTGGGCGGTCGGCGACTGGCGCCCGGACGAGGTCCGCGTGATCCAGGCCGACGCCCAGAACCGGATCGCCGTCCTGGGCACCTGCGGCGCCTCCGACGAGGAACTGCGGCTCGGCCTGTTCACCGCGCGCGGGGGCGCACTGCGTCACCTGACGACCTGGCCGGGCAACTACACGGCCGTCGTCCAGGTCGGCCGCCGCGTCACCGTATGCGGCGATCTCGCCGGCGCGCGCCCGGTGTTCCACACCCCCTGGGCCGGCGGCACCGCCTACGCCACCGCCGCGCTGCCGCTCGCCGACCTCATCGAGGCCAACCTCGACTTCGGCCATCTCGCGGCGCTGCTCGCCGCTCCCGACGTGCCGGCCGCGCTGCACGACTCGACCCCCTACGAGGGCGTACGGCGCATTCCGCCCGGACACGCGCTGATCCTGCGGGCCGGTGCCCGCGAGGTCGCCGGGTACGAACAGGTCGCCTCCCTCGCGGTGGCGGCACCCTCGGCCGACCCCGGCAGGGCGGTGGACGCGGTGCGCGACGCGCTGGTGGAGGCCGTACGGGCCCGTCTGTCCGCCCCCCGGCACGTGCCCGACATCGACCCGGGACCGGTCCCCGGCATGGGCCCCGCCGAGCGGCGTGCCGCGCGCGGGATGCCGGTCCCCGGGATCGGCGCCGACCTGTCCGGCGGACCCGCCTCCGGCACGCTCGCGCTGCTCGCCGCCGGGCTCCCCGGCATGCCCGGCACGCTCCTGGGACATGGCACCGGCGCGGGCGAGCGGCTGCTCGCGGTCACCTTCAACGACCTGGCCGTCGGTGGCCGCGAGGCCGAACTCGAACGGGCCGGGATCCTCGCGGCCAACCCGCGCCTGCACCACGTGGTGGTGCCCGGTGGCGAGGAGACGCTGCCCTACGCCGACCTGGACGGCCCCCTCACCGACGAGCCCGGCCCCTCGCTGGTCCTGGCCGCCCGCCACCGCGCCCGGCTCGCGGCCGGCAGCGCGGACCACTTCACCGGGTACGGCGCCCGGCAGGTCCTGGACGCCCACCCCGCCCGCCTCGCCGACCTCCTGATGGACCGCAAACGGCGCCACCTGGTGCGGCCCGTCGCCGCCCTGGCCAAGGCCGACGGCTCGGTGATGGTCCCCGCGCGCGTGTACAGCGCGGCCCGGCGGCTGGCCCGTACGCCGTACACGGCGGGCGTGGAGATGCTCGCCGAACGGCTGCTCCGGCGCCGCTTCGACGAGCCCGGCGGCGCGGTGGGCGCGTCCCTGGCGGCGCTGACCTGGGGCAGACCCGGCCCGGCGGCCCGCTGGCTGACCGGGGAGGCACTGGCTGAAGTATCGGTTCTGCTGGGAAGTGCGACCCACCGCTCCGGTGTGGGCCCCGGACAGCGTCCCGGCGACTACCGCGCGCGTGCCGCGCTGGCCCGGCACGCGGCGGACATCCGCGTCCTCGAACAGGCCGCCGAGATCCGCTCCCAGCGCCTGCACGCCCCGTTCCTCGACAACCAGGTCGTACGAGCCTGCCGCGCCCTGCCCGAGGCCCTCCGCGTCCAGCCGGGCGCCCGGGCCGCCATCCTCCGTACGGTCCTGGAGGGCGCCGGCGTCGCCGACCTCCCGCCCGGCTGGGGCGCTCCCTCCCACGCCTCCTCGGCCGCCGCCGCCCGCACGGGCCTGCGCGTCTCCGCCGACGCCCTCATGTCCCTCTTCGCCACCCCGCTCCTGGCGGAGGCCGGTCTGGTGGAGGCCCGGGTCGTCCGCAAGGCCCTGCGCGCCGCCGCCGACGGCGAACCCCTGCCCCTGGACGGTCTGGCCGACCTGGTCTCCCTGGAACTCTGGCTCCGCCGTCTGCTGGCCCGCCGGGGCACCTGCTGGACGGGAACCCCGGCACGCGCCCGCGCGGTGCCCTCCGGGATCATGCCGAGGAGGGGCGCGCTGGCATCGGGGGCATGAACGCCTGCGGCCCGCCCCGCCGGACACGGGCACGGGCACGGGAGCACGAGCTCGGCTCGACCCCCGGCCCGAGAAACCCGGCACCGGCCGGTCCCGGCCCACCGACACCCTCGGGGACAGCCCGGGACAGGGTTGAGGACCGGCCGTCACCGACCACCGGTACAGGCCGGCCGACACTCCCTAGGTCCACCGACGCCCCCGGGGACAGCCCGGGTACGGTCCAGGACCGGCCACCACCCGAGCCACCGGTACCGACCCACCGACGACCCCGGCGACAATGTTCGGGTGCGGTACAGAATCCTGGGCGTAACCCAAGCGACGGACGACCGGAACACCGCCGTACCCCTCGGCGGCCCCCGCCTGCGGGCCCTCCTCACCGCGCTCGCCCTCCGCCCCGGCCGCACCGTCACCCCCGGAACCCTGATCGACGAGGTCTGGGCCGACGCCCCGCCCCAGGACGCACCCGCCGCTCTGCAGGCCCTGATCGGACGCCTCCGCCGCGCCCTCGGCAAGCACGCCATCGCGTCCACCCCCGGCGGCTACCGCCTGGAGGCCACCGAGGACGACGTGGACCTGCACGTCTTCGAGCGCCTGGTCCGCACCGGCACCGCCGCCCTGCGCGCGGGCGACCCGGCCACCGCCGCCGACACCCTCACCGAGGCCCTCGCCCTCTGGCACGGCCAGTCCCTCGCCGACCTCCCGGACCGCACCCCGGCCACCCGCCCCGAGGCCCTGCGCCTGGAGGCCACCCGGGCGCGCGCCGACGCCGCGCTCCGCCTCGGCCGCGCCCACGACGTCGTACCGGAACTGGGGGAACTGACCGCCGCCCACCCCTACGACGAGCCGTTGCACGCCCTCCTCGTCCGCGCCCTGCGCGACACCGGCCGTCCCGCCGACGCCCTCGCCGCCTACGAGACCGCCCGCCGCACCCTCGCCGAAGCCCTCGGCACCGACCCGGGCCCGGAACTCCAGGCCCTGCACACCGCGTTGCTGCGACAGGAAACCCCGCCCTCACCCTCGACCTCGCCCCCGGCTCCGGCGCCCGCACCCGTACCGCCACGCGCCCCGCTCCCCGAGCGCAGCGGCAATCTCCGCCCCCGCCTGACGAGTTTCGTCGGCCGGGAACCCGAACTGAACGCCATCCGTTCGGAAGTGCACAGGGCCCGTCTCGTCACCCTCACCGGACCGGGCGGCTCAGGAAAGACCCGTCTCGCCGAGGAGGCCGCCGCCGGCCTCCCGCAGGCGTGGCTCGTCGAGCTGGCCCCGCTCGACCGGCCGGAGGCGGTGCCGGGCGCGGTGGTCAGCGCGCTCGGTCTGCGCGAGACCGCGCTCATGACCAACGAACTGGCGACCTCGCAGGCCGACCCGACGGACCTGCTCGTCGAGTACTGCGCCCCGCGCAGCCAACTCCTGATCCTTGACAACTGCGAACACGTCATCGGCGCGGCCGCCGACCTCGCCGAGACACTCCTCACCCGATGCCCGGGCCTCACGATCCTCGCCACCAGCCGGGAGCCCCTGGGCGTCCCCGGCGAGTCGGTGCGCCCGGTCGAGCCCCTCGCGCCCGAACAGGCGCGCCGGCTGTTCGCGGACCGCGCGGCGGCCGTCCGTCCCGACTCCGCCGCCTTGCTCCGCGACGCCGAGGCCGTCGCGGAGATCTGCCGCCGCCTCGACGGCCTGCCGCTCGCCATCGAGCTGGCGGCGGCCCGGCTCAGGCTGCTGACACCCCGGCAGATCGCCGACCGCCTCGACGACCGCTTCCGCCTCCTCACCTCCGGAAGCCGTACGGTCCTGCCCCGCCAGCAGACCCTGCGCGCGGTCGTCGACTGGTCCTGGGAACTGCTCGACGAGCGGGAGCGGACGGTGTTGCGTGAGGTATCGGTGTTCGCCGGCGGCTGGGACCTCGCGGCGGCGGAGGCCGTCTGCACCGGTCCAGCGGCCGAGCTGATCGGCGCGCTCGTCGACAAGTCCCTCGTCGTGGCCGCCCCGCCCGGCCCGGAGGACACCGGCGGCATGCGGTACCACCTCCTGGAGACCATCCAGGAGTACGCCGGCGAACGCGCGGCCGAGGTCCCCGAGCTGCGCGCCGCCGCCGAGCGCCGGCACCGCGCGTGGGCGCGCGCGCTGGTCGAGCGGGCCGAACCCCTGCTCCGGTCCGCCGAGCAACTGCTGTGGATCTCCCGCCTGGAGACCGATCTGGACAACATCCGCGCGGCGGTCCAGCGGGCGGTGCGGGACGGTGACGAGCGGGAGGCCGGCGCGATCGTCCTCGCCATGGGCTGGTTCTGGTGGCTGCGCAACTACCGCCAGGAGGCGGTGGACTGGGTCCGGCTGGTGCTGCGCCTCGGCGCCGCCCTGGACGTCCTGCCCGAGGGCGCCCGGCCGCAGGACCTGACAGCGGCCCTGGCGTCGGCCGACCCGGTGGACTCCTTCCTCACCGACCCCGACGCGCAGGCGGCGCATCCGCTGCGCGACCTCCGTATGGACCTGCGGATGCTCGACCTGTTCCTCACCTTCGAGTCCTCCTCCCCGGACCTCGTGACGGGCGGGCGGGCCCGGGAGTACTTCACGCGCGTGCGGGCCGCCTACGAGGGCGGGGGCCCGCAGGCCGCCCGGCTGCCCGGCATCATCTGGCCGCTGACCGCCTACTACCTGGGCGGTCCGGCGGACATCACCCCCGACATGGACGCGGCGGTCGCCAACTGCCGTCGGCACGGCGGGGACTGGGAGATCGGCGTCGCGCTGATGTACCGCACCCATGTGGTCGTCGACTCGCCCGGCAACCTTCGAGGGGTCGACGAGGGCCTGGCCGAGCTACGGGTGCTCAGCCGACGCGCCGGGGACCGCTGGATGCGGGCGCAGGTGTGCAGCGCGGCAGGGGAGGCGGCGATGGCACGCGGCCGGTTCGAGGAGGCCGGGCGGGAGTACGGGGAGGCACTGCGGCTGGCCTACGAGGTGGGCGCGTACGCCGAGTCGCCGTTCCTCATCGCCCGGCTCGCCGAGATCACCTACCGCTCCGGCGACCGGAAGGCCGCGCTGGCCGCCCTGCGCGAGGCGAGCGAGGCCGCCGACCGGTACGGCGTGGCGGAGTCCCGGGCCTTCGTCCTGCTGCTGCGCGCGTTCATCGCCCAGTACGACGGCGACATCGCCCACGCGCGCGAGCTGTACGGGAGGACGGTCGCGGAGGCGTCGGGCGGGACCCTGCCCCCGCAGTTCACGGCGGGCCTGCGCGCGGTCGAGGCGCTGATCACGGCCGGCGAGTCGGGTCCCGGGCAGGCGCTGCCGATGGTGTCCGCCGCCCTGCGCGAGGCGGTGGAGCAGCGCTGCGCCGAGGCGGTCACGGCGTCCCTGGTGGACATCGCCGCCGACCTGCTGGCCCGGCTCGGCGAACTGGCGTCGGCGGTACGGCTGTACGCGGCCGCCGACAGCTGGCGCGACGGCCACCCGCGTCCCGAACCGGAGCGCACCCGGGCCGCCCGCGTCGACGCCGCCGCCCGAGCCGCCCTGCCCCCGGGCCGCTACCCGGCCGAGCGTGCCAGGGGAGCGGCCTTCACACCGGACGACGTACTGCGCGAGCTGGCACGGGAGGGGACGCCGGCCGCTACCGGCAGGTGAACCTCGCCTCCGCCCAGTCCGCGAGCGCCGCCGAGTCGAACAGGTTGCTGTGCGGCTCGACCACCAGCCGTACGGTCCGGCGGCCGGTCAGGTCCACATGGACGGGGACGGCCGGGTCCCGCTCCTTGACCGTTCCGGAGTTCCACAGCCGGACCCCGTCGGCGTAGACCGAGAAGGACACCTTGCCCAGCCCGAGGGTCATGTCGTCCACGCCCACCATCGCGTCGTAGGCGGTGCACGGGCGGTTGAGGTCGACGGTGACGGAGGAGGCGCCGTGGACGGTCACCCCGCGCGGGTACTGCCGGTCGGCGACGGAGAGGCCGTAGCGCTGCCACACCCAGCTGCTCTCGGCGATCCGCATCTCCGGCCGGGTGCCGTCGCCGCTCACGTCGTAGCGCAGCTCGCTCCACTGGTAGACGACCGGGGCCGGCGGGGGAGTGGGCGCCGGGGTCGGCGTGGGCGCCGGGGTGGGAGTCGACGTCGGTGCGGGGGGCGGTGTCGGTGCGGGGGTGGGGGCCGGCTTCGGGCCGGCGGCCGGGGGCGGGGCCGGCGTGGGTGTCGGGCTCGGGGCCGGGTCGGCGGTGGGTGCGGGGGCCGGCCTGGCGGCGGCCACCGGCTGCGGTGCGGGTGTCTTCCGCGACGGCGGGGGCGTCGGCGACGCGGGCCGTACGACCGGGGGCGGCGGGGTGGGCCTGGCGATCTCCTTGGCCGGGTGGCCTTGGTTGGCCAGCGCGAGCGCGACCGCCGCGGCGGCCGTCGCGACCACACCGGCCGCGATCCCGGCCTTCACCGCCGCCCCCAGCCCCTCGGAGGCCGCCGCACCGGCCCCGGCCCCGCCGGAGGAGCCGCCCGTCGAGGCCGCGGCACCCGCCGCACCCACCCCGGCACCGCCGGCGACGATCCCGAGTGCCTTGGCGTACCCGGCGGCCCCGAACCAGCCGATGACCGCGACCGGTACGACCGCGGGGATGCCACCGGCGACCTCCTCGATCTGCGCGGCCGCCAGCCGGCACCTGGCGCACTCCTCCAGATGCTTGCGCAGCCCCCGCTCGGCCCGGACGCGCAGTTTGCGGCGGGCGTGGGTGCCGAGCTGGTCGGCGTAGCGGGCGCACTCCTCGTCCTGGGCGAGGGCGGCGCTGACATGGGCCTGGAGGTAGGCCTGCCGCAGCCCCTCACGTGCCCGGCTGGCCAGCACCCGGGTGCCGTTGGCGTCGAGCCCGAACAGCACGGCCACCTCGCTCGGCGACTCGTCCTCCACCTCGGTGTGCCACAGCACGGCCTGCCAGCGCTCGGGCAGCGAGCGGAAGGCCTGCATGGCCATGGACCGCTCGGCCTCGTGCAGCGCCCGCACATCGGCGCCGAGATCCACGTTCTCGTCGTCCGCGCCCCGCGAGGAGCGCGCGGACTGCGCGGCGAACACGGCGAAGTCGTCCACCAGTTGCTCGCGCCTGGCCGACTTCGTCCAGTGCGCGGCGACCCGGCGGACGCAGGTCAGCAGATAGGCGCGGACGGCGTACTCGGGACCGGATCCGCCACGCACCGCCTGCAGCATGCGGGCGAAGACCTCGGCGGTCAGGTCGTCCGCCGTGTGGCCGTCGCGGCAGCAGGTGCGCGCGTACCGGCGGACGGCGTCGGCGTGGCGCCGGTACAGCTCCTCGTAGGCCGAGTCGTCGCCCGCGCGCATCCGCTCGATGAGCACGCTGTCGGCCGACGGCGCCTGCCGGGACGGTGGCAGGGCACTGCCCTCGCGCTGCGCCGGGACGCCGCCGCCGACCGGACCGCCCGGCGGGGATACGTTCTTTCGCCCGCCCTGGCTCGGCACCTGTGGCGAGGTCAGCCCGGAGGCCTCCGCGTCCCCGTCACCGAGTGACTCGTCCCGCCCGTCAACGCTCACCGGGTCAGAGTGCCACATTGACTCTTGTTCAGGACCCCTCCCGGCCACCCCACCACCCGTCCGAGGGGACCGGTCACCGCACGGCCCCCCCGCCTCACCCGAACGGGAAGCCTCGACGGACGCCCGTGCCGGACGCCCGTGCCGGACGCCCGTGCCGGACGCCCGTGCCGGACAGGCCGCGCCGACAGCGGGAAGCACCCCCGCCGAAGGCGCGGCCGAAGCGGCACCCGCACCCTGCCCGCTACACGGGCCGGGACCGCAACCCCTCCAGCAGGATGTCCAGCAACCGGGCCGAAGCCGCCGCCTGCTGCGCGGCGTCCGGCAGCGAGGGCGCCGCCGTGGCGATCACCAACAGCACGTCCGCCACGGACACATCGGCCCGCAGCTCGCCCGCCGCCCGCGCCCGGTCCACCAACTGCCCCACCACGTCCAGCAGCGCGGCGACCCCGCCGTCGTCCGAGGCCAGCGCCCGCGGCTCGGCGTCCGGCACCAGCCGCAGCTCGCCGGCTCCCGGCTGCGAACGCTGCTGCGGCACCCGGGCCTCCCCGGCGGCCTCCGTCTCCTCGTCGGCGACGCCGACCCGCAGCACCTGCGGCGGCAGCAGCCGCCCGGCACCCGACGCCACCGACGTGCGCAGGAAACGCGACAGGGCCGACCAGGGCTCGTCCTCCTGCCCGAGCGCCGCCCGCGCCTGATCGGTCAGCCGCGAGGTCTCCTCCTCGGCTATCCGCCGCACCAGCACGTCCTTGCTCGGGAAGCGCCGGTACACCGTGCCGACACCGACCCGCGCGCGCCGCGCCACGTCCTCCATCGGCGCGCCGTACCCCAGCTCACCGAAGACCTCACGCGCCGCACGCAGCACGTGTTCGAGATTGCGCTGTGCGTCCACCCGCAGCGGTGTCGTACGCGGCCCGTCGCCGCGTCCATGACCCACCGCCGCGCTCACCGCTCCGCCGACAGCTCCGCCACCCGCCGCGACGGCGGACGCCGATGCCCAATGCCTGTCCTGAATATGCATGAATGTTCCCCCGGTTAATGACGTCTCCCCCCGGAGACTCTCCCCGTCACTGATTCCGGAGTGAGCGGAAACTGGTTCGGTCAGTGTCCGGGACCACCCGTCGCGGGCCCGTACGACCACATCCTCTACACCCCGTCGACACACGAACATAGTTGAGCGAGGGTCAATTCAGAAGGGGCAGGTTCCGCACGGAGCGACCCCCGATCGGAGTACGGGCCACGAACATCCCGATTCCCCACCTTCGCACCCTTCCGGCCGCCCCCGCTGACCTGCCCGCTTTCCCGCCGCCCCGGCCCGCCCGCCGGTCACGCGCACACCCGGTCGTCGGTCACACAAATTGCCGGGGCTGTGGACAAACAACAGCGCCGGGTGCGTCATGGGACAGTGAAGGAACGTGCGCGCATTCTCGTTGTCGGTGGCGGCTACGTCGGGATGTACACGGCCCTGCGGCTGCAACGAAAGCTGAAACAGGAGATCAGGCGGGGGGACGTCGACATCACTGTCGTCACTCCCGATCCCTACATGACGTACCAGCCGTTCCTTCCCGAAGCGGCCGCCGGCTCGATCTCCCCTCGTCACGTCGTCGTACCGCTGCGCCGAGTGCTGCCCCGGTGCCACGTCGTCGTCGGCGAGGTCACCTCCATCGACCACGCCGCGCGCACCGCCACCCTCACCACCCTCGCCACCGAGGAGGGCGGCCCCGTCGAACAGCTGGCCTACGACGAACTCGTCCTCGCCCCCGGCTCGATCTCCCGCACGCTCCCCGTCCCCGGCCTCGCCGAGTACGGCATCGGCTTCAAGACCGTCGAAGAGGCCATCGGACTGCGCAACCACGTCATCGAACAGATGGACATCGCCTCCTCCACCCGCGACCCCGCCATCCGCGACGCCGCCCTCACCTTCGTCTTCGTCGGCGGTGGCTACGCCGGAGTCGAGGCCCTGGGCGAACTGGAGGACATGGCCCGCTACGCCGCCCGCTACTACCACAACGTCCAGCCCGAGGACATGAAGTGGATCCTGGTCGAGGCCTCCGACCGCATCCTGCCCGAGGTCGGCGAGGAGATGGGCCGCTACACCGTCACCCAGCTGCGCCGCCGCAACATCCAGGTCCTGCTCGAAACCCGCCTCGAATCCTGCGCCGACCGCGTCGCCGTGCTCAGCGACGGCCAGCGTCTCCCGACCCGTACGGTCGTGTGGACCGCCGGCGTCAGACCCCACCCGCTGCTCGCAGCCACCGACCTGCCGCTCACCGAGCGCGGCCGGCTCGACTGCACCGCCGAGCTGACCATCGACGGCGTCGACCACGCGTGGGCCGCGGGCGACGCCGCCGCCGTGCCCGACGTCACCGCCGACCGCCCTGGCGCGCACACGGCACCCAACGCCCAGCACGCGGTCCGCCAGGCCAAGGTGCTCGCCGACAACATCGCCCACGCGCTGCGCGACCAGCCCCTCCAGACGTACGCGCACGCGTACGTCGGCTCCGTCGCCTCCCTCGGACTGCACAAGGGCGTCGCCCAGGTCTACGGGCGCAAGCTGAAGGGCTACCCTGCCTGGTTCATGCACCGCGTCTACCACCTCAGCAGGGTGCCCACCTTCAACCGGAAGGCCCGCGTGCTCGCCGAATGGACCCTCGCCGGGCTCTTCAAACGGGAGATCGTCTCCCTCGGTTCACTCGAACATCCCCGTGCGGAGTTCGAACTCGCGGCCGGTGGAAAGCCTCCTCACAGCCCCTCGGACAACCCGAAGGGGTCGTCCTGACCGGACCTGGGAACTCCACGGCCCGCACCGGCGTCTGACGGATGTCGCCCCGGCCCGCCTCCTGCCAGACTGCCCACGACCCCCAGCACCGCACTTCCGGGGGCGACCCCGGAACCCGGCCGGATCCGGAGCCGGCCGACCACCACGACACGAGGCAAGGATTCGTGAACTTCACGCGCTGGAGCGCCCGGCTCCCCGGAACGCAGCGCCGCGCCGCAGCGCGGACCGACCACGCGGCCGCCCCGGACCGGCGGGGAGACGGCTCCGTGCCCGCGGCCCGCGCCGAACAACTGACCGACGACACAGCACCCGTACCCGCCGTCGACGAACTCCCCGCCCGTGACGTCCTCGACCGCGTCCCGGCCCTCGTCGCCCTCGTGCACGGCCCCGAGCACCGCATCGCGTACGTCAACGACGCCTACACGGCGGCCTTCGGCGTACGTCCCCCGGGCGCACCCGCCCGCGAAGCCCTCCCGGAACTGGCCGAACTGGGCCTGCTGCCCCTCCTCGACCAGGTCCTGCGCAGCGGCAAGCCCCGCACCCTCAAGTCCCGCAAGGCCCTGGACGGCCGCTCCTACACGTTCACCTGCACCCCCGTCGCCGAGGACGGCGACCGCGACGGCGACGGCTCGGTCCTCGTCTTCGCCACCGACGTCACCGACCACGCCGAGGCCGCCGAACGCCTGCGGGCCAGCGAACGCAGCCAGCGCGAGACCGCGGTCACCCTGCAGCGCTCCCTGCTCCCGCAGGAGCTGGAGGAACCCGACGACCTGCGCATCGCCGCCACCTACCAGCCCGGCGGCACCGAGGCCGCGGTCGGCGGCGACTGGTACGACGTGATCACCCTCGGCGGCGGCCGCACGGCCCTGGTCATCGGCGACGTCATGGGCCGGGGCGTACGCGCCGCCGCCGTCATGGGCCAGCTCCGCACGGCCGTCCGCGCCTACGCCCGCCTCGACCTGCCCCCGCACGAGGTGCTGCAGCTGCTCGACGGCCTGGCCACCGAGATCGACGCCAACCAGATCGCCACCTGCGCCTACGCCGTTCACGACCCCAACGAGGGCCGCCTGGTGTACGCCTCCGCGGGACACCTGCCGATCCTCGTCCGCGACGAGAACGGCACGGTCCAGCGCGCCGACGAACCCACCGGCCCCCCGCTCGGCACCGGCGGCTGGATCCACGCCTCCGGCTCCGTCCCCCTCGGCCCCGGCTCCACCGCCGTCCTTTACACCGACGGCCTGGTCGAGAGACGCAACGAGGACCTGGACGAGGGCATCGCCGCCCTGGAACGCGCCCTGACCGGCGCCACCGGCACCCCCCAGGTCGTCTGCGACCGGCTGGTCCGTTCGGCCGGCGTCACCGCCGACCACGACGACGACGTGGCCGTCCTCGTCCTCCAGCACCCCACCCGCAAGGGCCCCGAGGGCGACCTCTTCCGCAACGCCGCCCTGGAACTGCTCGGCGGGGTGGAAGCGGCGCCCCGCGCCCGTGCCTTCGCCTCCGGAGTGCTCACCAGCTGGCGCTTCCCGCCAGATCTGCACGACCTCGGCGTCCTGGCCACCAGCGAGCTGGTCGCCAACTCCCTCCAGCACGGCATCCCGCCGATGCGGCTGCGCCTGCGCCGCACCGACCGCCGCCTGACCATCGAGGTCACCGACGGCGACGACCACCTCCCACGCCGCCGCCGCGCCGAACCGGGCGACGAGTCGGGCCGGGGCATCGCCATCGTCGCGACGATCGCCTCAAACTGGGGTTCGAGACGAACGCCGGGGGGCGGCAAGGCGGTCTGGTGCGAGTTCCTCCTGCCGAGGGGCTGACGGCGCGTTGACGCGGCGGGCTCGCTGTCCCTCCGCCCTGGCCGGTCACGCCGCCATGGACTCCGCGGGCACCCCGCCCCGGGCGACCACCCGGCTCCTCGCGGCGGCCCACGGCTGATCCTGGGCGACGGTGAGCCGCCGCCCCAGCCGCAGCGCCAGCACGGTGATGGCCAGCGAGAACAGCAGGAAGGTCACGATGTACGGCGCGGGCAGCGAGGCCGCCAGGGGCCCGCCCACCGCCGGTCCGACCGCCAGCGCCAGCTGCTTGACCAGGGCGAACGCCGAGTTGTACTGCCCGGCCATGCCCTCCGGCGCCAGATCCGCGACCAGCGGCGCGACCGTCGGCGACAGCATCGCCTCGCCGAGCCCGAACAGCGCGTACGTCGACACGAACGCGGCCGTCGTCATCTCCTGGCTGCCATGCCCGAGCCCCGCGTACCCGGCCGCGAGCCACGCGACGGCCCAGATCAGGCCCACCCCGGCGATCACCCGCGAGCGCCGGCGCCGCTCCACGAACCTCAGCACCGCGAACTGCGCCACCACGATCATCAGCGTGTTCGCGGCCAGCGCGGTCCCCAGCGCTGAGGTGGAGATCCCGGCGGCCTCGACGCCGTACGCGCTCAGCCCCGACTCGAACTGTCCGTAGCACGCGAAGAACAGCACGAAGCCCAGTACGGACAGCTGCACCATCGCCCGGTTCCCGAGCAGCCGCTTCCAGCCGCTCCGCCCGGAGGCGGCCGGCGTCTGCTCCATCCGCGGTGAGTGCGGCATCCGCACCGTCGACAGCACCACGACCAGCAGCAGGAACACCGCCGCCTCGATCGCGAACAACAGGGTGAAGGAGGAGACGCGGGTGGTGTCGACGAGATGCCCGCCGATCAGCCCGCCCACCCCGAGCCCGAGGTTCTGCAGGAAGAACTGCATGGCGAACGCCCGCGAGCGGGTGTCCGCCGTCGAGCAGTCCACGATCATCGTCGCCAGCGCCGGCTGCATCACGGCCTGCCCGGCCCCGAGCGCCGCGGCGGACAGCAGCACGGCCGCCGCCCCGCCCGCGAGCCCCAGGCTCAGGGCACCCAGCGCGGCCGTGACCAGGGCGGCGAGCAGGACCGGCAGTGGGCCGCGCCGCACGATCGCCCGACCGGCGAACGGCAGTACGACCAGCGCGGCCACGGCGAAGACGGCGAGGACCAACCCCGCCGTCATGGCTCCCAGCCCCCGCACCTGCGCCACATAGACGTACAGGTAGGGGACGGTGAAGCCGAGCCCGAACGCGCTGAGTGCGTTGCCCACGTGGATCCGGCGCATCGCTGCGCCCATCGCCCTGGTCACGTTCACCTCTCTCAGGTAGTTGAAGTCGCTCAGTACTTAGAAGCGAAGACTTCGAAGCTAAAGTTTCGACCTGAACAGTACACCCAGAAGAACTTCAACGCCAAGCAGCCCCGTGCGATACTCGGGCCATGGGCGACACCCCCGGCACGACCGGCATCGGCAGCGAGCCGACCCTCGAGGAACAGATCGCCGCCTACCAGCGTGAGTTCCAGGACCTCGACCCCCAGGTCGAGAAGATCGTCTCGGCGCTGTCCCGTCTCAACCGCCGTATGAACGTCGCCTACGGCCGCCAGACCGCCGCCCTCGGCATCAGCAACGCCGAGTGGGAGGTCCTCAAGGCCCTCGTCCTCTCCGGCGCGCCCTACCGGCTTGGCCCCAGTGACCTCGCCAAGCGCCTGGGCCTCACGCCGGCCGCGATGACCCACCGCATCGACCGCATGGTCACCGAGGGTCTGGTCACCCGGGAGAGGGACGAGACCAACCGGGTCCGGGTGATCGTGGAGCTGACCGCCGAGGGCCGCGAGAAGTGGCTGGAGGCGATGCGCCTGGCCACCGTCTTCGAGGAGGACCTGCTCCAGGACCTCTCCCCGGCGCAGCGCACGACCCTCGGTGAGGTCCTGACCAGGCTCCTGCGCAGGGTGGAACACGCCCAGCCGGACGCCGGCGGCCGCCTCAACGACCTCGACTGAGGCCGGTCCGGTGGGACAACAAAAGATCTTGACAGTGGGCGCTTGACACGCCCCTCCCCGGTACGTAGAGTTCTTCGGGTTGCCAGAGAGCCGTAACGGTTCTTCGACAGCACCTCCGCCGCCGCGAGCGGCACCTCAAAACCACCAGCACGATCTCCCGACGGGATTGTTTTCGGTATGCCCGAATTCAATTCGAATAGGGACTCGGCGGCCCGATTGGGAATCGCCGGGCGGATCCGCTAAGGTTTGAGACGTCGGAACGGCCCAACGGCCGGGAAGACACCTCCCGCTGACTGGGAATCGGACGCCGAAAGGATCTGATAGAGTCGGAACCGCCGGAAAGGGAAACGCGAGAGCGAAAACCTGGAAAGCACCGAGGAAATCGGGTCGAGAAAAGA
>NZ_JBIAGM010000022.1:0-130413 GCF_042869815.1 Streptomyces sp. NPDC006739
CGGGATGCCCGGAACCGGGGACGCCCGAGCCGGGGACTCGTGAACCTGGAGTTGCTGGGCCGGAAGGCGCTGGGCCCGAGGCCGCCGAGCCGGGAACCCCGGAGCCAGGAGAACCTGAGACCGGGACCCCTGGGTCTGGAGCCGCCGGGGCCGGAACTCCGGAGGGTGGGGCCCCGCAGGCCGAAGCCGAAGGGGGCTCCGGCGGTGTCTTCACCGTGCGGCTCGCCAACTTCGAGGGGCCCTTCGATCTGCTGATCCAGTTGATCTCCAAGCACAAGCTGGACGTCACCGAGGTCGCCCTGTCCAAGGTCACCGACGAGTTCATGTCGCACATCCGGGCCATGGGGCCCGACTGGGACCTGGACCGGACGACCGAGTTCCTGGTCGTCGCGGCGACCCTGCTGGACCTGAAGGCGGCCCGGCTGCTGCCCACAGCCGAGGTCGAGGACGAGGCCGACCTGGCGCTCCTGGAGGCCCGGGACCTGCTGTTCGCCCGGCTTCTGCAGTACCGCGCGTACAAACAGATCGCCGACATCTTCAACCGGAGGCTGGTGGAGGAGGGCCGGCGCTATCCCCGTACCGTCGGTCTCGAACCCCATCACGCCGACCTGCTGCCCGAGGTCGTCATCAGCATCGGCGCGGAAGGGTTCGCCAGGCTCGCGGTCAAGGCGATGCAGCCGAAGCCCAGGCCGCAGGTGTACGTCGACCACATCCACGCACCCCTCGTCTCCGTGCAGGAGCAGGCCGCGATCGTGATCGCACGGCTCAGGGAGCTGGGCGAGGCCAGTTTCCGGGCGCTGGTGGAGGACACCGACGACACCCTGACGGTCGTGGCCCGCTTCCTCGCGCTGCTGGAGCTGTACCGCGAGAAGGCCGTCGCGCTGGACCAGGAGACCGCCCTGGGCGACCTCGTCGTGCGCTGGACCGGCGGGGACGGCGCCGGGACGCCCCGGGTCACCGACGAGTTCGACCGGCCCCCCGAGAAGCCCGAGGAGGAGCAGAAGACGTGACCGAGGAGACCACCCGCCCCTCCACGGGCCCGGACGGCGGCGTCGCCGCACTCGATCTCAGACCCGCCCTGGAGGCGGTCCTCATGGTCGTGGACGAGCCCGCGACCGAGGAGCACCTGGCGAAGATCCTCCAGCGGCCCAGGCGGCAGATCGCCGACGCCCTGCGGGCACTGGCCGACGAGTACACCGTCCAGGGCCGCGGCTTCGAGCTGAGACTCGTCGCCGGCGGCTGGCGCTTCTACACCCGCCCCGAGTACGCCGCCGCCGTCGAGGGCTTCGTCCTGGACGGCCAGCAGGCCCGCCTCACCCAGGCGGCGCTGGAGACCCTCGCGGTCGTCGCCTACCGCCAGCCGGTCAGCCGCAGCCGCGTCTCCGCCGTACGCGGAGTCAACTGCGACGGTGTGATGCGCACCCTCCTGCAGCGCGGTCTGGTCGAGGAGGCGGGCGCGGAACCCGAAACAGGTGCGATCCTGTACAGGACGACGAACTACTTCCTGGAGCGGATGGGCCTGCGCGGCCTGGACGAACTTCCGGAACTCGCGCCCTTCCTCCCGGAGGCGGAGGCGATCGAGGCCGAGACCCAGGAAGGAGTCCCGTCGTTCGACCCGGACGCGCCCGACGCGCCCGGCGCAGACGACGCAGACGACTAAGACGGAACTTTGATGCGAAGCAGCGGCAGCGGCAAGAGCGGTGGCGGGCGCGGTAACTACCGCGGTGCCGGCAACAACAGGGACGACAAGCAGGGGCAGGGCCGTCCCCGCAAGCCCCGCCCCGAGGAGCGCCGCTACGACGTGGGTCCCGGCGCCACCACGGACGGCCCCAAGGCCGGGCGGGGCGGCGCGGCCCGCGGCGGCGCCAAGGGCGGCCCGAAGAAGCCCCAGCAGGGCGGCCGGACGGCCCCCGCGCGCTCCCGGGAGTACGAGACGGGGGTCGAGGAGCGCAACCGGGACCGGTACGCGGGCAAGAAGGAGATCAAGCTGCCCAAGACCTTCCCGGGCGCCGAGCAGGAGGGCGAGCGCCTGCAGAAGGTGCTCGCGCGCGCGGGCTACGGCTCCCGGCGCGCCTGCGAGGAGCTGATCGAGCAGGCCCGGGTCGAGGTCAACGGCGAGATCGTGCTGGAGCAGGGCAAGCGGGTCGACCCCGAGAAGGACGAGGTCAAGGTCGACGGCCTGACGGTGGCGACGCAGTCGTACCAGTTCTTCTCGCTGAACAAGCCCGCCGGTGTCGTGTCGACCATGGAGGACCCGGAGGGGCGCCAGTGCCTCGGGGACTACGTCACCAACCGTGAGACGCGGCTCTTCCACGTCGGCCGGCTGGACACCGAGACCGAGGGCGTCATCCTGCTCACCAACCACGGCGAGCTGGCCCACCGGCTGACCCACCCCAAGTACGGCGTGAAGAAGACCTACCTCGCCGCCATCGTGGGCCCGATCCCGCGCGACCTGGGCAAGCGCCTGAAGGACGGCATCCAGCTGGAGGACGGGTACGCGCGCGCGGACCACTTCCGGGTCGTCGAGCAGACCGGCAAGAACTACCTGGTCGAGGTGACCCTGCACGAGGGCCGCAAGCACATCGTGCGCCGGATGCTGGCGGAGGCCGGGTTCCCGGTCGAGAAGCTGGTGCGCACCTCCTTCGGCCCGATCACCCTGGGCGACCAGAAGTCGGGCTGGCTGCGGCGGCTGTCCAACACCGAGGTCGGCATGCTGATGAAGGAAGTCGACCTGTAGGACTTGTGGACCAGGACACCCCCTTTTATAGTCGATATGACTATTAAAGGGGGTGCTCGTGCGCGGCCACGACGAACCCGGCCACGACAGGCAGGCGTACGACAAGCACGCCTACGAACCGTTCGCCGTCACCGTCGACCTGGCCGTCCTGACCCTGCGCGAGGGCGCCCTGCACGTCCTGCTCGTCGAGCGCGGACAGGAGCCGTACGCCGGACACTGGGCGCTGCCCGGCGGCTTCGTGCTGCCCGACGAGTCCGCCGAGCGGGCCGCCCGGCGTGAACTGGCCGAGGAGACAGGCCTGTCGGACGTGTCCGGGCTGCGCCTGGAGCAGCTGCGGACCTACAGCGAACCCGGCCGCGACCCCCGGATGCGGGTCGTCTCGGTCGCCTTCACCGCGCTGCTGCCCGACGCCCCCGAACCACGCGGCGGCGGCGACGCGGCCCAGGCCCGCTGGCTGCCGTACGACACCGCGCGCCCCCTCGCCTTCGACCACGACCGGATCCTGGCCGACGCCCACGACCGGATCGGGGCCCGGCTGGAGTGCAGCTGCGTCGCCACCGCCTTCTGTCCGCCCCAGTTCACGCTCGGCGAGCTGCAGCGGGTGTACGAGGCCGTCTGGGGCACCGGACTGGACCGGCCCAACTTCCGCCGCAAGGTGCTCGCCACCCCCGGCTTCGTCGAACCCGTGCCCGGCGCCGCCCGGCTGACCGGCGGCCGCGGCAAGCCGGCCGCGCTCTACCGCGCGGGCACCGCCACCACCCTGCACCCGCCCCTGCTCCGGCCGTCCCCGGAAGGACACCCCGCATGACCACGACCACCGTCCGCAAGCGTGCCGCCACCGGATCCCTGGTGGGTCTCGCCCTCGGGGACGCGCTCGGTTTCCCGACGGAGTTCAACGACGTCCCGTCCATCCTGGCCAAGTGCGGGCCGTGGAACGGGATGAAGCTGCCCCGGCAGGCCTTCGTCTCCGACGACACGCAGATGACGCTGGCCGTGGGCCGGGCCCTGCGGACCGCCATGGACCGCGGGGTGCTCGCGCCCAAGCGGCTGGAGCGGCCGCTGCGCGAGGAGTTCGTGGACTGGTACCAGTCGCCGGAGAACAACCGCGCCCCCGGCAACACCTGCCTGCGCGCCTGCGAGCTGCTGAAGGCGCAGGGGCGCGTCTGGCAGGAGGCCAGCCAGGTCGGTTCCAAGGGGTGCGGGGCCAACATGCGGGTGGCGCCGGTCGGGCTCGCCCCCGGGCTGAGCGACGAACAGCGGGCCGGCGCGGCCCAGTTGCAGTCCGGGCTCACCCACGGCCACCCCACCGCCCTGGCCGCCTCCGACCTCACCGCCCGCGCCGTCCACCTGCTCGCCCAGGGCACCGAACCGGCCGGCCTGATCGACCGGCTGCGCTCCTACGCCCACGACAACCGCACCCGCTACCACCACGCCTGGCTCGGCGACCTGTGGGCCCACGCGCAGGACCCGGGTCCCGAGCAGTTCATCGCGCGCGGCTGGGACGAGTGCCTGGAGATCCTGGACCGTCTGGCGGACGCCGTGCGCACCGCCTCCGTGGAGGACGACCCGTGCCTGGCCACCGGCGCGGGCTGGATCGCCGAGGAGGCCCTGGCCACCGGCCTGCTGTGCTTCCTGCTCCTGCCCGACGAACCCGTCAACGCCCTGCGCCGGGCCGCCTGTTCCTCCGGCGACTCGGACTCCATCGCCTGTCTGACCGGTGCCTTCGCGGGTGCCTGGCTGGGCGCGGACGCCTGGCCGGCCGAGTGGGCCGACCGGATCGAGTACCGGGGCGACCTGCTCACCCTCGGAGCGCTCTGGGACGCTTAGACCATGATCGACGACCTCGACCTGGACCTGGCGCCCGTCGTCGCCGAACAGCCCGACCCCCTGCTGTTCGCGACCGTCTCCGGAGCACACCTGTACGGCTTCCCCTCGCAGGACTCCGACCTGGACCTGCGTGGCGTCCATCTGCTGCCCGCGGCCGACCTGGTGGGGCTGCGGGACCCGGAGGAGACCCGCTCCCGGGCCTGGGTGCGCTACGGCGTCGAGATGGACCTCGTCACCCACGACCTGCGCAAGTTCGTCCGGCTGATGCTGCGGCGCAACGGCTATGTGCTGGAGCAGCTGCTCTCGCCGCTGGTCGTGCACACCACCGACGCCCACCGCGAACTGACCGCGCTCGCGCCCGGCGTCCTGACCAGCCACCACGCCCACCACTACCGGGGGTTCGCGGTGACGCAGTGGCGGCTGTTCGAGAAGACCGGCGAACTCAAGCCGCTGCTCTACACCTTCCGGGTGCTGCTCACCGGCATCCATCTGATGCGCAGCGGCGAGGTGCAGGCCCATCTGCCCACGCTCCTCGGCGAGGTGGACGGTCCCGGCTATCTGCCCGAGCTGATCGCCGCGAAGGCGGAGCGGGAGCACGGCGCGGCCGAGGTCGGGCACGCGCGCGTGGCGGCGGACGTGGAGCGGCTGCACACCCTGCTCGACGAGGCGCAGACCGCTTCCGCGCTGCCCGAGGCCCCCACCGCCCACGACGCCCTGCACGACCTGGTGGTCCGGCTCCGGCTGGAGGGCGTCCGGGCCGACAGGGCCTAAGCCACTGCCGAGGCCCGGCGGACGCGGAACACGAAGTCCGCCACGCGCGCGTGGTCCGGTTCCGGCGGGAGCGGGGTGCGGCTCAGGGCCGCCTCCGCCTCGGCCGCCAGGCGGGCCATCCGGGACTCCACCTCCGGCCAGGGCACCTCTCCCCGCCTCACCGCCAGCAGCGGCTCGCGCTCCTGACCGACATCGACCGTCAGCTCACCGGTGCGCAGCAGGTCGCGGGCGCTCGTCAGGAGCCGGAGCAGATGCATCGCGTGCTTCCAGCGCGGGGCGCCGTGGACGCGCACGTCGGCGTCGAGCTTGCGGCGCTGGCCCTCCGCGTATCGCGTGAAGGTGTCGTGGGCGCGGCGGGAGAGGAAGGCGCCGCGCAGGGAGAGCAGCTCGCGGCCGGTGTCGTCGGCGTACTCGACCAGGGGCGAGTGCAGGCACTCCAGGATGTTCGGGTTGCCGCGCAGCGCCAGTTCGCAGAACCGTTCCAGCTCCCAGGCGAACTGCTCCTCGGCCGGCCCCTCCACATGCGTCGGCGGCTTCTCGAAGCGCCAGAACAGGGGTGTGGGGGCCACGAAGACGCCCCGCCGGTCGATGTCGCTGTCCGGTGTCGCCAGACCGAACGCCCGGGAACCCATGACGCAGGCGTAGATCGTGTGGTCGCGTACCAGGTCCTCGGGCTGCATGCCCGGAGCGTACGCGGGCACCTCACGCCAGCCGGATCGAATTTCCCTCCACCGTGATGGACCGGGCGGGCAGTGCCCGGGGCGCGGGGCCGCGGACCACCGAGCCGTCGGCGATGCGGTACTGGCTGCCGTGGCAGGGGCAGTCGATGGTGCCGCTCGCGACCTGGTCCACCGTGCAGCCCATATGGGTGCAGATCGCGGAGAAGGCCTTGAACTCGCCCTTCGCCGGCTGGGTGACGACGACCTTGCTCTCCTTGAAGATCTTGCCGCCGCCCTCCGGGATGTCACCGGTCCGCGCGAGCTCCGCCCCGCCGGTGGAGGACGGCGACGAGGAACCGCTGCCGCCGCTGCCATTGCTGCTGCTGTTGCCGCCGCAGCCCACGCACACCGCGGCGAGCGCCGCCGCGCCCGTCCCGAGAGCCGTGCGCCGCGTCGTTTCGTGGGTCATGTCGTCACTCCGAACGTCTGGGCAAGCCGAGTAACCCCCCGAGGAAGGCCCGAGGAGGAGCAATTCTGGGCAAAGATGTAACAACGGGCATTTTTGCATCAAGCGCGCCATTGGCGAAGGAAGCGTGCCCTCCGAACACCGTCTCAGCGGGCGGGCGCGACGAGCCCGCCCGGCGCGGTCTGACTACGCTGGACGGACCAAGAGCGATACACATCCAGCAAGGAGCAGCGCCGTGGCGGTACGAGCGGTCCGGGGGGCCGTCCAACTGGAGCGGGACGAGGCCGGTCACATGGACGAGCAGGTGGGCGCCCTGCTCACCGCCGTCCTGGAGCGGAACGGACTGGGCGCGGACGACCTGATCAGCATCTGGTTCACCGCCACCCCCGACCTGCACAGCGACTTCCCGGCGGCCGCCGCCCGCAAGCTGGGCATCGTCGACGTACCGCTGATCTGCGCCCAGGAGCTGGACATCGAGGGCGCCATGCCCCGGGTCGTGCGGATCCTCGCGCACATCGAGTCCGACCGGCCGCGCGCCGAGATCGCCCACGTCTACCTCGGCGCCGCGGCCGCCCTGCGCAGGGACATCGCCCAGTGAGGACCGCGCTCGTCATCGGCACCGGGCTCATCGGCACCTCCGCCGCGCTCGCCCTCACCGGACGCGGAGTCGTCGTCCACCTGGCCGACCACGACCCCGGACAGGCCCGTACGGCCGCCGCGCTCGGGGCCGGCACGGACGAGGCGCCCGAGGGCCCCGTCGACCTCGCCATCGTCGCCGCGCCCCCGGCCCATGTCGCCCCCGTGCTCGCGGACGCCGTGCGCCGGGGCCTGGCCCGGGGCTACGTCGACGTGGCCAGCGTCAAGGGCGGCCCGCGCCGCGAGCTGGAGGCACTCGGCCTCGACCTCTCGGCGTACATCGGCACGCACCCCATGTCGGGCCGTGAGAAGTCCGGCCCGCTGGCCGCGACCGGTGACCTCTTCGAGGGCCGCCCCTGGGTGCTCACCCCCACCCGGGACACGGACACCGAGGTGCTCAACCTCGCCCTGGAGCTGGTCTCGCACTGCCGGGCCGTGCCGGTCGTCATGGACGCCGACGCCCACGACCGCGCGGTGGCCCTGGTGTCCCACATGCCGCACCTGGTCTCCAGCATGGTCGCCGCGCGGCTGGAGCACGCCGAGGAGGCCGCCGTACGGCTGTGCGGGCAGGGCATCCGGGACGTGACCCGGATCGCCGCCTCCGACCCCGGGATGTGGATCGACATCCTGTCCGCCAACCCCGGGCCGGTCGCCGACCTGCTCGCGGACGTCTCCGCCGACCTGGACGAGACGGTGCGTGCCCTGCGCGCGCTGCAGTCCTCGGACGAGGAGAAGCGGCGCGAGGGCGGTGCCGGCATCGAGGACGTGCTGCGGCGCGGCAACGCGGGGCAGGTGCGGGTACCGGGCAAGCACGGCAGCGCCCCGCGCGTCTACGAGACCGTGGCCGTCCTCATCGACGACCAGCCCGGCCAGCTGGCCCGCATCTTCGCGGACGCGGGACGGGCCGGGGTCAACATCGAGGACGTCCGCATCGAGCACGCGACGGGACAGCAGGCCGGTCTCGTCCAGCTGATGGTGGAGCCCAAGGCGGCGCCGGTGCTGACCGCCGCGCTGCGCGAGCGGGGCTGGGCGCTGCGGCAGTGAGCCGGCGCCCCGGTCCACCGTAAGAGGGGCTCCGGCGAGCCAGTAACCTTGTGCGGGGCGCCCTCGCGTCCCGCACTCCCTCGCCAGCCCGCACCAGGAAGGTGTCCGCCCGTGGAAAACGGCGCCGCCCAGCCCGTGATTGTCGCCATCGACGGCCCCGCCGGCACGGGCAAGTCGAGCACGTCGAAGGCCGTGGCCGCGCAGCTCGGCCTGAGCTACCTGGACACCGGCGCCCAGTACCGGGCGATCACCTGGTGGATGGTGGCCAACGGGATCGACATAGAGGACCCGACGGCGATCGCCGCCGTGGCCGGCAAGCCGGAGATCGTCTCGGGCACCGACCCGGCGAACCCGACGATCACCGTCGATGGCACCGACGTGGCCCTCGCGATCCGCACCCAGGAGGTCTCCGCCCAGGTCAGCGCGGTCAGCGCGGTGCCCGAGGTGCGCACCCGGATCACCGAGCTGCAGCGCTCGCTGGCCGCCTCCGCGGACCGGGGCATCGTCGTCGAGGGCCGGGACATCGGTACGACCGTGCTGCCGGACGCCGACCTCAAGGTCTTCCTCACCGCCTCCCCGGAGGCCCGCGCGGCCCGCCGCAGCGGCGAGCTGAAGGGCGCCGACGTCCAGGCCACCCGCGAAGCCCTGATCAAGCGGGACGCGGCCGACTCCAGCCGTACGACCTCGCCGCTCGCCAAGGCGGACGACGCGGTCGAGGTGGACACCACCGACCTCACCCTCGCGCAGGTCATCGAGTGCGTCGTCACCCTCGTCGAGGAGAAGCGGGCCGGGAAGTGACCCAGGCGTCCGTTCCTTCGGAGAAGGGCGCCGAGGTCGGCAGGCGCATCGGGGTCGGCCTGATGTACGGGCTGTGGCGGCCGCGCGTGCTGGGCGCCTGGCGGATGCCCGCGACCGGCCCGGCGATCCTCGCCGTCAACCACTCCCACAACATCGACGGCCCGATGGTCATGGGCGTCTCGCCCCGGCCGACGCACTTCCTCATCAAGAAGGAGGCGTTCGTCGGCCCGCTCGACCCGTTCCTGCTGGGCATCGGCCAGGTGAAGGTGGACCGCCACAGCGCCGACCGCACGGCCGTCACGCAGGCCCTCGGGGTGCTGGAGAACGGCGGAGTGCTGGGCATCTTCCCGGAGGGCACCCGGGGCGAGGGCGACTTCGCCGCGCTGCGGGCCGGCCTCGCCTACTTCGCGGTGCGCGGCGGGGCGCCGATCGTGCCCGTGGCCGTCCTGGGAAGTTCCGAGCGGCGCGGACGGTTGATAAAGGGGCTGCCGCCGCTGCGCTCCCGCGTCGACGTCGTCTTCGGCGACCCGTTCGAGGCGGGCGACGGCAGCGGGCGGCGAACGCGCGGGGCGCTGGACGAGGCGACCGAGCGCATCCAGAAGCACCTGAGCGCCCACCTGGAAAACGCCAGGCGCCTGACCGGGCGCCAGGCGACACTTGAGTAGTGGATCACCGTATGCACCGGTCTCCACCGATCACCACGATGAACGACGAGGTACGGACTTCATGAACGACCAGAACCAGCCCGACGGCTCGGCCGCGCACGAGTACGAGCACGGGGCGCTCGGCGACGCCGAGTACGCGGAGTTCATGGAGCTGGCCGCGGACGAGGGCTTCGACGTCGAGGACGTCGAGGGCGCCATCGAGGAGGCCGGGCACGGCCCGCTGCCCGTCCTCGCCGTGGTCGGCCGCCCCAATGTCGGCAAGTCGACCCTGGTGAACCGGATCATCGGCCGCCGCGAGGCCGTCGTCGAGGACAAGCCGGGCGTCACCCGCGACCGCGTCACCTACGAGGCCGAGTGGGCGGGCCGCCGCTTCAAGGTCGTCGACACCGGCGGCTGGGAGCAGGACGTCCTCGGCATCGACGCCTCGGTGGCCGCGCAGGCCGAGTACGCCATCGAGGCGGCCGACGCGGTCGTCTTCGTCGTCGACGCCAAGGTCGGCGCGACCGACACCGACGAGGCGGTCGTACGACTGCTGCGCAAGGCCGGCAAGCCCGTGGTGCTGTGCGCCAACAAGGTCGACGGCCCGAGCGGCGAGGCCGACGCGTCCTACCTGTGGTCCCTGGGCCTGGGCGAGCCGCACCCCGTCTCGGCCCTGCACGGCCGGGGCACCGGCGACATGCTGGACGCCGTCCTGGAGGCGCTGCCCGAGGCGCCCGAGCAGAGCTTCGGCACCGCCGTCGGCGGCCCGCGCCGGATCGCCCTGATCGGCCGCCCGAACGTCGGCAAGTCCTCGCTGCTGAACAAGGTGGCCGGCGAGGAGCGCGTCGTCGTCAACGAGCTGGCCGGCACCACCCGCGACCCGGTCGACGAGCTGATCGAACTGGGCGGTGTCACCTGGAAGTTCGTCGACACGGCGGGCATCCGCAAGCGCGTCCACCTGCAGCAGGGCGCCGACTACTACGCCTCGCTGCGCACCGCCGCGGCCGTCGAGAAGGCCGAGGTGGCCGTCATCCTGATCGACGCGTCGGAGAACATCTCGGTCCAGGACCAGCGCATCGTCACCATGGCCGTGGAGGCGGGCCGCGCGGTCGTCCTCGCCTTCAACAAGTGGGACACGCTCGACGAGGAGCGCCGCTACTACCTGGAGCGGGAGATCGAGACCGAGCTGGGCCAGGTGGCCTGGGCGCCTCGGGTCAACGTCTCGGCGCGCACCGGCCGGCACATGGAGAAGCTGGTCCCCGCGATCGAGACGGCCCTGGCCGGCTGGGAGACGCGCGTGCCCACGGGCCGGCTGAACGCCTTCCTCGGCGAGCTGGTCTCGGCCCACCCGCACCCGGTCCGGGGCGGCAAGCAGCCGCGCATCCTGTTCGGCACGCAGGCCGGCACCAAGCCGCCGCGGTTTGTGCTGTTCGCCTCCGGCTTCATCGAGGCGGGCTACCGGCGCTTCATCGAGCGCCGACTGCGCGAGGAGTTCGCCTTCGAGGGCACGCCGATCCACATCTCGGTGCGGGTGCGCGAGAAGCGCGGAGCGAAGAAGAAGTGACCCGGAGGTAGTTCCGGCGGGCACGGCCGACACGCCGAAAGGGCGGTCCCGAACGATCCGGGGCCGCCCTTCGGCGTTCGTACGTCACGCAGCCGAGTACGTCACATTCCCCGGCGCTGGCCGGGCGGCAGTGCCGCCGGGACGTAGTGCATCCCGGTGTCCTGCTGCCGTCCGAGCGTCCCGATCCGCTGCCACGGCGAGGACGACTGCTGCCGGGCGCTGTACGCCCCCGCGCTGTAGGCGCTGTAGGAGTTGCCGCCGTACGAGGTGCCCCCGTACGAGTTGCCGCCGTACGACCCCGTGCCGCCGCTGTGCGGGGCCCTGCCGAAGGCGACGAACCCCAGGTCCTCCTCGCCGGTGCGGTCGCCCGGCAGCGTGCGGAAGGTCTTGACCCACTCCGCGTAGAGCATGTCGTAGATCGGCGTGGCCGATGGGCCGCTCGGGGAGTCCTGCCCCGACCGGGCGGACGGGATGGCGGAGAAGGACGGACGGCGGGGAGGAACGTCGTATGCGTGCACGTATGTCCAAACGACACCGGGCCGTCAGGGATGCGGTCGGGCGGCGGGTCAGGTGCCCGCGAGCGGCAGCGCGGCCGCCACCAGCTTGCCGTTCGCGGCCGCCTTGTCCAGCGCGTCGCGCAGCAGGTCCTCGCGCGGCTGACGGCCGATGGAGCCCACGGGCGCCGCGAACATCAGCACCTGCTGGTGCTTGTTGGCGGCGGCCCGCCAGCCGTCGGTCACCTGGAGCGGCTGGTGCGCCTGCCACCAGGCCACCGGCTGACCGCCGTCGCTGCCCGGCTGGAGGACGGCGTGCAGCTGACCGACCGCCAGCAGCACCGACCAGCCGTGCAGCACCGGGGGCACCGAGGCCAGCTCGGGCACCGGCATGAAGCCCTGCTCGATGAGCAGCGGGAGGAAGTCGTCACCGGCCCCGGTGCCGCCCGGGCGCACGATCGGCGCGGTCGGCTCGACGACGAGCGCGGGGTGCAGTTCCCCGGCGATCAGCATCAGCCCGCTGGTCACGCCGAGCACGGCCGGCTCGGGGGCGGTCTGCCGGGATCCCGAGGACGCGATGTCGCCGCTGATGGAGCGGACCGCGCCCTGCAACTGCTCCTCGGTGACCTGGACCACCTGCGAGGGCAGGCAGCTGGCGTGGGCGAAGGCGAGGACGGCGGTCTCGTCGCCGATGAACAGGACGGTGCTGGTGCGCTCCTGCTCGGAGTCGCCCGGGGTGCGGCAGGACGTGCAGTCGTAACTGCCCGGGGCGTTCTCCCCGGCGAGCAGCCGGTCGGCTTCTTCGTCGCCGATCTCGGCGCGTACGGCGTCGCTGACGTCGAGCATGCGCGGCACGGTGGCTCCCTCCAGATGCGGTACTGGGTCGAAGGAGACAACGGGCGATCTGTGGCGGGAGTCACGCATGGAGGGGAACGGAATCGAACCATCCACCGCACAGTGTCACTTCCGGTACGGAATCGAGCACTCCCAGTCAACTCCGCGCACAGTCAAGGGACTTGGCTCGGTGAAGTGGGTCACAGTCCACCCAGGGCGGTGGTCGACAAATCATGAAATCAGCGAATGAAATGGGTGGCCGAAAATCGCCGATACCGGCGGTAACGGCGAACTGGCCTGGAAGGACGAGGAGTTGGTTGATGTCGACCGTCTCCGCTCCCTAGATTGCTCCGCCGTGTGCAGCGAGCACCGCTCGGGTACGTCCGCCGACCGCACCAGTGCAGAGCATCACCGGCACCGGCCGGCGCGGACGGGGCGGGCGCGAGGACCGCGTCGATACGCGGGAACCGCGCCCCGCCTTGGGGGATCCCGGGTTCGTGGAGAGGGAATTACATGTCCGAATGTGCCGATACCACCCGTAACACCGCTCGTGACGACAGCACCCGCACGGTGCGTACGACGGCCGTCCTGGCCGGCGCGGCCCTGCTCGCGCCGCTCGGTCTGCTGGCCGCGACCGGCAACGCCGCGGCGGCGGACAACGGAGTGTGGGACCGCATCGCCCAGTGCGAGAGCGGCGGCAACTGGCACATCAACACCGGCAACGGCTACTACGGCGGCCTCCAGTTCTCCGCCGGCACCTGGCGCGCGTACGGCGGCTCGGCCTACGCGCCGACGGCCGACCAGGCCTCCAGGAGCGCGCAGATCGCCGTCGCCGGCAAGGTCCAGCAGGCCCAGGGCTGGGGCGCCTGGCCGGTCTGCTCGGGCCGGGCGGGAGCGTCCGGCGCCGCGCCGGCGGCCGCCCGCACCGGTTCCTCCGGCACGCCGGCCTGGAAGAGCGACGTGACGACGAAGTCCGCCCCGGCGAAGACCACCGCCACGAACTCCGCTCCGGCGAGCACGCCGCAAAGCCCCGCGGCCGACTCGGCCGCCGGCGACTCCCACGGTGACTACACCGTGCGCGAGGGCGACACCCTGAGCGCCGTCGCCGCCCGGCACGGCACCACCTGGCAGCGGATCTACGCCGCCAACAAGAAGGTCATCGGCGGCGACCCGAACCTGATCGTGCCCGGCCAGCGCCTCGCGCTCTGAGCGCCCGGCACCTGCGCACCACAGCCGCTGTCCCCGTCGAGGACAGCGGCTGTCCGCATCGGCTGGCAGACTCGGCCCCATGTTGGAGACCTCGGCACGACTGCTGCGCCTGCTCTCGCTCCTCCAGGCCCACCGCGACTGGTCCGGCGCCGAACTCGCCGAGCGGCTCGGCGTGACCGCGCGCACGGTCCGCCGGGACGTGGACCGGCTGCGCGAGCTGGGCTACCCGGTCAACGCCAGTCCGGGCACCGGCGGCGGCTACCAGCTGGGCGCCGGCGCCGAGTTACCGCCGCTGCTGCTGGACGACGACGAGGCGGTGGCCGTGGCCGTGGGCCTGCGCACCGCCGCCGGGCAGGGCATCGAGGGCATCGGCGAGACCTCGGTACGCGCCCTCACCAAGCTCGAACAGGTGCTGCCGGACCGGCTGCGCCGCAGGGTGGGCGCCCTGAACGCCTTCACCGTGCCGATGCTGCGCAACGGCCCTCCGTCCACCCCGGTCGACCCGGCGCTGCTCACCGAACTCGCCCATCTGTGCCGGGACGCCGAACGGCTGCGCTTCGAGTACCGCGCGCACGACGGCACCGAGAGCCGCCGTACCGTCGAACCGCACCGGCTGGTGTGCACCGAGCAGCGCTGGTACCTGGTCGCCTGGGACGTCGAGCGGACGGACTGGCGGACCTTCCGCGTCGACCGCATCACCCCGAGACCCCCGCACGGCCCGCGGTTCCCCCCGCGCGAGCCGCCCGCCGAGGACCTCGCCGCCTATGTGTCGCGGGGCGTCTCCACGCGCGCGTACGCCACCCACTCGGCCGTCCGGCTGCTGGTCCCGCTCCACGAGGCCGCCGAGCGGATCTCGCCGTCCGCCGGAACCCTGGAGGCCGACGGCGCGGACGCCTGCGTCCTGCGCAGCGGTGCGGCCAACCTCGAGGTGATGGTCATCCACATCATGATGACCGGCTTTCCCTTCGAGGTGCTGGAGCCCGCCGAGCTGACCGAAGCCATCACGGCGGTACGCGACCGCCTCGACGCCGCTCTGGCCCGGACGCTCCCCCCGGGGACCCAGGGGGGTTTTGTGCGGAAGGCGTGAACTTCCTATGTGGTGTCAGGTTCCGGGCCCTCGGTATTCGGCAGGGGAAAAGAATCCCGGACACGTTCCTGTACCCGCGCTTCCGGCCGTCGCAGCGGGTTATGGAAAGACGTCTGCGACACGCGCGAATTACGTTCGAATGCGCCAGTAAGAGGAACGGAACCGCCCGTACGTGTGACGGCCCGCCGCGCGGCATCCGCCGTGCCGGCGACCCGGTCGGGTGCCGTGACCCTGTGACAGAAGTGTGACGGAGGCGGGACGCGGGCCGTCGGCGTCCCGGCTTCCCTCTGCCGCCGGAGGGGGCCTAGCGTGGCCGCATGGCACCGATTCCCACTCCGCCAGCGGAGCCCCAGGACAGTCCGGACGGGTACGTCGGCCTCGACGTGACGCAGGCCGAGCTGCTCGCGCGGCAGCGCGGCTGGCCGACGGTACGGGCGCTGCCGCCGGGCGCGATCATCACCATGGAGTACCGGGCGGGACGGCTGAACTTCGAGGTGCGCGAGGGCCGGGTGGCCCGCGCCTGGAAGGGCTGAACCACCGCGGTGGCGACGACACGAAGGCCCCGGCTCCTGGGTTCAGGTGCCGGGGCCTTCGCCGGTGCGGGGTGGGTCGTGCGTACCGGACCCCGCTGTCGTGCGGGCCGTCAGCCGCCGGTGAGGGGGCGGGCGGGCTGGGCCGTGCCGCGCGGGAGACGGTCCGCGTGCGGCGGGCGGCGGCTGCCGGCCGGGGTGACCGGGGTGCGTTCCGAGCGGGCCGTGTGCGGGCCCGGCGCCAGATGCATCGGGGCCCGCGGGGCGCGGCCCGAGGTGACCGGCTCGCGTTCGGGGACCGCCTTCTCGACGGCCGCCGGGCGCGGCTTGAGCACCACCGGCGTGACCGGGACGGCCGGGACGGGCGCGGTGCGGCGGCGACGCTCGCGCCAGCGGTCGCGCAGATCGAACAGCGCGTCCTCGGAGCGGGCGATCAGCGGCTCGCACCAGGGCAGGGCGAGCAGGATCAGCAGGCCCGCGGCCCAGCCCAGCAGCACGTCGCTCAGCCAGTGCGTACCGAGGTAGACGGTGGTGAGGCCGACGCCGAGGGAGGTGACCGCCGACAGGGCGGACAGCCAGCGGCGGGCTCGCGGGGTGGAGGCCAGATACGCCAGGATGCCCCAGGTCACCACCGCGTTGGCGGTGTGGCCGCTGGGAAATATATCGCCGCCCAGGCCCATCTCGTTGGAGCCGATCACGGTCGCGTAGTGCGGTCCGAGCCGTCCCATGCCGTACTTGGCGGCGCCGACCGTGATGTTCAGCAGCAGCAGCGAGGCGGCGAGGGTGAGCAGCGGACGCAGGGTGTGCTGCCGCCAGGAGCGCCAGCCGAGCCACGAGGCGACCATCACGGCGGTGGGGCCGCGCTGGCCGAGCACCACGTAGTAGTCGAGGAAGGCGTGGATCTGCGGCCACTGCTGGTACGGCCGGAAGAACATGACCTGCCAGTCGAGCCGGACCAGCCAGGAGCTGATCACCACGGCCCACACGATCGCCAGGTAGAAGGCGAGGGTCGCGGTGAACAGCACGACCCGGTGCCGGCTCATCCTCGGCACGTCGATGTGGGCCGGCCGTTCGGGCTCACGGTCCAGCCTGGCGAACACCCGGTCCAGACGACGGGTGAGGTTTCGTTCGGTACGCACCCAATCGACGTTACAGCGAGTGAGGTCTGTTCCCGGGCGAATCCGCGGCTTTGTGATGACGATGTGATGTGGGAAACGTCTCAGGAGTAAGAGAATTCTATGGATTCCGTAATCCCGCGCGGCGAACCTCTGCAATTCCTTTGATCATGCCGGGTGGCGGTCTTATGCCGATTATGAATTCGTTCACCGAATGATGGGATGGAATTCCCCGGGTGCTCACGGGGCGCCGGGGGCCGGTCACGGGGGACCGGAGCCGTTCAGCCAGAACGCGCCGTACACCGCCGAAGCCACCGCCAAACCGGCCGTGACCAGCACGGATCTGGAGGTGCGCAGCCGCGCCAGGGCGAGCGCCGGCGGCAGCAGGACCGGGAAGGCGGGCATCAGCAGCCGTGGCTTGGAGCCGAAGTAACTGGACGCGCACAGCGCGAGGGCGAGCACGACACCCGTGTACACCAGCAGGGCAAGCGGCTGGCGCTGCCGTACGCCGACGACGTAGAGCCGGATCAGCAGGGCGACCCCGATGATCATTGCGCACCCGGCGAACGCCGTTGGAATTGTCGTGAACTTGTCGGCGACGAAGCGGGCGAAGGCGTATCCGCCGTCGAAGCCGTTTCGCCAGCCTGCCTGCACGTCCGGATAACCGAGGAGGCCCTTGCCGGTGCGGTGGCCTACCCACAGGACGTAGCCGGCGGCGCCGAGCGGGGCGAGGAGCAGACCGAGGGCGCGACGCCGGGCGGGTGCGCCGTGAGTGGCGAAAGAGGCGTGTGTGGTGGGCCGCGCGCCGGTCCCGACGGTGGGGGCGTGCGTGGTCTCCTGCGCGCCGTCCGGTGCCGGAACGCGCTCGACGCGGGCGACGCCCGCCGGGGGCGGGGCGTGTTCGCCCCGGTGTGCGCCGCGGGTGCCCGGCGTGCTTCGGTCCCGCACGAACGAGGCAATGCCCGCCGTCCACACGGCGGCCACCACCGCCAGCCCCACCGGCCGGGTCAGTCCGGCCAGCGCCGCCAGCACGCCCGCGCTCACCCAGCGCCCGGTCAGGACCGCGTACAGCGACCACGCGGCCAGGGCCGTGAACAGGGACTCGCTGTACGCCATCGACTGCACGATCCCGACCGGCAGCACCGCCCACAGCAGCACCGCACAGACCCCCGCGCGCGAGCCGTACACGTGATCGGTGACCGCGAAGATCCCCCAGGCCGCCCCCAGGGAGGCGAGCAGGGCGACGACGAAGCCGGCGTCGGCGTACGACAGCGGCGTGAGCGCGTGCAGCAGCCGCTCCAGCCACGGCAGCAGCGGGAAGAACGCCAGGTCGGAGTGGACGTCGCCGTTCGGCAGGCGTACCTCGTAGCCGTAGCCCGACCCGGCGACCCGCGCGTACCACAGCGAGTCCCAGCGGGCGGTCAGCAGGGTGTACGCGTTCTTTCCGCGCGCCGCGCTCCACCCGGCCAGCACGGCCAGGCCCAGCGCGCGCACGGCCGCGTACCCGAGGAGGGCAGGCGCCGCCCGGCGCGGGAGGGAGGCGCGGGCGGGAGTCACGCGCGTCGCGAGGTCGGTCACGGGCTCGATTATCGGCCGGGCGCGGAACCGGGCGCCGCGCCGGGGCGTGGTCGAGAACGGGTGGAGTGGTGTACGCCACACAGGTTCGCGAGCCAACGTGAGAGGTCCGCCACGTGTCCGCGGAACGAACTCGCGTACGCTGGCGAGTCACTCGCGTTGACCGGCGCGGGCCGGGGACACCGCTCCTCCCCGGCCGTACGACGGGAAGTCCCCACCTGTCGCCTGCCGCCCGCGAGGGATCATCTGGGAGGTACGTACATGTCCGGGACGACCACGGCTGCCGTCCGGCCGCGCCGTCGGGCGGCCGGGGCCGGTGCCAACCGCTGGGTCGTCCTCGTCGTCCTCTGCGTCAGCCTGCTGCTCGTCGCGCTCGACGCGACCGTGCTGCACGTGGCGGTGCCCGCCGTCACCGAGGACCTCAGGCCCGGCGCCATCCAGCTGCTCTGGATCGTCGACGTCTACCCGCTGGTCTGCGCCTCGCTGCTGATCCTCTTCGGCACGCTCGGCGACCGGATCGGCCGCAGACGCGTCCTCCTCCTCGGGTACGCGCTGTTCGGCGTCGCCTCCGCGGTGGCCGCCCTCGCGTCGAGCGCCGAAACGCTCATCCTGGCCCGGGCGCTGCTCGGCGTCGGCGGCGCCATGATCATGCCCGCCACCCTCTCGATCCTCCGCCAGGTCTTCCCCGACCGGCGTGAGCGCGCCCTCGCGGTCGGGATCTGGAGCGCGGTGGCCGCGGTGGGCGCGGCGGTCGGCCCGCTGCTCGGCGGGTTCCTCCTGGAGCACTTCTGGTGGGGTGCGGTCTTCCTGATCAACATCCCGTTGATGCTGGTCAGCCTGCCGGTGGGCCGGATGCTGCTGCCCGAGTCGCGGGGCGACGGGAACGGCCCCTGGGACGTGGTCGGCGCGCTGATGGCGGCGGCCGGGCTGTTCGGGGCGGTGTTCGGTGTGAAGCGGCTCGGCGGCGGGGAGCCGGCGGCGAGCCCCTTCACCGTGCTGCCGCTGCTGATCGGTGCGGGGCTGCTGGTCCTCTTCGTACGGCGACAGCGGCGGCGGCCGTATCCGCTGGTGGACCTGCGGATGTTCGGGCGGCCCGCGTTCAGTACGGCGGTGGGGTGCATTGTGCTGGCGATGCTCGCGCTGGTCGGGCTGGAACTGATCGCCGCCCAGTATCTGCAGCTGGTGCTCGGGCTGTCGCCGCTGGAGACGGGACTGAGGCTGCTGCCCCTGACCGTCGCGGCGATGGCCGCCGGCCTGGCGGGGGCGCGCATGCTGCGGCGCTTCGGGCCCCGCCGGATGGTGTGCTGCGGCTTCCTGCTGACCGCGGCCGCGGTGCTGACCCTGACCGCGATGGGCGGGGCGGACAACGCGGCGCTGCTGCTGTCCGGTTTCGTCCTGCTGGGCTTCGGCCTGGAGACGACGCTCTTCGGGGCGTACGAGTCGATGCTGAGCGAGGCGCCGGCCGAGCAGGCGGGCGGCGCGGCCGCGATCGGGGAGACCTCCTACCAGCTGGGCGCCGGGATCGGGATCGCGCTGCTCGGCAGCGTGATGAACGGGGCGTACGCCCCCGGAATCGCGCGGGTGCCGGGCGTGCCGGCGCCGGCCTCGGCCGCGGCGGGGCACTCGCTCGGCGAGGCGTACGACGTGGCCGCGCGACTCGGCGGGGGAGCCGGGGCGGCGCTGCGGCGGGCCGCGCGGGACGCGTTCGTGCACGGGCTGCATGTGACGTTGCTGGTGAGTGCCGGGTTGTTGCTGCTGGGGGCGGTGATGGCGCTGCGGCTGCCGCGGACCATGCAGTGCGAGGCCGTTCCTGCGGAGGTTCCGGGTCCCCGGGAAGCGCAGAGGTCGCGTGTCTCCGCGTAGCGGGGTGTCTCGTCGGCGACGGCTGACGGTAGTCTCCTGATTAGCGCTGCTAGTTTTTGACTACGCCGGAGGCCATCCGTGTCCACGTTGCCGCCGTTCGACCCGTCCGACCCACTGGGGCTCGACGACCTCCTGGACGCGGAGGATCTCGCCGTCCGGGACACCGTCCGCAGCTGGGCCGCCGACCGTGTCCTGCCGTCCGTCGCCGAGTGGTACGAGCGGGGCGAACTGCCGGCGATCAAGGAGCTGGCGAAGGAACTCGGCACCATCGGCGCCCTCGGCATGTCGCTCACCGGGTACGGTTGTGCCGGGGCCAGTGCCGTGCAGTACGGCCTGGCCTGTCTGGAGCTGGAGGCCGCCGACTCCGGGATCCGGTCCCTCGTCTCCGTGCAGGGCTCCCTCGCCATGTACGCGATCCACCGGTTCGGCAGCGAGGAGCAGAAGGGGCGCTGGCTGCCCCGGATGGCCGCCGGTGACGTCATCGGGTGCTTCGGTCTCACCGAACCCGATCACGGGTCCGACCCCGGCTCGATGCGGACGTACGCCAAGCGCGACGGCGGGGACTGGGTGCTGAGCGGCCGCAAGATGTGGATCACCAACGGGTCCGTGGCCGGGGTCGCCGTGGTGTGGGCGCGGACCGACGGCGGGATCCGCGGGTTCCTGGTGCCCACCGACAGCCCCGGTTTCTCGGCGCCCGAGATCAAGCACAAGTGGTCCCTGCGCGCCAGTGTCACCAGCGAACTGGTCCTCGACGACGTACGGCTGCCCGCCGATGCCATCCTGCCGGAGGCCGTCGGGCTCAGGGGCCCGCTCAGCTGTCTGTCCCACGCCCGCTACGGGATCGTGTGGGGAGCGATGGGCGCGGCGCGCAGCTGCTTCGAGGCGGCCGTGGAGTACGCGAGGACGAGGGAGCAGTTCGGGCGGCCGATCGGGGGCTTCCAGCTCACCCAGGCCAAACTCGCCGACATGGCGGTGGAACTGCACAAGGGGATTCTGCTCGCCCACCATCTGGGGCGGCGGATGGACGCCGGCCGCCTGCGTCCCGAGCAGGTCAGCTTCGGCAAGCTCAACAACGTACGAGAGGCCATCGAGATCTGCCGCACGGCACGGACGATCCTGGGTGCCAACGGGATCTCGCTCGAATATCCCGTGATGCGGCACGCGACCAACCTGGAGTCGGTGCTCACCTACGAGGGCACCGTCGAGATGCACCAGCTCGTGCTGGGCAAGGCACTCACCGGGATCGACGCCTTCCACTGACGCCGGAAGCGGGGCAGGGCCGGTGGGCGGCCCTGCCTCAGCTCTGGTTGAAGAAGCCGTCCTCGCGGCGCCCGCCGGGATCGCCGCTGACGATCTCCGTGTCGGCCGGGCTCAGCAGGAACACCCGGTTGGAGACGCGGTCGATCGAACCGCGCAGGCCGAAGATGAGCCCCGCCGCGAAGTCGACCACGCGCTTGGCGTCGGCCGGCTCCATGGCCGTGAGGTTCATGATGACGGGGACGCCCTCCCGGAACAGCTCGCCGATGGCACGGGCGTCCCGGAAGCTGTCGGGGGTCACCGTGCCGATCCGGCGGCCCTTCTCCTCGGCGACGTCCGTCGCCACCTTCACCCGGGGGTCGGTGACCCAGGCGTCGCCGGGCTCGGTCCCCTCGGAGTAGTCGTCGTCGTAGTAGCGCTCGTCATCGTTGTCGTCGACGAGGCCGAGCCACGCACTCGCCTTGCGTACCGATCCCATGGACGCCTCCTCTCACAGCGGTCTTTCGTGCTTTCCGCATCCCTATGGTCATCCATGATGCGGACGGTGCGCCAAGTGGATAGACGCCGCGCGGGGGGTTTGTGACGGTACTGGTGCACAGCGGATCCGTCGAGAGTCCGTGTGCCCCAAGGGTATTGACTCACACCGCTGCTGACTGTGAGTGAAATATGATAGTCCACGGCGTATGGGTGACGCTCGGTGCGTTCGGGTGAACGTGGAAGTGGATACGACCCGACAGTCCGTCCCTCATATCGGCCGGAGGGACGGACGGCTGTGACGGAACCTCAGGCTCCGGGCGGGGAGGCGGGCCGCCCGGCGAACCCGGGCGGATCCGGGCCGGGTTGATGTGGCGCGAGGGGGGTGCCAGGGGGGCGCGAGGGGAGGGGTGCGTGTGAAGGCGTGGGAGAGGAAGGACGGGAGCACGCGCGAAGGCGCCCAGGGGGCGGGCGCGCAGGGGGTCAGCTCAACAGGACGAGGACCACACGCGACCGAAGTCGATGTGGGAGCGGGTGACCAGCCACTGCTGCCGATGCATGGGCCAAGTGGAACAGGCATCCGGTTTCGCGTCAACCGACGTGAGACGTACCGCTCACACTGTGGACGCCCTTGACAGTGAGGGGAAACGTCCCCTTACTCTCGGTGCACGGCCCTGCTGAGGGGCTCGGCCGTACCGCGCCACGCGGCGCGCCCGTGTGAAGGCACCACCCGTGTTCGACCGTCACGGAGCCTTCGCATGTCATCCGACACCCTTGCCCCCGTTCCCCCCGCGCAGCAGCCGCCCGAGCGCGCGGACGCCCCGAGGATCGTGATCGTCGGGGCCGGCCCACGGGGCACCGGCCTCCTGGAGCGCCTGGCCGCCAACGCGCCCGAGCTGTACGCCGGTTCGGGCCTCGACATCCACCTGGTCGACCCCCATCCGCCGGGCGCCGGACGCATCTGGCGCGAGGCGCAGTCGCCGCTGCTGTGGATGAACTCGCACGCCGAGGACGTCACCATGTTCACCGACGAGTCGGTGCGGATGGCCGGCCCGGTGCGCGAGGGCCCCACCCTGCACGAGTGGGCGGCCCTGGACGGCCGCACCTTCGCGGACCGCCGGATCCAGGGCCGCTATCTGCGCTGGGTGTACGACCGCGCCGTCGCCGAGCTGCCGCCGGGCGTCACCGTCCACCACCACACCCGGCGCGCCCTGCGCGTCAGCGGCCCGCGCGAGGGACGCCAGCGGGTGTGGCTGGAGGGCCGCTCCCGCCCGCTCCTCGCCGACCTGGTCGTCCTCGCCCTCGGTCACCTGGACGCCGAACTCGACACCCAGCAGGCCGAGTTGGCCGCGTACGCCCGCACCCACGGCCTGGTCCACCTGCCGCCCGACTTCACCGCCGACAGCGACCTGACCGCCCTCGGGCCCGGCGAACCCGTCCTGGTCCGCGGCTTCGGGCTGGCCTTCGTCGACCTGATGGTGCTGCTCACCGAGGGGCGGGGCGGACGCTACGACGGCGACGCCTACCTCCCCTCCGGGCGCGAGCCGGTGCTGTACGTCGGCTCGCGACGCGGGGTGCCGTACCACTCGAAGATCGGCTACGACTGGACCGGCGACCGGCCCCCGCTGCCCCGCTTCTTCGGGCCCCCCGAGGTCGAGGCGCTGCTCGCCCGGCCCGGCGGCTTCGACTTCCGGCGCGATGTGTGGCCGCTGGTGGAGAAGGAACTGGGGTTCGCGCACTACCACCGGCTGTTCACCGCCCACCCCGAGCGGACGGCGGTCGCCTGGAGCGACTTCGAGGAGAGGTACGCGGCCGCCGCCGACGATGCCGAGGCGCGGGCCCTGGTCGCCGCCGCCGTACCCGATCCCGCCGACCGGCTCGACCTCACCGCGCTGGACCACCCGCTGGACGGCGTGCGGTACGCCTCGCACGAGGAGTTCCAGGAAGGGCTGCGCGGCTATGTCGAGGCCGATCTGGGCCGCCGCCACGACCCGGAGCACAGCGCCGACCTGGCGGTGTTCCTCGGACTGCTGTCCGTCTACGGCCAACTGGTGCGGCTCGGCGGCATCGGGACGTGGTGGCACGGATTCTTCAGCTATCTGGCCTCCGGGCCGCCCGGCCCCCGGCTGCGGCAGATGCTCGCGCTCTCCCGGGCCGGGGTGCTGCGCTTCGTCGGCGCGGACATGACCGTCACCGCCGAGGACGGGGTGTTCCGGGCGTCCAGCGCCACCGTGCCGGGCTTCTCGGTCGAGGCGCGGGCGCTGGTCGAGGCCCGGCTGCCCGAACCCACCCTCGGCCGGGCCCGCGAGGGCCTGTTGCGGGAACTGCACGCCGACGGCGCCGCCGAGACCCCCGACGGGCTGCTCAGGGTCGACCCCGACGACGGGCGGATCCTGGACGCGGCCGGGCGCCCGCACCCCCGGCGCTTCGCCCTGGGCCCGTACACCGACGGCCGCACCCCCGGCGCCTTCACCCGGCCGCACACCGGCGGGCCCGCCTTCCGGCAGAACGACGCCACCGCCCGGGCCGCGCTGGCCCTCCTGCGGGACCTGGCGCGCCGCACCGCCGCGTGAGCCGTCCGCCTTCTTCCCGATCCCGAAAGGTCTCCCCTTCATGACCTCATCCTCCGGCCGGGGGCTGTTGCACCTGGCCGCCGCCGTCGACCGGCGGTCGGCCTACGACGCCGGGTCCTTCGTCGAGCCGGCCCGGCTCGCCGAGAGCGGCGGACTCGACTTCGTCACGCTCGACGACAGCTTCGCCCGCCCCGGGCCCGACGCGCTCTGCGTGCTGTCCCGGGTGGCGACTGCCACCCGGCGGATCGGCCTGGTCCCCACGGTCACGACCACGCACACCGACCCCTTCCGAGTGCAGGCCGCCGTCGCCACTCTCGACCGGGTCAGCGGCGGCCGGGCCGGCTGGCGGATCGACGTCTCCACCACCCAGGCCGAGGCCCGCCTCTTCGGCCGCCGGCCGGTCGCGCCCGCCGACGCGCTGTGGCGGCGGGCGGGCGAAGTGGCCGCCCTGGCCGCCACGGTGTGGGACAGCCGGGACGACGAGGCCGCCAGACCCCCGCAGGGCCACCCGCTGCGCGTGGTCGACGCCACCGACGGGCCGGCCCGGGCGACGGCGGCCCGCTACGCCGACGTCGCCCTGGTCCGCGCCGCGAACCCGGCGCGGGCGGCGGCCGTACGGGACGAGCTGCGGGCGCGGGCCGTCGAGGCCGGGCGCGACCCGGACACCGTGCGCGTGCTGGTGAGTCTGCTGGTCGACCTCGGGGACGGGGAGCGCGCGGCCGAGCCGGGCCACGGCGGGGGCGGCCCCCGGCAGACCACGCAGGGCCCGCTGTACCGGGGCGGCCCCGTCGACCTCGCGGTGCTGATCGCCGCCTGGCACGCGGACGGCGTGACCGACGGCTTCCACCTGGTCCCCGTCGAGCCGCGCCGCGACCTGGAACGGCTGGTCAACGGCACGGTGGCGGTGCTCCAGCACCGGGGCCTGTTCCGCACGTTCTACCCGGGCGGCACACTCCGCGAGCACCTGGGACTGGCCCGGCCCGTCAAGCAGTACGCCATGACCGGGGGAGCGTCATGACCGTACGGCCGCGCGGACGGATCCACCTGGCGGTGCTCGCGCGATCGCGGACCGGCTTCTCCTCCCTGGAGCGCCTGGCCCGCACCGCCGAGCGCGGACTGTTCGACTTCCTCCTCCTCGCCGACGGGCCGGGACCGGTACGCGACAGCGACCCCGAGCCGCGGGCGGTGCTCGGCGCGCTCGCCGGGGTCACCGAACGGCTGGGCCTGGCCGCGCCGGTCGACCCGGCCGTCGCGGAGCCCTACGAAGCCGCCCGGGGGCTCGCCACCCTGGACCACCTCAGCGGGGGCCGGGCCGCCTGGAACGTGCCGGCCTCTCCTCGCGCCGCCGAACTGGTCGCCGTGGCACGCGAGTTGTGGGAGTCCTGGACTCCGGAGGGGGTGGCCCGGCCGGTCGCGCACCAGGGCCGGCACTTCGACCTCGCGGGCGAGTTCGGCCTGCCACGCTCCCCGCAGGGGCACCCCGTGGTGATCCACGCGAGGGGCCACCACGAGGACGGTGACGACTGGGGGGACGGTGGAGGCCGGGAGAGCGGTGCGAGCCGTGAGTTCGCCGCCGCCTCGGCCGACGTGATCGTCGGCCGGCGCGGTTCGCCTGAGGCGGACCGCGCCTTCCGCGCCGACATGAGACGCCGGCTGCCCCAGTACGGCCGTGCGCCGCGGGACTTGAGGATCATGTCCGGTGTCACCGTCGTCCTCGGCGACACCGACGCCGAGGCACGTCGGCGCGCCTCTTCGCTCAGCGGCCGGCCGTCCTTCCTCGGCACCCCGGAGGCGGTCGCCGCACAGCTGGAGGAGTCGGCCCGCGAAGAGGCCGCCGACGGCTTCGTCCTCCTCCCGCATCCCGCACCCGGCGGCCTCGACGAGTTCGTGGACCGGGTGGTGCCGCTGCTCCAGGAGCGCGGCGTCTTCCGCACGGAATACGACGGCGCGACCCTGCGCTCACACCTCGGACTTCCCGTCCCGGTATGGAAGGGCTGATCACATGACGACGGACGCGGCCGACGAGTGGAAGCGGTGGCACCAGCACCGGGTGGAGACGGTCTCGGCGCCCTACGGACCGCTCGCGCTGACCGCCACCCACTGGTTCGAGGACCATCCGGACGGGCTACTTCCGGACCTCCCGGGCACCTGGTCGCCCACGGGCGCCGGGGTCGTCCTCAGGGCCGCCGAGGCCGACGGGCTGACCGTGGACGGACGGCCCCTGACCGGCGAGGCCCGGCTGACGGCCGACACCGGACCGGAGTCCGACGCCCGGGTCGCGCTCGGCGAACGGCGGCTGTTCGTGCTGGTGCGCGAAGGGGTGTGGGGCGTACGGGACTACGACCCGGCCGCCGCGGCCCGCCGCGCCTTCCAGGGCATCGACGCCACCCCCTACGACCCCGCCTGGGCGGTGCCGGGCCGCTTCACGCCGTACGACGACACCCGCACCGTACGGGTCGACACCGCGGACGGACGCGAGCGCGGACTCGGTCTCGCCGGGGAACTCGCCTTCACGGTGGCCGGGCAGCGGCTGACGCTCCAGGTGGCGCGGCAGGGCGACGGCCGGCTCTGGGCCGTGTTCGCCGACACCACCAGCGGAGACAGCAGCTTCCGCTTCCGGTTCCTGCATCCCCCGGCGCCGGACGCCGACGGCCGTACGACCGTCGACCTCAACCGCGCCGTGCTGCCGCCGTGCGCCTTCGCCGACCACTTCGTCTGCCCCTTCCCGCCACCGGGGAACGCGCTGGGCATCGCCGTCGAGGCGGGGGAGCGCTCGGTGAGCCGACGTCAGGAGAATGGTGCGTAAAGGTGGTTCGGCTGGTACGTAAAGGTGGTTCAAAGGTTGACGGCCGAAAGGCGCCCTTGCGTCTACCGGTCGTTCGGCCGAATACTCCCCCTCAGCGCTTGTCAGGGGCATGTGTGTTCGGAATCCGGGCGTGGAAACCCCTGGCTGCGCCTCACGGGCCCCACCCCACGCGGGCCCCCGACTTCCCCTGGGAGGGAACGACAAGTGAGGATCAAGCGCACCACCCCCCGCAGCGGTCTCGCGAGACGGACCCGGCTGATCGCCCTGGTCTCCGGATTCGTGGCCGCGGCCGCGTTCGCCGCCCCCACCGCGAACGCGAGTGACACCCAGACGTTCGGCGCCAACCAGCTCACCAAGGCGAGCGACTCCGTCCTCAAGGCCGACGTACCCGGTACGGCCTGGGCCGTCGACAGCAAGACCCACCGCGTCGTCGTCACCGCCGACAGCACCGTCTCCCCGGCCGAGATCGCCAGGATCAGGCGGCAGGCCGGCGCGGAGGCGGGCGCGCTCACCATCAAGCACACCCCCGGCAGGTTCAACAAGCTGATCAGCGGCGGCGACGCCATCTACGGCGGCTCCTACCGCTGCTCCCTCGGCTTCAACGTGCACAGCGGGAGCACCTACTACTTCCTGACCGCCGGTCACTGCGGCCAGGTCGCCTCCACCTGGTACAGCAACTCCAGCCACAGCACGGTGCTGGGCACGAACGTCAGCTACAGCTTCCCGGGCAACGACTACGCGCTGGTCCGCTACACCAACTCCGCCGTCTCGCACCCGAGCGCGGTCGGCAGCCAGACCATCTCCCGCGCGGCCACGCCGTCCGTGGGGACGACCGTCTACCGCCGGGGCTCCACCACCGGCACCCACAGCGGCCGGGTCACCGCCCTGAACGCGACCGTCAACTACGGCAACGGTGACATCGTCTACGGGCTGATCCAGACCACGGTCTGCGCCGAGGGCGGCGACAGCGGCGGCCCGCTCTACGGCGGTTCCGTGGCCTACGGTCTGACCTCTGGCGGCAGCGGTGACTGCACCTCCGGCGGTACGACCTTCTTCCAGCCGGTCACCGAGGCGCTGAGCGCCTACGGCGTGAGCGTCGGCTGACGGCCTTTCGGTTGACGGCCCTTCCGGCCGGCTCCGGGCAGAGCCCCCGCACGCGAAGAGCGTGCGGGGGCTCTCCCCTGCTCACGGCGCCCGAACAGGCGAATTCGCGCCAGGCAACGCCTCACCGTCCGTGGGAGGTTACTCGCACGTAGTGTTTGCGATGCGAATTTCCTCAAGGGTGACCGTGGACAGTCAAAAATGAGAAAGGTCGAAGGGGGCGTACAACGGCTTTCTACGCGCGTCCGGAAGTCGACCTTGTGTGCTCCCCGCGCGGTTCGGAAGAGTGGGCGCCCGTCAACCAGCCTTCCGGCCCGCGAGGTCCCCACCACCTCCTGGGCCGACCCCCCACAGGAGGACGTGAGTTGCAGCACCGACGCATATCCGGGCGGCGGGCCGCCATGACGGGTGCGGGCATCGCCGCACTGGTCATCGCGGGTGTCACCTTCCAGACTGCGAACGCCAGCGAACCCTCGAAGTCCGCTGCGCCGCACATCCTTTCGGCATCGGCGGCCGGAAAGCTCGCCTCCACCCTCGTGGCCGGCCTCGGCTCCGGCGCGGCGGGCACCTACTACGACACGCGGACCAGGAGCCTCGTCGTCAACGTGCTGGACAGCACCGCCGCCAAGACCGTCGAGGCGGCCGGCGCCAAGGCGAGAGTCGTCGCCAACTCGCTCGCCCGGCTCGACAGCGCCCGCGCGACGCTGAAGCGGGACGCGACCATCCCCGGCACCTCGTGGGCGACCGACCCGGTCTCCGACAAGGTCGTCGTCACCGCCGACCGGACCGTCGGCAAGGCCGAGTGGGCCAGGCTCGGCAAGGTCGTCGAGGGGCTCGGCGGCAGGGCCGAACTCAGGCGCGGAGCGGGGGAGTTCAAGCCCTTCATCGCGGGTGGCGACGCGATCGGCGGCTCGGGCGGACGCTGCTCGCTCGGCTTCAACGTGGTCAAGGGCGGGCAGCCGTACTTCCTGACCGCCGGGCACTGCACCGCCTCCATCTCCACCTGGTCGGACTCGTCCGGCAACGTGATCGGGAAGAACGAGAAGTCCAGCTTCCCGGGCACCGACTTCGGTCTGGTGAAGTACACCTCGGACACCGGCCACCCGAGCGAGGTCGACCTCTACGACGGCTCCACCCAGAAGATCACGGGTGCGGCCGAGGCCACCGTCGGCCAGCAGGTCACCCGCAGCGGCTCGACGACCCATGTGCACTCCGGCAAGGTCACCGGCCTGAACGCCACCGTGAACTACTCGGAGGGCACGGTCAGCGGCCTCATCCAGACCGACGTGTGCGCCGAGCCCGGCGACAGCGGCGGCTCCCTCTTCTCGGGCGGCGACGCCATCGGTCTGACCTCCGGGGGCAGCGGCGACTGCACCTCGGGCGGCGAGACGTTCTTCCAGCCGGTGACGGCGGCCCTGGCGGCGACCGGAGCCCAGATCGGCTGACCCCGGCCCGCATCGGCCGGCCGGCGCGGACCGGCCAGTGATCCTTCCGGCGGTCCCGCCCCTCGCGCGCGGGGCGGGACCGCCGTCGTTTTCGGCGCCCCGGGCGGGATGCGCGCGCCTCCTCGCCAAAGAATCGCTGATGTGTTCGAATCTGGTCGCTGACCGGGGCTGATGGGGGTTAGAGTAATCGAACGCGAGTACGATGGCATTCTGGATATATAGGCCGAAAAGGGGTGGAGTGATGGAGGTGCGGCATGACGGGCTTCGCCCATCTGCACGTCGCGTCCGGTTACTCCGCCCGCTACGGCGCCGCCCATCCTGAGCATCTCGTCCGGCGGTCGGCCGAGCGGGGCATGACGGCACTCGCGCTCACCGACCGGGACACGGTCACCGGGACCGTCCGGTTCGCGCGGGCCTGCGCCGAAGCCGGCGTGCGGCCGCTCTTCGGCGTCGACCTGGCGGTGGAGGCCCTCGCGCCCGCGCCGCCCGCCCGGCGCCGGCGCACCCCGGCCCGGGGCGGCGCGTACGTCGTCGAGCCGCCGCTGCGGTTCGTGCTGCTCGCGCGGGACCGGGCGGGGTGGGCGCGGCTGTGCCGCATCACCTCGGCCGCCCATGCGGGTACCGCCTCCGGCGCGGCCCCCGTGGTGGTGTCGTGGGAGGCGCTGCGCGAGTACGGCGGTCCCGGGCTGACGGTGCTGCTCGGCCCGCTCTCGGAGCCGGTCCGGGCGCTGGCGGAGGGCAGGGAGGATGTCGCGGTGAAGCTGCTGGCGCCGTGGCGGGAGATCTTCGGAAGTGGGGTCCGGCTGGAGGCTGTTGCGCAGAAACGTTTCGGCAGCGGACCGGGATCCCTGCGCCTGGCCGCCCGCACCCTGGCCCTGGCCGACCGCACGGGCACCACCGCCGTGCTCGCCAACGCCGTCCGCTACGCCGACGCCGACCAGCACCGCCTCGCCGACGTCCTGGACGCCGCGAGACTGCTGCGCCCGATCGACCGGCGCGGCCTGGACAGCGGGCAGCGCTGGCTCAAGGACGAGAGGGCGATGGCGGCCGTCGCGCGGACGGTCGCCGAGTGCGCCGGAGCGGACGTCCGGCGGGCCCGGCGCCTGATGGCGGACACCGCCGCCACGGCGGCCGCGTGCACCGTCGACCCCCGGGCCGACCTCGGCCTGGGGACCTCGCACTTCCCGGAGGCCTCGCTCTTCGGTGCCGGTCCCGGAGCGGGAGGGGCCGCACAACTGCTGCGCCGGCAGTGCGAGGCAGGCATGGCCCGGCGCGGCCTGGACCGCGACCGGGCGGCACTCGACCGGCTGGACGAGGAACTCGGCGTGATCTCCACGCTGGACTACGACTCGTACTTCCTCGCCGTCGGCCAGGTCGTGGCCGACATCCGGGCCAAGGGCATCAGGGTCGCGGCCCGCGGCTCGGGCGCCGGGTCGATGGTCTGCCACGCGCTGGGCATCGCCACCGCCAACCCGCTCGACCACCGCCTGCTGTTCGAACGCTTCCTGAGCGTGCGCCGGGCCTCGCTGCCCGACATCGACATCGACGTGGAATCCGCCCGGCGGCTGGAGTGCTACGACGCGGTCTTCGACCGGTTCGGCAAGGAGCGGGTCGCGGTCACCGCGATGCCCGAGACCTACCGGGCCCGCCGGGCCCTGCGCGACACCGGCCTCGCCCTCGGCATCGCGCCCGCGGACGTCGACCGGATCGCCAAGAGCTTCCCGCACCTGCGCGCCTCCGACATCACGGCAGCCCTCGCGGAACTGCCCGAACTGCGGCGACTGGCCGCCGAGGCACACCGGTTCGGGCCCCTGTGGGAACTCGCCGAAGGCCTCGACTCGCTGGTCCACGGCATGGCCATGCACCCCTGCGGAGTGGTCGTCAGCGACGCGACCCTCCTCGACCGGCTGCCGGTACAGCCCACCCCGCAGGGCGACTACCCCATGGCGATGGCGGCGAAGGAGGAGATCGAGGACCTCGGCAACATCAAACTCGACGTCCTGGGTGTCCGCATGCAGTCCGCGATGGCCCACGCCGTCACCGAGATCGAACGGACCACCGGCAACCACATCGACCTCGACGACCCCGGACAGGTGCCGCTCGACGACGTCTTCGCGTTCAAGCTCATCCAGGAGAGCCGGACCCTCGGTCTGTTCCAGCTGGAGTCGCCCGGCCAGCAGGATCTCCTGTCCCGGATGAAGCCACGCGATCCCCAGGACGTCATCGCCGACATCAGCCTCTTCCGTCCCGGCCCGGTCGCCGGGGGCATGCCCGAGCGGTACATCGCCGCACGCCACGGCGGCACACCGGGGTACGCCCATCCGGACCTGGAGCCGGTGCTCGCCGACACCTACGGCGTGACCATCTGGCACGAGCAGATCATCGAGACGCTCTCGGTGATGACCGGCTGCGACTACGCGCTGGCCGAGCTGGCACGCCGGGCGCTCGGCGAGAAGGAGCGGCTGCCCCGGATCAGGGAGTGGTTCCACGGCCTGGCGCGCGCGCGTGGTTACAGCGCTGCCGTCCGGGACGAGGTCTGGAGGACCGTCGAGGCCTTCGGCGCCTACGGCTTCTGCCGGGCGCACGCGGTCGCGTTCGCCGTACCGGCCCTGCAGAGCGCCTGGCTCAAGGCGCACTACCCGGCGTACCTGCTGGCGGGCCTGCTCGAACACGACCCCGGGATGTGGCCCAAGCGCGTCCTGGTCGCCGACGCCCGTCGCAACGGTGTCCCCGTCCTGCCCGTCGACGTCAACCGGTCCAGGGTGAAGCACACCGTCGAGGAGACCGACGGCGGACGGTGGGGAGTACGGCTCGCGCTGTCCGAGGTGCGCGGCATCAGCGAGGGCGAGTGCGCCCGGATCGAGGAGGGGCAGCCGTACGGATCGCTGTCGGACCTCTGGCAGCGGGCCCACCCCTCCAGGCCGGTCGCCGAACGCCTGGCGGAGATCGGGGCGTTGGACACGCTCCACGACGGGCGCCTCACGCGGCGCGACCTGCTGTTGCAGATCGCCGAACTCCACCGGGCCTCCCGTGTCCGTTCCGCGGGCAAGGGCCAGCTGCCCATCGACACGAACGCCGTCGGGGGAGCGGAGCCGAGCGGTCTGCCGGAGATGACCGGACGCGAGGCCCTGAGCGCCGAGCTGAGCACCCTCGGCATCGACGTCTCCAGACACCTGATGGAGCACCACCACCGGCTGCTGCGCGAGATCGGCGCGACCGACGCGGCCCACCTGGCCGCGATGCGCCCCGGCCGGCAGGTCCTGGTCGCCGGGGTACGGGCCTCCACCCAGACCCCGCCGATCGCCAGCGGCCGGCGGATCATCTTCGTCACCCTGGAGGACGGTTCCGGCCTGGTCGACCTGGCGTTCTTCGAGGACTCCCATCCCGCCTGCGCGCACACCGTCTTCCACAGCGGGCTGCTGCTGGTGCGCGGCACGGTCCAGGTGCGCGGCACCCGGCGCACCGTCGTCGGCACCATGGCCTGGGACCTGGACGAGATCGCCGCCGCCCGCCGCGACAACGGCCCCGAGGCCGCGCTCGCCCTCCTCGGCGAGAGCCGCCCGCACCCGACCCCCGCCCAGCCGCGGCGCACCCTGGCCAACGGCACCACCGGCGCCCGACTGCACCCGTACGCGGACCTGCAGCCCGCCGGCACCCGCTCGGCGGACCTGAAGAAGTTCGGATACACCAGCCCCGGGAGCGCGGGATGAACGGGACGGCCCCACGGCAGCGGCACATCGCCCACCTCCACCTGCACGCCGTACCGAGCGGGATCCAGTACGACGACGCAATCGAACTGATGTCTGGTGTCACGCCTCATGTCCAGGCCGTTCCGCCCGACGCCGTCCAGCTCGACCTGACCTCGGCACTCAGATACTTCGACCTGTCCCCCTACGACGTGGTCCAACTGGCGAAGATCAGGCTGAAGGCGCTCTACGGCATCGACAGCAGCGCGGGCCTCGCGGGCAATCGCATGCTGGCGGCCATGGCCGCCGACGCGTCCGCGCCGGGCGAGACCACCTGGGTTCCCGCCGGGCAGGTGGCCGACTGGCTGTACCCGCGGCCGGTCACCGCGCTGCCCGGGGTCGGCCGCACCACGGCGGAAACGCTTCACCGGTACGGCCTGCACACCATCGGCCAGATCACCGACCTGCCCGCGGCCACCCTGCAGCGCCTGCTCGGCGCGGGACCCGCCCGGCTGCTGGCCGAGCGGGCCCACGGTCGCGATCCCCGCCCGGTCACCCCGGCGGAACCGGCCGAACGCCTGGTCGCCGACCTCGTACTGGACCGGGACTGCCTCGACCCGGTCCGGCACCACCGAGCGGTCCTGGACCTCGCCGACCGGATCGGCGGGCGCCTGCGCGGCGAGCGCCAGGTGGCCGGGCGGCTCACTCTCACGGTGCGCTACGCCGACCGCAGTTCCACCACGCGCACCTGCACCCTGCCGGAACCCACCGACCACTCACCCGCCCTCGCGGCAGCCGCCCTGGGCCTGCTGGCGGCGCTGGGGCTGCAGCGGGCGCGAGTCCGCTCCTACGTGATCCGCGCCGACCGCCTGCTGCCGTCCGGCAGCGCCTACCGCCAGCTCTCCCTGGACCCGGGCGGCGACCGGGCCCGCGCGGCCGAGGCCGCCGCCGACCGCGCGCGCCGGCGCTTCGGTCCGCGGGCCGTGCGGCCGGCGACCCTCGCCGACTGACCGCGCCCACACCGCGGGAGCGCCCCCGCGGAGCTGCCCTTCCTAGTTTTTACTGACGCGTAACTTCACTCTTGAGCTACCCGTCCGTAACTTGACGAGTGAACAGCATCCTCGTGATCCGGATCACAGGGTAAGGCCGTCGCACCTCCCCTTGAGCCGCAAGGAGATCACCCGATGCTGCCCTGGAAGCGAGTGCTCAGACCCCTCGCCGCGCTGGTCCTGACCGCCGCCGTCGCCGCCGTCCCCGCCGCCACCGCCCACGCCTCCACCGCCCAGGCCTCCACCGCACCGACCTGGGGGTCCCCCCGTTCGAGCGAAGCCGAGAGTGGGGGAGGCTGGAACGACTACTCCTGCAAGCCCTCCGCCGCCCACCCCCGCCCTGTCGTCCTGGTCCACGGCACGCTGGGCAACTCCGTCGACAACTGGCTGTCCCTCGCGCCGTACCTGGAGGACCGCGGGTACTGCGTCTTCTCCCTCGACTACGGCCAGCTCCCCGGTGTCCCCGTCTTCTACGGCCTCGGCCCCATCGACAGGTCGGCCGAGCAACTGTCCGCCTTCGTCGACCGGGTGCTCACCGCCACCGGCGCCGCCAAGGCCGACCTGGTCGGCCACTCGCAGGGCGGCATGATGCCCCGCTACTACCTGAGGTTCCTCGGCGGGGCCGCCAAGGTGAACGCCCTCGTCGGGCTCGCCCCCGACAACCACGGCACCACCCTGGACGGTCTCACCAACCTGCTGCCGTACTTCCCCGGCGCCGCGGACCTGATCAAGGCCACCACCCCCGGCCTCGCCGACCAGATCACCGGCTCCGCCTTCCTGACCAAGCTCGACGCGGGCGGCGACACCGACCCCGGCGTGCACTACACGGTCATCGCCACGGAGCACGACGAGGTGGCCACGCCCTGGCGCAGCCAGTACCTGAGCGGCCCGGACGTCAAGAACGTCCTGCTGCAGGACCTGTGCCCGCTGGACCTGTCCGAGCACGTGGCGATCGGGCTCTTCGACCGGATCGCCTTCCACGAGGTGGCCAACGCGCTCGACCCGGCCCATGCCACCGCCACCACCTGCGCGTCGGCGCTCAGCTGAGTCCGCCGGGGCCTGTCCGGCCTGAGCCGCCGGACAGGTCCCCTGCGGATCAGAAACTAGCCCCCGCAGACCACGAAACCGCCTGCTGGAGGCGGGTGACGGAGATCCTTATGGCGCTGTTAAGGCAGTGCTCAGACTGGGATCAGGCTGGGATCAGGCTGGGCTCGGCAGCGGCGCGCTCAGCCGTCCGGCCACCAGGTGCGGGCGATGTCCTTGCGCACCTCCGGCCGCCCCGAGGGGCGCTCCTCGGTCTCCTCGCGGACCCGGCGGGCGTCCGTCTTCTTCAGGGGCTTGTGCACGGTCATGCGGCGCATGGCTGCCTCCTTGCGTGCCTACCGGGTTCCGCGTTCTCGCGGAGGTAGACCCTTCCCGGGAGAGTTACTCATCGATGCCGGTTTGTCAGTGGCGGGTGTCACTCTTGGGACATGACGAACGAGAGTGAGCGAACGGTTGCTCCGGGTGTCGACTGGGATGCCGAGGCCGTCGCCTTCGACGACGAGCCCGACCACGGTCTGCGCGACCCCACGGTGCGTGCGGCCTGGGCGGACCGGCTGCGGACCTGGCTGCCCGAACGCGCCGCCGACGTCCTGGACCTAGGCTGCGGCACCGGCAGCCTCTCGTTGCTCGCCGCCGAGCGAGGACACCGGGTCACCGGCGTCGACCTGTCCCCGGCCATGGTCGAACGGGCCCGCGCCAAACTCGCCGGCCGGCACGCGGTGTTCCTCGTGGGCGACGCGGCGGCCCCGCCGGTGGGGGAGCGGTGCTTCGACGCCGTCCTGGTCCGGCATGTGCTGTGGACGCTGCCCGACCCGGCCCGGGTGCTGCGGCACTGGCGCGGTCTGCTGCGGCCCGGGGGACGGTTCGTGCTGGTCGAGGGCGTGTGGGGGACGGCCGGTCCGGTCGGCATACCCGCCGAGCGGCTCGTCGCCCTCCTGGAGCCCCTCGCCGGGCGGGTGCGCGTCGAGCGGCTGTCCGGCGAGCCGCTGCTGTGGGGCAAGGAGGTGGACGACGAGCGGTACGCGGTGGTCGCGACGGTGTGAGGAGCCCGCGACGGCCGGGCCGTCGCCCGGCGCGCTCAGGGCGGTGTCAGGCCAGCAGGGCGTCGAAACCGCCCTCGCGGGCCAGTGTCTCCAGTTCGTCCAGCGCGGCCAGCGCGGCGGACGCGGCCCGCGGGTCCGTCCGAGCCAGCCCGCTCTCCTCGAACTCGTCCTCGTCCAGCCGCCGTACGTCCCCGCCGTCGGCCGAGCGCCACAGGTCCAGGTCCAGGTCCTCGACGACCAGTTCGGCCCCGGAGCGGGTGGCGGGGCGGGTGATGTCGCAGTACCAGCCCTTCAGCCGGCCCCCCGCGTCACGGACCTCCTTCACCGCGTACCAGCGCTCCCGCCAGTAGTACTCGGTGAAGACATCGCCCGGCTCGAAGCGCACGAAGCCGAAGTCGCGTACGCCCGTGCCCGCCCAGGGCGCCCGGACCGTGATCCTCGAACCGTCGTCGGCCAGCAGCCGGGCCGCATAACGGATCTTCGTACGGCCCGCCTTGACCAGCACGACCTCCACCTCACCGGCCGTCTCAGCCGAGTTCACGGACATACCGGGTCTCCGTCGCGCAGATCTCGTAGCCGAACCACCTGTTGATCGCCATCATGGGCTCGTTCCCGGCGTCGTTGCCCGTGAACGCCTCGGTGCAGCCGGCGGCCCGGGCCCGGTGCAGGGAGTGGTTCTTGGCGAGCTTGGCCAGACCACGGCCGCGGTGGGCGCGGGCGGTGCCGGTCATCGCGGTGGCGTAGGAGCCGGTGCCGTCGGTGTAGGCCACGCTGAAGGCGACGGGACGGCCTTCGACGACCGCCGCCACGGTCAGCTCACGGTCCAGCAGCGGATGCTTCCAGTAGTGCTCGATCCAGGCCTCGAAGTCGGAGAAGTCGACGCCGACATCGCCCGGCTCGTCCGACGCCGCCTCCGCGTCCAGCTCGAACAGCGGGCGCGGGTCGTCCGCGAAGTCCGCGCCGGTGCGCAGCTCGACGCCCGGCGGCGGCTCCTCGAGCGGCGGAAGCGTGCCGCCGGCCAGGTCCAGCCGGAGGAGGCGCGCCGAACGCCTGCGCAGGTATCCGTGCCGCTCGGCGAAGGCGCGGTTGCGCGGCTCGTCGAGGATCCAGGCGTACAGCCGGGTCGCACCGCAGCCGGCCAGGTGCTCCTCGGCCGCCCGCACCAGCAGCCGGCCCGCCCCGCGACCGGTCCGTTCCGGGTGCACGTAGATGTTGAGGTACCCCTGGCCCGGCTCCCGGCTCTCATGGGCCAGTGCCACCTGGGCCGTGCCGATCACCTCGCCGTCCTCCTCGGCGACGAGCGACCTGAAGCGCGCGTCGGGATGCGAGTGGCTGAGCACGTGCCGGACGGAGTCGGCGGTGAACAGGAGGTACGGAAGGGCGAGTCGGCGGACCCGGGCGAAGGCCTCGGCGTCGGCCTCCACCTCGGGGCGCAGGTCGCGAACGATCACTGTCATGTCGAGGCACCGTACGGGGGAGGCGTGCCGGGGTGCCTCTCATTTTCCGCCGGGTGCGGGACAATCGCCCCGTGACCTTGAAGATCCACATCGATGACAGCGCGCCGTCGTACGAACAGGTGCGGGCGCGGATCTCCGAGCAGGCGCGGTCCGGCGCGCTGCCGGTGGGCTACCGGCTGCCGACCGTGCGGGGGCTGGCCGAGTCCCTGGGGCTCGCGGTGAACACCGTGGCCAAGGCGTACCGGGCGCTGGAGTCGGACGGGGTGATCGAGACACGGGGCCGCCACGGAACGTTCGTGGCCGCCGCCGGCCCGGCGGCGGTGCGGGAGGCGTCCTCGGCCGCCCAGGCGTACGTGGAGCGGGTCAAGCGGCTCGGGCTGGACGAGGACGCGGCGCTCGCGGCCGTACGGGACGCCCTGCGGGCCGTCTACGGCGACGGCTGACGAAGGGCGTCCGGCGTGCGCGTCACCGTCCACCCCGCGCGCTCCGCCGTCCTGGCGAACAGCACCGCGTCCAGCACCGCCGCGCCCCCGGGATCGTTGTTGAAGTACGCGTAGACGTCCGCCGTGCCGGACCAGGTGGTGGCGACGCGGTCCGCCCAGGTCTCCAGGGAGCGCCGGCCGTAGCGCGGCCAGGGCCTGGCGCGGCCCTGGTGGAAGCGCACGTACCCCCAGTCCGTGGTGCGCCACAGCGGGGTCATCGGACGGGCCAGCACATCCGCCCAGCACAGGGCCGCGCCCCGGGACTCCAGCACGGCACGCGTCTCGGGGATCCACCAGGAGTCGTGGCGCGGCTCGACCGCGACCCTCGTACCGGACGGGAAGCGGGCGAGGCAGGCGTCCAGCAGCGGCGGGTCCACGCGCAGCGTAGGCGGCAGCTGGAGCAGGACCGGCCCCAGCCGGTCACCGAGGCCGGCCGCGTGGCTCATCAGACGGTGGACCGGCTCCTCGGGGTCCTTCAGGCGCTTGATGTGGGTGAGGAAGCGGCTGGCCTTGACCGCGACGACGAAGTCCGCCGGCACCCGCTCGCGCCAGGACTCGAAGGTCTCCCGTGACGGCAGCCGGTAGAAGGCGTTGTTGATCTCCACGGTCGCGAACAGCCGGGTGTACTCCTCCAGCCACAACCGCGTCGGAACACCCGACGGATAGACGAGATCCCGCCAGTCCTTGTACTGCCACCCCGAGGTTCCGACGAACAGGGTCATACGTCCATCAAAGCACTACAGATACAGCCCGGCGTCCGCCCCGTCCCGCGCCCCCGGGACCGAGGGCGGTGTCGTGCCCCGGCGCAGCGCGTACAGCTCCGCCAGGGTCGCCCCGTCCCGGCCGACCCCCTCCTCGGCACCCAGCCAGGCCACCGACTCCGCGCGCGTCAGCCTGCCCACCTCGATACGGGCCAGACAGCGGCCGGGGCGGACCACGGCGGGGTGCAGGCGCTCCAGGTCCTCGTTGGTGGTGACGCCGACCAGGACGTTGCGGCCCTGGCCGAGCAGGCCGTCGGTCAGGTTCAGCAGCCGCGACAGCGCCTGGCCCGCCGTGTGCTTGGCCTCACCGCGGATCAGTTCGTCGCAGTCCTCCAGCAGCAGCAGACGCCAGCGGCCCTTGCCCGCCGAGTCCTCCTCGCCGATGGCGATGTCCATCAGATAGCCGACGTCGGAGAAGAGCCGCTCGGGGTCGAGGACGCAGTCCACCTGGCACCAGTCCCGCCAGGAGCGGGCGAGCGTGCGCAGCGCCGAGGTCTTGCCGGTGCCCGGCGGGCCGTGCAGCAGCAGCAGGCGGCCCGCGATGTCCTCGGGGGTCGTCTTCATCAGCTGGTCCATGGCGTCGGCCACCGGGGCGGTGTAGTTGGGCCGCACCTCCTCCCACGTACCCGCGGAGATCTGCCGGGTGGTGCGGTGCGGGCCGCGTCTGGGGGAGACGTACCAGAAACCCATGGTCACGTTCTCCGGCTGCGGCTCCGGTTCGTCGGTCGCGCCGTCCGTGGCCTGGTCGAGGACCTTCTTGGCCAGTTCGGCGGTGGTGGCGGTGACGGTGACGTCGGCACCCCGGTTCCAGCGGGAGACCAGCAGCGTCCAGCCGTCGCCCTCGGCGAGGGTCGCGCTGCGGTCGTCGTCGCGGGCGATGCGCAACACCCGCGCGTCCTGCGGCAGAAGAGTCGCCCCGGAGCGCACCCGGTCGATGTTGGCCGCGTGCGAGTACGGCTGCTCGCCCGTCGCGAAACGGCCGAGGAACAGCGCGTCGACGACGTCGGACGGCGAGTCGGAGTCATCGACGTTGAGCCGGATCGGCAGAGCGTCGTACGGGTTGGCAGACATGCCGCCATGATCCGGCACCGGGACGCTCCGCGCACCGCATTTCCGCCGCTTCTTCGCGGATCTGTCCCACCGGGGACCCCCGCCCCTACTGTTGTCCTTGATGGGACGTCATGGGTGGAATTCGGGAGTTGCGGGCACACTGCGGTGGCGGCTCACCGCTCTGCTCGGTGTGGGGGTCGTCGCCCTGGCCGTGGTGGTGACCCTGTTCAACACGCTTCCCGGCGGCGGAAGCACCGCCGGCACCTCGCGCGACGGCGACAAGGTGCACGGCACGCCCGTCGCCCCCGGCCAGCGGCCGCGGCCGAACGTCGGCTGGGGCTTCACCCACACCCAGTACAGCGCCGACGAGGGCGCCACGGCCGCCACCGACCGCGTCCAGCGGCTGCTGGCGGGCGATGCCGGGCTGCCGCAGAACCAGCACATCATGGGCTGGGGAGCCGACAACCCCGAGCCGGTGAAGGGGCATTACGACTTCGCCGCGATGGACCGCCGCATCGACTTCGTCCGCAGGTCCGGCGGCACTCCGGTGATCACGCTGTGCTGCTCCCCGGACTGGATGAAGGGCGGCCGGGCGGGCGTCGACCACACCGACTGGAGCAAGGCCGCCCTGGAGACCGCCCCGACCCCCGACCACTACCAGGACTTCGCGGACCTCGCCGCGACCGTCGCCAGGCGCTACCCGGACGTACGGCACTTCGTCGTCTGGAACGAGTTCAAGGGCTTCTGGAACAACGCGAAGGGACGCTGGGACTACGAGGGGTACACGAAGCTGTACAACCTCGTCTACAGGGCGCTGAAGAAGGTGGACGCGGACATCATGGTCGGCGGCCCGTACCTGGTCATGGACAGTGTCGGCCCCCGGCAGACGCAGAACGCCTCCACCGTCCTCAAGGGCCCCTGGGGCGCCATGGACCAGCGGGTCCTGGACGCGTTCGACTACTGGAACGCGCACCGGGCGGGCGCCGACTTCGTGGTCGTCGACGGCTCCAGCTACACCGACGACGACGACCTGCTGCCCGACGAGTTCGCGGCCACCGACAAGTTCACCGCCGTCAGCCGCTGGGTACGGCAGCGGACCCACGACCTGCCGCTGTGGTGGGCCGAGTACTACGTGGAGCCCGGCGACGGCAACGACGGCCGCAAGGGCTGGTCCGAGCCGCACCGCGTCGCCGTCCAGGCCGCCGGGATGATCGCCCTGGCCAAGGGCGGCACCGGATCCGGCTTCTACTGGAACCCGGAGGACGAGAAGGGCACCGGCTGCGCCGGCTGCCTGTGGACACCGACCGACGGCGCCGACGGCGGGCGCGGACTGCCCATGTACGACCTGCTGTCCAGGTTCCAAAAGGCGTTCGGGCCGGGCACACGGTACGAGACGGTGTCCGTCGCGAAGGACGACGCACCCCACCTCCGCGTGCTCGCCGGCGACCGGACCGTGCTGGTGGTCAACACCCTCGGCCGGCCGGTCAGCGCCGAGGTCGACGGCCGGCGGTTCGACATGGGCGCCTACGGGGTGAAGTGGCTCAACCGCTGAGCCCGCTGAGCCACCCCACCCGCACCGCTACTTCAGCGTCAGGAACCGCTCCACCAGCGAGGCCAGCACCACCGCCAGCAGCGGCAGCGAGAACCAGAAACCGCTCTGCAGCAGCCGCAGCCGGCGGATGCCCGGCCGCGCCGCGACCCGGACCACCTCGCGGGCGCCGAGCAGCAGGATGAGCGCCACGGCGGCCAGGGCGCCGACCACCGACCACGGTGTCCAGGTGATCCGCGGCCCGAGCGGTCCGGGGTGCGGCCGCGGCACCGCGCCGGCCGGCCGCTTCCGCATCGCGTACAGCGTCACGTCGTCGTTGACCAGGACCTTCGTCAGCTCCTGCCGGTCGTCGAGGTTCCGGACCAGCCGGGACTGCCAGGTCGTCGAGTAGCCCGCGTCCAGCTCCAGATAGGCGACCTGCCCCTTGTTGACCATCAGATACGAGTTCGGGCCAGCGTCCTTGAGCGCCTTCACCAGGCCGGACACCAGCACCGGGTCGGCCGGTGCGAGCGTGGGCCGGTAGTCGACGCGCTCCATGTCCCTGGCGCCCCACGGCATCGCCGGTGTCACGTCGTTGACCGTGTCGTTGCTCAGCCACAGCAGACGGACGGTCGGCCTGTCGTGGGCGTACACGTAGTCCATGGCGGCCACCTCGCCGGGCCGCACCCGCTCGAACGCCTCGTTGCCCCAGCGGGCCACCAGGAAGCCGCCCATGAGCAGCAGGCCGGCCAGCAGCGCGGCCAGCGGTGCGAGGCTGACCCGGTCCCGCTCGCGTTCCCTCGCGGTCGCACCGGTGCGCGGGAAGAGGGCGAGGGCGCCGAGCAGGGCCGCCCCGGGCAGGGCGAACATGAAGACGCGCAGCGCCATCTCACCGCCGTACGACTGCATGCCGAAGCCCAGGAACGGGACGAAGGCCAGCACCAGCAGCGACCGCTCGCGGTAGCGGTGGAAACGCCGCCGCCACCAGCCCCAGCAGGCGAGGGACAGGACGCCGCCGGCCAGCAGCACCCGCGCGTACAGCACCAGCTCGTGCGACGAACTGCCGCCCCGCATACGGCCGGAGACCGAGGTCGAGACATTGCTGCCGACCCCGCCGACCCCGCCGAAGAGGTCGTTGAAGTGCCCGGACCAGTACGGCTCGGCCATGAAGCCCACCCAGACCGCGGCCACCACCCCGAACAGCACCGGCAGTCCGCGCAGTTCGGACCTGCCGGTCAGCACGAGCGCCGCGAGCACGCCCAGCATCACGAACGGGGTGAGCTGGTGCGCCGGGACGCTCGCCGCGTACAGGCCGATCAGCACCAGCAGCAGCACGGCCTGCTGGCGCCGGCCGGCCGGTTCCACCTCCGCCTCGCCCGGCCGGAACCTCGTCCAGATCACGCCCGGGGCGCGGAACCAGACGAGCAGGATCGCCACGAAGACGAGGTACAGCAGATAGGTGAAGCCCTGCGGCGAGAAGTAGTCCTGGCCGACCCAGCCGCTGAGCACGAAGATCCAGACGCCCGTCCACTTGGCCCGCCAGCTCGCCCGCATCGACCGCACCAGCAGGAACATCGGTGCCAGGTAGGCGAGTTGGACGGCGGTCGGCCACCAGCGGATGATCCCGGTGAAGTCCGTGATCCCGCAGGCCCGGCCGAGGAACGCGGCGGCCGCGAAGAAGCCCGGCCAGCTCCAGCGGGCGTCCAGGTCCGGCACGGCGGACCCGGTGCGGTCGATGTAGTCGATGAACCCGAGGTGCTGCCAGGCGGTCGGGAACCGCGGCTCGGTCTCGATCACCGCGGGCAGCGCGTGCAGGGACACCACGGTCGCCAGCAGGGTGACCAGCAGCAGCGCCCGGTGCTCGCGGCGCAGCCAGAGCAGCGAGGCGAACACCGTGATCAGCAGCGCCGCCCCGGCCAGCGTCGGCAGCGGCAGCACGGAGACCAGACCGAGCCCGCCCATCGCGGCGAGGTCGGACTCGCCGAGCCGCAGCGCCGGCACCCAGTACAGCAGGAGCGCGGCGACCAGCAGACACCCGAGGACGACCCCGGCGCGGGTGGGCACCGGGCGGTCACGGAGGGAACGCGCGGGATCCGCCGGCCCCGGTGGTACGTCCGGTTCGGATACGGCGGCCTCCGGTACGGCGTCCTCGGGCGAAGGCACCTCCTCGAACGGCGCGTCGACCTCCGCCCTGCCCAGCAGCGCGGCCTCGGCGGGCCCCAGCGACGCCTCCGCACCGGGCTCGCTGCCCAGCTCCCCGGTCAGCCCCGAAGCCTGCGCCGTCCGGGGCCGCAGCGCCCAGGTCGGCCGGTCCGGGCGCGCCACGGGGGTGCCCGTCGGCGGCGTACCGGGCCCGGGGCGCACGTCCGGCCGGCGCTCCTGGTGGTCGAAGTCCACCTGGACACCGAGGCCCAGGGTGTCGCTGTCCAGCGCCCAGGCCGGCCCCCGCCGGTGGGGTGCGAACGAGGCGGTGACCTCACGCGCTCCCAGGTCGGCGAGGTCCCCGTCGGGTGCCGTCGTCTCGGGCACCACGGCCGGAGCGGCCTTCAGCGTCCTCCACAGCCGGGGCGCCGCGATCGTGACGATCACCGCGAGGCTGGAGACCTCCGCGACACCCGCCCCGGTCAGCCCCATGCGGGGCAGGAGCAGCAGGGTCAGCCCCAGCACCAGCGCGCACAACAGCCCCTGCAGCCAGGCGAGTCCGGCGGTGCGGCTCTGTGCGCGCAGCACCGCGAAGTAGGTCTCCATCACGACCCGGAGCAGTGCGCCGACCGCGAACCAGCGCAGCAGCGGGGTCGCCGCCTGCGCGTACCCGGCGCCGAACACGCCGAGGATCCACGGCGCCCCGACGAACAGCAGCCCGCAGATCGGCAGCATGATGCGGGCCATCCGGCGCAGCGCGGCCCGGGTGTTGGCGGCCAGGCGGGCCGGGTCGTGCGAGCCCTCGACGGTCAGCGAGGCGCCCATGTTGATGGCGAGCAGGTTGACCGTGCCGCCGATGGTGGTGGTGATGTAGAAGTACGCGTTGTCCTGGGAGCTGACCTGCGAGGCGATGATCACCGGGATCAGATAGACCACGGCGAGGGAGAACAGGGAGCCGGTGTAGTCCCCGGCGAGGAACCTGCCGATCTCTTTCACGGTGGGCGGCTGGACGTGCTCCTCGGTGGCTCTGACGTGCCGGGGGACCAGTCGCCGGAAGACCAGCAGGCCGAGCGGCACCATGGAGGTGGCGATGGCCAGCACCCAGGAGACGAAGACGCCGGTGGTCGGCAGGGCGGCGGCGAGGCCGACCAGCAGCGCCAGCTTCACCGCGGAGAACACCGTGTTCCCGGCCGGCACCCAGGTCGCGCTGCGCAGCCCGGTCAGCACCCCGTCCTGGAGGGTGAGCACGTTCCAGGCGGCGACGGCCATGACGAAGCCCAGGCCCTTGATGGACCCGTGCAGGAAGCGGTACGACGGCCCCCAGGTGTCGAGGGTCAGCAGGAAGACCCCGGCCGCGAACGACACCAGGACCGAACTGGCCGCGTAGGTACGGAAGACGAGACGCCCGGTGGCGCGGCCCGCCACCGGGATGAAGCGGGCCAGGGCGCCCGTCAGGGTCACCGCGGTCAGCCCCGCGAGGAGCTTCATGGCGGCGATCGCGGCCGAGCCCTGGCCCACCGAGGACTCGGAGTAGTAGCGGGCGGCCACCAGCCAGTACCCGAGGCCCAGCACCGCCGAGATGCCGGTGTTGAGCATCAGCGCGTAGGCGTTGCGGAACAGCGGGCTGCCGCCCGGGGAGCGGCCGAGCCCGGGGAGACGGAGACGGCGCCCCGGCTGCCCGGGCGCATCGGCGACGGTGGACGCGGCCTTCGTGGTGGTCGTGTCAGACACGGGAACGGATGGCCTTCCGGCGGACCTGGCGGGCTCTGCGGACAACGGCGTACCCCTTGGTCAGGGCACGGTCCCGGGCGAACGTACGGGTGAGCGAACGGCCTTCGAGCAGCCGCGCGAACTCCCGCGCGTCCGTGCTGCGGCGCACGGTGATCCGCCGCAGGGCGTACGGCCCCTGGCGGCGGCGGGCCGGCGCGTTGCCGACCGCCAGCGCCTGGGTGAACCCGGCCGCGCGCACGGCCCGGCGCACCCGGCGGCTGGAGTAGCCGTACGGGTAGGCGAAGGAGAACGGCACGCTGCCCAGTTCGTCGGCGACGATCTCCCTGCAGCGGGTCAGCTCCGACCACAGGGTGTCGTCGTCGAGCTGGTCGAGCTGCGGGTGGGTGTGGCTGTGGCCGCCGATCTCCACGCCGGCGTCCGCCAGCTCGCGCACCTGGTCCCAGTCCAGCATGGCGTCCAGGCCGCCCCCCATGTCGTACGCGCCGCGCAGCCAGCCGGTCGACACGTACAGGGTGGCCGGGAAGCCGTGCCGGGCGAGGACCGGCAGGGCGTGCCGGTGGACGCCCTCGTAGCCGTCGTCGAAGGTGATCAGCACCGGCCGCTCGGGCAGCGCCCGTCCGGACCGCCAACTCGCGGCCAGGTCGGCCGTGCTGACGGGAGTCAGACCCAGGTCGCCGATGAGCGCCAGCTGCTCCGCGAACGCCTCCGGGGCGACCGACAGGGCGCGGGTGGCGTCGTTCGGCGCGGTGGCGACCGCGTGGTACATGAGGATCGGCACGGGTGCCTCAGCCATCCTGGGCCTCCCCGGTCGCGGCGGTCCCTGCATGCCCGGCGCCCCCGGCGGTCTGCGTGACTTCCACGACGCGGAACGCCGTCCCGCCCCGCCGCGCCCGCGCACCGCCCATGACATAGCCGCCGGCCGCGGTGAGCACTCCGGCGACGATCGCGGCCGCCCGGCCCGCGCCGCCCGGCCGGCCCAGCAGCGCGTCCCGCAGGCCGCGGGCGACCCCGGCGGGCAGCACCCTGGTGGTGTACCGGCGTTCGGACTCCAGCCCCTTGCCGGCTCCTACGCTGCGGGCCACCAGGGCCTTGGAGAGGCCCTCGGCGTAGGCGCGGGCGCGGAAGTAGGCGAAGCGCTCGCGGACCTCGGGCACCCGGTGGTGGATCACCGCCCGGTCGTCGATCAGCAGGACGGCGTCGGGGCGGGCGCGGGTGAGGCGGATGCACAGTTCCGTCTCCTCGCAGCCCAGGGGGCGCCGGTCGCCGTCGCGGCCGATGCCGGTGGCGAAGCCGCCCGCCGCGTCGAAGGCCGTACGCCGGAAAGAAGCGTTTCCGCCGAGTACGTTGCGCACCCGGACGCGGCCCGGCGGGAGCCCCCGGTAGGTGCAGCCCACCACCCAGTCGAACTCCTCCGGGAACCAGTCGGGCCGCCGTCCCGAGGCCCATACCGGTTCCGTGCGGCCGCCCACGGCCATCACCCGGGGGTCGGCGTACCCCTCGGCGAAGCGGCGCAGCCAGTCCCGTTCGGCCACGGCGTCGTCGTCGAGGAAGGCGATCACCGCGCCGCGCGAGGCGGCGATGCCGGTGTTGCGGCCGGCGGACAGCCCGCGCGGGCCCGCGTTGGCGAGCACCCGCACGTCACCGGCTTCCTTGTACTCCCCGGCCAGACGGTCCAGGAGCGCCGGGTTGTGGTCGACGACCAGGAGTGTCTCCAGCGCCGGGTACGACTGCGCGCGCACCGAGGAGACCGCCGCGAGGACGTCCTCCCAGCGGTCTTCGGTGTACACGCAGATCACGACGGAGATGTCGGGATCTCTCAAGACACCTCTCCCCGCCCCGCGGCCGGCATCGGCGAGTGGTGCCCGCGGCGGCGCAGGGCACGCCGGTTGGAGCGCTCCCCGAGGATCACCTTCAGCACCCGCAAGCCGTCCCGTACGGCCCGCAGGTTGCTGGTGCCGTGGATGCGCAGGTACTCGTGGCTGGGTATCTCCTGCACTCTGAGCCCGGCCTTGACCACTCTGATGTTCATCAGGGTCTCGACCTCGAAGCCGGTGCAGTCGAGGTCGATCTTGTCGAGGCAGTGCCGCCAGAACGCGTTGTACCCGTAGCACAGGTCGGTGTAGCGGGCGCCGAACTTGCGGTTGACGATGGTGCACAGCGCCCAGTTGCCGAGCTTGCGGATGAAGGTCATGTCGTCGGTGCCGCCGCCGTTGGCGAAGCGGGAGCCCTTGGCGAAGTCCGCGCCCGAGACCAGCGCGGAGACGTACGAGACGATCTCGTGGCCGTCGGCCGAGCCGTCCGCGTCGACCATCACGATGATGTCGCCGCTGCACGCCTCGAACCCGGTGATCAGTGCGTCGCCCTTGCCCTTCCCCAGCTGTTCGACGACCTTGACCTGCGGCCACAACTCACGGGCCACCTCGACGGTGTTGTCGGTGGAATTGCCGTCCACGAGAACCACTTCCTGTATCCAGTCCGGAAGGGTCTTGAAGACGTAGGGGAGATTCTCCGCCTCGTTCATGGCGGGGATCACCACACTCACCGGCGGCGCGATGGCCAGGTGAGAGGAGACGGGCCGGTATTGGGCCGCCAATCCGGGATCTTGGCCCGAACTGGGCGGTCGCAGAACAGAACTCACGAGTTGTGTCCCTCTCGTCCGGCGGGCCGCCCGCCCCCGGGGGGCCCGGCTTTGTGTCCGGTTCGAAAGGGGGGTTCTCGCCTGCGCACGACGAACGGGTCCCCGTACCCGACGGATCTCCGGACTCGCAGGTGAGCTGGCAAAGCTTGCGCGGCACGACTCGGCGGACCAGTGCGGTCACCGAGCACGGCACCCCCCTACCGCGCCCCGCGCCGGAACGTCGCGGCCCTGAGCCCTCCCCTGGAGCCGCTTGGTACTTCTGGTTACTTCATGACGGACCGATGCGGGTGAGATGTACGACGGTATTGACGATTGAACCTGTATGGCAAGACCTGGAAGCAGGTCTCACGTTTTTGTTGGTTTGGCCGTTACACAACTTTGTCGAACTTTGTTCCCCCTCTCGAACGGATTCGCCCACGGGTCAGGACCGGGACCAGCAGGGAGAGACTGAGCACGGTGACGGCGACGACCCCGCCGCGCACCGACCAGCGGTGCATGGCCAGCATGCCCTGGGCCACCAGCATGTTCAGCACCACCGCGCCCGCCAGCGAGGCGAGCGTCCGGCCGAACGGATCCAGCCCGCCGAGCGCCGCCGCGATCGCCACGGCCGGGGCGGCGAGCAGGAAGAACAGCGTGCACGGGCCGCGCAGCGGCGAGTCGGTGCCGGTGAGCGCGAGCAGCGCGCCGACCGCGCCGATGGCGGTCGCGGCGCCGGCGAGCAGCGGCGGCAGGTCCCTCCCCGGTCCCGGCCGCGCCCGCTCGGCGCCGTCTGATGAATGTCTGTTGGTACCTAAGGTCTGCATTGGCGACTTTGCCCCCCGACGCGCCGGATGCCGGGCTTCAATGTGACGCAGCCCCGACGGAACCGTCAAGACGGGGCATACGGCCCGCGATCCGCCCGGGGGTGCGTCCGGCCGTGCGGAGCCCGAAAAGTTTTGGCATGAACACTTCCCGTCAACACGCGTAGTTGCTACGACGGTTGAGGCAGAGATCCTGCTAAAGGGAGGTTCCATGAGACGTTCCCGATTTACGGCATACGTGACCTCGCTCCTCCTCGCCACCGGCGTCGGCCTGACCGGGGCCGCCACCGCGCAGGCGGCGCCGGCCGCGGCCACCGGCGGCTATGTGGCCCTCGGCGACTCCTACTCCTCCGGGGTGGGCTCGGGCAGCTACCTCGCCTCCAGCGGCAGTTGCGACCGCAGCACCAAGGCGTACCCGTACCTGTGGAACGCCGCCCACGCCCCGTCCTCGTTCGCCTTCAACGCCTGCTCGGGCGCCACCACGGACGACGTCCTCTCGGGTCAGCTGGGCTCCCTCAGCTCCTCGACCGCCCTCGTCTCGATCACCATCGGCGGCAACGACGCCGGTTTCTCCGACGTCATGACGACCTGTGTGCTCCAGTCGGACAGCGCCTGTCTGTCCCGGATCGACACGGCCAAGGCGTACGTCGACTCCACGCTCCCCGGCAAGCTCGACAGCGTCTACGACGCCATCCGGGCCAAAGCCCCGTCCGCCCATGTGGTCGTGCTCGGCTACCCCCGCTTCTACCGGCTGGGGACGACCTGCGTGGGCCTGTCCGACACCAAGCGCTCCGCCATCAACGACGCCGCGGACTACCTGGACACCGCCGTCCAGAAGCGCGCCCTGGACCACGGCTTCACCTTCGGTGACGTCCGCACCACGTTCTCCGGTCACGAGATCTGCTCCGGCAGCTCCTGGCTGCACAGCCTGAACCTGCTCGACATCGGCGAGTCCTACCACCCGACGGCGGCCGGCCAGTCCGGCGGCTATCTGCCCGCGTTCGCCGGCGCGGCCTGAGCGTCAACCCGAGGCCGCACCCGCCCACACCCGTCAGGGTGATGCCGAGGGAGAAGCGGAGGCCCCGTCCGTCGGGGTCTCCGTCGCCGTGCACGTCACCGAGAACGGCACCAGGTCCGACGTCACCCGCACCGGGCCGCGCACCTCCACACCGACCGCGTTGCGGATCGTGCCGCTTCCCGAGTACGTCGTCAGCACGACCCGGTCCTGCTTGCTCTTCCCGCCGCCCTCCGGGAACGACAGCGTCTTCCACCCGGGGTCGGAGACCGACCCGTTCCGCAGCACCCACCGGTACTCCACCCGCGCCGGCAGCCGCCCCACCGTGAACGTCGCCGTGAAGGCGGGCGCCTGGCCGGCGGACGGCGGACAGCTCCCGGAGTAGTCCGTGTGCGAGCCCGTCAGGGTGACGTCCACACTCTGCGCGGGCCGGCTGCTCGGCGGGGTACTGCTCGGCGTCGGCTGCGCCGGACCGGTGTCCGACTCGGTGCCGCGGCTGGGAGCGGGCGAGCTGAGACTGCTGCCGGCCGACTGCCCGCTGTCCGTCCGGCCCCCGCTCCCGGCCCCGCCCCCGTAGTGGTTGACCAGCGCGTACGTCAGCCCGGCCAGGGCGAGCACGACGGCCAGCAGGCCCACCAGCAGGACGGCCCCCGCCCGGCGCTCCCGGACCGGTTCGGCGGCGGTCCGCCGGGCGGTGAACGGCATCGGCGGGGTGGGAGCCGGCTGCTGCCGCCGAGCCTCGACGACCGGGCCGTACGACGCGACCGGCACCGTGTCCGCGCGGGGCGCGCCGCCCGCCGCGACGAGCCGCAGCTGCTGCTCGGCCACCTCGGCCGGCAGCCGCTCGGCGGGGTCCTTGCGCAGCAGCCCCTCGATGACCGGGGCCAGCGGACCGGCCCGGTAGGGCGGCGGCAACTCCTCGTCCACCACCGCCCGCAGCGTGCTCAGCGGGGTGTCGTGCCGGAAGGGCGAGTTGCCCTCGACGGCCGCGTACAGCAGCACGCCCAGCGACCACAGGTCCGACTCCGGCCCCGGGGTGCGGCCCAGTGCCCGCTCCGGCGCGAGGAACTCGGGCGAGCCGATGACCTCGCCGGTCATGGTCAGCGCGGAGCTGCCCTCGACCGTGGCGATGCCGAAGTCGGTGAGCACCACCCGGCCGTCGTTCGCCAGCAGCACATTGGCCGGTTTCACATCCCGGTGCAGCACCCCGGCGGAGTGCGCGGCACGCAGCGCGGACAGCACCTCGGCGCCGATGTGCGCGGCCCGCTGCGGGGACATCGCGCCCTGCGCCTCCAACTCGTCGGCCAGCGACAGACCGCGCACCAGCTCCATCACGACCCAGGGCCGGCCGCCCTCCATCGCCACGTCGTACACCGTGACGACGTTGCGGTTCGCGACCCGGGCCGCCGCCCAGGCCTCGCGCTCCAGCCGCGCGTACATCCGCTCGACGTCCGCGGCGGCCAGACCGGCCGGGGCCCGCACCTCCTTGACGGCGACCTCGCGGTTCAGCACCTCGTCGCGGGCGCGCCACACGGTTCCCATGCCGCCTTCGCCGAGCGGCGACAGCAGCCGGTAACGGTCGGCGATCACCCGTTCGGTGCCGGGTTGTTCGGACACGGGCGCCCCCCACGGCATCTCGCGTGACTCCTGCACAAACGTAGCTCAGCCGAGTGCGGATGCCGCCCCCTTGAGCACCAGTGAGGCACCCAGGGCGACGACGACCAGCGCGGACACGAGCGGCATGCTCCGGCGTGCCAGGACGGCCACCGGGTGGGTGGTCCAGCGGGGGCGCCGGTCCAGCACCCGGTTCATTCCCGTACCCAGCCGGACGACGGCGAACCCGGCGGCCGTCAGGGTGAGGGCGAGACCGACGCCGTACGCCACCACGAGCAGCAGCCCGAACCAGGCCTGCCCCAGCGCCGCCGCGCCGACCAGGACGACGACCGCGGAGGGACTGGGAACCAGACCGCCCGCGAAGCCGAGCAGGATCGTGCCGCGCAGGGTGGGGGCGGTGGAGTGCGTGTGGGTGAAGCCGCCGTGGGTGTGCTCCACGGTGTGGCCGTGGCCGTGATCATGACTGTGCTCGTGCTCGTGATCGTGGTGATGGCCGTGCTCGTGCTCGTGGTGGTGCTCGTGGCCGTGCTCGTGATGGCGATGGCCGTGTCCGGTCGCCGGTGCCGCGTCGTGGGCGCCCACGAGCGCCAACCGCTTCTCGGGGTGCGGGTGGTGATGGTGGTGTCCGGAGAGCCGGGGCGCACGGTTGCGCCAGGCCCGCCGCAGCAGGTTGGCTCCGGCGGCGAGCACCAGGACGCCGCTGGCCAGGCCCAGCCAGGCGATCACCGAGGGGGTCGCCGCCGAGCCGGCCGTGACGAGCAGGCCGAGGGCGACCACGCCCAGGGTGTGGGTGACCGTCACGGAGGCGGCCAGGGGAAGGACGTCCCTCAGCCGGGCCCGCCCGCCCCGCGCCGCCGCCGTCGCGGCCATCAGCGTCTTTCCGTGGCCGGGCGCGAGGGCGTGCATGGCGCCGAGGACGACCGCGATGAGCAGCGCGAGGGCGGCGAAGCCCGCGGTGAGGTGATGGCGGGCGACCAGGTTGTTCAGGTCCTGCGTCCAGCGGTCGGCGCCGCGCGGCAGGATGGAGGCGCCCAGGGCGCCCGGCCGCTCCTCGGTCAGGGCCGGCCCGCCCGGACGCACCCGCAGGGCGGCGGTCACGGTGTCGTCCGGCGAGGAGAGCAAGTCCTTGGGGTAGCTGCTCAGTTCGTGCGAGACGGAGGTCTTCGGCACGTCCGTCCCGGTGAGCGTCATCCGGTCGCCGCGCGCGGTGATCTCCCGCCAGCCGGGCCCGGTGGTGTCCCCGGCGCTGTGGAAGCCGACGGCGACGCTGCCCTCCTTGGCGAGCGGAGCGGTGAACCGGCACTCCACGCGCAGGGTGTTGAGTCCCGCCTGGCCGGGCCGCAGCCGGGCCCGTGACGCGCCGGGGGTCAGCGGTGTCGCCCGGCCGTCGACCGTGAGCCTGCTGCCCTCGGCCGCCTTGGCGCACCGCTGCTCGGCCCACGCCGACAGCCCCAGCTCCTCGATGTCGGGCTTGGCCTGGGTGGCCGGGATCTCGGCCAGGTCCTCGACGTGGTCGACGCGGAGCTGCCCGGGGGCGGCGACCAGACCGTCGTAGCGGTTGACCGTGAAGTTGCCCAACGGGTGCGCGCTCGCGGCCGTGGCGGGCAGGAGCGCCAGCGCGCAGGCGGCGACGGCGGCGCCGAGGAGTCGACGGGGCTTCACTCGGCCGTCCCCAACGCCTTGCGGGCCTGATCCGCGCCCAGCGGGGAGAAACCGGGGTTCAGCTTCAGGGCCGCCGTCAGGGAGGCGCGGCCGTCAGCGGTGTGGCCGGTGGCCAGCTCGATCATGCCGCGGTGGTAGAGGAAGGAGGCGTTGTGGTAGCCGGTGGCCGTGGCACTGCGGGCGTAGGGAAGTGCCTCCTGGTCGTGGCCGTTGACGTGCAGGGCCCAGGCGAGCGCGTCGGCGGTGTGCACGGTGTGCCGGCGGGCCCACTCGGCGCGGGCCGCGCGCAGGGCGGAGGCCTTGTCGCCGTGGTCGGCGGCGGCGAGCGCGGTGTCGAGGTCGGCGTTGACGCCGTTGGCGCGGGCCAGCGCGATCCAGGCGTCCACCAGGGCGTACTGGTTCTTCGCCCTGGCCTTGTCGCCGGCCGCGCCACGGGCCTCGTACAGCTCACCGAGTTCGACGAGCGGCTGGGGCAGCGGGTAGCGGGAGACCACCAGTTCCATGCCCTTGATCGCGTCGGCGCGGTCGCCGCTCGCCGCCTGGGCGCGGGCCCGGCCCTCCAGGGCGGGCAGGTAGGTGTCCTGGGCGGCCAGGGCGCGGGCGTAGTAGTCGAGGGCGGTCCTGTAGTCGCCCTGGTTCCAGGCGAGCTGGCCGAGCTGGGCCGCGACGTAGGCCACGTCGCCCTTGGCGGTGGCGGCGGCCAGGGCCTGCTGGAGGACCCGGCGTGCGGTCGTCACGTCACCGCGCAGCTCGCGCACGTACGCGTACCGGGTGAAGACGGGCACGCCGGGCTTGCGCGCGTCGGCGGTGTCGGCGGCCCTGGACGCCTCGTCGTACCGGCCGAGTTCGACCAGGGCGTCGATCCGCGAGCACAGGGCGCCTTCGCCGTACGGGTCCTGCTTCAGGGCCTGGTCCGCGTAGGTGAGGGCGTCCTGGAACTGGTGCCGGGCGGCGGCGAGCGCGGCCTGGCCGGCCAGGGCCTCGACGTTGCCGGGGGACAGCCGCAGCGAGCGCTTCAGTGCCTGCTCGGCCTGCGGGTACCGGGAGGGGTCGCCCTTGGTCCGCGCCTGCTCGTCGTAGGCCAGACCGAGGGTGGCCCAGCCGTCGTGGTCCTTGGGCTGCGCGCGCAGGTGCGCCTGCAACGCGGCGATGCTCGCGTCCAGGTCCCCGCCGGCCAGCAACGAGGGGGACACCGCGCCGGAGGCGGTCGCCACCGACGCCGGCGCCTCCCGGTCGGCCCCCACGGCGATCGCCCCGCCGGTCAGCGCCACCGCCAACAACGCGGCCGTACCGGCGAGTTGAAGCCCCCGCCAGCGCCGACCGGCGGCCGCGACCCGGCGCAGCGCGGCGACCCGGTCACCTGCGGCGGGCGTCGACGGCTCCGGAGTCCGGTCCGGCGCCGACGCCTCGGGCGCGGGGTGGTCACCCGCCCCGGACGCCCCGGTGTCGGGCACCGTCCGCCCGTCGGGCTCGTTGTCGTTCGTGCGCGGGGGCATGCCCTCTCCTCGATCGGCTGATGGATGTCGTGGGGGGATGGCGCGGCCCGCCGTGGGGGAATGGGGGTGCGGGCCGCGCCGGTCTGGGGGTGCGGGCGTCAGTACGGGCGCTGCACGCGCCGACGCCACCACGCGAAGGCCGCGCCGATCAGCAGGATCCCGGCCGCGCCCGAGGCCGCCGAGCCCGCGATCAGCACCGTGTTCCCGGAGCCGCCGGAGCCCGAGCCGGCCGGCTGCAGCGCGTCACCGAGCTGGCTGCGCACGTCCGTGCCGCTGGTCGTGCCCTTGGCGAGCGGCCCGCGCGAACCCGACGTCGGCTCGGCGACGTACGGGAAGTACTTCTCGAACCCCTTGTCGTTCTTGTCGACCGCGTCGCCCAGGTCGTTCTTGTGCCCGACCAGTTCGCCCTCCATGACCTGGAGCGCCTCGTCGATGACGTCGTCGGTGAGCCGGCGCCCGTTCGGGAAGCCCGCGTTGTCACCGTCCAGCACACCGAGCCGCTTGGGATTGGCGGTGGGCTTGATCGACGTGTTCAGCCGGAGCATCTCCGACGGCGTCGCGTACGGCTGCTCCGTGTTGAGACCCTTGACGCCCGTCAGGAACACGCTGACGAGGTCGTTGCGGGGCTCCGACGGCGCCTTGATGTGGTAGATCGCCTCGATGAGCTTCGGCAGCTCCGGGTTGGTGACGTTCCTCAGGAACTGCGCGTCGTCCTTGGGCTGGGACGCGTTGAACCTGTCCTTGTCCTTCTGCGGGTTGACGACCTCGTTGACCAGCGGGTTGCCGAGGCGCGAGACCTGCGCGTAGTAGCCCTGCGCGTTCCTGCGCTGGGTCGTCGCGTAGATGCCGACGGTCGGACGTGTCGCCGACTGCCGGATCAGGTCGTTCGGCACCTGGAGGGCGATCGTGTTGACGTTGTAGCCCTTGAGGGTGTCGTTGCCGACCTCGGAGAGGTTGCCGCCGTACAGCAGGTCGAAGACGCGCAGGTCGGCGAAGAACGGGTCGTCGGCCTGGCCGGCGAAGGTCGCGCCGCCGTTCGAGGTCTTGTAGATGGCCTGCGAGCGCAGCTTCGCGTAGTCCGGCATCGAGGCCTTGCCGACGTCCGACGGGGCGGCCGGGACGTCGCTGGCGATCCTCGACGTGTACTGCTGCCTGCCGTCCTTGAGCTTGATGAGGTCGAGGTTGTACGACTGTGTGACGTTCAGGTCCGGGTCGGTCAGGTTGTCGACCACACCCGTGTTGTAGAGGAACGTCTTCTTGTTCTTGATCTGGGTCCTGAAGGTGTAACGGAAGATCAGGTCGTCCTTCGCGTCACCGTTGTTGTCGATGTGGATGTCGTACTGGGCGTCGTCCGCGAACTGGTAGAAGTTCGGACCGCCCGCGGGCTCCTCGAACGGGATGTAGTCCGACACGATCGTGGTGGTGTCGGGCTTGTCCGGGCTGACGAACGCGTACAGGTCGGTGTTGTCGTACTGCGGGGTCCCCGAGATCAGGGGGGCTTCCCGGTGGGAGGAGGCTGCGGCCACCCCCGGTTCCAGCGCGGCGACGCTGGCGGCTGTGATCCCGCCTGCGGCCAGCGCACCACAGATGAGGGTGACAAGGCCCTTGCGCCCCGCACCGCTCCTGGAGATTAGAGGTGTCATGCCGTCCGTCCTCAGTGCCAACTTGCCTGACGGACGGGTATACGGAGCGGAACCCCCGATCGGTTTGGTCCGAGGGAAAAAATCTTTTCGGCTTTCCGGACCCGCGTTTTCAGGCCGCCGATCCGTAACTCCTCCGGAGGTGCGTTCTGTTGCGCGTACGCGGGGTGACGGGAAGGACCGGGTGCTCGGGCCGGCGGAAGGGGGACGGTGTGGAGGCGGACGAGCTTCTGGTACTCGTCGCGGGCGGCGACCAGACGGCCTTCGAAGACCTGTACCAACTGGTGGCCGGGCCGGTGTTCGGGCTGGTGCGGCGGGTGGTGCGCGACCCCGCCCAGTCCGAGGAGGTGGCCCAGGAGGTGCTGCTCGAACTCTGGCGTTCCGCCGCCCGGTTCGACCCCGGCCGGGGCAGCGCCCTGTCCTGGATCCTGACCCTCGCCCACCGCCGGGCCGTCGACCGGGTGCGCAGCGCCCGCGCGGCCGGCGAACGCGAGCAGCGCGAGGCGATCCGCTCCTCGTCGCCCGCCTTCGACCAGGTCGCCGAGGAGGTGGAGGCGGGCCTCGAACGCGAGTCCGTGCGCCGCTGCCTGGACCGCCTCACCGTCCTGCAACGGCAGTCCGTCACCCTCGCCTACTACGACGGCTACACCTATCGTGAGGTCGCCGAGCGGCTCTCGCTGCCGCTCGGCACGGTCAAGACGCGGATGCGCGACGGACTCACCCGGCTGCGCCAGTGCCTGGGAGGAGTCGCATGAGCATCCTTGGTCGCCTCCTGAACCGCGAGGACCTGCACTCCCTCGCCGCCCCCTACGCGCTGGACGCCCTCGAACCCGGTGAGCGGCGCCGCTTCGACAAGCACCTCAAGGACTGCGACCGCTGCGCCGCCGAGGTACGGGCCCTGTCCGAGGACGCGGTCCGTCTCGCCTGGTCCACGGCCGCCCCGCCGCCGGCCGCGCTGCGCGACCGGGTGCTGGCCGCCGTACGCACCACCCCGCAGGAGCGGGCGTCGGCCGCGCGTGAACGCACGCCGCAGCTGCCGCCGCACGTCTGGGGCGCCCAGCCGCCGCCGTCCCGCTCCCATGCGCCCCGCAGGCGCCCCCTCTTCGTGCCGCTCGCCACCGCCACCGCCGCCGCGGCCCTCGTCGTCGCCTCCCTCTTCGCGGTCCAGGCCGGCCGGGCTCAACGCCAACTCGACGCCCAGCGTGCCCAGTCGCGTGAGATCGCCCACGTTCTCGCGGCCCCGGACGTCCGTGCGACCAGCGGAAGGGACAACCGCGGCGGAAATATCGGAGTGATCGCTTCCGCATCGGAGGGCCAGGTCGTCGTCACGCTCAGCGGATACGGCACCCTGCCCAGCGGACGCGTGCACCAGCTGTGGCTCATGCGACCCCGCGGCGGGCCGCGCTCCCTCGGGCTCTTCGCGGGCGACACGCCCTTGGTCGCGAAGGGTCTCGACACCTCGTCGGCGTCACTCGCCGTGACCGTCGAGCCCGACGGAGGCTCAGTGCAGCCCACCAGCCAGCCCGTTGTCCAACTCGCCCTGAAATCGGTTGGATTCGGAGAGTGACCGTGCAGGAGTCGTCAACCTCCTTGCAGGGAAGGTGAATCCCGTGACCGCGATACACGCATGCCCCCTCGGGGAGATAGGGTTACCCTGCCCGGGCCGGGTGGACTCGTACGGGTGGGGAGTGACATGGAGCAGATAACAGTGCGCAGCAGGGCGAGGGTCCCTGCGATCACCTGCGGAAGCAGCGCGACCAGTTCGCGGCTCGACCGTCATCTGTCGGTACTGGCGGGTCCCGCCATACCGCAGGGAGAGACGGCCGAAGCCACCTCGCTGATGCTTGAGCTGACCGCGCGTGACACGACGCACAAGCGCAGCGACCGGGGTGCGCGGGTCCGCCGTGTCTCCCTCTTCGCACCCCTGCGCCGACTGCGCCGCTCGCTGTTCGGCGGCAACAGGCACTGAACGCGCCCGCCCGCGCTCGGGCCGGCCACACCGTCCTCGCGCAACGCCGCGATCCCGTCGTCCGTCATCCCCACGGCACGCGGCAGCGCCCCGGTGTGCGTACCCGTGCGCGGGCCCGTCCCCCCTCCCACCTGGCTCGCCCCGGCCGGCGCCCCCACCTCCCGGCACCGCTCCCGCTCAGATCAGCGTGAACTGACCCTCCGGGCCCTCCTCCGCGTGGTCCAGGACCGACGCGGGGCGGCGGGACGCCGACGGGGGCGGAAGGATCGCCGCCCGGCGCAGGTCCGCCGCCGTGATGGGCGCCGACAGCTCCAACCCGTCCTGCTGCGAACGCAGTTCGGCCAGCAGCGTGACCACCGTGATCAGCTCCAGCAGCTCCGACGTCCAGGCCTGCGGCCAGGTGGACGGGCGGATCGCGGCGAGCGTGCCCGGTTCGGCCGGCGTGACCCGGGCCGTGAACCAGGACTCCAGCACCCGCACCCCGGCCACCTCGAAGTCCCAGGCCTGGGAGGGCACCGGCGAGATACGACCCTCGTCGAGACGCAGTACCTCCTCCTCACGGTCGTACACGAGGGTGAGGGGACGGGCCGGCAGGGGCGCGCGGACGTAGGGGCGGCGGCCGCCGGGAAGCCGGGGGCGCTCGCCGTCGCGGCGCATCAGCCACAGCGTGCGCCGGCCCAGGGCCACCCCGCGCCCCCAGAGCCCGGCGTCCCCGGTGAGCGGGACGGTGAGGTCCGCGCGGACCGTCGCCAGGATCCAGGCGAGCACGTCCAGGGCGGCGGGGCGCTCGCCGAGGCGGTCGCCCAGCAGGTCCAGCAGACCCGGCGCCAGATTGGGTTCCGCGCCGCCGGGGCGGCGGTAGAGCGGACGGACCCGGCCGGGGCGCAGGAGCGGAAGCAGGGACGTGGCCAGGAGCGGGGTGCCGTCGGCCGCGTCGGCGCCCGTCTCCACCGTGAACACCTGCCGCTCGTCCGCCACCCGCCACAACTCCGGGCGGGCGGTGTCGATGAGGCGGTGGTCGGGGATCAGCCACTGCTCGTCGAAGGGCGCGACCAGTACCCGCACCGGCTCCGCGCAGGGGCCCGAGGCACGCGCCAGGCGTTCGGTCCCCGCCTCCTGCCCGGGCAGCTGGCCCACCGCCGAGTGCGGCGAACGCGAGCGCGTCGGCTCGAACAGGGCCTCGCGACCTGCTCCTTCGGCCTTGAGCAGGGTGTCCCAGCGGGTCCTCAGCGAAGCCGGGTCGGGCGCCGTCGGCCAGGCGCGGCCCAGCCGCAGCGGTGCGACGGACCACGGCATCAGGTCCGCGAGCAGCGGAGCGTCGTCGTGCGTCACGCCCGGCATCGTACGGCCTCCCGCCGGCGGCGTGGTCAGGTGGCGTCCAGGGTCACCGTGAAGGAGAAGCGGTCGCCCCGGTAGTGGATGACCGCCACGTCCAGCACCCGGCCCGCCGCGTCGTACGTCACGCCCGTGTAGTGCAGGATCGGGCTGAGCAGCGGGACCTGGAGCAGCCGTGCCGTCTCCGGGTCGGCCAGCCGGGCCTCCACGGTGTCCGTGATGCGGCTGATGTCCGCCCCCACCGCGTCCCGCAGCACCTTCGTCATCGGCCAGCGGACCAGGTCCGCCAGGTCGATCCGGGCGGCGAGTTCCGGACGGACGTGGTTGACGGCGTGGTTGGTCGGCTCGCCGGTCTTCTCGTCACCGCGCAGCCGGTGGTACGTCGCCACCTCGGCGAGATCCGGGAAGTACTCGGCGAGATCCGCCGGCACCGGTGCCCGGCCGTGGTCCAGCAGCTCGGTCGTCATCCCGGACTGCTGGGCCACGATCGCGTCCACCGAGCCGAGCAGCCGGACCGGGGCGCCGCGTCGCGCGCCCGGCTCGATGAACGTGCCGCGCCGCCGGTGCCGGCTGATCAGCCCCTCGTCCTCCAGCTCCTTCAGCGCCTGACGCATGGTCAGCACGCTGACGCCGTAGTGCTCCGCCAGCCGTTCCTCGGTCGGCAGCCGCAGCGGGTCCCGGGGCGAACGGCCGAGTATGGAGGCGCGCAGCGACTGCGACACCTGGTACCAGAGCGGCAGCTTGCGGTTCAGGACGATCGAGTCCGGGGCGAAGGAGGTCACGGGGCCATCCGTACCGGTAGGGGATCTTCAGTGCAAGGGGCGGAAGTGACGCTCCAGGCCCTGCCACACGTCGTCGTAGCGCGGCTGCAGGTGTTCCGCCCGGGCCGCGTGCCCGGTCAGGGTGACCGGCCAGCGGGTCTCGAACATGAACGCCAGCCCGTCGTCGATCTTCTGCGGCCTCAGCTCGGCCGCGCTCGCCCGGTCGAACGTCTCCCGGTCCGGGCCGTGCGCCGACATCATGTTGTGCAGCGAGCCGCCGCCCGGCACGAAGCCCTCCGCCTTCGCGTCGTACGCCCCCTCGATCAGCCCCATGTACTCGCTCATCACGTTCCGGTGGAAGTACGGCGGCCGGAAGGTGTCCTCGCCCACCAGCCAGCGCGGCGCGAACACCACGAAGTCGACCCCGGCCAGGCCCGGGGTGTCGCTCGGCGAGGTCAGCACCGTGAAGACGGACGGGTCCGGGTGGTCGTAGGAGATGCTGCCGATGACGTTGAAACGACGCAGGTCGTAGACGTAGGGCACATGGTTGCCGTGCCAGGCGACGACGTCGAGCGGGGAGTGGTCGTACGTCGCCGTCCAGAGGTTGCCGCAGAACTTGTTCACCACCTCCACCGGGCCCGGATTGTGCTCGTCGTCCTCGTAGGCGGCCACCGGCGCCCGGAAGTCCCGGGCGTTGGCGAGCCCGTTGGCGCCGATGGGCCCGAGGTCGGGGAGCTGGAAGGGGGCGCCGTAGTTCTCGCACACATAGCCGCGGGCCGACTCGTCGAGCAGCTCCACCCGGAACCGCACACCGCGCGGAATCAGCGCCACATGGCCCGGCTCCGCGTGCAGCGGCCCGAACTCGGTGCGCAGCAGCAGCCCGCCGCGCTCGGGGACGATCAGCAGCTCCCCGTCGGCGTCGCTGAAGACGCGGTCCATGGAGGAGTCGGCGTGGTACAGGTGCACCGCCATGCCGGTGCGCTGCGTCGCGTCGCCGTTGCCGCCGAGTGTCCACAGGCCGGCCAGGAAGTCCGTGCCGGCCGGCGGCTCGGGCAGCGGGTTCCAGCGCAGCCGGTTGGGGTCGGGCACGGTCTCGGTGAAGGGCGCCGTGCGGATCGCGCCGTTGTCGGCGCGGGTGAACGCCGGGTGCGCGGCCGAGGGGCGGATCCGGTACAGCCAGGAGCGGCGGTTGTGCGCCCTCGGCTCGGTGAACGCCGTACCGCTCAGCTGCTCCGCGTACAGGCCCAGCGGTGCCCGCTGGGGCGAGTTGCGGCCCTCGGGCAGGGCGCCCGGCTCCGCCTCCGAGGCGTGTTCGTTGCCGAACCCGGAGAGGTACGACAGTCCCTCGGCGCTCTTGCGCGCGTCCCCGCTCATGATCGCTCCTTTGCGCTCCTGATTCCTATGTAACACCGTAGGATTGCGGTTTCGCGCGCGCAAGAGGGGTCCCGAACCTCCGCCGGCGTGGGGGCGGAACCAGACTTCAGGGGGATCCGGGCGGCGCACGGGTGTTCTACTCTCCGGGTCATGTCGTGGACGCGTGGATTACCCACCGCGCTCGCGGTCTCGGTCCTGCTGTCGGCCGCGGCGGCGGGGTGCGCGGCCGGCGAGGCGCACGGGCGCGGGGAGTCGGCCTCACCGGTGGGCAAACTCCTCGACGCTACGGACGAGACCGGGCGGCGCTACCGCGAGGTCGCCCAGCGGGGGGCGCCCGAGGTCGACGTCGTGGTGGCGCCCGACGCCGCGGGCGGCTGGGACGTACGCCTCAGACTCCACCACTTCCGCCTGTCGCCCACCGGTACCGGTCCCACGGCGGCCACCGGTCGCGGCGTGGCCTACCTCTACGTGGACGGCGCCCTGGTCACCCGGTTGCGCACCCCCGGCCACCACCTCGCCGACCGCCTCGTCCCGCACGGCACCCACCACGTCACCGCCCGCCTGTACGCGGACGACGGCACGGTGTGGGCCGTCAAGGGCAGACCGGTCGAGAGCACGGCCGACATCACCGCGTCGGGCGGCGGGCCGGAACCGGGCGGCGGGCCGGAACCGGGGGCGGGGCCGGCCACCGGCCGGGCGACCGCCGGCCCCGACGGCGACACCGCGACCGTCACGGTCACGGCGGGCTCGCCCGGGCCGGGGTGAGTGCAACGGCCATCCTTTTCCGTACTCCGGGGTGAGCTTCACCCGGCCCCGGCGGAAAGGCATCATGAAGCCCGTGCCCCACGCGACCTCGCTCCGCCGAGCCCCCGTCCAGCGGCGCAGCGCCGAACGGCTGACCCGGATCCTCGACGCCTGCGCCGACCTCCTCGACGAGGTCGGCTACGACGCCCTGAGCACCCGGGCCGTCGCCCTGCGCGCCGAAGTGCCCATCGGCTCGGTCTACCGGTTCTTCGGCAACAAGCGGCAGATGGCCGACGCCCTCGCCCAGCGCAACCTGGAGCGCTGGTCCGAGCGGGTCCGCGAGCGCCTGGGGGAGGCCGAGCGGGGCGACTGGCGGGCGGCCATGGACGCCGTACTCGACGAGTACCTCGCCATGAAGCGCACCGCGCCCGGCTTCTCCCTCGTCGACTTCGGCAACCAGATCCCGGTCGGCACCCGGCAGTCCGAACCCAACCACCGGGTCGCCGAACGCCTGACCGCCATGCTCTCCGGATACCTCGGCCGTGAGTCCGACGACCGTCTGCGCCGCACCTTCCTGGTCGCCGTCGAAACCGCCGACACCCTCGTCCAGCTCGCCTTCCGGATCGACCCGGAGGGCAACCCGGAGATCATCACGGAGACCAGGGAACTGCTGCGGGCGTACCTGGGACGGGTGCTGGACTGAACCCCCGTGCCGCTTGGTGACCGGACAGGCCTCCCCTTTGGGCATACCGGTCGGTATGCTCACCCGGGACAGGCACCGCTGCCCCGGGAGGACCCGTGTCCCGCACCACTTTGCGCATCTGCCCGCTGTGTGAGGCCACCTGCGGGCTGACCCTCACCATCGAGGGCACCCGCGTCACCGGGGCCCGCGGCGACCGTGACGACGTCTTCAGCAAGGGGTTCATCTGCCCCAAGGGAGCTTCCTTCGGGGCCCTCGACGGCGATCCCGACCGGCTGCGCGGCCCCCTCGTACGCGAGGACGGCGTGCTGCGCGAGGCCACCTGGGAGGAGGCCTTCGACGCGGTGGCGGCCGGCCTGCGCCCGGTCGTCGAGCGGCACGGCGCCGACGCGGTCGGTGTCGTCCTCGGCAATCCCAATGTGCACACCATGGCCGGCGCGCTCTACCCGTCGGTCCTGCTCGGCGCCCTGCGCACCCGCAGCCTGTTCACCGCCTCCACGGTCGACCAGATGCCCAAGCACGTCTCCAGCGGGCTGCTGTTCGGCGACCCCCACGCCATCCCCGTACCGGACCTGGACCACACCGGCCATCTGCTGCTGATCGGCGCCAACCCGCTGGAGTCCAACGGCAGTCTGTGCACCGCCCCCGACTTCCCCGGCAAGCTCAAGGCGCTCAAGGCCCGCGGCGGCACCCTCACCGTCGTCGACCCGCGACGCACCCGCACCGCCCGGCTGGCCGACCGGCACCTCGCGATCCGCCCCGGCACCGACGCCCTGCTGCTGGCGGCCATGGTCCACGTGCTCTTCGAGGAAGACCTCGTGAACGTGGGCCTGCTGGCCCCGCACGTCGAGGGTGCGGAGGAAGTCCGGTCCGCGCTACGGAAGTTCACCCCCGAGTCGGTCGCCGAGGCCTGTGACATCGACGCCGACGTGACCCGCGCCCTGGCCCGCGAACTCGCCGCCGCCCCCACCGCCGCCGTCTACGCCCGCATCGGCAGCTGCACCGTCCCGCACGGCACCCTCGCCAGCTGGCTCGTGGACGTCCTCAACATCCTCACCGGCAACCTGGACCGGCCCGGCGGCGTCCTCTTCCCGCAGGCCGCCACCGGCAGGACACCCCGCCCGGAGGGCCCCGGACGCGGCTTCGCGCTCGGGCGCTGGCACTCCCGGGTCGGCCGGCACCCGGAGGCGAAGGGCGAACTGCCGCTGTCCGCGCTCGCCGAGGAGATCGACACCGCGACACCCGAGGGCGAACCGATCCGCGCGCTCATCGCGGTGGCCGCCAACCCGGTGCTCTCCGCGCCCGACGGCGACCGCCTCGACAAGGCCCTGGCCTCCCTGGACTTCATGGTCAGCCTCGACCCCTACCTCAACGAGACCTCCCGCCACGCCCACGTCGTACTGCCCCCGCCGCCGCCCTCCCAGAGCCCGCACCACGACTTCGCCCTCAACTCCTTCGCCGTGCGCAACCAGGTCCGCTACACCCGCTCCGCCGTCCCCCTGGAGGACGGCAGGATGGCCGAGACGGAGATCTTCGCCCGGCTGATCCTGGCGGCCACCGGCATGCACGGCGCCGACCCGGCCGCCGTGGACGCGATGGTGATCGACCAGACCCTCGGCAAGGCCGTCCAGGAGCCGCACTCCCCGGTCCACGGCCGCGACCCGAAGGAACTCGCGGGCCGGCTCACCGGCACGGGCGGCCCCGAGCGCCGGCTCGACCTGATGCTGCGCCTCGGCCCCTACGGCGACGGCTTCGGCGCACGACCCGACGGGCTGAGCCTGGCCAGACTGCTCGACCACCCGCACGGCATCGACCTCGGCCCGCTGCGCCCCCGGCTGCCGCAGCCGCTGAGGACCAGGAGCGGCAGGATCGAGCTGCTGCCCGGGCCCATCGAGGACGATCTGCCCCGGCTGCGGCAGGCGCTGCTCGAGCGCCCGGCCGGGCTGGTCCTGGTCGGCCGCCGCCATCTGCGCTCCAACAACAGCTGGATGCACAACGTGCCGGCCCTCACCGGCGGCAGCAACCGCTGCACCCTGCACATCCACCCCGAGGACGCCGAGCGGTTGGGCGTGCGGGACGGGGCCGACGTACGGGTCAAGGGCCCCGGGGGAGAGGTGACGGCGCCCGCCGAGGTCACGGACGCGGTCCGGCCGGGTGTGGTGAGCCTGCCGCACGGCTGGGGCCACGACCGCTCCGGCACCCGGCTGACCCACGCCTCCGCCAGCCCCGGCGTCAACGTCAACCAGCTCCTCGACGGCAGCCTGCTCGACCCGCTCTCCGGCAACGCGGTCCTGAACGGCATACCCGTCGAGGTCACCGCGATCGCCGCAGTCGCCGCCGCCGCACTGCTGTGACCTGGAGTTTTGCGCTTATTGCTCGCACGTCAACGTCTTGTTAACGCCGTTTGGACGGACCTAACGTCATCGCACCGCCTGCCCGGCGGGATGTTCAAGGGCGAACGTTAGGTAATCCATTCATGCTGACCATCCTCGGCTTCGCCATGATCGCGACCTTCCTGGTCCTGATCATGCTGAAGAAGATGTCGCCGATCGCGGCGCTCGTGCTGATCCCGGCACTGTTCTGTGTCTTCGTCGGCAAGGGCGCCAAGCTCGGCGACTACGTCCTGAGCGGCGTCACCAGCCTCGCGCCCACCGCGGCGATGCTCATGTTCGCGATCGTCTACTTCGGTGTGATGATCGACGTCGGCCTCTTCGACCCGATCGTCCGGGGCATCCTCAGGTTCTGCAAGGCCGACCCGCTGCGGATCGTCGTCGGCACGGCCGTCCTCGCCGCGATCGTCTCCCTGGACGGCGACGGGTCCACCACCTTCATGATCACTGTCTCGGCGATGTACCCGCTGTACAAGCGGCTGAAGATGAGCCTGGTCGTGATGACCGGCGTCGCCGCGATGGCCAACGGCGTGATGAACACCCTCCCGTGGGGCGGCCCCACCGCCCGTGCCGCCACCGCCCTCAAGCTCGACGCCAGTGACATCTTCGTCCCGATGATCCCGGCCCTGGCCGTCGGCCTGCTGTTCGTCTTCGCCCTCGCCTACGCCCTCGGCCGCCGCGAGCGCTCCCGGCTCGGCGTGCTGACGCTGGACGAGGTGCTGGTGGAGGAGCCGCGCACGGAGACGGTCCTGGTCGGCGCGGGCTCCGAGAAGACCCCGGCACGCGACAGGGCCGCCACCGGCTCCGGGGCGGGCTCCGGCGCGGACCTGCCCGAGGAGCCCGCCGAGGGGCTGCAGGGCCTCGACCCCGACCGGCCCACCCTGCGCCCCGGGCTGTACTGGTTCAACGCGCTGCTGACCGTCGTACTGCTCACCGCCATGATCATGGAGTGGCTGCCCATCCCGGTGCTGTTCCTGCTCGGCGCCGCGCTCGCACTGACCGTGAACTTCCCGTACATGCCCGACCAGAAGGCCCGGCTCGGCGCGCACGCCGAGAACGTCCTCAACGTCTCCGGCATGGTCTTCGCCGCCGCCGTCTTCACCGGCGTCCTGCAGGGCACCGGCATGGTCGACGGCATGGCCAAGTGGCTGGTGGACAACATCCCGGACGGCATGGGCCCGCACATGGCCTTCGTCACCGGCGTCCTGAGCATCCCGCTCACGTACTTCATGTCGAACGACGGCTTCTACTTCGGCATCCTCCCGGTGCTCGCCGAGGCCGGCCAGGCCCACGGCGTCTCGTCCCTGGAGATCGCCCGCGCCTCGCTCGTCGGCCAGCCGCTGCACATGTCGAGCCCGCTCGTCCCGGCCGTGTACGTCCTGGTCGGCATGGCCAAGGTCGAGTTCGGCGACCACACCCGGTTCGTGGTCAAGTGGGCCGCCCTGACCTCCCTGGTGGTGCTCGGCGCCGGCCTCGTCCTCGGCATCGTCTGACATCACCTGACCCTTCGTCGGAGGAATTCACCATGAGGCCCGGTGGGAACCGCGGCTGGCTGCTCCGCCTCGTCATCGCCTTCGGCTTCGCGCAGGGGGCGGTGTCGATGGCCCGGCCCGCCGTCTCCTACCGGGCCCTCGCGCTGGGCGCCGACGAGCGCGCGGTCGGCGTCGTCGCGGGCGTCTACGCCCTGCTCCCGCTCTTCGCCGCCGTACCGCTCGGCCGCCGCACCGACCACGGCCGCTGCGCGCCCCTGCTGCCGGCCGGCGTGGTCCTGATATCGGGCGGCTGCGTCCTCAGCGGCACCGCCGGCACCCTCTGGGCGATGGCCCTGTGGAGCGGGGTGATGGGCCTCGGCCACCTCTGCTTCGTGATCGGCGCCCAGTCGCTGGTGGCCCGCCAGTCCGCCCCGCGCGAACAGGACCGCAACTTCGGGCACTTCACCATCGGCGCCTCGCTCGGACAGCTCGTCGGCCCGATCGCGGCCGGTGCCCTGATCGGCGGCCCCGACATGGCCGGCAGCAGCGCGCTGGCCCTGGTGGTGGCGGGCGCGGGCGCCGCGGTCGCCTTCACCTCGCTGTGGCGCATCGAGGACCGTACGGCGCTCATGTCCCGCTCCGGGGACGGCGACCGGGTCCCCGTCGGGCGGATCCTGCGCGCCCGGGGCGTACCCGCGGGCATGCTGATCAGCCTCTCCGTGCTGTCCGCCACCGACATCCTGACCGCCTACCTCCCGGTGGTCGGCGAGCACCGGGGCATCGCGCCCTCGGTGGTCGGCGTGCTGCTCAGCCTGCGCGCCGGGGCCACCGTCGCCTGCCGGCTGATCCTCACCCCACTGCTCAGGCTGCTGGGCCGGCCCCTGCTGCTCACCGTGACCTGCTTCCTGGCGGCCGTGCTGTGCGCGGGAGTCGCGGCGCCGGTGCCGGTGTGGGTGCTGGGCCTGCTGCTCACGGCCCTCGGCTTCTGCCTGGGCGTGGGGCAGCCGCTGTCCATGACGACGGTCGTCCAGGCCGCCCCGGACGCCGCCCGCTCCACCGCCCTCGCCCTGCGGCTGACCGGCAACCGCCTCGGCCAGGTCGCCGCGCCGGCCGCCGCCGGCCTGGTCGCGGGTGTCGCGGGGGTGGGGGCGCCGTTCGTGATGCTCGCCGGGTTGTTGCTGGTCTCGGCGGGCAGTGCCGCACGGGCGCCGCGCGCCACGGCCCTGGCGGCGCGGGCGGCGGCGGAGACCGCCGGACGGGGGACCCGGGAGCGGCGCCGGTTGCGCCGGTCGAGCGAAATCTGAGGGCGCGTCGGGCTGGGCTCCCGGAAACCGGGGGCCGGTGTGAAAGAGAGTCAGACCGAGAGCGATTTGTATGAAAATCGTCTGACTCGGAGGAAGCGCATGCCCACCTTGACTCCCCCGCCCGCCGTCCGTACCCGGTTCGGCGTCACGGCCCTCGCGGTTCTCGGCGCGGCGGGCGCCAGCTGGCTCGCGGCACCGATCGCGGCGGCCGTCCCCGGAGACGCCGGTGACATCAGGATCCACCGGGTCGGGGTGCCCTTCGGCGTCTCCAAGGACGACCCCGAGGTCTGCAAGTTCTATCTCGACGCCGTCAACTTCGACTCGCTGGGCAGCATCGCCTACACCATCGAGGCGCAGCCCCCGCTGCCCACGAGCGCCACGGTGACCGGCACCATCGCGCTCGGTCCCGGCTCCGGCGCCGGGCACACGGACCCGATGAGCCTGGCCGACGGCCAGTACCGGATCACGTGGGTCATCGGCACCACGCCGAAGGAGAAGATCTTCCACGTGGACTGCCACGGCCGGCACGACCCCCAGCGGCAGGACGCGGGGGACCCGGGCCGGATCGAGGACCACCAGGGCGGGGCTCCGGGCCCGGGCGGCGGTGAGGGGCACCAGGGCGGCGGTGACGGCCCGCAGGGCGGTGGCGGTGACGGCCCCCGGGAGGGCGGTGACGGTCCACGGGGCGGGGTCCACGCCGGCGGTGGCGGCATCGAGACGGTCAAGGCCTACACCCCGGTGACCGCGGCCGCCGCCGTGGGGCTGGTGGTGGTCAGCGCGACCGTGTACCTCCGGCTGGTCCGCCGGCGGCCGCATGGTGCCGCGTAGGCGCAGACGCAGGCCCTGGCACCGCACCCGCGCCTACCGCCTGGTCAGGACGGCCGCGCTGGTGACCGTCCTGGTGACGGTCGGCGCCCACTGCCAGGGACGCGGCGCCCCGTCCGGGGCGGACGGGGCGCAGGACGCGCCGGTCGCCGAGGGGCCGCCGCCCGCGCCGCTGCCCCGGTCCCCGGCCACCACCCTGCGCGTCCCCTCCCTGGGCATCGACGCACCGCTCGTCGGGGTACGGCTCGGCCCCGACCGGCAGCTGGAGACACCGCCGCTCGACAAGCCCGAGGTCGCCGGCTGGTACCAGGACGGACCCACACCGGGGGAGCGGGGCACCGCCGTCGCCGTCGGCCACCGCGACACCAGCTCCGGTCCCGCGGTCTTCTCCGCCCTCGCCCTGGTGCACCCCGGCGGCCGGATCGAGGCCCGGCGCGTCGACGGCCGCACGGCCGTCTACACGGTGGACAAGGTACGGGTCTTCGACAAAGCGAACTTCCCCGACAAGGAGGTGTACGGCCCGAGCCGGCGCCCCGAGCTGCGGCTGCTCACCTGCGGCGGCCTCTACAGCCGGCGGACCGGCTACACCAGCAACGTCGTCGTCTTCGCCCACCTCACCGCGACCCGCTGAGACCGCGACACCCGTTACCGCTCGAACTCTTCCCCCGCCCGCGTACATTCCGTTAACTTCCGTGACGCACAGGCCCCGTACGACCCGCACGAGGTCTCCGACCACGGAGCAGCGGCGCTCCGGACAGCCCCCGGGGGCAGCAGTCATGACACGCGCCATCTCCCTGCACGACGTGAGCAAGTCCTACTCCCGCGGCGGCCCCCGGGTGGTGGACCGGCTCTCGCTGGACATCGCACCGGGCGAGTTCCTGGTCCTGCTGGGACCGTCCGGCTGCGGCAAGTCGACCGTGCTGAGAATGATCGCCGGGCTGGAGGAGATCGACGAGGGGGAACTGCTCCTGGACGGCGAGCAGGCCAACGACTGGCTGCCCTCGGACCGTGACATGGCGATGGTGTTCCAGAACTTCGCGCTGTACCCGAGCATGAGCAGCCGCGACAACATCGGCTTCCCGCTGCGCATCGAGGCGCCCGGCGCCGACCACCGCCCGCGTGTCGACGCCACCGCCCGCATGCTGGGCATCGAGGACCTCCTCGACCGCTTCCCGAACCAGCTCTCCGGCGGCGAACGCCAGCGCGTGGCCATGGGCCGGGCCATCGCCCGCCACCCCTCCGCCTTCCTGATGGACGAGCCGCTGTCCAACCTCGACGCCAAGCTCCGCAGCCATCTGCGCGCCGAGATCTCCCAGTTGACCCGGGAGCTGGGGGTGACCACGGTGTACGTCACCCACGACCAGGCCGAGGGCATGTCGCTCGGCGACCGGGTCGCCGTGCTGCGCGGCGGGGTGCTCCAGCAGGTCGGCAGCCCGCGCTCGGTGTACGCGCAGCCGCGCAACGTCTTCGTCGCCGCCTTCGTCGGCACCCCGCGCATCAACCTGCTGTGCGGACTGGTCCGGGCCCCGCTGGACGGCGCCATGACCATCAGCCTCGGCAAGCAGTCCCTGCGGCTGCCCGAGCCCCTCTGCCTGGACCACCGGCTGCTGCGGGTGCAGCAGGGCCGCGAGGTGATCGTGGGCCTGCGCTCGGAGGCGGTGCGGATCGCCAAGCACAGTGCCGCCCGGCCCGGTGAGGTGCCGATCACCGGTCTGGTGCGGCACGTGGAGTTCCAGGGGCACGAGGTGCTCGTCCACCTCGACACCGGCTCCCGGCCCGCCGTCGTACCGGAACTGGAGGCCCCGCGCCCGGCGGCCCGGCCCGCGCGGCGCCGGCGCCGGACCGGGCCCGGCATGCTGGACCGGCTCCTGGAACGGGCCGGATCCACCCGGGCCGGGCCCGTGGTGGTGCTGGAGCACCCGGCCGACGCGGAGCCCGAACCGGCGCCCCCGGAGGGCCGGCTGCCCGGCGACCTGGTCGTGCGCACCACCCCGGACATCCGGCTGGGGCACGGCATGCAGATCCCGCTCCTCGTCGACATCGCCCACCTGTTCGTCTTCGACCAGCACGGCGAACGCATCTGCCCCAACCCGGCACGCCTGCCCGACCTGGACGAGTGACCCCGGTACGGGACGGGGGCGGCCGGCCCGGCCATGATGTCCCGGTACGCCTGGCGCAGGAAAACTATCGCCGCTAGTTTGTATGCCGGACGACGATCACCCGCCGGGAGGAAGCAGCATGAAGGCACACGACGGCCTGTACATCGACGGCGGCTGGCGGCCCGCCGCGGGCACGGACGAGATCGAGGTCGTGAACCCGGCCGACGAACAGGTCATCGGCCGTGTCCCGGCGGGCGGCGCGCTGGACGTCGACACCGCCGTACGGGCCGCCCGCGCCGCCCTCGCCGGCTGGGCCGCCACCGCCCCGGCCGAGCGGGCCGCCCGGCTCACCGCACTGCGGGACGTGCTGGTGGCGCGGGGGGACGAGATCGCCGAGACGATCAGCGCCGAACTGGGCGCGCCGCTCGCCTTCTCCCAGGCCGTCCACGTGGGCGTACCGGTCGCGGTCGCGGGCTCGTACGCCGAACTGGCGGCGTCGTACGCCTTCGAGGAGAAGGTCGGCAACTCCACCGTGCTGCACGAGCCGGTGGGCGTGGTCGGCGCGATCACCCCCTGGAACTACCCGCTCCACCAGATCGTCGCCAAGGTCGCCCCGGCGCTCGCGGCGGGCTGCACGATCGTCCTCAAGCCCGCCGAGGACACCCCGCTCACCGCCCGGCTCTTCGCCGAGGCGGTGCACGAAGCGGGCCTTCCCGCAGGGGTGTTCAACCTGGTCACCGGCCTGGGCCCGGTCGCCGGGCAGGCCCTCGCCGAGCACCCGGGTGTCGACCTGGTCTCCTTCACCGGCTCCACCTCGGTCGGCCGGCAGATCGGCGCCGTGGCGGGCGCGGCCGTCAAGAAGGTCGCCCTGGAACTCGGCGGCAAGTCCGCCAACGTGATCCTGCCCGGCGCCGACCTGGCCAGGGCGGTGGGCGTCGGGGTCGCCAACGTGATGTCCAACTCCGGGCAGACCTGCAGCGCCTGGACCCGCATGCTGGTGGACTCCGCCCGGTACGAGGAGGCGGTGGAGCTGGCGGCGGCCGCCGCCGCCAAGTACGCCGACCGCATCGGACCGGTCGTCAACGCCAAGCAGCGCGCCCGGGTGCTCGGGTACATCGACAAGGGCCTGGCCGAGGGCGCCCGCCTGGTCGCGGGCGGCACCCGGTCCCCGCGGGAGAAGGGCTACTTCGTCAGCCCCACCGTGTTCGCCGACGTCACCCCGGACATGACCATCGCCCAGGAGGAGATCTTCGGCCCGGTCCTGGCCGTCCTGCGCTACGAGGACGAGGAGGACGCCCTGCGCATCGCCAACGGCACGGTCTACGGCCTCGCGGGCGCCGTGTGGGCCGCCGACGCCGCCGCGGTGGCCTTCGCCCGGCGCATGGACACCGGCCAGGTCGACATCAACGGGGGCCGCTTCAACCCCCTCGCCCCCTTCGGCGGCTACAAGCAGTCCGGCGTGGGCCGGGAACTCGGCACGGCCGGCCTCGCCGAGTACCTCCAGACCAAGTCCCTCCAGTTCTAAGGGAGTCAGCCCGTCATGGCCGTACGTGCCGCCGTCCTGCCCGCCATCGGTGCCCCGCTGGAGATCACCGACATCGACCTGCCGGAGCCGGGCCCCGGACAGGTCCGCGTCCGCCTCGCCGCCGCCGGGGTCTGCCACTCCGACCTGTCCCTGTCCGACGGCACCATGCGGGTGCCGGTCCCGGCCGTCCTCGGCCACGAGGGCGCCGGCACCGTCGTCGCCGTGGGCGAGGGCGTCACCGAGGTGGCGCCCGGAGCCGCGGTCGTCCTCAACTGGGCACCCTCCTGCGGGAGTTGCCACGCCTGCACGCTGGGCGAGGTCTGGCTGTGCGCCAACGCCCTCAGCGGCGCCGCCGAGGTGTACGCCCGCACCGCCGACGGCACCGACCTGCGCCCCGGTCTGAACGTCGCCGCGTTCGCCGAGGAGACCGTGGTCCCCGCCTCCTGCCTGCTGCCGCTGCCGGACGGCATCCCGCTCACCGACGCCGCTCTCCTCGGCTGCGCCGTCCTCACCGGCTACGGCGCCGTCCACCACTCGGCCCGGGTACGGCCCGGCGAGACGGTCGCGGTGTTCGGCGCCGGCGGCGTGGGCCTCGCCACGCTCCAGGCGGCCCGCATCGCCGGAGCGGCACGGATCATCGCCGTGGACGTCTCCCCGCACAAGGAGGAGCTGGCACGCGCGGCGGGCGCCACCGACTACGTCCTCGCCTCCGAGCACACGCCCCGCGAGATCCGCGCCCTCACCGCCAAGCAGGGCGTCGACGTCTCCGTCGAGTGCGTGGGCCGCGCGGCCACCATCCGCGCCGCCTGGGAGTCCACGCGCCGGGGCGGCCGTACCACGGTGGTCGGCATCGGTGGCAAGGACCAGCAGGTCACCTTCAACGCCCTGGAGATCTTCCACTGGGGCCGCACCCTCGCCGGCTGCGTCTACGGCAACTGCGACCCGGCCCGCGACCTGCCGGTGCTGGCCGAGCACGTCCGGGCGGGCCGGCTGGACCTCGGCGCGCTGGTGACCGAGCGGATCGCCCTGGACGGCATCCCGGCGGCCTTCGAGAACATGCTGGCCGGCAAGGGCGGACGGGCGCTGGTCGTGTTCTGAGGCGAAGACGCGGGTCAGAGGGCGCGCAGTGCCGCGTACTGCTGGGTCAGTCCGTCCAGCAGTGCCCTCAGGCCAGTCTCGAAGGCCCGTTCGTCGATCTTCTCCTGCCGCTCGGCGAGCAGGTGCGCCTGGCCGAGATGGGGGTAGTCGGCGGGGTCGTAGGCGCTCTGGTCGTCCACGAACCCGCCGGCGAAGGAGTCCAGCGCGGAACCCATGACGAAGTACCGCATCAGCGCCCCGATGGAGGTGGCCTGGGCCGGCGGCCAGCCCGCGTCGACCATCGCGCCGAAGACCGCGTCGGCGAGCCGCAGCGCGGCCGGGCGGCGGCCGGGGCCCCGGGCGAGGACCGGGACGATGTTCGGGTGGTCGCGCAGGGCGCCCCGGTAGGAGACCGCCCAGTCGTGCAGCGCGGTCCGCCATTCCCGCCCGTCCTCGAACATCGACAGGTCGACCTGGGCGCTCACCGAGTCCGCGACCGCCTCCAGGATCTCGTCCTTCGTGCGGAAGTGGTTGTACAGCGACGGCCCGCTGACTCCCAGCTCCGCGGCGAGCCGGCGCGTGGAGACGGCCGCCAGACCCTCCGCGTCCACGAGGGCCCGCGCGGTCTCGACGATCCGGTCGGTGCTGAGGAGGGGCTTGCGCGGTCGGGCCATGGCGCACATAGTAGGGCTGCGATCAGAAACTAGCAGCGCTAATTTAAAGGTACGGCTTTCAAGAACGACTTTCCAAGTGGGGTGATCCCGTGGTGAACCTGGGGCTCGGCGAGGAGCAGACGGCGGTCCGGCAGCTGGCCCGGGACTTCGTGGCCCGTGAGATCGCTCCGCACGCCGTCGCCTGGGACCGCGCCGAGGAGGTCGACCGGGGCATCGTGAAGAAGCTCGGCGACGTCGGTTTCCTTGGTCTGACCATCGACGAGGACTACGGCGGCTCGGGCGGCGACCACCTCGCGTACTGCCTGGTCACCGAGGAGCTGGGGCGCGGCGACTCCTCGGTGCGGGGCATCGTCTCCGTCTCCCTGGGCCTGGTGGCCAAGTCGGTCGCCGCCTGGGGGAGCGAGGAGCAGAAGCGGCGCTGGCTGCCGGGGCTCACCGCCGGCGAGTACGTCGGCTGCTTCGGCCTGACCGAGCCGGGCACCGGTTCCGACGCGGGCAGCCTCACCACCCGGGCCGTGCGCGGGAGCGGGGGAGACTTCGTCATCAACGGCTCCAAGATGTTCATCACCAACGGCACCTGGGCCGACGTCGTCCTGCTCTTCGCCCGCTCCACCGACGTCCCCGGCCACAAGGGCGTCTCCGCCTTCCTCGTGCCCGCCGACACCCCCGGTCTGACCCGGCGCGCCATCCACGGCAAGCTCGGTCTGCGCGGCCAGGCCACCGCCGAACTGGTCCTCCAGGACGTGCGGGTGCCCGCCTCGGCGCTGCTGGGCGAGGAGGGCAAGGGCTTCTCGGTGGCCATGTCGGCACTGGCCAAGGGGCGGATGTCGGTGGCCGCGGGATGCGTCGGCATCGCCCAGGCCGCCCTGGACGCGGCCGTGCGGCACGCCGGTGAGCGCGAGCAGTTCGGGAAGTCCATCGCCCACCACCAGCTGGTCCAGGAGCTGATCAGCGACATCGCCGTCGACGTGGACGCGGCCCGGCTGCTGACCTGGCGGGTCGCCGATCTCGTCGACCGCGGGCTGCCGTTCGCCGTCGAGTCCTCCAAGGCCAAGCTCTTCGCCTCCGAGGCCGCCGTGCGCGCCGCCAACAACGCCCTCCAGGTCTTCGGCGGCTACGGCTACATCGACGAGTACCCGGTCGGCAAACTCCTGCGCGACGCCCGCGTGATGACCCTCTACGAGGGCACCAGCCAGATACAGAAGCTCCTCATAGGGCGTGCGCTGACCGGGGTCTCGGCGTTCTGAGTATCCGGCTGAGTACTTCGGCGGATGTGGCGGCCGTCACGCCCGGCGATCCTGGTCGGCATGAGTGACACACCGGTCAAGCAGCAGAACACGGGCGCCTTCTACGGCCAGGCCGTCGCCTCCTTCGCGGTCGCCATGGCGGCCACCGCCATCGGGATCTACCAGCTGAGCGCCAGCGCCTGGGTGCGCGGTTTCCTCGGCATCGCCGTCCTCTACCTCGTCACCTCCGCCTTCACCCTCGCCAAGGTGATCCGGGACCGCCAGGAGGCCGGCCAGATCGTCAGCCGGGTCGACCAGGCCCGACTGGAGAAGCTGCTGGCCGAGCACGACCCCTTCGAGAAGCCGAGAAGCTCCGAGCGGGCACACTAAGCGACCGCTCAGCTTCAGCGGTATGGTGGAGCTCCTGTCACCGAGAGGGGCGAGCGAGCGATGAGTACGGCGGAGGAGACGACCGGCGGCGAGGTCGAGCCGTGGGACGAGGTCACCCCGGACGCGGCACGGCGGCTGCTCGTCGCCGCCGTGGAGGCCTTCGCCGAGCGCGGCTACCACGCGACGACGACCCGCGACATCGCGGGCCGCGCCGGGATGAGCCCGGCCGCGCTCTACATCCACTACAAGACCAAGGAAGAGCTGCTCCACCGCATCAGCCGGATCGGCCACGACCGGGCCCTCGACATCCTGCGCACGGCGGCCCGGCGCGAGGGCAGTGCCACCGAGCGGCTCGCCGACGCCGTCAGCTCCTTCGTCCGCTGGCACGCCGGCCGGCGTACCACCGCCCGGGTCGTGCAGTACGAACTCGACGCGCTCGGCCCGGACGCCCGCGCCGAGATCATCGCGCTGCGCCGCCAGGTCGACGCCGAGGTGCGCGGGATCATCGAGGAGGGCGTGGCCGCGGGCGAGTTCGACGTGCTCGACGTGCACGGCACCACGCTGGCCGTGCTGTCGCTCTGCATCGACGTGGCCCGCTGGTTCACCGTGAACGGCCCCCGCACCCCCGAGGAGGTCGGCGCGCTCTACGCCGACCTCGTGCTGCGGATGGTGGGAGCGAAGTAGCCGGTCCGGGCCCCGGGACCGTCAGAGGTAGTAGCGGGAGACCGACTCCGCGACGCAGGCCGGCTTCTGGCCGCCCTCGCGCTCCACGGTGAACGCGAGGGTCAGCTGGACGCCGTCCTTGACGTCCTCGACGGCGCTGATCGTCGCGGTGGCGCGCAGCCGGGAGCCGACCGGCACGGGGGAGGGGAAGCGGACCTTGTTCGTCCCGTAGTTGACGCCCATCTTGACGCCCTCGACCTGGATCAGCTGCGGGCCGAAGAGCGGCAGCAGCGACAGGGTCAGATACCCGTGCGCGATGGTCGTCCCGAACGGGCCGGCCGCCGCCTTGTGCGGGTCGACGTGGATCCACTGGTGGTCGCCGGTGGCCTCCGCGAAGAGATCGATCCGCTTCTGGTCGACCTCCAGCCAGTCGGTGTACCCCAGCTGCTCGCCCACGGCCGCCTTCAGCTCGTCGGGGGAGGTGAAGGTCCTCGGTGCTGCCATGTCCCGGCCTCTCGCTCGCATCGCGAAAACTCTAAGCAACTGCTTAGCATGGTCGGGAGCGGGGCCGATGTCAACGGACCGCGACGGCGGGCCGCGGGTGGGCGGTGGGTAGGCTCTGAGGGGTGCCCCAGATTCCGGAGAAGATCCACGAGCTGACCGTCGGCCAGTTGTCCGCGCGCAGCGGTGCCGCCGTCTCCGCCCTGCACTTCTACGAGGCCAAGGGCCTGATCACCAGCCGCCGCACCACCGGCAACCAGCGCCGCTACGGCCGGGACGCCCTGCGCCGCGTCGCCTTCGTCCGGGCCGCCCAGCGGGTCGGCATCCCGCTGGCCACGATCCGCGAGGCGCTCGCCCAGCTCCCCGAGGAACGCACCCCGACCCGTGAGGACTGGGCCCGTCTCTCGGAGACCTGGCGCTCCGAGCTCGACGAGCGCATCAAGCAGCTCAACCGGCTGCGCGACCACCTCACCGACTGCATCGGCTGCGGCTGTCTGTCCCTGGACACCTGCGTCCTGTCCAATCCGGACGACGTGTTCGGCGAACGCCGGGTGGGCTCGCGGCTGATGGTGGAGCGGGACGGCTGACCCGCGGCGGCTGCCACCTCGGCCGCCGCGGGCCGCCCCGCCTCACTCGTACTCGGTGCCGCCCTTGCGGGTCAGATACGCCGGACTGACCGCCTTGGCGATCGCCCGGCCCCCGGTCACCGGGCTGTACCGCTCCACGGCCGGCCGGATCACCACACCCTCCCGCAGATGCAGCTCCCGCCCCGACACGGTCTCCCGCCCGGACGCGAACTCCAGCACCCGCTCGATGTCGTACGGCCCCGCGTACACGCGCGGCACCAACGGCAGCTCCCCCTCCAGCAGTTCGGCCGCGTCCAGCCAGCGCACCGTCCCGTCGATCTCCGCCGACACGTCGAACACGGCGTAACCGAGCGTGTCCCGCCGGCCGTCCGCCCCGTACGCCAGATCCTGCACCCCGGCGCCGTACACCTCCCCGAAGACGCCGACCCGCCTGGCCCCGAGCCGCTTCGCCAGCCCGGCGGCCACCCGGGCCACGCCGTGCCCGCGCACCGCCCGCCAGTAGAGGTTCAGCGGATCCTCGGCCAGCGCGAGGGACTTGGCGCCGAAGCCCTTGGAGGACACGTACACCCGGTCCTCGTCGGCGGTGTAGGTCAGCAGGCACGCCGAACCGTGCAGCTTCTCGGTCAGCACGACCGGCTCGCCCGGGGTGAAGATGCCGGGATAGCGCTGGATGTTCTCGATGTCGACCCACGGCAGCAGCCCCGGCGCCGGCTCGACCTCGCCGTTCATGGTGGGCGGTATCGGCGGCACCCACTTGGTGATGCCCAGCCGCTCGGCGAAGTCGGTGCCCTCGGCGGCGGCCCGCGCCAGGTCGAGGTCCGCCAGCGCCCTCGGGCGGCACACGATGCCCTGGGACAGCTCGCCGCGCAGCCGCACCGCCTTGACCCGGTCGGCGTTGCCGCCCGCCAGCCGCCCGGTCAGTCCCAGCTCCTCGATCAGTCCGGCCGGCAGCACGGACTGCTCGGGGATGTACACGGCGGCCTCGCCGGTACGGTACGCCCCCTTGGCGACGACGGCCCGGTACAGGCCCACCTGGGCCAGTTCCAGCGCGTCGGCGTTCGGATGCTCGTGGACGGTCAGCACTTCGGCGGTGACGCGCAGCGTCGACATGGGACTCCTCGTTCCGGGCCGCTCAGTTCGGCTTCATCGCCTCCCACTGTGCGGACGGGAAAGGAGTGGAGCGAGCGAATTACGGCCCGCTAGGGCCCCTTCAGCGGCCACGACGCCACGGCACGGCACGAGCAGGGGGTGCGGCATCCCCGGCGCACCCCCCGGGTTCCGTCGGCGCTCAGGCCGACATCAGCAGCCGGCCGCGCCTGGCGTAGGCCAGTGCCTCCGGTGTGAGCACGGGGCGCGGTACCAGGATCCCGCAGTCCACGCAGACCGGACCGGACGACGGTTCGTGGTCCAGGTCGTACTTCCACAGGAGGCGCTCCCCGTCGCACACCGGGCAGGTCGAGCCCGGCTCGCGCTCCAGGGCGGCGATCAGCCGTCGCAGCACCTCGGCCAGTGGTTCGTCGGGGTGGACACGGGGGTCGTCGCACCAGGCCACGCCGAAACCGCCCCAGGTCAGCCGGTGCCAGTCGTCGACGCTGCCCGGACGGCGCAGCCCGTCGTGCTTCTCCTTCCTGCGGCGCTCGGCGAACTCGACCTCATAGGCCAGCCAGACCACCCGGGCCGCCTCCAGCTCCTCCAACGCGGCCACGAGCCGCGCCGGTTCGGGAGAGCGGTCCTCGGGACCGAACCCGGCCCGGGAGCACAGGTGGTCCCAGGTCGCCCTGTGCCCGTAGGGGGCGAACCGCTCAAGGCACTTGCGCAGTGAGTACCGCCGCAGCGCCAGATCGCACCGCGGGTCGCGCACCTGTCTCGCCAGACTCCGGAAACCGGCCATCGCCCTGCACCTCCGTCACACCTGCATCTGTACTTCGGTCACTTCGGCGTCGTCGTACGGGCTGTGCCCGACGTCGCCGAATAGACGTGTCGACACACGATTCGGCTCCATCCGATTTCCGATGCCCTCCCATAAGGCACCCCGGGTTGACCGAACGGCTCCGACTCCATCGACTCCAAAAAGTGACGCATGTTCATCTTCAATCTCGGGGATACCGGCGGTAACGTCCGGCCCCACCCCCGTCATCAGGAGCAGCCATGCCACGGCGCACCCCACATCACGACTTGTTCGACAAACTGAGAACTCCCAGCAGGCTCACCGGGTTCCTGAAGACGGCATCCGTATGCGTACTGATTGCCGGGCTGCTCTCGCCGCTGGCCCAGACGGCCGCCGTCGCGGCCACGGCCTCCAACGACTACTGCGGCGGCCAGTGTTCCGACGTCCTGCCGCCCGGCGAGAACGGCAACGCCACCCTCGCGCAGATCCTGCTCAACCAGGCCTTCGGCACCCAGCCGGACCACGCCGAGGACCAGCTCGGCCTCTACTCCGGCCTGGCCAAGGGCTACTCGACGCTCACCGACGCGAAGATCAACACCTTCTTCAACGACGCGTCCTTCGGGGTCGCCTCCGACCAGGTCGCCTCCACCGAGAAGCCGGCCGGCCGCACCGACGTCACCATCGTCCGCGACAAGAAGGCCGGTGTGCCGCACATCACCGGCACCACCAGGTACGGCACCGAGTTCGGCGCCGGCTACGCGGCGGCCGAGGACCGGCTGTGGCTGATGGACGTCTTCCGGCACGTCGGACGCGGCCAGCTGACCACCTTCGCGGGCGGTGCGGCCGCCAACCAGGGCCTTGAGCAGGAGTTCTACCGGAACGCTCCCTACACCGAGGCCGACCTGCAGGCGCAGATCGACAATGCCGTGGCCAAGAACGGCGCCCGGGGCCAGCAGGCCCTCGCCGACGCCGACGCCTACCTCGACGGCATCAACTCCTACATAGACGCCTCCGACAGCGGTCGTTACTTCCCCGGTGAGTACGTGCTGACCGGGCACAAGGACTCAATCACCAACGCCGGCACCATCGACCACTTCAAGATCACCGACCTGGTGGCGCTGGCCTCCGTGATCGGCACGCTGTTCGGCTCCGGCGGCGGCGGCGAGGTCAACAACGCGATCTCCCTGATCGACGCCCAGGCCAAGTACGGCGTGGAGCAGGGCACCAAGGTCTGGGAGGCCTTCCGCGAGCGCAACGACCCCGAGGCCGTCCTCACCGTCCACAACGGCGAGAGCTTCCCGTACGCCGCCAAGCCGGCCGACGCCCAGGGCGAGGCGCTGCCCGACGCGGGCTCGGTGACCCAGGAACCGCTGGTCTACGACCGCACCGGCAGCGCGGCCACCGCCGGCGCCACCGGCGCCTCCGCGACGGCGGCGAAGGCGACGCTCAGCTCCGCGAAGCGGGGCATGTCCAACGCCCTGGTGGTCAGCGGCAAGTACACCGCCAGCGGGCATCCGATCGCCGTCTTCGGACCGCAGACCGGCTACTTCGCCCCGCAGCTCCTCATGCTCCAGGAGATCCAGGGCCCCGGGATCAGCGCCCGCGGCGCCTCCTTCGCGGGCCTGAGCATGTACGTCGAACTCGGCCGCGGCCAGGACTACTCCTGGAGCGCGACCACCTCCGGCCAGGACATCATCGACACCTACGCCGTCGAACTGTGCCAGGACGACTACCACTACCTGTACCACGGCACCTGCACGGCCATGGACAAGGTCGAGCAGGCCAACGCCTGGAAGCCGACCACGGCCGACGGCACGGCGGCGGGCTCGTACACGATGCGGGTCTGGCGCACCAAGTACGGTCCGGTCGAGTACCGGGCCACCGTCGGCGGCAAGAAGGTCGCCTACACCACGCTGCGCTCCTCGTACCTGCACGAGGCCGACTCGATCATCGGCTTCCAGATGCTGAACGACCCCGGCTACATCAAGGGCCCGCAGGACTTCCAGAGCGCGGCGCAGCACATCAACTACACCTTCAACTGGTTCTACGCCGACTCCCAGCACACCGCCTACTACAACAGCGGCGACAACCCGGTGCGGGCCAGCGGCGTCGACGCCGAGTTCCCGGTGTGGGCGCAGGCGGCCTACGAGTGGCGCAACTGGGACCCGGCCACCAACACGGCCGACTACACCCCGGCCTCCGCCCACCCGAACTCGATCGACCAGGACTACTACATCTCCTGGAACAACAAGCAGGCCAAGAACTACACCACCGCCTCCTGGGGCGACGGCTCGGTGCACCGCGGCAACCTGCTGGAGGACCGGGTGAAGAAGCTGGTCGCGGCCGGCGGTGTGACCCGGTCCGCGCTGGTCAAGGCGATGGCGGACGCGGCCCTGACCGACCTGCGCGCCGAGGACGTGCTGCCGGAGCTGCTGCAGGTGATCAACTCCTCCACGGTGACCGACTCCACGGCCGCCGCCGCGGTGAGCAAGCTCCAGGCGTGGGTGACCGCGGGCGGCAAGCGCACGGAAACCTCGGCCGGCTCGAAGACGTACGCCGACGCCGACGCCATCCGGATCCTGGACGCCTGGTGGCCGCTGCTGGTGAAGGCCGAGTTCGAACCCGGCCTGGGCAGCGACCTGTACACCGCCTTCACCGGCAACCTGTCCATCGACGAGGCCCCCTCGGCCGGCCACGGCCCGACCGGCTCGCACGCCGGAAGCTCCTTCCAGTACGGCTGGTGGAGCTATGTCGACAAGGACATCCGGGCGGTCCTCGGTGAGTCCGTGCAGGGCGGCCTCGGCCAGACCTACTGCGGTGGCGGCAGCCTCGGCTCCTGCCGGGACATCCTCCTCAGCACGCTGAAGCAGGCGGCCGGGCTGACCGCCGCCCAGGTCTACCCCGGCGACGACCAGTGCTCGGCGGGCGACCAGTGGTGCGCCGACTCGATCGTCCAGCGCACCCTGGGCGGCATCAAGCACGGCAAGATCAGCTGGCAGAACCGGCCGACCTTCCAGCAGGTGGTGGAGTACACCTCGCACCGCTGACGCCGCAGCGGCGGCGGGTCACGCGATACGGCCCGCCGCCAGCACCAGCCGCGCCAATTCCGGGTGCACGATGTCGCTGTGCGCCCCGGCCGGCGGGCCCCCGCGCCGGACGACCGCCGCCGCGTCGACGTTCACACAGCCCGACGCCGGCAGCGGTCCGCGCAGCGCCCCGTCCAGATCCAGCCCGCGGGTGCCGGGCACGCCCTGCACCCCGTCGTGGCCCATCGCCCCCCATCGGGTGCCCAGCACCCCCGAGAGGTCGATGCCCGCGAAGGACCGGTCGTCGTCCGCCATCCGCGAGGCCAGCGGATACAGGTCGCCGAGCGCCTGGTCGAAGTGCGAGTAGCAGCACACGATCGGGCCGTCGACGCGGTCCTGCCGGCCCCGCAGGGCGCCCGTCGCGTCCGCGTCCTGGGGCAGCCGGGCCGCGAACGCGTAGTGCGAGAAGGCCCCCTGGAGCAGCGTCACCGACTTCACCGCGCGCACCCCGTCCGGCAGCCCGCGCAGGGCGAACGCCACCAGCCGCCCGCCGAAGCTGTGCCCGACCAGGTGCACCCGAACCTGGGGCGCGGCCTGCGCCAACCGGCCGATCACGGGTCCGAGTCCCCGCTCGCCGACCGTGCCCGCCCGCCGCTTCATCGCGTAGTACGTCGCCTGGCGCAGGAGTTCCTTGGCGCCGTTCCACGGGTTGGGCAGGGTGAACCCCTCCGACGCGCCCGAGGGTCCGAGCCCGGCCAGCGCCTGCGCGAAGGCATCACAGGCCGCCGCCGTGTCCCCGGCCAGCAGCGCGGGGCTCCCCTCCTCCGTCGAGGTGTCCGCCGCGCACGGCGGCCGGGAACCGTCCGGTGTCCGCGCCACCAGCACCCGCACCAGCCCGCCGAACTCCTCCAGGCCGGCCGGGCCGGCGGGCTGCTCGTCCAGCAGCCGGCCGAGCCGGTCGACCACCGTGGCCCGGCCGGGGAAGGTCTCCAGCAGTGCGCGCCGGGTGTCCTTGTCCAGCGCCGAGGGCGGTGCCGCCGCCGCCTCCACGGCGGCAACCGACCTCGGGAAGTCCGGGATCGGCTCGTCGCAGAAGCGCATCGACGGCCAGATCACCCCGACGTACCCGATCCGTGCCGCCGGCGCGAGCCGGGGGACCGGGGCGTAGAACTGTCGGTAGAGGGCGGTGGCGCCCGAACGGTCGTTGTTCCAGCCGTGCGCGAAGACGAGCAGGTCGTGCACGCCCGCGGCGGTGACCTCCGCCATCAGCCGGTCCCGCTCCGGGGGATCCACGTCCCCGTCCGCGTCGAAGGTCAGCTCCCAGTAGGGAGTCACGCTCATCCCAGGATCCGCCATACCAGGCTCCCTCGTCCCCCGAAACGGTGCGATGTGGACGCATCGTCCCGCCGCCGGCCGAGGTTGGCCATACACCGCGTCTCACCGGTAGAGGAGATATTCCTTTCGAATCCGCCGGAACGCCGCCAGCTCCGACTGCCAGGCCCCGACCACCTCGTCCGGGCCGGCACCGGCGTCGATCATCGTGCGGACCCGGTCCGAGCCGGTGAGCTTGTCGATCCAGTCGTCCGGGCGCCAGCCGAAGCCGCTCCAGACCCGCTTGGCGGTCACCAGCAGCGCGATCCCGGTGCGTACGGGGTCGTAGACGGTCCGGTCGCGCACATGGATCTGCACACCCCCGACGGTCTTCCCCTGGAACTTGGAGAAGGTGGGCGCGAAGTACGCCTCCCTGAACCGCACGCCCGGCAGGCCCAGTTCGTTGGCGGCCGCCGCCCACCGTCCGTCGACGCCCTCGGCGCCCAGCAGTTCGAAGGGCCGGGTGGTGCCGCGCCCCTCCGACAGGTTCGTGCCCTCGAACAGGCAGGTTCCCGAGTACACCAGCGCGGTGTCGGGCGTCGGCATGTTCGGGCTCGGCGGCACCCAGGGCAGATCGTGGGCGTCGTAGAACTCCGACCGCCGCCAGCCCGACATCGGTACGGTCTCCGGCGCGACCCGGCCGCCCAGGAACTCCCCGTCGAACAGCCGGGCGAGCTCGGCCACCGTCATCCCGTGCGCCTGGGCGATGGGCTGCCGCCCGACGAAGGTGGCGAACTCCTTGTGCAGGACGGGCCCCCGGGCCGACCGGCCGGTCACCGGGTTGGGCCGGTCCAGCACGACGAACCGCTTGCCCGCCAGCCACGCCGCCTCCATGCAGTCGTACAGGGTCCAGATGTAGGTGTAGAAGCGCGCGCCCACGTCCTGGATGTCGAAGACGACGGTGTCCACGCCGGAGGCGGTGAAGACGTCGGCCAGCGGCTGCCCGTTCTTGAGGTAGGTGTCGTAGACCGGCAGACCGGTCGCGGGGTCGGCGTAGCGGCCCTCCGAGCCGCCCGCCTGCGCGGTGCCCCGGAAGCCGTGTTCCGGTCCGAAGACCGCCGTCACACGGACGCGCGGGTCGGCGTGCATCACGTCGACGATGTGCAGGGCGTCGGCGGTGACGCCGGTCGGATTGGTGACGATTCCCACCCGCTCGCCGCTGAGCAGGGTGTATCCGTCGGCCGCGAGTCTGTCGAACCCGGTGCGCAGGCCGTGGGCGGGGGCCGCGGCGGCGGGTGCCGCCGGCAGTGAGGCCGTCGCGGCCCCCGCCGCCAGCAGGGCCCTTCTGGACAGGTGCATGGGGGTGACCTCCGTGGGGGTGGAAGGCGCGGGCTCCCAGGGTGTGACAGCCGCCCTTCCTTTTGTACATACCGACTGGTTAGTCTGGCGTCGCAGAGCCGAGTCGCACCGTGTCGAAGGAGACCGATGGTGGAAGCCGTGCAGGATGCGGGAGTGGTCGTCACCGGGGCGGGGGGCGGGATCGGTGCCGCGCTGGCCCGCCGGTTCGCGGCCGAGGGCGCCCGGGTGGTCGTCAACGACCTGGACGCCGGCAAGGCCGAGGCGGTGGCGGAGGAGATCGGCGGGATCGCCGTACCGGGTGACGCCTCCGCGATCGTCGGCGACGCACGCGACGCGCTCGGCGGCACCGTGGACGTGTACTGCGCCAACGCGGGCGTCGCCTTCGAGGACGGCGGTCTCGGCTCTGTCGGCGGGGTGCTCGACGAGAAGTCCTGGGCGGTGTCCTGGGACGTCAACCTCATGGCCCACGTCCGCGCGGCCCACGAACTGCTCCCCGACTGGCTGGAGCGGGGCACCGGCCGCTTCGTCTCCACCGTGTCCGCCGCCGGACTGCTGACCATGATCGGCGCTCCGTCCTACGCCGTCACCAAGCACGGCGCCTACGCCTTCGCCGAGTGGCTGTCGCTGACCTACCGCCACCGGGGCCTGAAGGTGCACGCGATCTGTCCGCAGGGCGTGCGCACCGACATGCTGGCCGCCACCGGCAGCGCGGGCGACCTCGTGCTCCAGCCGACCGCGATCGCCCCCGAGGAGGTCGCGGACGCCCTGTTCAAGGGCATCGCGGAGGACCGCTTCCTGATCCTGCCGCACCCCGAGGTCGCCGGGTACTACACCGCCCGGGCCGGCCACCCCGACCGCTGGCTGACCAGCATGAACCACCTGCAGCAGAAGTGGGAGGCGGCGAGGTGACCGAGTCCCGTTACGCGGCCCGGCCCTGGCTGGCCCTCCTCAACGAAGCGCAGCGCGGCCCGGTCGACCCGGCCGACTCCCTGGTGCACGCCCTGCGCCGCGCGGTCGCCGAGGCACCGGAGCGCACCTTCCTCACCTACTTCGACGCCCGCCTGAGCTACCGCGAGGTCGACGAGCTGAGCGACTCCGTCGCCGCCCACCTCGCCGGACGCGGGCTGGAGCGGGGCGACCGGGTCGCCGTCCTGCTGCAGAACTCCCCGCACTTCGTGCTGGCCCTGCTCGGCGCCTGGAAGGCCGGCGCGACCGTCGTCCCCGTCAACCCCATGTACAAGTCGGCCGAGGTCGCCCACGTCCTGCGGGACGGCGAGGTCGCCGCGCTGATCTGCTCCGACCGGGCCTGGGAGTCGTACCTGCGCGACACGGCCGCCGGCTCCCCGGTGCGGATCGTGCTCACCGGCTGCGAGCTGGACTTCCAGACCCGCCACGACGCGCGCGTGCTGACCTTCGAGCGGCTGCCCCCGGCCGCCGACGCCGACGACCTGGTGGCCGTCGCCCGGCAGGGCGGCAAGGGCCCCGAGGGCCGCGACCCGGCCCCCGCCGACATCGCGCTGATCAGCTACACCTCGGGCACCAGCGGCACCCCCAAGGGCGCCACCAACACCCACGGCAACATCATGTACAACGCCGAGCGACAGCGGACCGGACTGGCCCTGCCCGAGGCGCCCGTCTACTACGCCATGGCACCGCTGTTCCACATCACCGGCATGGTCTGCCAGCTCGGCGCCTGCCTCGTCAGCGCGGGCACCCTGGTGCTCACCTACCGGTTCGAACCGGGCGTCGTGCTGGACGCGTTCGCCGAACACCGCCCGCACTACACCGTCGGCCCGTCCACCGCCTTCATGGCGCTGGCCGCCCAGCCGGACGCCACCCCCGGCCACTTCTCCTCCTTCGTCAACATCTCCTCCGGCGGCGCCCCCGTGCCGCCCGCCCTGGTGGAGAAGTTCCGCGCGGGCTTCGGGCCGTACATCCGCAACGGCTACGGCCTGACCGAGTGCACCGCCCCCTGCGCCTCCGTCCCGCCCGGCCTGGAAGCGCCCGTGGACCCCGGCTCCGGCACGCTGGCGGTCGGCCTGCCCGGCCCCGACACGATCGTCCGCATCGTCGACGACCAGGGCGCCGAGGTCCCCTTCGGCGAACAGGGCGAGATCGTCGTACGCGGCCCCCAGGTGGTCCCCGGCTACTGGCGGCGCCCCGAGGCCACCGCCGAGACCTTCCCGGACGGCGAGCTGCGCACCGGCGACATCGGCTTCATGGACGAACAGGGCTGGCTCTACGTCGTCGACCGCAAGAAGGACATGATCAACGCCTCCGGCTTCAAGGTGTGGCCGCGCGAGGTCGAGGACGTCCTCTACACCCATCCGGCGGTGCGCGAGGCGGCCGTCGTCGGCGTCCCGGACGGCTACCGGGGCGAGACCGTCAAGGCGTACATCAGCCTGCGTCCCGGCGCCGACACGGACCCCGGTACGCTCGCCGCCTACTGCAAGGAGAGACTGGCCGCCTACAAATACCCGCGACAGGTGGAGATCCTGCCCGACCTGCCCAAGACGGCAAGTGGGAAGATCCTCCGTCGGGAACTTCGCTCCCGCGCGCAAGACAGCCAGTAGAACGAACGAAAGGCAGGTGGCGGCAGTGCCCAGGACCACGGACGGAGACGGTACGCCCGTCCCGCAGCGGCTGCTGGCCGCCGCCACCCGGCTCTTCGCCGAGCAGGGCTACGACCGCACGTCGGTACAGGAGATCGTCGAGGCGGCGGGCGTCACCAAGGGGGCGCTGTACCACTACTTCGGCTCCAAGGACGACCTGCTGCACGAGGTGTACGCGCGCGTGCTGCGCGTCCAGCAGGAGCGCCTCGACGCGTTCGCGAACGCGGACGAGCCCATCGAGAAGCGGCTCAGAGGCGCGGCGGCCGACGTCGTGGTGACCACCATCGAGAACCTCGACGACGCGATGATCTTCTTCCGCTCCATGCACCATCTGAGCCCGGAGAAGAACAAGCAGGTGCGCGCGGAGCGCCGGCGCTACCACGAGCGCTTCCGCGCGCTGATCGAGGAGGGACAGCAGGCGGGTGTCTTCTCCACGGCGACACCGGCCGACCTGGTGGTGGACTACCACTTCGGATCGGTCCACCACCTGTCGACCTGGTACCGCCCCGAGGGCCCGCTCACCCCGCAGGAGGTCGCCGACCAGCTGGCCGACCTGCTCCTGCGGGCCCTGCGTCCCTAGGCTCTTCGGCCCCTCAGAGGTACTTCTTCAGCTCCCGTCGCGCCAGCGACCGCTGGTGCACCTCGTCCGGACCGTCCGCGATCATCAGCGTACGGGCGCTCGCGTACAGCTCGGCCAGCGGGAAGTCCTGGCTGACGCCGCCAGCGCCGTACAGCTGGATCGCCCGGTCGATGATGTCGACGACCGCCCTGGGCGTGGCGATCTTGATGGCCTGGATCTCGGTGTGGGCGCCCCGGTTGCCGACGGTGTCCATCAGCCAGGCCGTCTTCAGCACCAGCAGCCGCAGCTGCTCCACGGTCACCCGGGCGTCCGCGATCCAGTTGTGGACGACGCCCTGCTGGGCCAGCGCCTTGCCGAAGGCCGTACGGGACACCGCCCGGCGGCACATCAGCTCGATGGCCCGCTCGGCCATGCCGATCAGCCGCATGCAGTGGTGGATGCGGCCGGGACCGAGCCGGGCCTGGGCGATGGCGAAGCCGCCGCCCTCCTCGCCGACCAGGTTCGCCGCCGGCACGCGCGCGTGGTCGAAGACCACCTCGGCGTGGCCGCCGTGCGAGTGGTCCTCGTAGCCGAACACCCGCATGGCGCGCTTCACGGTGACGCCCGGGGTGTCGCGCGGGACCAGCACCATCGACTGCTGGCGGCGGATGTCCGGCCCGTCCGGGTCGGTCTTGCCCATCACGATGAAGATCTTGCAGTCAGGGTTCATCGCCCCGGAGATGTACCACTTGCGCCCGGTCACGACGTACTCGTCGGTGCCGTCGGAGGCCCGCTCGATGAGCGTGGTGATGTTGGTGGCGTCGGAGGAGGCCACCTCCGGCTCGGTCATCGCGAAAGCCGAGCGGATCTCACCGGCCAGCAGCGGCTCCAGCCACTGCTTGCGCTGCTGCTCGTTCCCGAACTGCGCCAGCACCTCCATGTTCCCGGTGTCGGGCGCGGCGCAGTTCAGCGCGGTGGGCGCGAGATGCGGGGAGCGGCCGGTGATCTCGGCCAGCGGCGCGTACTGGAGGTTGGTGAGCCCCGCGCCGTACTCGGCGTCCGGCAGGAAGAGGTTCCACAGGCCCTGGCGGCGCGCCTCGGCCTTCAGCTCCTCGACCACGGCCGGGGTCTCCCACGGCGAGGCCAGAGCGGCCCGCTGCTCCTCGGCGACCGGCTCGGCCGGGTAGACGTACTCGTCCATGAAGGCGAGGAGCCTGGCACGCAGCTCCTCCGTGCGCGCGTCGAACGCGAAGTCCATCTCGGGTCAGCCTTCCTGAAGAGTGGTCAGTCCGTGGTCGATGAAGACGGGCACCAGGTCGCCGATGCGGTCGAAGCCGCGTCCGACCGTCTGGCCGAGCGTGTACCGGTAGTGGATGCCCTCCAGGATCACGGCGAGCTTGAACCAGGCGAAGGCCGTGTACCAGGAGACGGCCGACACGTCCCGCCCCGACCGGGCGGCGTACCGCTCGATCAGCTCGGCCGGGTCCGGGTGGCCGGGGGCCTCGGCCGTGGTCGACACCGGGGAGTCGGCCATGCCCAGCGGACGGCTGTACATCACCAGCAGACCCAGGTCGGTGAGCGGATCGCCGAGCGTCGACATCTCCCAGTCGAGGATCGCCTCGATCCGGTCGTCCGCGCCGATCAGGACGTTGTCGAGGCGGTAGTCGCCGTGCACGACGGTGGCGGCGGGGGAGACGGGCAGCCGGCGTCCGAGGGTGGCGTGCAGTTCGTCGATGCCGGCCAGCTCGCGGTTGCGGGAGGCGTCCAGCTGCTTGCCCCAGCGGCGCAGCTGACGGTCCAGGAAGCCCTCGGGCCGCCCGAAGTCCGCCAGGCCCACGGCGGCCGGGTCCACGGCGTGCAGCTCGACGAGCGTGTCGACGAGGGACAGCACCGCCGCACGGGTGCGCTCCGGGCCGAGCGGGGCGAGCTGGTCGGCCGTGCGGTACGGGGTGCCGTCCACGAACTCCATGATGTAGAACGGCGCCCCGAGCACCTCCTCGTCCTCGCACAGCAGCACCGGGCGGGGCACCGGCACGCTCGTCGGGTGCAGTGCGCTGATCACCCGGTGCTCGCGCCTCATGTCGTGGGCGGTGGCCAGGACATGGCCGAGCGGTGGCCGCCGTACGACCCACTTGGACGTACCGTCGGAGAGCGCGTAGGTGAGGTTCGACCGTCCGCCCTCGATCAGCCGGCCGGTGAGGGGGCCGCTGACCAGGCCGGGCCGCTCCCGGTCGAGCAGGCCGCGCAGCCGGTCGAGATCGAGTCCGGGCGGGTGGTCGGGGCTCATGCGTCGCTCCTACGAACGGGGTGAAGAACGGGACCCCACTCATGATGCCGACCGGTCGGTATGCCGTCCAGTGGGTGAGCCGAACGTGATCGGGGCCACCCCGGTCCGACGGCTCCCCGGGGTCGCCCCGCGGGGGAGCCGTCGGTCACCCGTCCGTCAGTGGTCGTCCCAGTGGTCCTCGTGCTCCGCGTGCCGGTGGCCGTCGTGCAGGTAGTCCACATGGTCACCGTGACGCACGCGCGCGTGCCCGCAGTTCTCGCCGTGCCGGTGCTCGTGGTCCTCGTGGGCGGTGTGCCCGGCCGGCTCGCACTCGTCCCAGTGGTCCCCGTGCTCGCGGTGCAGATGTCCGTCGTGCGCGTAGTCGAGGTGGTCGCCGTGCGGCACCGCGGTGTGTCCGCAGCCGGGGCCGTGGGCGTGACTGTCGTGTGCGGTGTGTTCCTGGTGAAGGATGGTCATGGTGCTCACCTTCGGGGTACGGGGTGATGACGTGATGACGACGGACAGGCTGCCACGCGAACGGGACATATGGGGGCATCCCGGTTGCGTGGCGTTCACCAACCCCGGAGGGTCGAGGGCATGAAGGGCATCCATTACAGCCGGTACGGCGGACCCGAGGTGCTGGAGTACGGCGAGCTGCGCGACCCCAAGGTCGGCCCCGACGCGGTGCTGGTCAAGGTGCGCGCGGCGGCCGTCAACCCGGTCGACTGGAAGTGCCGTGAGGGATATCTGGACGGCGCTCTCGACGCCGTCTTCCCGGTGATCCCGGGCTGGGACGTGTCCGGGGTGGTGGTGCAGCCCGGTGCCGCGGTGACGGAGTTCTCCGTCGGCGACGAGGTCATCGGCTACGTCCGTGAGGACTTCCTGTCCCGGGGCACCTTCGCCGAGTACGTGGCCGCGCCGGTGCGGACCCTGGCCCGCAAGCCGCGCAATCTGTCCTTCGAGGAGGCCGCCGGGCTGCCGCTGGCCGGGCTCACCGCCTACCAGGTGCTCGTCCACGCCCTGGAGGCCAAGCAGGGCGAGACCGTCCTGGTGCACGCGGCGGCCGGCGGGGTCGGCTCGATCGCCGTCCAGCTCGCGGCGCATCTGGGGGCCCGGGTCATCGGTACGGCCAGTGAGCACAACCACGACTTCGTCCGGAGTCTGGGCGGCGAGCCCGTGGCCTACGGCGAGGGACTGGCCGAACGGGTGCGCGCCCTGGTGCCCGAGGGGGTGGACGCGGTCTTCGACACCATCGGCGGCGACACGCTGAAGACCTCGGTCAACCTGCTCGCCCCCGAGGGGCGGCTGGCCTCGATCGCAGACCCGGAGGTGCTGAGCCACGGCGGCCGCTACTGCTTCGTGCGCCCCGACGCCGAGGACCTCGAACGGCTGTCCGCGCTGGCGGAGCAGGGGGTGATCTCCGTGCACGTCTCGCGGACCTTCCCGCTGGAACGCGCGGCGGACGCCCACCGCCTGAACCAGGAGGGCCGTACCCGCGGCAAGATCGTGGTGACGGTGGACTGGGAGGACGAGCACACGGCTCCCTGACGTCCGAGGACGCCGGCCGCGCGGCTACACCACCAGTGCCGCCGCGCAGACGGCCAGCGCCACCGTGCACAGTGCCGCGGCCGTCGCGTGGCGTGGTGCGAGGGCCCGGGGGGCGGGGGCCGCCGCGAGGGCGCGGATGCGGTGCTGGGCGACCCACAGGAAGCCCAGCCACAGGGCGCAGCACAGCGCGCACGTGAGGACGCCGCCCGTCGAGGCGCCGCCGTGCAGGGCGGTCTTCACCGCGAGGACGGCGGCGACGGTGCCCGACAGGGTCGTGCGCCGCCAGGCCAGCCGTGTCCGCTCCGGCTGCAGCCCCGGGTCGCGCCCGGGCGTCACCCCGCCCATCCGACCAGTACGACGACGACCATCACGACGGCCACCACCGCCACGACCAGGCTGAGCACCGCCGGGAAGCGGGACACCGGCAGGTCCTCGCCCCGGCGCATCGCCCGCTCGCACCGCACCCAGTGGTTGACCGCGCGCAGCGAGCACAGCACGCCGGCCCCCAGCAGGGCGAGCGCCAGCCCCACCCGCCAGCCCCGGCGCAGCTCCGGCAGGAACTGGTCGACCGCGAAACCCCCGCCGATCAGCGCGAGCGCGGTCCGCAGCCAGGCCAGGAAGGTGCGCTCGTTCGCCAGCGAGAACCGGTAGTCGGGGGTGCCGCCCTCCTCCCGGATCACCTCGGGGGCGAACCACAGCCGGATGTTCCGCGCGAAATCGATCACGCGCAGGACCCTACGTCAGCGGTACGCGGTCGCCGCCCCGGTGCTCCCGCAGCCGCTCCCACGCCGCCAGTCCGTCCGGTACCCACTCCCACTCGCCGAGCCGCCGGTCCACCTCGTCCTGGGGCAGGAAGCCGTACCACTCGACCTCCTCCGCCTGCGGGCGCACCGGCGGTTCGCAGCGCACCTCGTACACCGCCGACCACCAGCTCTTGCCGGCCCCGTCGTCGTAGAGGAACTTGAAGAGGAACGACGGCCGGGGCAGTCCGCTCACCCCCAGCTCCTCCTCCGCCTCCCGCAGGGCCGCGTCGTCGTAGGACTCGCCCGCGCCGACCACTCCGCCGACGAACAGGTCGTACAGGGACGGGAAGACCAGTTTGGTCGGCGTGCGGCGGTGGACGAAGAGCCGCCCGGCCGCGTCCCGGGCCTGGATGAACACACACCGGTGCCGCAGCCCGCGCGCGTACGCCTCGCCGCGTGGGGCCTGCCCGACGACCTGGTCGTTGTCGTCGACGATGTCGAGGATCTCGTCAGCAGGATTCATGCCCTCATCCAACCAGGGTCCTGTGCGGGCGGCTCCCGTCGGGGCGGAGCCCGATCCGACCGGGCGGGGTGCGGGCTGGGCGGGGTCCGACCGGGCGGGGGCGGGCTGGACGGGGTCCGGGCCGGGCGGGTCCCGGCCCAGGGGTCCCTGTCCGGGCGGGGTCCGGGCCGGGCGGGGTCCGACTTGGGCGGGCTGCGGGCTGGGCGGGTCCGACTCGGGCGGGGTGCGGGCTGGGCGGGGTCCGACTCGGGCGGGGGTGCGGGCTGGGCGGGGGCCGACCCGGGCGGGCTGCGGGCTGGGCGGGTGCCGTCGGGCAGGTTTCAGCGCGACTGGAGGTCCCGCGCCCGCTCCGTCTCGGACGTGCCGCGTGGCATGGCCGGGTGCAGGCCCAGCAGCACGATGCCCGCGACGATCGCGGCCAGCCCCGCCGCCTCCCAGGCCAGCGCTCCCGTGTCGGTGCGCAGCCGGTCGCCCAGGAAGCCCACGCCGCACAGGATCCCGGCGAGCGGCTGGGCGGCGGTGAGCGCGGGCAGCGACATCCGCAGCGGGGCGGTCTCGAAGGCGCTCTGCACGAGCATCAGCCCGGTGACACCGAGCGCGACGACACCGTACGGCTGCCAGCCGGTGACCACCTCGACCAGGCCGCCCTCGGAGAAGCGGGTGCCGGTCACCCGGGTCAGCGCATCCTGCACGCCATACAGCAGTCCGGCGGCCAGCGCCAGCAGCACCGGTCCCCAGCTCAGCCGGGAGCGCTTGGCGCAGGTGGTGAGCAGCAGGGCCACGCCCACCATGACACCGATGATCAGCCAGTGCCGGAACGGGTTGGTGACCGCGGTGCCGCCGCGCGGCTGGCCCGCCAGGATGAACGCGGTCACCCCGCCGGCGAGGAGGAGCAGGCCGGTCCAGCCCTGGTGGCTCAGGGGCTGTCTGGTCTGGTGGCGGGAGAGGGCGAGCGCGAACAGGAGGTTCGTGGCGAGCAGCGGCTCGACCAGGGAGATCTCCCCCTTGCCGAGGGCGATCGCGCCCAGGACCATGCCGGCCACCATCAGACCGATGCCACCCAGCCAGCGCGGCACCCGCATCAGGTCCAGCAGCAGCCGGAAGGACAGGAAGTCGCTGAGCGGGGCCCGCTGGGCGACGTTCTGCTGGAGCACGAACCCGAAGCCCAGGCAACAGGCCGCGCTCACGGCGAGAACGAGAACCAGAACGGACACGCTGCGTACCTCGATCATCCGGGTGGACCACGGGTGCGTAGTGGCCGACTGTAGCGCTCCCGGGCCGGTGCCGCCCCGGGGAGTACCCGAGGAACGGATACCTGACTCGGCCACCATGCGGCGACTTGACCCCGGCGCGCCATGGCGCAGGCCACAGCCGTGACCGGGAACCGCCGCTCCACGGTACGACATCGACGGACCGTCGGACCCAAGTTCCGCGCCCGGCAAGGTAGTTGAAGTCAATAACACCTCTGTTCCGCTTGACGCAAACCATTGGCTGAGGGTTTGCTGTGCGTGATCGGCTGATGGCAGCCCGAGAATCAGGAAGCCCGCGGTGCCCCCACTCCTGCCCCTGCTCACCCCGCAGGACACCGACGCCTTCGACGACGCCCTCGACGACGCCGAACTCGCCGCCGCCCGGACGGCGTTGGCCCAGGGCCGGTGGCAGGCCGTCCGCTCGCTGCTGCTGCACACGGGTGACGACTGGGACCGCCGCGGCCACCGGGTCACCGTCCTCGCCAGGGAACCCCACGCCGCCCCGTGGGTCCACGGCTGGCTGCGGGCCGAACCCGCCTCCGCCGACGCCGCCACCCTGCTCGCCCTGGCCCTGGTCCAGCGGGCCCTGCGCGGCGACGAGGCACCGGACCGGGCCCGCGAGGCCTGCCGCGCCGCCGCCGCGCTCACCCCCGCCGACCCCACGCCGTGGCTCGGCCTGCTCCGGCTGGAGCGCACCATGGGCCCGCACCGCCAGGTGCTGCGCGCCTTCGCCGAGGTCCGGGGCCGCCATCCGGAGCACCACCACGCCCACCACCTGCTGACCGCCCGCCTCGCCGAACGGCGCCAGGACCAGCCGCGTGGGGCGCACGGGGCGCGCGGGGCGCACGAGGTGTACGACTTCGCCGAGCGGTGCGCCGCCGAGGCGCCCGCCGACTCCCCGCTGGCCGTCCTGCCGGCCGTGGCGCTCGCCGAGCGCTACCGGGTGCTGGCCGCAGCGGGCCTGGCGCCCGCCGATCCGGCCACCTGGGGGCACTGGTACCGGGCCCGGGCGCGCCGGGTACTGGAGGCCGCCTTCGACTGGTGGCTGGAGTGGGAGCACGACGACCACCCCCGCCGCCACGTCGACCTCAACCACCTCGCCTTCGCCATGTCCTGCGCGGGCCGGCCGGCCGAGGCGGCGGCCCTGTTCCGGCGCATCGGCCGGCACGCCACCCCGGCGCCCTGGTCGTACCCCCACCGCGACCCCCGCGAGGCCTTCGGCCGGGCCCGCGCCCACGCCCTCGCCTTCTGAGCCACGAGGCTTCACGGACCCGAGGTTCCAGGGACCCGAGGCCCTTTGAGTCACCAGGCTTTCCGGCACGTACGTAAGAAGTGATTACGGAGTCCTGACGGCCGGCCGGGATCCCTGGCCCCCGGGCCCATGAGGTGCTCGAATGAAACGCGTGAACCCTGAACCGTCCGAGGAACCGAGGCCGTCGCGGGAGGGACCTGAACAGGGCCGTCCCGTCGGCCGCCGCGTCTTCCTCGGCACCCTCGGCCTCGGCGCCCTCGGCGTGGCCACCGCGCCGGTGCTCCAACGCGGCCTGGAGTCCTTCCTCGGCTCCGTCTCCGGGCAGGACCCCACGGGCCTGACCGGTCTGCTGCCCAACGGCGGCGGCTTCCGCTACTACTCGGTCGCCGCGTCCGTCCCGCACCAGGGACCCGAGAACTACACCCTCAAGGTCGACGGGCTCGTCGACCACCCGCACACCTACACCCTCGCCGACCTGCGCGCCCTGCCGCAGACCCGGCTGGTCAAGGACGTCCAGTGCGTCACCGGCTGGCGGGTCCCGGGCACCCCCTTCGAGGGCATACGGCTCTCCCGGCTGCTGGACGCGGCCGGGGTGCGCGGCACCGGCAGGGCGATCCGTTTCACCTGCTTCGACGGCACCTACACCGAGAGCCTCACCCTCGACCAGGCCCGCCGCCCGGACGTCCTGGTCGCCCTGCGCATGCAGGACAAGGACATCACCCACGACCACGGCGGCCCGGTCCGCCTCTATGTCGCCCCCATGTACTTCTACAAGTCGGCCAAGTGGCTCTCCGGCATCACCGTCACCGACCACGTCCGCCCCGGATACTGGGAGAACCTGGGCTACGACGTCGACGCCTGGGTGGGCCGTTCGAACGGACGCGGCGATGACCCTACGAGCTGAGGCCCCGGCCGCCACGACGAGGCTGCGGCGCTTCACGCCGGCGGAGCGCTGGGTGCACCGCGCGACGGCCGCGCTGATGGGGGTGTGCGTGCTGACGGCCGCCGTCCTCTACATCCCGCAGCTCGCCGTGCTGGTCGGCCGGCGGGAACTGGTCGTCCGGATCCACGAGTGCGCGGGCCTCGTCCTGCCCGTGCCGGTCCTGCTCGGCCTCGCCTCCCGCGCGTTCCGCGCCGACCTGGGCTTCCTCAACCGCTTCGGCCCGCACGACCGCCTCTGGCTGAAGGCCGCCCTGGCCCGCGACAAACGGCACTCCTCGCGCCCGGCGGGCAAGTTCAACGCCGGACAGAAGATCTACGCCTCCTGGATCGCCGGCGCCACGCTGGTGATGCTCGGCACCGGCCTGCTGATGTGGTTCACCCATCTGGCGCCCCTGGAGTGGCGGACGTCGGCGACCTTCGTGCACGACTGGCTGGCCCTGACCATCGGTGTCGTCCTGGCCGGGCACATCGGCATGGCCCTGGGCGACCCGGAGGCCCGCCGGGGCCTGCGCACCGGAACGGTCAGCCGGGAGTGGGCGGCCCGCGAGCACCGCCTGTGGCGCCCCTGACCCGGCCGGGCGTCAGCCCGCGGCGCCGTCCGTGAAGTCCAGCAGCACCTTGCAGGACCGGCCCCGGTCGGCGGCCAGGGCGAACGCCGACTCAGCCGCGGCGACCGGCAGCACCGCGCTGATCAGCGTGTCGAACTCCGGCCGGCCCGCCAGCAGCGGCAGCGCCTCGTCGAACTCCGCGCCGAACCGGAACGCCCCGCGCAGTTCGATCTCCCGGCTGACCAGCAGGTTCCCGGCGAACGGCGACTCGCCCGGCGGCAGCATCCCGAGCTGCACGACCACCCCACCGCGCCGCACCCGCCGCAGACAGGTCTCCAGTCCCGCCGCCACCCCCGACGCCTCGACGGCCACGTCCACCTCCGCCGGCCACCCGGGATCGGCGGGGTCGTCCGCCCGTACGGCGGTGTCGGCCCCGACCGCCGTCGCGTACCGCAGGGCCAGGGGCACCAGGTCGGTCACCGTGACGCGGGCCGCGCCCGCCGCCTTCGCGGCCGCCACCACCAGGCACCCGATGGGTCCGGCGCCGGTCACCAGCACATGGCGGCCCCGCACGTCCCCGGCCCGGCGCACCGCGTGCAGCGCCACCGACAGCGGCTCGGCCAGCGCCGCCCGGCGCGGCTCCAGCCCCGCCGGCAACGCCCTCACCTGCTCGGCCGGTACGACCACGTGCGCGGCGAAACCACCCTGCACATGCGGGAAGCGGGCCGCGCTGCCGAGATAGCGGGTGTCGCGGCACACGTTCGGCCGCCCGGCACGGCACTCCGGGCACCCCCCGCACGGCGTGGCCGGGTGCACGGCGACGGCCGTACCCGGCGCGGGACCGGACGCCCGGACGCCGTAGCCGGTCACCGTCCCCACCACCTCGTGCCCGAGCACCATCGGTTCGCGCAGCCGGAAGTCGCCGACCCCGCCGTGCCGCCAGTAGTGCAGGTCGGAGCCGCACACCCCGCCGTAGCGGACGGCCACCAGCGCCTGCCCCGGCCCGGGCCGGGGCACCGGCAGTTCCTCGACGCGCAGATCGCCCGTCCCGTGGATGACACAACCCAGCATCCCCGACGCCCCCTCAGAGCACGCTCGTCATACCGCCGTCGACGTACAGCACCTGTCCGCTCACGAAGTCCGCGGCCGGCGAGGCGAGGAAGAGCACCCCGCCCACCAGATCCTCCGTACGGCCCCAGCGGCCGGCCGGGGTGCGGCGGCGCACCCAGGCGCTGAACTCCTCGTCCGCGACCAGGGGCCGGGTCAGCTCGGTCTCGATGTAGCCCGGCCCCAGCCCGTTGACCTGCACGCCGCAGGGGCCCCAGTCCGCGCACATGCCCTTGGTGAGCAGCTTCAGCGCGCCCTTGGTCGCCGCGTACGGCGCGATGCCGGGCCGGACCACCTCGCTCTGCAGCGAGCAGATGTTGATGATCTTGCCGTGGCCGCGTTCCGTCATCCGCCGGGCCGCCTCCCGGCCGACCAGGAACGCGCTGGTGAGGTTGGTGTCCAGGATCCGGTGCCAGTCGGCGTCGGTGAACTCCAGCAGCGGGGCGCGCAGTTGGATGCCCGCGTTGTTGACGAGGATGTCCAGCGGGCCCACCCGCTCCTCGACGTCCGCGATCCCGGCGGCCACGGCCGGCCCGTCGGTCACGTCGAACACGGCCGTGTGCACCCGGTCGCCGGGCAGGCCGGCGGCGGCCTCGGCGAGCCGCTCGCCGTTTCGCCCGTTGAGGACCACCGTGCAGCCCGCCTCGGCCAGGCCCCGGGCGAGGGCGAGCCCGATGCCCCGGCCGGCGCCGGTCACCAGGGCCGTACGCCCGCTGATGTCGAACAAGGGGTGAGCCGTCATCGCCGTACCGCTCCTAGATCACCAGGGACAACAGGAGGACCAGACCGCCGGCGACCACCGAGATGATCGTCTCCATCACCGACCAGGTCCTGACCGTCTGTCCGACGCTGAGCCCGAAGTACTCCTTGACCAGCCAGAAACCGGCGTCGTTGACATGGCTGAAGAACAGCGACCCGGCACCGATGGCGAGCACCAGCAGCGCTGTGTGCGCGGTCGACATGTCGGCCGCCAGCGGGGCGACCAGACCGGCCGCCGAGACGGTCGCCACCGTCGCCGAACCGGTCGCCAGCCGGATGGCCACCGCGATCAGCCAGGCCAGCAGCAGCGCCGGGATCGACCAGTCCTTGGAGATCTCCAGGATCATCCGGCCCACCCCGCAGTCGATCAGCGTCTGCTTGAAGCCGCCGCCCGCGCCGACGATCAGCAGGATCCCCGCGATGGGCATCAGCCCCTTGTCGACCGCCGACGAGATCCGCTCCTTGCTGAAGCCGGCCGGGCGGGCGAGCGTGAAGATGCCGACCAGCACGGCCACCAGCAGGGCGATCAGCGGCGAGCCGACGACGTCGAAGACGCGCTGCACCAGGTGCGTGGGGTCGTCGACCACGATGTCGACCAGGGCCTTGGCCAGCATCAGCACGACCGGCAGCAGGATGGTGGCGAGGGTGGCGCCGAAGCCGGGCCGCCGCTCCAGGTCCTCGGACGGCCTCGAACCCAGCATCCGCTCGGGGACCGGGACGTCCGCCCAGCGGGCGGCGACCTTCGAGAACAGCGGACCCGCGATGATCACCGTCGGTATGGCCACGAGCACCCCGAGGGCCAGTGTCACACCGAGGTTGGCCTTGACCGCGTCCACCGCGACCAGCGGGCCGGGATGCGGCGGGATCAGGCCGTGCATCACGGACAGACCGGCCAGCGCCGGGACGCCGATCCGCATCAGCGAGTAGTTGCCGCGCTTGGCCACCATCAGCACCACCGGGATCAGCAGCACGATGCCGACCTCGAAGAACAGCGGCAGACCGATCACCGAGGCGATCAGCACCATCGCCCACGGCATGGCGCGACCGCCCGCCCTGGCCAGGATGGTGTCGACGATCTGGTCCGCGCCCCCGGAGTCGGCGAGCAGCTTGCCCAGGATCGCGCCGAGGGCGATCAGCACACCGACACCGGCGACCGTGCTGCCCAGGCCGGTGGTGAAGCTCGTGATGGCCTTGTCGAGCGGTGCCCCGGCGCACGCGCCGAGCGCCAGCGAACCGATGGTCAGTGCCAGGAAGGCGTGCAGTTTGAACCGGGTGATGAGGACGACGATGACGGCGATGCCGACCAGGACGGCGATGCCCAGCCGGGCGTGGCCGGCCGAGGTGATCGGCTGGACGGTGTCCGCTGCCAGCATCTCGACTCTGAGTCTGGTCACGGGTTTCCCTTGCAGGTACGGGGACGGGGGAGGTGTTACTCGGCCGGCTGCGGCAGTTCGTCCAGCGCCTCGACGGCCCGTTCGGCGATCTCCTCGGGGCCGCCCCCGACGTCCACCGCGACACCCGCCTCGCCCGGCTCCAGCGGCTGGAGCGTGGCGAACTGGGAGTCGAGCAGCGCCGTGGGCATGAAGTGCCCCTGCCGGTGCGACATCCGGCCCTCGATGAGCGCGCGGTCGCCCGTGAGATGGACGAAGACGACCCCGGGGGCCGCGGCCCTGAGCCGGTCGCGGTACGACCGCTTCAGCGCCGAGCAGCTGACCACTCCGCCGAGCCCGGCCCGCCCGTGCGCCCAGGCACCGATGGCGTCGAGCCACGGCCACCGGTCCGCGTCGTCGAGCGGGACCCCGGCCGACATCTTGGCGATGTTGGCCGGCGGGTGGAAGTCGTCGCCCTCGGCGTAGGGAACGCCGAGCCGGGCCGCGAGCAGGGGACCGATGGTGGTCTTCCCGGTGCCCGCGACACCCATGACCACGACGACGTGGGGGGTGGTCATCACTACCTCGCTGTCTTCGTCGACACCTGATGTCGACGACACTGAAACCCATTAGGTACGACGAATTCAAGAGTCCGTGACGAATAAGTCTGACTTTTTGGCTCGGTGATCCACCCCGTACGCTGAGTGCATGACCACACCGGGCCGGGGGCTGCACGGCCGTGTACTGGACTCCCTCGGCCCCGCGATCACCGCGGGCGAGTACCCGCCGGGCAGCGTCCTGCGCACGGACGAACTGGCCCAGCACTTCGAGGTGTCACGCTCCGTGATGCGCGAGGCCGTCCGGGTGCTGGAGTCCATGCACCTGGTCGAGTCCCGCCGCCGCGTCGGCGTCACGGTCCGCCCCAAGGCCGAGTGGAACGTCTACGACCCGCAGGTCATCCGCTGGCGGCTGGCCGGCGCCGACCGCCCCCACCAGCTGCGCTCCCTCACCGTGCTGCGGTCGGCGGTCGAACCGGTGGCGGCGGGCCTGGCGGCGCGCCACGCCACCGCCGAGCAGTGCGCCGAACTCACCGAGTGCACCCTCGGCATGGTGGCCAACTCACGCGGCCACCAGCTGGAGGGCTATCTGATCCACGACATCGCCTTCCACCGGGTCATCCTCACGGCCTCCGGCAACGAGATGTTCGCCCGCCTCGGCGACGTCGTGGCCGAGGTGCTGGCCGGCCGCACCCACCACGAGGTGATGTTCGAGGACCCCGACCCGGCCGCCGTCACCCTGCACGTCCAGGTCGCGGAGGCGGTTCGCGCGGGCGACGCCGCCCGCGCCGAACGGCTGACGCGCGAGATCACGGTAGGCGCCCTCCAGGAACTGGACATCCTGGCGCCGTAGCCCTACGCCTCGGGGAACTCCCCGTCGACGTACACCCAGGCCCCGCCGACCCGCTCGAACCGGCTCCGCTCGTGCAGCGAACCACCCCGGTAGGAGGCCCGGAAGGTCACGGTCCCGGTGGAGTGGAAGGCCGACCCGTCGGTGGCGGCGAGGACCTCCAGCCCCGTCCACCTCATCCGCTCGTCCAGCTCCAACCGCGCGGGCCGGGTCCGCGGATGCCACGTCCGCAGCAGATACGCCACGTCCCGCCGCACGAACGCGCTGTACCGCGACCGCATCAGCGCCTCGGCGGTGGGCGCCGCGGCCGCACCCGAGTGGTAGCGGCCGCAGCATGCGGTGTACGGCTCGGGCAGGCCACAGGGGCAGGAACGCGCGGTCACGGGCACCATTGTGCCGCGCCGGCCGAGCCGCCCCCGACCCCCCTACGCCGCCTCCCGCGCCACCGGCAGCGGCGGCAGCGCCACCTCCCGCACCCACGCCTGGAACAGCCCCTCCACGGGCTCGTCCGAGAAGCGCGCCACATGGGCCTGGAAGGCCGCCGTCGTCACGGCGCCGCCCCGGTGCAGCCGGGTCCAGTCCCGCAGCATCCGGAAGAACGCGTCGTCGCCCAGCGCGCAGCGCACCGCGTGCACGGCCAGGCCCCCGCGTTCGTAGAGCCTGTCGTCGAACATCAGCTTGCGACCCGGGTCGGACAGCCGCAGATCCTGCGGGAGCGAGGACAGCAACCGGTGCGCGGCGGCCGCCAGTTGACCGGCGCCACGGCCACCCGAACGCTCCGACCACAGCCACTCCGCGTACTTGGCCAGCCCCTCGTTCAGCCAGATGTGCCGCCAGTCCGCGATGGAGACACTGTTGCCGAACCACTGGTGCGCCAGCTCGTGCGCCACCAGCCGCTCCGAACCCCTGGCCCCGTCCACGTGGTTGGACCCGAACAGGGACAACCCCTGCGCCTCGACCGGGACATCGAGTTCCTCCTCGGTCACCACCACCGCGTACTCGTCGAACGGGTAGGGCCCGAACAGCTCCTGGAAGAGGTCCATCATCGCGGGCTGGCGCGCGAAGTCCCGGGAGAACCGGGGGAGCAGGTGCGCCGGGATGTGCCCGTGCTGCGGAACCCCGCCCGGCCCGGGATCGCCCAGCAGCACCGTCTGGTACTTGCCGAGCGCGAGGCCCACGAGATAGCTCGACGTGGGCGCCGACTGCTCGTACACCCAGGTCGTCGTCGAGGCCTTCGTCGTACGGGTCAGCAGCCGGCCGCCCGCGACCACCGCGTACGCCGACGGCGTGGTCATCGAGAGCAGGTACGACGCCTTGTCGGCGGGCCGGTCGTTGCACGGGTACCAGGACGGCGCCCCGACCGGCTGGCTCGCCACCAGCGCCCCGTCCTCCAGCTCCTCCCAGCCGATCTCGCCCCAGGGGCTGGCCACCGGCCCGGGATTGCCCGACCAGTGCACCTCGACGGTGAACGCAGCCCCGGCCCGCACCGGCTTGGCGGGACGCACCCGCAGCCTGCCGCCACGGTGCGTGTAGTGCGGCTGGCGTCCGTCGACGCGGACCCGCCCGATCCTGAAGTCCGCCAGGTTGAGATGGAACTCGGTGAGCGGGGAGCGGCCCGCGATGGCGTTGATCCGGGCCGTGCCCGAGAGCCGGTTCGGACCCGGGCGGTACTCCAGCGCGAGTTCGTAACGGTGCACCCGGTACCGGGGATCACCGTTGTCCGGGAAGTACGGATCCGGACCCGTCGACTGCTGAACCGCCACTGCCTCGTCCGCTCCCTGCGCCGTGCCACCACTTGGCTCCGCCGGTGTCCCGCCCGCCGATCCGCAGTGGCCCGCGCCGCTCAGGGACGCCATGCCTCGATCGGATTGCCGAGCCAGCGGGTGTCGTCCGGGACGGACTCCGCGGCCATGACGAGCGACGCGGGACCCAGGGTCGTACCGGCCCCGACCGTGCTGCCGGGCAGCACGATCCCGCCAGGGCCCAGCGTGGCACCCTCACGGAGGACCACAGTATCCGTCCGCAAGATCCGGTCGTGGAAGAGGTGCGTCTGGAGCACACACCCCCGGTTCACCGTCGCCGCGTCCGCCAGCGTCACCAGGTCCGTCTCCGGCAGCCAGTAACTCTCCACCCACACGCCCCGCCCGATCCGCGCCCCGAGCCCGCGCAGCCACGCCGTCATGACCGGCGTCCCCGGCACACCCCCGGCCAGCCACGGCACCGCCAGTACCTCGACGAAGGTGTCCGCCAGCTCGTTGCGCCACACGAAGGCGCTCCACAGCGGATGCTCCGCACGGCGGTGCCGCCCCACCAGCAGCCACTTGGCCAGCACCGACACCACGCCCGCCGCGCCGCCCGCCGCGAGCAGCACCACACCGGACAGCGGCGCCGCCCACGGCCCGAGGGCGCACAGCGCCGCCACCGTCAGCCCGGCCAGCGCCGCCGAGCACAGCACCGGCACGATCCGGCACAGCTCCACCAGCGCGCGCGCCCACAGCAGCCGGGCCGGCGGGTCGTACGTACGGCTCTGGTCGCCGTCGCTCGCGCTGCGCGGCAGCCTCACCGGCGGCAGCCCCAGATACGAGCTGCCCTTCTTCGCCTTCTTGGGCGTCGCCGACAGCACCCCGACCAGACCGCCGTCCGGCACCGAGCGGCCCGGCGCGGTCATCCCGGAGTTGCCCAGGAACGCCCGCCGGCCGATCTCCGCCCGCCCGATCCGCATCCAGCCGCCGCCCAGTTCGTACGGCGCGGTCAGCGTGTCGTCCGCCAGGAACGCGCCCTCGCCGACCGTGGTCAGGCTCGGCAGCGCCAGCACGGTCGACACCTCGGCGCCCCGCCCGATCCGCATCCCGAGCAGCCGCAGCCACACCGGCGTGACCAGCCCCGCGTACAGCGGGAACAGCGTCTCCCGCGACCGGTCCATCAGCTGCGAGACCGTCCACGCCTGCCAGCCGACCCGGCCGTGCGTCGGGTACGTTCCCGCGCGGAGCCCGAGGCTCAGCAGCCGTACGGCCACCAGGACCAGCAGCGCGTACGCCAGACCGAAGGCGAGCGTCGCCGGGACCAGCGCGAGCGCGGCACCGCGCAGGGCCGCCCCCGGCCCGCCGCCGGGCGCCACGAACAGCGCGGCCACCGCGAGGGCGGCCCCGCCCGCGAGCACCGGCAACAGGGTCAGCGCGACGCCCGTCACGCCGTACACGAACCGCCAGAACGTGCCGCGCGGCGGCCGCTCCCTGGGCCAGTTCCGCTTGGCCTTGCCGAGCTTGACCGCGGGCGCCCCGGCCCAGCGCTGACCGGTCGGGACCTGCCCGGCGACCGCCGAGCCGGGCGCCACCTCGGCCCGCTTGCCCACCCGGGCGCCCGGGAAGAGGATGCTGCGCGTCCCGACGACGGCATGCGCGCCGACCCTGACCGGGCCGATCTCCAGCCGGTCCCCGTCCAGCCAGTACCCGCACAGGTCCACCTCGGACTCCACGGCGGCCCCGCGCCCGAGCCGGAGCATGCCGGTGACCGGCGGCAGCGCGTGCAGGTCCACGTCCGCGGCGACCCGGGCGCCCAGCGCCCGCGCGTACCGCTGCAGCCACGCCCCGGTCAGCGAGGTCGCCCCGGCGGCCTCGGCCAGCCGCTCGGCGGTCCACAGCCGCAGATGCACACCGCCGCCACGCGGATACCGGCCGGGCGTCACGCCCCGCAGCAGCAGCCGCGCCCCGCCCGCCGCGACCGCGATCCGGCCCGGCGGACTGAACAGGACGACGGCACCGGCCGCGACCAGCCACCAGGGGGCGGTCGGCAGCCAGGAGTACGCGGGCAGCAGGTTCCCCAGAGCGGCCAGCGCCACCGTCCAGCGCAGCCCGAGCAGGGTGAACAGCGGGACCAGCAGCAGGAGCTGGACGAGCTGGGCGCGCACCGGCACCGGGGCGACCACCCGGCCGGCCGCGTCGTCCTGCGCCGACTCCTCCAGCCGGCGGGCCAGCTTGCGCAGGGTCGGCTGCTGGTAGATGTCGAGGACGGCGGCGCTCGGGTAGCGGGTGCGCAGCCGCGTCGTCAGCTGGGCGGCGGCCAGGCTGCCGCCGCCGATCGCGAAGAAGTCGTCACGGGCACCGGTGACCGGGATGCCGAGGACCTCCGTCCACTGCTCGGCGAGCCAGGCCTCGGTGCCGTAGAGCTGGGCGGCGGGAGCCTCCACCCCCTCCAGGGGCCACGGCAGGGCGTTGCGGTCCACCTTGCCGGACGTGCGGGTCGGCAGCTCGTCGACCGGCGCGAGCAACGGGACGAGCGCGGCGGGCAGCACGGCCCGCAGCTTCTCGACGGCGGCCCGCTGGTCCCAGCCGTCCTGGGTGACGACATAGCCGACCAGGAGCTGGTTGCCGCCGCGGGCGGTGCGCACGGCGGCGGCGGCGCCGGCGACACCGGGCAGCGCCTGGAGCGCCGCGTCCACCTCGCCCAGCTCGATCCGCCGGCCGCCCAGCTTGATCTGCTCGTCGGCGCGCCCGAGGAAGACCAGTCCCTCGGGCTCGGCCCGCACCAGATCGCCGCTGCGGTAGGCCCGCTCCCAGCCCAGCGAGGTGAGCGGCGCGTACTTCTCCGCGTCCTTCTCCGCGTCGAGGTAGCGCGCGAGCCCCACGCCCCCGATCACCAGCTGCCCGCTGCCGCCCATCGGCACCGGCTCGCCGGCCTCGTCGACGACGGCCAGCTCCCAGCCGTTCAGCGGCAGCCCGATCCTGATCGGCTCCGCACCGCTCATGAGCGAGGCACAGGCCACGACGGTGGCCTCGGTGGGCCCGTACGTGTTCCAGACCTCGCGCCCCTCCGTCACCAGTCGCTGCGCCAGCTCGGGCGGGCAGGCCTCACCGCCGAAGATCAGCAGCCGTACGTCGTTGAGGGTTTCGGGCTCCCACAGCGCGGCCAGCGTCGGCACCGTGGACACCACGGTGACCTCCTGCTCGACCAGCCAGGGCCCGAGGTCGGCGCCGCTCCTGACCTGCGACCGGGGGACCGGCACCAGACAGGCCCCGTACCGCCAGGCCAGCCACATCTCCTCGCAGGAGGCGTCGAAGGCGACGGACAGACCCGCCATGACCCGGTCCCCGGGGCCGATCGGCTCCTCGGTGAGGAACAGGGCGGCCTCGGCGTCCACGAAGGCGGCGGCGCTGCGGTGGCTGACGGCGACGCCCTTGGGCCTGCCGGTGGAACCGGAGGTGAAGATCACCCAGGCGTCGTGCCCGGGGCCGGGGCGCCCGGCCGGCGCCCCCGGCCCGCCGTGCACGGTGATCCGCCGGCCGCCCTCGACGACGGCCCGCACCCCGGCCTCCCCGAACACCAGCTCGGCCCGCTCGTCCGGGTCCTCGGCGTCCACGGGTACATAGGCGGCACCGGCGGCCAGTACGGCGAGGACGGTGACGTACAGCTCGTTGGTCCCGGACGGAACCCGCACCCCGACCCGGTCCCCGAGCCCCACGCCCGCCTCGGCCAGCCGCCGCCGCGTCCGCTCCACCTCGGCGGCCAGCGCCCGGTAGGTGAGCCGGTCGGAGCCGTCGTCCAGCGCGAGTTCGTCCGGGTGCGAGCGCACGGAGGCGTCGAAGACGTCGACGAGGGTCCGCGGCGGGGCGGCCGGCCCGGCGGAGAAACGTGCCGTCGAGGGTTCCGTGTCACCGTACCGCTCGCGGATCTCGTCCTCGAGCAGGCCGAGAGCGCTGCTCTCGCTGATGGCTGCCATCGGGTCCTCGCGTCTCGATCCCGGGGCACCCGGGGCGCTGGCGGGCCCGCAGGTCTGCCTGGGGTTGTCCGGCTCCAGCTCGGTAACAAGCCGGAAATATTAGTACGACGCTAGGACCGAGGCCCTGGCGCGGCCACCCGGGACGGCCGTACGGAGGACGGCCGGACCCCGGCCCCGACGCCCTGACCTGCGGATCCACCGGACAGGCGAGAGATGGCCCACATGTCGCCCTGGGCGAGGAGGAGTTGAAGCGCAAGCCGCGCGGAATCCGTGTGGAAGCCGCGCGCGCAAGCCGTGCGGCGGCCAGGTCGGCCGGCGTGGGCCACCAACGCAAGAAACCCCTGCTCAGCAGGGGTTTCAGCTGGTGTCCGAGGGGGGACTTGAACCCCCACGCCCGATAAAGGGCACTAGCACCTCAAGCTAGCGCGTCTGCCATTCCGCCACCCGGACAAGGTGTCTGTCGTGCGGGGTTTCCCCCGCGGCGACGAAGGAAACATTACCAGGCTTTCCGGGGTGGCCGATCACCCCCCGTTCCCGGGTCCGCTCGCGCGTGAACGGCGTGTGACCGGGCCGGGACCGGTCTTGGGCCCGGGACGGGGGAGGGGGAGGATGAGGATGACCACCGGCAACGACGGCGAAGACGGACAGCCGGCAGTGACAGCGGGAGGAAGCACGTGAGCGAGACGGACACGGCCAGGGGCGTCACCGGCGAGGACGAGGTCGTGGACCTCTGCCGCGAGCTGATCCGGTTCGACACCAGCAACTACGGCGACCACTCCGGACCCGGCGAGCGCAAGGCCGCCGAGTACGTCGCGGAGAAGCTCGCCGAGGTCGGGCTGGAGCCGAAGATCTTCGAGTCGCACCCGGGGCGCGCCTCGACCGTGGCCCGTATCGAGGGCGAGGACCGGTCGCGGCCCGCCCTGCTGATCCACGGCCACCTGGACGTCGTACCGGCGAACGCCGCCGACTGGACCCACCACCCGTTCTCCGGCGAGGTCACGGACGGGTGCGTGTGGGGGCGCGGGGCCGTCGACATGAAGGACATGGACGCCATGACCCTCGCGGTCGTCCGGGACCGGTTGCGCAGCGGACGGCGGCCGCCGCGGGACGTCGTCGTCGCCTTCCTCGCGGACGAGGAGGCCGGCGGCACCTACGGGGCCCGGTACCTGGTCGACCACCACCCCGAGCTGTTCGAGGGCGTCACGGAGGCGATCAGCGAGGTGGGCGGGTTCTCGTTCACCGTGAACGAGCAGCGGCGGCTCTATCTGATCCAGACGGCCGAGAAGGGCATGCACTGGATGAAGCTGACCGTGGCCGGCACCGCCGGGCACGGGTCGATGATCCACCGGGACAACGCGATCACCGAGCTGTCGGAGGCCGTCGCCCGGGTCGGGCGGCACAGGTTCCCGGTGCGGGTCACCAAGACCACACGGGCCTTCCTCGACGAGCTGGGGGACGCGCTCGGCACCGAGCTGGACCCGGAGGACATGGAGTCCACCCTGGCCAGGCTCGGGGGTATCGCCAAGCTCATCGGCGCGACCCTGAGCAACACGGCCAACCCCACCCAGCTCGGCGCCGGGTACAAGGTCAACGTCATCCCGGGCGAGGCCACCGCGCACGTCGACGGACGCTTCCTGCCCGGCTTCGAGGAGGAGTTCCTCGGCGACCTCGACAAGCTCCTCGGGCCGAACGTGCGGCGCGAGGACGTGCACTCCGACAAGGCGCTGGAGACCACCTTCGACGGGGCTCTGGTGGACGCCATGCAGTCCGCGCTGCTCGCCGAGGACCCGGCCGCGAAGGCCGTCCCCTACATGCTCTCCGGCGGCACCGACGCCAAGTCCTTCGACGACCTCGGCATTCGCGGTTTCGGTTTCGCTCCGCTGAAGCTGCCGCCGGAGCTGGACTTCGCGGGCATGTTCCACGGTGTCGACGAGCGGGTGCCGGTGGACGGGCTCCGGTTCGGCGTGCGCGTGCTCGACCGGTTCATCGACGCCTCGTAAGGCCGCGCGGTCAGTTAATCGGGCGCTCGTACGAGCTGTACTGAAAAGAGTGAATGCGACCATAAGCTCGTAGCTCCATTACTCCCTCCTCGTTACTGGTCATGTGATCCCGAAAGCTTGGGGTCGCTTTGCCAACAAGGAGGAACAAATGCTCAAGAAGGTCGTCGCTGCTGCGGCTGCCACTGGTGGTCTGGTTCTCGCGGGTGCGGGCCTGGCCGTCGCCGACTCCGGTGCCCAGGGTGCCGCCGTGCACTCCCCGGGTGTCGTCTCCGGCAACGTCGTTCAGGTGCCCGTTCACGTCCCGGTGAACGTCTGCGGCAACACGATCTCCGTGATCGGGCTGCTGAACCCCGCCTTCGGCAACACCTGCGTCAACAAGTGACGCCGACTCCCTGAGGGGCGTCTTTTCCGTCGGCCCCGGAGCGCGCGCCATGCGCTCCGGGGCCGACCGCTCTTTTCGCGTCCTTTCACGAGAAAAGACAGCGAGAAAACGACAGCAGGATCGAAGGCAGGGGAAAACCAACCATGCGACAGGGCACCCGCAAGGGCCTGATGACCGTGGCCGCCGCGACCGGCGTGATCGCCGCAGCGGGCGGCTACGCCCACGCCGACTCGGGCGCGAGCGGCTTCGCCAACGGCTCGCCCGGCGTACTGTCCGGCAACGTCGTGCAGGCGCCGGTGCACGTGCCGGTGAACGTGTGCGGCAACACCGTGAACGTCGTCGGGCTCCTCAACCCGGCGATGGGCAACCGGTGCGCCAACACCGGCGGCTCCGGGGGTTCGCACGCGAGCGGGCACGCCGGCGGCTCGCCGGGCGTCGGTTCCGGCAACGTCGTGCAGGCGCCGGTGCACGCGCCGGTCAACGTCTGCGGCAACAGCGTGAACGTCGTCGGCGTCCTCAACCCGGCGGCGGGCAACCGGTGCGCCAACCCGGGCGAGGGGGGCGGCTCCGGCGGCTCCGGGGGTTCGCACGCGGGCGGACACACCGGCGGCTCGCCGGGCGTCGGCTCGGGCAACACCGTGCAGGTGCCGATCGACGTGCCGGTCAACGTCTGCGGCAACAGCGTCGACGTGATCGGCGCGGGCAACGGCACGAAGGGCGACGACTGCGCCAACGGCGGCGGCCACCACACGCAGCCTCCGGGCGGCGGCGGTACGACCCCGCCCGGCACCCCGGGCCAGCCGGGGCACCCCGGTCAGCCGGGCCAGCCGGGGCACCCGGGTCAGCCGGGGCACCCGGGGCACCCGGGTCAGCCGGGGCACCCGGGCCGGCCCGGCCACCCCGGAGTTCCGGGCACTCCGCCCGCCACCGGTGGTCACGGCGGTCACGGCGGACGCACGCCCGGTGGCTCGTCCCAGGTCGGCGAGCAGGGCGGCAGCTCCGCCGGGCAGCTCGCGCACACCGGCAGTGAACTGCCGCTGGACCTGATGCTGCCGGCCGGCGCCGGCGCGCTGCTCGCGGGCGCGGTGCTGTACCGCAGGGCACGCGCCTCGGCGTGACCCGGAAACGGAGCGGGCCCCGCACCGCGGGGCCCGCTCCGTTCATGCGCCTCGTCTCACCACGTGGCACGCACCTGACGGATGATCCGCCGGCGCAACCGCACCCTGCGGCTGCCATCGCGCATCAGGCTCAGTCGGTCCAACTCCCAGTGTCCGTACTCGGCATGGTCCGTCAGCAGACGTGTGGCCTCCTTGCGGGAGACCCCGCGCGGGACGTACACGTCGACAAATTCGTATTCCGGCATCGCATCTATTGTGCGGTCTGGTGCCCGGTACGGATAGCGTCTGCACTATGTCTGATGCTGCGCAGCCCACCGCTGCCGAGGTACGCGCCGCCGCCGAGGCGGTCAAGACCGCGCTCGACCGCCACCTGGCCGCGGTCGAACGCAGGTCGGGTGAGGACGACCCGGCCGTCTACGAGGCCTTCAACCAACTGGCCGCGGCCGCCGAGGTGTACGACGAGCTGCTCTACGACCGCTACGACGAGGTCACACCCTTCGAGATCCCGGGCGCGGAGGACCTGCCGCCGTACGCGGGCCCGGAGGAACCGAACGCGATCAGCGTGCTGATCCGCCGCGACTACGCCGTGGCGGAACCCGAGCGACTGCTGGCACAGGCCCAGCGGGTCGAGGCGGCGGACTACGAGGAGGGCGGCGCCGCCGGCACGGTCCACGGGGCGCTCGGCCTGCTGTTCGGGGAGTTCGAACCGGACGAGATCGCCTCCCGGCACAAGGAGTTCGGCCTGGAGGAGGGCGACTCCACGCTCTGGGTCACCGCGGCGGACGAGCCCGCCGAGCCCGGCGAATGGCTGGAGGCGCCGTTCGAGCAGGCCGACGCGCAGCGGGTGGTCTGCCGCTTCGACGTGAGCGCGGTCTTCGACGACGAGATCGACGAGATCGACGAGGACGTTGAAGACCCCGAGGACACCGAGGACGTCGAGGACGACCTCGACCGGGAGGGGCTGGAGCCCCTCGACGCCGAGCGCTGATCCGGGCCGCCGGTGCCGGGGGGGACGCACGTCCCCACCGGCACCGGCGTGCGCTCACCCGGCCACCGGGACCTGGCTCGTCAGCAACGCCGGCAGACGCGTCGTACGCGCCTTGGCCCCGACCTCGGCGACCGCCTTCGGCAGTGCCTGCTCGACGCCCTGCACCACGGACAGATGGCGCTCCGCCCGCCCGAACGCCGTGTACACCCACGGCCGGCTCAGGACCTGCGCGGCATCGCCGGGCAGCACCACGACCACCGCCGGCCACCGTCCGCCGACCGCCTGGTGCGCGGTCAGCGCCCACCCGTGCCGCACGGCCCGCTCCACCCGCTCCCTCGGTACGACGACGGTGGCGCCCGCGCACGACAGGTGCAGCCCGTCGGCGTCGGCCGTCACCACCCGGCCCGGCACCGTACGGCCCGGGGCGGGGGAGTAGGCGATCCGGTCGCCGGGATCGAAGCCGCCGAAGCGGCCCGGGCCCGGGTTGAGCCGCTCCTTGAGGGCGGCGTTCAGCGCGCGGGTGCCGGCCGCCCCGCCATGACCCGGGGTGATCACCACCGTCTGCTCGGGCGGCACACCGATCGCCCGGGGCACCGAGTCCGCGACCAACTGCACGGTCCGGTGCACGGCCTCGCCCGCGTCCCGCACCGGCACGACGACGATCTCCTTGCCCGGCGCCTCGACCTGGCTCAGCTCGCCGACACCGATGCCCGAGACCAGCTCGCCGAGCGGGCCCGGGTCGGGGGTGCGGGAAGCGTTCTGCGGGCACACGCGGGCCGCGAGCAGGTCGGCGAAGACCCGCCCGGGACCGGCCGACCACAGCACGCCCGGGTCGCCGCTCAGCACCAGCCGCGCACCGTCGGGGAGCGACTCCACGAGCATCGCGGCGCCCTCGACATCCAGCTGGGGGGCGTCCAGCACGATCAGCAGGTCCAGGGCGAGGGCCCCGTCCGTGTCCCGGCCGGGCCCCTCGGCGCCGGACAGCAGACCGGCGACGGTGCCGACGGAGGTGGCCCGCTCGGCCTCGGGCGCCTGGAGCAGTCCGGCGAAGCGCCGCCGCCCGTCGGGGGTGTGGCAGGCGGCGAAGGCCCGCAGACCGGCCGCGCGAGCGGCGGTGAGCAGGGCGGCCGGTTCGGCGCGGGCCGCCTCGCCGCCCGTGTGCAGCACCAGGCCGTGGGCGGCGACGGCGCGCACCAGTCCGGCGGCGGCGCCGGACGCGGCCACCGCCTCCCAGCCCTCGGCGGCCTCCCGGGACGGGGAGTTGACCAGACGGGCCAGGCCGTCGGCCAGGCTCTCCTCGGCGAGCGCGTACCGCTCCAGACCGACGAGGACCCGTACCGGCCGCCGCTCGTCGTTCTCCTCCCCCTCCTCGCCGTCACCCTCGTCCCCTTCCCGGGCCGGCCGGGCCGGAGCGCCGGGCTCCTCCAGCGCGTCCTGGAAGACCAGGGCCTCGCCCTCCGCGATCGTGCTCTGCACGGCCGCGTCCGGGTCCGGTACGGCCCGCTGGGCCAGGGCCGCCACCAGCGCCGGCATCTCCAGCGCGGTGTGCCCGGCCAGGGCCGCCTGCTCCAGCAGCCAGACCGTGACCGCCCGGCCGCGCCGCTCGTCGCCCGGACCGCACTCGGCGCCGAGCAGCGCGCGGGCGAATCCGTCGGCCTGCTCCGGCCGTACCCCGCCGACCCGGAGCAGCTGCCAGGGGTCCTCCCGCAGCACGGCGTCCGCGCCCTCACCGAGCGCGGCGGCGACCTGGGCGGCCAGGGCCTCGGGCGCCCCGCCCCCGGCCAGCACCCGCCGTACCGCCTCGACGGCTTCCGGCGCGGGCGCGTGGGGCGCGGCGGCCGGTGCGGGGCGTGGCTGTGGCACGGGCTCGGGCTCGGGCTCCGGACGGTGCGGGGCGGGTGCCGGCTCGGTGAACACCGCCGCCACCGGCTTCTCGCCGCTCTCCACCGCCCGCACGGCGGCGAGCAGATCGGCGGCCCTGCCGCTCAGCTTCGCACCGCTGTCGATCGGCACCCGCTTCTCGGCCTTCCGCCGCTCGATACGCTCCCGCTCCAGCCGCTGAGCAGCCAGCTCGGCCTCGGCCTCGGAAAGCCCGCCCGGCCCGGCACCGGCCTCCCCTGCCGCAACCGCGGCGGCTCCGGCCTCCACCGCGTCACCGGCGCCGTCACCGTCACCGTCACCGGCGTCGGTGTCGGTGTCGGTGTCGGTGTCGGTGTCCGTGCCGCCCGTCTCCGTCGTCTCCGGTGCCCCCGGCCCGGATTCCTCCGTGACGGCCGGGGTCTCGGGCTCCGTGCTCACAGCGTGCTCCAGTCGTGATCGGGATAGCGGTGCAGGGGCGCCGACACATCGTCCAGCGCCCGGCAGATCTCGTCAGGAAGACTAAGGGCCTCCACTGACAACGCCGCCGTGAGCTGCTGCGCGGTGCGCGCGCCGATGATCGGGGCGGCCACGCCGGGCCGGTCGCGGACCCAGGCGAGGGCGATCTGGAGCGGGGTCACCGCGAGGCCGTCCGCGGCCGTCCTGACCGCGTCCACGATCCGGGTCGCGGTGTCGTCCAGGTACGGCTCGACGAACGGCGCCAGATGCTGGGAGGCACCCCGCGAGTCGGCCGGCGTGGAGGTGCGGTACTTGCCGGTCAGCACACCCCGGCCCAGCGGGGAGGAGGGCAGCAGCCCGATGCCCAGGTCCAGCGCGGCCGGCAGCACCTCGCGTTCGATGCCGCGCTGCAGCAGCGAGTACTCCATCTGCGTGCTCGCCAGCCGGGTGCGCGTGCCCGGCGCCGCGAGCTGCCAGGTCGCCGCCTTCGCCAGCTGCCAGCCGCAGAAGTTCGACACGCCGGCGTACCGCGCCCGCCCGCTGCTGACGGCGAGGTCCAGGGCCTGGAGGGTCTCCTCCAGCGGGGTGTCCGGGTCGAAGGCGTGGATGTGCCACAGATCGACGTAGTCCGTGCCGAGGCGGGCCAGGGACGCGTCCAGCGCGGCGAGCAGATGGCCGCGCGAGCCGTCGAAGCGGCGCTCGGGGTCCGGTACGCTTCCCGCCTTCGTCGAGATGACCAGGTCCCGGCGCGGCACGAGCCCTTCTATCAGCTGTCCGAGCAGATACTCGGCCTCCCCGTCGCCGTACACGTCCGCCGTGTCGACCAGGGTCCCGCCCGCCTCCCAGAACGCCTTCAGCAGGTCCGCGGCGTCATGCTCGTCGGTGTCCCGCCCCCAGGTCAGGGTGCCGAGTCCGATCCGGGACACACGCAGGCCGGTACGGCCGAGATGCCTCTGCTCCATGCCGCGAGATTACTGGCCAGAACTGATGCCGTGGGTTGCCTGTGGATAACCCCGTTTCCCCGCTGGAACCGGCCGCGACCTGCCCTCCCGGCCACCCGCCGCGCTAAGGTCGGCGCAACAGCGACGTTACTGATGGGTAAGGGGAAGTGCCGATGCAACTCGGGATCAACCTCGGCTACTGGGGTGCCGGGATGGACGCGGACAATCTGGCCGTGGCACAGGAGGCCGAGCGGCTGGGCTACGCCGTGTGCTGGGCCGCCGAGGCCTACGGCTCCGACGCGGCCACCGTGCTCAGCTGGGTCGCCGCCAAGACCGAGCGCATCGACGTCGGCTCGGCCATCTTCCAGATCCCGGCCCGGCAGCCGGCGATGACCGCGATGACCGCCGCGACCCTGGACTCCCTGTCCGGCGGCCGCTTCCGACTCGGCCTCGGTGTCTCGGGCCCGCAGGTCTCCGAGGGCTGGTACGGGGTCAAGTTCGACAAGCCGCTCTCGCGCACCCGCGAGTACGTGGAGATCGTCCGCAAGGCGATGACGCGCGAACGGCTGTCGTACGAGGGAGAGCACTGGACGCTGCCGCTGCCCGGCGGCCCGGGCAAGCCGATCAGGCTGACCGTGCACCCGGAACGCGAGCACATCCCGCTGTACATCGCCGCGATCGGCCCGAAGAACCTCGAGCAGACCGGCGAGATCGGCGACGGCGCGCTGCTGATCTTCCCGTCCGCCGAGCACCTGGAGGACACCGCGATCCAGCACCTGCGCGCGGGCCGGGAGAAGGCCGGCAGGACCCTCGACGGGTTCGACGTCTGCCCGACCGTGCCGCTGGCCGTCGGCGAGGACCGGGACGTGTCCCGGCTCGCGGACACCTTCCGCCCCTACACCGCGCTGTACGTGGGCGGCATGGGCAGCGCCAAGCAGAACTTCTACAACCAGCTCGCCCGGCGCATGGGGTACGAGAAGGAAGCCGCCGAGATCCAGGAGAAGTACCTGTCCGGGGACAAGCAGGGAGCCGCCGCGGCCGTCCCGCAGGACCTCATCGACAAGACCACGCTCCTAGGTTCCGTCGACCGCATCGCCGACCGGATGAAGGCCTACGCCGCCGCCGGCGTCACCACCCTCAGCCTCGCCCCGGCCGGCTTCACCCTCGACGAGCGCCTGGCCTCCCTGCGGGCCGGCAGCGAGGCCCTGGACCGCGCCGGACTCGGCTGAACCTGGCGGAGGAAGGACTTTCAGCGGCCGTGGTGGGGGCTCGGGGGGTCTCCCCGCCACGGCCGTCACGGGGAACAACGCACCGGCCCGCCCGTGGTTACGCCCCGAACGCGCCGACCACTGACGCCTTCACAGCCAGCCGCGCCGCTTGAACAGCCGGTACAGCAGCAGCTCCAGCCCGGCCATCAGCGCGATCACCGCCGGATACGACCACAGCCAGTGCAGCTCGGGCATGTGGTCGAAGTTCATGCCGTAGATCCCCGCGATCATCGTGGGCACCGCGGCCATCGCCGCCCACGCGGAGATCTTCCGCATGTCGTCGTTCTGCCGCACGCTCATCTGCGCGAGATGGGCGTTCAGGATGTCCGAGACCAGCCGGTCCAGGCCCTCCACCGACTCGTTCACGCGCGTGAGATGGTCGTTCACGTCCCGGAAGAACGGGCGCGCCCCCTCCCGTACGAACGCCAGCGAGCCGTCGGCCGACCCCACTCCCGCCAGCCTGTTCATGGGCACCGACAACGGGACCGTCGCCCGCCGGAACTCCAGGATCTGCCGCTTGAAGGTGTAGATCCGCGACGCCGTGTGCCGCGAGCCCCCGCCGTCCGGCGAGAACACCTCCGTCTCCAACTCCTCCAGGTCCGTGCCCAGTTCGGTGGCCACCTCCAGGTAGTGGTCGACGACCGCGTCCGCGATCGAGTACAGCACCCCCGTCGGCCCGTGCCGCAGCATGTCCTCCTGCTGCTCCAGACGCCGCCGTACCTCCGCCAGGGGCGCGCCCTCGCCATGGCGGACCGTCACCACGAAGGAGTCGCCGAGAAAGATCATCAGCTCGCCCGAGGTGACGGTGTCGCTGTCCGGCTCGTACGTCACCGGCTTGAGGACCATGAACAGCGAGTCGTCGTACACCTCGAGCTTGGGCCGCTGATGGGCCTTGAGGGCGTCCTCGACGGCGAGCGGGTGCAGCCCGAACTCCTCCGTGACGAGGTCGAACTCCTTCTCCGTCGGCTCGTACAGACCGATCCACACAAAGCTGTCCCCCCGCGCGCGGGCCTCCTCCAGGGCGTCGGAGAAGTCCTGCGGGCCCTCGGTGCGGTGCCCGTCCCGGTAGATGGCGCAGTCGACGATCACGCGGTGCATCCTTCCTCTCCCCGGGCGCCGCCGCGGCCCGGCGTACGCCTACCCTGGCCGCATGCCCACGTTGATCCTCGTAAGGCACGGACGTTCCACCGCCAACACCGCGGGCCTGCTCGCCGGCTGGACGCCCGGCGTCGCTCTCGACGAACGCGGCACCGCCCAGGCGGCCGCGCTGCCCGGACGGCTCGCCGGGCTGCCCCTCGCCGAGGTCGTCACCAGCCCGCTGGAACGCTGCCAGGAGACCCTGCGGCCGCTGCTCCAGGCCCGCCCGGAGCTGACCGCGCACACCGACGAGCGGATCGGAGAGTGCCACTACGGCGACTGGTCCGGCCGCAAGCTCGCCGAACTGATGGACGAGCCGCTGATGCAGGTCGTCCAGGCGCACCCCTCGGCCGCCGCCTTCCCCGGAGGGGAGTCCATGCGGGCCATGCAGACCCGCGCCGCCGAGGCCGTACGGGAGTGGAACGCGCGCGTGGAGCGCGACCACGGCGCCGACGCCGTGTACCTCATGTGCTCGCACGGTGACATCATCAAGTCCCTCGTCGCGGACGCGCTCGGCCTGCATCTGGACCTCTTCCAGCGGATCTCCGTCGAACCGTGTTCCATCACCGCGATCCGTTACACCCGGCTGCGGCCGTTTCTCGTTCGCCTCGGCGACACCGGGGATTTCGCCTCGCTCGCCCCGCGCGAGGAACCCCCCGGCGAAGACGCACCGGTCGGGGGTGGTGCGGGCGCACCGTGATCGTCGGCCGCAGTAGGGTGAAGCGGTCCACACCATCGCCTTCCCGCCCCAGGGCCCTGGGCCCCGCACTCTCGCATCCACTCGAATCCCATGGAGACAGGACGTGTCCCGTCAGGTGTTCCTCTACGACCCGCCGGACCGCTTCGTGGCCGGCACGGTCGGGCTGCCCGGACGCCGTACGTTCTTCCTCCAGGCCACCGCGGGCCCCCGGGTGACCAGCGTGGCCCTGGAGAAGACCCAGGTCGCCGCCCTCGCCGAGCGCATGGACGAACTGCTCGACGAGGTCGTACGACGCAGTGGCGGCAGCGCCGCCGTGCCCGCCGTCGCACCCACCGAGGTCGCCGACTCCGGCCCGCTGGACACCCCCATCGAGGAGGAGTTCCGGGTCGGCACCATGGCCCTGGCCTGGGACGGCGAGGAACAGCGCATGATCGTCGAGGCGCAGGCCCTGGTGGAGCTGGACGCCGACTCCGAGGAGGACCTCGCCGAGGCCGAGGAGCGGCTTCTGCAGGACGAGGAGAACGGGCCCCCGATGCTGCGGGTCCGGCTGACCGGCGCGCAGGCCAGGGCCTTCGCCAAGCGCGCCCTCGACGTCGTCAACGCCGGGCGGCCGCCGTGCCCGCTGTGCAGCCTCCCGCTCGATCCGGAAGGACACGTATGTCCGCGCCAGAACGGATACCGCCGCGGGGCGTGACGGACGACCCGGGCGCCACCGCCGACCTGCTCGCCCGCGGTGAGCTGACCGTGCGCGGCCGCATCCGCGAGGCGTCCAACGCGGCGCTGTTCTGCACGGTCGCCCACGACGGCCGGGAAGCCACCTGCGTGTACAAGCCGGTGGCCGGGGAGCGCCCGCTGTGGGACTTCCCCGACGGCACCCTGGCGGGCCGCGAGGTGGCCGCCCACGAGGTCTCCGAGGCCACCGGCTGGGGGCTGGTGCCGCCCACCGTGCTGCGCGAGGGGCCGTACGGCGAGGGCATGTGCCAGCTGTGGATCGAGGCGGCCCCGGACGCCGAGCTGCTCGCCCTGGTCGACGGCGAGGAACCGGAGCCCGGCTGGAAGGCCATCGGCCTCGCCGAGGTCGGCGAGGGCCGCACCGCGCTCCTCGTCCACGCCGACGACGAGCGGCTGCGGCGCCTGGCGGTCCTCGACGCCGTGATCAACAACGCCGACCGCAAGGGCGGGCACCTGCTGCCCACCGCCGACGGCCACCTCTACGGCATCGACCACGGCGTCACGTTCAACGTGGAGAACAAACTCCGCACCCTGCTGTGGGGCTGGGCCGGGGAACCGCTCACGCCCGAGGCCGTCGAGGTCCTCGACAGGCTCAGGGACGGTCTGGGCGCCGACCTCGGCGCCCGGCTGGCCGGACTGATCACCCCGGCCGAGATCGACGCCACCCGCGCGCGGGTCGAGGCCCTGCTGACCTCCGGCACCCACCCGGAGCCGAGCGGGGAGTGGCCGGCGATCCCCTGGCCGCCGGTCTAGGACCCCGGGCGCCTGCACATCGGGGGCGCAAGCGCAAGAACGCCTTCCCGGCCATCCGGCCCGGTCCGGTTCGTATGCGCGAGTTCTGGCCGGTTAGGCTCATGTACATGCATGCCTGGCCCGCTTCCGAGGTCCCCGCCCTGCCTGGTCAGGGCCGCGACCTGAGGATCCACGACACCGCGACCGGCGGTCCCGTCTCCCTCGACCCCGGTCCCGTCGCCCGTATCTACGTCTGCGGGATCACCCCGTACGACGCGACCCACATCGGTCACGCGGCCACCTACAACGCGTTCGACCTCGTACAGCGCGTGTGGCTCGACACCAAGCGGCAGGTTCACTACGTCCAGAACGTCACCGACGTCGACGACCCGCTGCTGGAGCGCGCGGAGCGGGACGGCGTCGACTGGGTCGCCCTCGCCGAGAAGGAGACGGCCCTCTTCCGGGAGGACATGACCGCCCTCCGGATGCTCCCGCCGCGACAGTACATAGGCGCCGTCGAGGCGATACCGGGCATCGTCCCGCTCGTGGAGCGGCTGCGCGAGATGGGCGCCGCCTACGAACTGGAGGGGGACATCTACTTCTCCGTGGAGTCCGACCCGCACTTCGGCCAGGTGTCGCACCTCGACGCCGCCGCCATGCGGCTGCTGTCCGCCGAGCGCGGCGGCGACCCGGACCGCCCCGGGAAGAAGAACCCGCTCGACCCGATGCTGTGGATGGCGGCCCGTGCGGGCGAGCCCAGCTGGGACGGCGGTTCGCTGGGCCGGGGACGCCCCGGCTGGCACATCGAGTGCGTGGCCATCGCCCTCGACCATCTCGGCATGGGCTTCGACATCCAGGGCGGCGGCTCCGACCTGGCCTTCCCGCACCACGAGATGGGAGCCTCGCACGCCCAGGCACTGACCGGCGAGTTCCCGATGGCCAAGGCCTACGTGCATGCCGGCATGGTCGCGCTGGACGGCGAGAAGATGTCCAAGTCCAAGGGCAACCTGGTCTTCGTCTCACAGCTGCGGCGCGACGGCGTCGACCCCGCCGCCATCCGGCTCGCCCTGCTCGCCCACCACTACCGGGCCGACTGGGAGTGGACCGACCAGGTGCTGCGCGACGCCGAGGCCCGCCTCGGGCGCTGGCGCGCGGCGGTCTCCCGGCCCGACGGACCGTCCGCCGACGCCCTGGTCGAGGAGATCCGCGAGGCCCTGGCCCAGGACCTGGACGCACCGTCCGCGCTGGCCGCGGTGGACCGCTGGGCGGCGCGGCAGGAGGCGGAGGGCGGTACGGACATCGGGGCGCCCGGTGTCGTGACCCGGGCGGTGGACGCGCTGCTGGGCGTGGCCCTCTGACCGGCCGCACCCCGGCACGCTGACAGCCGCACGCCATGACGAGAGGGGCGGTTCCCGCAGCGGGAACCGCCCCTCTCGTCATGGCTCGGCCTCGGCTCATTCCTCGGCAGTGCCCTGGTCGTCGCCCTCGGAGAAGCCGTCGGGGAAACCGTCGGTGGAGCCCCCCGCGGCACCCTCCGCCGAACCCTCGGAGGCGCCCTCCGCCGACCCCTCCGCCGGTCCCTCGGACCCGCCGGAGGCTCCCGCCTTCGGTGGCATCGGGGGCCGGGTCCGGCCGCCCGGAGGACTCACGTCCCGGCGCCGCAGGTACCGCTCGAACTCGCGGGCGATCGCCTCGCCCGAGGCCTCCGGCAGCTCGGCGGTGTCCCGGGCCTCCTCCAGCGTCTGGACGTACTCGGCGACCTCGCTGTCCTCGGCGGCCAGCTGGTCCACGCCCACCTGCCAGGCCCGCGCGTCCTCCGGCAGCTCGCCCAGCGGGATACGCAGGTCGAGCAGGTCCTCCAGCCGGTTCAGCAGCGCCAGGGTGGCCTTCGGGTTGGGCGGCTGGGACACGTAGTGCGGTACGGCCGCCCACAGTGACACCGCCGGGACGCCCGCGTGCGTGCACGCCTCCTGCAGGACGCCGACGATGCCCGTGGGGCCCTCGTACTTGGTCTCCTCCAGGTCCATCCGCTGGGCCAGGTCCGGGTCCGAGGTGACTCCGCTGACCGGCACCGGACGCGTGTGCGGGGTGTCACCGAGCAGGGCGCCCAGGACGACCACCAGCTCCACGCCCAGCTCGTGCGCGAAGCCCAGCAGCTCGTTGCAGAACGAGCGCCAGCGCATGGACGGTTCGATGCCGCGCACCAGCACCAGGTCACGCGGTTTCTCACCGCCGACCCGGACGACGGACAGACGGGTGGTCGGCCAGGTGATCTTGCGCACCCCGGCGTCCATGAACACCGTGGGGCGGTTCACCTGGAAGTCGTAGTAGTCCTCGGCGTCCAGCGCCGCGAAGACCTCGCCCTTCCACTCCCGTTCCAGATGCGCGACCGCGGTGGAGGCGGCGTCGCCGGCATCGTTCCAGCCCTCGAACGCGGCCACCATGACTGGGTCGATCAGCTCGGGAACCCCCTCCAGCTCGATCACCCAGTGCCTCCTTCCGACGAGCCCTCGCTTGACCCACCAACCTTACGGCGTCCGGCGGGGGCACCCGCAGCCCCCTTGCACGGGGGAGTGAACGGATCACTGCCCCGTTCGCCACCCGGGAACACCCTCGGGCCGAAGGGAGCCCCACCGCCGCCGTCCACGGGCCTCACAGGGTGCTGCGCAGCCACTGCTCCACACTCGCGATGTGCACGGTCGCCCAGGAACGGGCCGCCTCCGCGTCCCGGTCGCGCAAAGCGGCCAGGATCGCGCGGTGCTCGCGCAGCGTGCGGACCACCGCGTCCTCCTGGGTGAGACCGCGCCAGATCCGCGCCCGGGTGGTGGGCCCGGACAGGCCGTCGAGCAGGGAGCACAGCACCGAGTTGCCCGCGCTCTGCACGATGCCACGGTGGAACTCCAGGTCGCAGGCGACCAGTTCCTCCACCGAGGGCGTCGCACCGAGCGCGTCCAACTGGGCGGACAGCGCGTCGACTTGCTGCTCGCTGATCCGGGAGGCCGCCATCGCGGTCGCGGCCGGCTCCAGGATCCGGCGCACCGCCAGGAACTCCAGGACCGTGTCGTCGCGGTGGAAGTCGACGACGAAGCTCATCGCCTCCAGCAACAGCTGCGGATCCAGACTCGTCACATAGGTGCCGTCGCCCTGGCGCACGTCCAGGATCCGGATCAGCGACAGCGCGCGCACCGCCTCTCGCAGTGAGTTGCGGGACAGGCCAAGCTCCGCGGCGAGTTCGCTCTCCTTGGGCAGTCGTTCACCGGGGCGCAGGGCACCGGAGACGATCATGTCCTTGATCTTCTCGATCGCCTCGTCGGTGACTGCCATGGCGGGCCTCCCTCTCACTGAGACATCCGATGTCTCGCACCTTATGGAGGCACATTATGCGGTGTGACCTCCTGTTCGCCCAGCGGCGGAGGAAGCGGGACCGGACGGAGGAAGCGGGACCCGACGGACGAAACGGGCGGACGCGAGGGGCGGCTCCATCGGCGTGGAGCCGCCCCTCGCGTGGTTCCGGCTCCGGTGCGGAGGGAGCCGGCCCCTGGTTCCGGCCCCGGTCGGGGAGCGGGCCGGTACCGGGTCTACTTCTTGTCGAGCAGGTCCTGGACCTTGGCGCGGACCTCGTCCGTGGCCAGGCCCCGGATCGTCAGCGTCGTACGGCGGCGCAGCACGTCGTCCGGCGTCTCGGCCCACTCGTGGTCACGGGCCCAGACGACCTGCGCCCAGATCTCCGGGGCGTCCGGGTGGACGCGCTCGGCCAGCTCCGGGCTCTCGTTCGCCAGCCGGGCGATGTCGAAGGCCAGCGAGCCGTAGTGGGTGGCCAGGTGCCTGGCGGTGTCGGCGGCCATGCGCGGGCCGGGCGCCGGGTGGTCCACCAGCAGCCGGTGGGCGACCGCGCGCGGGTTGGCGACGCCGGGCAGCGGCAGCTTCTTCGGCAGCGAGGAGATCGGCTCGAAGTCGTCACCGAGCGGGTGGCCGGGCAGCGCCTCCAGCTTCTGCATGACCGTACGGCCGATGTGCCGGAAGGTGGTCCACTTGCCGCCCGCGACGGACAGCATCCCGCCACGGCCCTCCGTGACCACCGTCTCCCGCTTGGCCTTGGCCGTGTCGCCGGGACCGCCCGGCAGCACCCGCAGACCCGCGAAGGAGTAGGTGATCAGATCGCGGCTCAGCTGCTGGTCCCGGACCGAGAACGCGGCCTCGTCCAGGATCTGGGCTATGTCCTTCTCGGTGACCGCGACGTCCGCCGGGTCGCCCTCGAACTCCTCGTCGGTGGTGCCGAGCAGCAGCATGTCCTCCCAGGGGAGGGCGAAGGTGATGCGGTACTTGTCGATCGGGGTGGCGAGCGCCGCCTTCCACGGCGACGTCCGCTTCAGGACCAGGTGCGCGCCCTTGGACAGCCGGATGGAGGGGGCCGCGTTCGGGTCCTCCATCCTGCGCAGGTGGTCGACCCAGGGGCCGGTCGCGTTGAGCACCAGACGGGCGTTGACGCCGAACTCCTCGCCGGAGGTCCGGTCGCGCAGGTCGGCGCCCGTGACCCGGCCCTTGGTGAAGCGCAGGCCGGTGACCTCGGCGTGGTTGAGGACCACCGCGCCCGCCTCGACGGCCGCGCGGACCGTCATCAGCGCCATCCGGGCGTCGTTCATCTGGTCGTCGCCGTATACGGCGACGGCCTTGAGGTTCTCGGTGCGCAGCTCGGGCACGTCCTGCGCCGCCTTGGCGGGGGACAGGAGGTGACCGACGCCGTCACCGAACGCGGAGAGCGCGGAGTAGGCGAAGACGCCCGCCCCGAGCTTCGCCGCGCCGTGCGGCCCGCCCTTGTACACGGGGAGGTAGAAGGTGAGCGGGTTCGCCAGGTGGGGGGCCACCTGGCGGGAGACCGCACGGCGCTCGAAGTGGTTCTCCGCCACCAGCTTCACCGCGCCGGTCTGCAGGTAGCGCAGACCGCCGTGGAGGAGCTTGGAGGAGGCGGAGGAGGTGGCGCCGGCGAAGTCGCCGGCGTCGACCAGTGCCACCCTCAGGCCGGACTGCGCGGCGTGCCAGGCGGTGGAGATGCCCAGGATGCCGCCGCCGATCACCAGAAGGTCGTACGACGCCTTGGAGAGCTGCTCCCTGGTCTCGGCCCGGCTCGGGAGAGAGCCGGAGGCCGGGTGCGTCCCCAGGGCAGGCACGGACTGCAGGGTGGACTGACTGGTCATGTCGGGTACTTACTCCTCGTCAGCTGACGTCAGCGCTCGTCAGCTCTCGTCCTCGATCCAGCCCATGGTCCGCTCGACGGCCTTGAGCCAGTTCTTGTACTCACGGTCGCGGGTCTCCGCGTCCATGTGGGGGGTCCATTCGGCGGCCCGGCGCCAGTTGGCGCGCAGCTCGTCGGTGCTGGACCAGAAGCCGACGGCGAGACCGGCGGCGTAGGCGGCGCCGAGGCAGGTGGTCTCGGCGACCATCGGGCGCACCACCGGTGCGTCCAGGACGTCGGAGAGGGTCTGCATCAGCAGGTTGTTGGAGGTCATGCCGCCGTCGACCTTGAGGGTCACCAGCTCGTCGCCGGAGTCCTTGACCATGGCGTCGGCGATCTCCCGGGTCTGCCAGGCGGTCGCCTCCAGGACGGCGCGCGCCAGGTGCGCCTTGGTGACGTACCGGGTCAGGCCGGCGATCACTCCGCGGGCGTCGGAACGCCAGTGCGGGGCGAACAGGCCGGAGAAGGCCGGCACGAAGTAGGCGCCGCCGTTGTCCTCGACCGAGAGCGCGAGCGTCTCGATCTCGGCGGCGGTGGAGATCAGGCCCATCTGGTCGCGCATCCACTGCACCAGGGAGCCGGTGACGGCGATCGAGCCCTCCAGGGCGTAGACCGTCGGCTGGTCGCCGATCTTGTAGCCGACCGTGGTCAGCAGGCCCGCGTAGGAGTTGATGATCTTGTCACCGGTGTTCATCACCATGAAGGTGCCGGTGCCGTACGTGGACTTGGTCTCGCCCTCGGAGAAGCAGGTCTGGCCGAACAGGGCCGCCTGCTGGTCACCGAGCGCGGAGGCGACCGGGATACCGCCGAGCAGGTCGCCGAGCTTGCCGCCGGTGACCTCGCCGTAGACCTCGGCGGAGGGGCGGATCTCGGGCAGGATCTGCAGCGGCACACCGATCGACTCGGCGATCTTCTCGTCCCACTGCATCGTGTGCAGGTTCATGAGCAGGGTGCGCGAGGCGTTGGTGACGTCGGTGACGTGCCGGCCGCCGTCGGCACCGCCGGTCAGGTTCCAGATGACCCAGCTGTCCATGGTGCCGAAGAGGATGTCGCCCGCCTCGGCGCGCTCCTTGAGGCCCTCGACGTTGTCGAGCAGCCAGCGGGCCTTGGGCCCGGCGAAGTAGGCGGCCAGGGGGAGGCCGGTCTCGCGGCGGAAGCGGTCCTGGCCGACGTTGCGGCCGAGTTCCCGGCACAGGGCGTCGGTGCGGGTGTCCTGCCAGACGATCGCGTTGTGGACGGGCTCACCGGTGTTCTTGTCCCACAGCACGGTGGTCTCGCGCTGGTTGGTGATGCCGATGGCCTTGATGTCGTCGCGGGTGATGCCGGCCTTCTGGATGGCTCCGGCGACGACTTCCTGGACGTTGGTCCAGATCTCGGTGGCGTTGTGCTCGACCCAGCCCGGCTTCGGGAAGATCTGCTCGTGCTCCTTCTGGTCGACGGCGACGATACGGCCGTCCCGGTCGAAGACGATGCAGCGGCTGGAGGTCGTGCCCTGGTCGATCGCGGCGATGAAGGGGCCTGCGGTGTGCGCGTCGGTCACAGTGTGCTCCTGAAAGATCCGTGGGCTTCTTAGGCGAATGCGACGTTGTAGATGCCTGCCGCGATGGCGCCGCCGATCAGCGGACCGACCACCGGGATCCAGGCGTAGCTCCAGTCGGAACCGCCCTTGTTGGGCAGGGGGAGCAGAGCGTGCACGAGGCGCGGACCGAGGTCACGGGCCGGGTTGATCGCGTAGCCCGTCGGGCCGCCCAGCGAGAGGCCGATGGAGACGACCACCAGCGCGGTGATCAGGGCGCCCAGCGTGCCCAGACCGTTGCCCTTGTCGTTCAGGCCCTGGGTGAGGACGGCGAGCACCAGCACGATGGTGCCGATGATCTCGGTGGCGAGGTTCTGCCAGACGACCCGGATCTCCGGGCCGGTGGAGAAGACGCCCAGGACCGGGCCGGCCCCCTTCTCCTGGGCCTCGACGGCCTTGGCCGTCGTGGCCTGCGCGCCGGGACCGCCGACGATCTCCTTGTCGGTGAGGTGGGCGTGGAACTGGCCGTAGTAGGCCACCCAGACCAGGGTCGCGCCGATCATGGCGCCGAGCAGCTGACCGCCCCAGTAGACGGGGAGGTTGCTGAAGTCCTTGTCCTTGATCGCGAGCGCGAGCGTCACGGCCGGATTCAGATGGGCGCCGGAGAGCGGCGCCGAGGTGTAGACGGCCGTCAGAACGGCGAAACCCCACCCGAAGGTGATGGCGAGCCAACCGGCGTTACGTGCCTTGGAGGCCTTCAGGGTCACGGCGGCGCAGACGCCGCCGCCGAGCAGGATGAGTATGGCGGTACCGATGGTCTCGCCGATGAAGATGTCGGAGCTGGACACCCGCGACTCCTTTGTCCTTCGTCCAGGGGACCGAACCCCGGGTCCCTCCGGAGGTTCGAGCTGCCCTCGGGGGTGAGAGCGATGCCGGCCCTTGGCGTTGTCACACTCTAGCGCGTATTGCCGGTAGGTGTTCGACAATGCCGACCGATGGACGGGAGTCTTGCTCCGGCGTTACGGGCTCGTCAAGAGTTCTGTTATCGAAAGCGCGATCGTTATTGATCGCTCCCGGCTGTCGACCTCCGGCGCTACGGGATGTACGGCTTCGCACCATATGTCTCTTTCAGGGTATGGCGAGAGCCGGAACGCCGCCCGCGTCCCGGTCGATCCCCGTCGTGTGCCGTGCTCAGAACCGCCCGGCGCCCAGGTCCCGCGACACCGCGCGGGCACAGTCCCGTACCGCCGCGATCAGCTCCGGACGCAGCTCCCCGTCGCGGCACAGCCGTTCCACCGCGCCCGTGATGCCCACGGCGCCCACCGGCATGCGCCGCCGGTCGTGGACGGGCGCGGCGACCGAGGCCACGCCCTCCCAGGTCTCCTCCACGTCCGCCGCGTACCCACGCGCGCGTGTCATGTCGAGGAGGTGCTCGAAATCCGCCAGGTCGCACACCGTGCGGTCGGTGAACGGCTTGCGGTCGGCCTCCAGCGCCTCGCTGTGCGCCACCGGGTCGTAGGCGGACAGCACCTTGCCCAGGGCCGTGGAGTGCAACGGCTGCATGGCGCCGATCTCCAGCACCTGGCGGCTGTCGTCGGGCCGGAAGACGTGGTGCACGATCAGGACGCCCTGCTGGTGCAGGACGCCCAGGTAGACGCTCTCCCCGCTGGAGCGGGCCAGGTCGTCCGTCCACACCAGGGCCCGGGCCCGCAGCTCGTGCACGTCCAGGTAGGTGGTGCCCAGGCGCAGCAGTTCCGCGCCCAGCTGGTAGCGCCCCGAGGCGTCGTCCTGTTCCACGAAGCCCTCCTGCTGGAGGGTGCGCAGGATGCCGTGGGCGGTGCCCTTGGCGAGGCCCAGCGACGAGGCGATGTCCGAGAGGCCGAGCCGCCGCTCGCCGCCCGCGAGCAGCCGCAGCATCGCGGCCGCCCGTTCGAGCGACTGGATGTTCCGTGCCATCGCCGTCCTGCCTCCGTCCCCTTCGACCGCCGACGAACATCATCACTGTCGTTCGGCAATGTCGAACACTACCGGTCCATGCCGACCTCCCGCTAATAGTCGGTCGGTTCTTGTTACGTCGCGTGTGGCTAGGGCGACGCTCGCACGCCACTCGTCCGCCTCGTGGACGCCCTGCCCATCCAAGCCCACTCCCGGTTAGGCTGGCGCACGTGCGTCTGCCCCGGGTCCGCCCGGGAAACCGCATAGCCGACAGCCGTCGCATCCCAGGGAGCCCTTCATGGCCTCGGTGCCACCGTCCCCTTCCGCCGACAGCCGGACCCGTGTGTCCGCGCTCCGAGAGGCGCTCGCCACCCGTGTGGTGGTCGCCGACGGAGCCATGGGCACGATGCTTCAGGCGCAGGACCCCACGCTGGACGACTTCCAGCAGATGGAGGGCTGCAACGAGGTCCTCAACGTCACCCGCCCCGACATCGTCCGCTCGGTGCACTCCGCGTACTTCGACGCGGGTGTCGACTGCGTGGAGACCAACACCTTCGGCGCGAACCTCACCGCACTGGGTGAGTACGACATCCCCGAGCGCGTCGCCGAACTGTCCGAGGCCGGCGCCCGCATCGCCCGCGAGGTGGCGGACGAGTTCGCGGCCCGGGACGGCCGGAGCCGCTGGGTGCTGGGTTCGGTCGGCCCGGGCACCAAGCTGCCCACCCTCGGCCACACCACCTTCAACGCCATCCGCGACGCCTACCAGCAGAACGCCGAGGGCCTGCTCGCCGGCGGCGCCGACGCGCTGCTGGTGGAGACCACCCAGGACCTGCTGCAGACCAAGGCCTCCGTACTGGCCGCCCGCCGGGCGATGGAGACCGCCGGCTACGAGGTCCCGCTGATCGTGTCGGTGACCGTCGAGACCACCGGCACGATGCTGCTCGGCTCCGAGATCGGCGCGGCGCTGACCGCGCTGGAGCCCCTCGGCATCGACATGATCGGCCTGAACTGCGCGACCGGTCCGGCCGAGATGAGCGAGCACCTGCGCTACCTGGCCCGCCATGCGCGCATCCAGCTGTCCTGCATGCCCAACGCGGGCCTGCCCGTCCTCACCAAGGACGGCGCCCACTACCCCCTCACGGCGCCGGAGCTCGCCGACGCCCAGGAGACCTTCGTACGGGAGTACGGCCTTTCCCTGATCGGTGGGTGTTGCGGTACGACGCCGGAGCATCTGCGTCAGGTGGTCGAGCGGGTCCGGGGCATGGT
>NZ_JBIAGM010000023.1:0-129470 GCF_042869815.1 Streptomyces sp. NPDC006739
GGGACTCGACCTCCTGGCCAAGGCCCGCCTCCACCCGATCGAGTCACAAACCGACGAGACCATCGTCCCGACCGAACTCACCGCATAGCCTCAAAGAAGAGATCACCGAGTGGCCGTCGATACACCACTCCCGCGGACGTGACCCGAGGGGGCGGAAGTAACCCCGACTGGGTGCGTCGAAACGTCCGTACAGTTGCTGTAGGGGCCCCGGGTCCAAAGGCACGCCGACCAGTTGGAGGGAGACGTTGCATCGCGCCACTCGACGGGCGTGGCCCGCGGAGATGTTGCCAGACAGGGTGTAGAAACCGCCGTCACAGGCTTCAAAATAGGCGAACTCCTCGCTGTGGTGGGGATCTTCGAGTTCGCTGGTCCGTGCCTTCCAACCCTTCAGGGACTCAACGAACGAACTAGCGCCGGTGCCGTGCCAGTTTCGTCTGTGTTGTTGAATGCTCCATTGGCCCCGGTTGCTGATCCACCCGAGTGCGTTCAGGTCGTCGAGGAGGCGGAGTAGTTCGCGCTGATCCCAAGCAGCAACGGGTATGTCCAAGCACACACCGCTACCTGCCGCTGGTACCCAATCCACGTCAGGCAGTTCGAGGCAGAAGACTGTGGAGCCGAAGCCGCCCGCCCCGTAGAACCATGGCACTTCGTCCCCGTCTGCGTTCAGCAGCCTGTAATGCGATTCCGGGAGGCGCCGAGACTTTCGGGCTTGATCCCGCGGGAACCGCTGGCCCTCGCGATGCTGTGCGCCGAGGTGCACCCGCCCGTGGACGACCAGCTCGTCATGCTTTAGGCGGAGGAGCCGATCAAGCTCGTGCGGATCCTTCAGAGCGGTGAGGACATCAGCCTCGTCGAAGACCAGCACTAGACCGTACTCGCGGTGCCCAACGATCTCACGGATCGCCGCGTCGTTGATGCCCAGCATGGTGAACAGGACACCGACCACGGTGCCGTCGCCGCGCCGCAGCCTGCTTCGGACCGCGTCAACGACGTCAGTGCCAGCCGCGTCGTTCTCCCACTTCACCTCGACGAGATAGCGATGGCTGCGGGAGACGACGGCGAAATCCGTCTGTCGAGGGCCGGCCATCCTGGGATTGTGCTCTGCTTCGAAGTGTGCCTGCCGAAACGCCCGCTCCAGCAGGACTTCCAACTTGTACCCGCGCCGCTGGGCATTCGAGATCGCGCGCAAGGCGTGCAGCTCACGGAGCAGGTCGGAGGCATGCCAGGGCTCGGACATGAAGTTGCCGCTGGCTACGGTAGGGCGCTGGTCCTCATTGAGGTTCATACCGAACCATCCTTCCGCACGCCTACGACATCGCCGTGCCTCCCGGACGGGCACTCTCTCCGGAGGGTCCTTCGAACTCCGGCGGTTGCACAAGTCACAGGCTCATAACCAGTCGACGCCACGCAATCCGCCCACATGTAGTCCACGGCTGACCTGTGTGCTACGGGCGTCGGCAGCTAACTCCTCAGTGAGCCAGATGCATGTACGTACCGGGGAATGCCGGGACTGGTGACGCACGGATGTCAACTGCCATGCCCGCACAGCAGGCAGGACAGCTGCCTGGGGGCCACCAAAATGACCAAGAAGGGAGCTGACGCGCAGAAGCTCAGGCAGTGTGGGAGCTACAAGTCATAGGCCGGTGGGTCGGCGAGGTCAGGAGTCGGGCGGACCTGAACCCTCCACATCCGCTCGGGCCCGACGACCGAGCGCCGACGGGCGCGTTGTGCTGCACAAGGAGGAGATGTGGCGACCGAGACGTTCAGCATCGACAAGCGGCCCTTGCGGGACCTGCTGCGGCAGGTCGAGGCAGGGAAGATCCAGTTGCCTGAGTTCCAGCGTGGCTGGGTCTGGCCCTGGCCCAACATCGCGAGTCTGCTGGCCTCGGTGTCCCTCAACTACCCGATCGGTACGGTAATGCTGCTCGAGGGCGGCGGGGACGTTCGGTTCAAGTACAGGCCGATCGAGGGGGCGGTCCCGGGCGAACAGGTGCAACCGGAGTCGCTGGTCCTCGACGGGCAGCAGCGGCTCACCTCGCTGTTCCAGTCGCTTGCGATGGACAGCCCCGTGGAGACTCAGGACGAGCGCAAGCGCCGGGTGAGCGGCTGGTTTTACGTCGACATGGTCAAAGCACTCGACGAGAACGAGGACCGTGAGGACGCGATCCGTTTCGTCCCACCGTCACGCAAGGTGGTCAACTTCCGAGGTGAGGTTCTGGAGGATTATTCGATACGGGAGTTGGAGTACCAGAACCGCGTCTTCCCGCTGCGATGCCTCTTCGACAATTCCTGGGGCGACGGCTTCGCCCGCCACTGGGGTTTCGCACAGGATGCGATGGAGCTCTGGTACGGCTTCCGGGACGGCTTCATCCGGTCGTTCGACCTCTACCACTTCCCGGTCATCGAACTCGGCAAGGACACCCCACGTCAGGCCGTTTGCCAGGTCTTCGAGAAGGTCAACACAGGCGGAGTCACGCTCACCGTCTTCGAGTTGCTGACGGCGACGTACGCTGCCGACGAGTTCGACCTGCGGCGTCACTGGCATGAGTGCCGTTCCGCCTGGGAGGCGCCCGAGTACGCCATCCTGCGGGACGTCTCCAACACCGACTTCCTCCAGGCGGTCACCCTCCTCGCCACCGCCGAGCGGCGGCGTCGAGAGGAAGAGGCCGGTACGGAAGAGGAGCGCCTGCCGCGTATCGGCTGCAAGCGCAAAGACATGCTCGCGCTGAGCCTGGAGGACTACCGGCGATACGCGCCTGACATCGTCGCCGGCTTCAAGGTCGCCGCCAAGTTCCTGCGCCAGCAGTTCGTCTTCGACACGCGCTTCCTCCCATACGGCACGCAACTCATCCCGCTGGCCGCGATCTTCGCCCTCGCCGGCAAGGACGCGGAGACCGCGGGTGCGCAGGAGAAGCTGGCACGCTGGTACTGGTGCGGAGTGTTCGGGGAGCTGTACGGCGGCACGACCGAGACCCGGTTCAACCTCGACCTCCCCGACGTCGTCGACTGGATCCACGGGGCGACGCACGAACCTCGTACGGTCACACAGGCACAGTTCGCGGCGAACCGTCTCCTGACCCTGCGGACCCGCCAGAGCGCCGCGTACAAGGGCATCTACGCGCTCCTGCTCAAGGCGGGCGCCGCGGACTGGCGGACGGGGGAGAAGGCGGAGGTCAGCGTCTACTTCGACGAGGCGATGGACATCCATCACATCTTCCCGCAGGTCTGGTGCCAGAAGAACGGCTACGAGCGCTCCGTCTACAACTCCATTGTCAACAAGACGCCGTTGACAGCACGCACCAACCGGATCATCGGCGGCCACGCACCCTCCGAGTACCTGCAGCGGCTCGCCAAGGCGGCGGAGACGAGCCCGGAGGGCGTCGAGCAGCGCATCAGGACGCACCTCGCGGACCCCGAGCTGATGCGGGCCGACGACTTCGACGCCTTCTTCGAGGGACGGCGGAAGGTGCTTCAGGAACACATCGCCGCGGCGATGGGCAAGCCGGTGGTGGACGACCACCTCCCGGGTCAGCGCCCGGAGGCGGCGGTCCAGGCGGCGGAGAACGCGCTGGAAGCCGGCGTCTCGGTTCCTGTGGAGCCGTGACACCCTGGTCCGAGTTCGCCTCGCACTGCGGCCGATTCGCCCCTCGGTGGATGGAAACGAACCTTCCTCCTCAATCGGAACCCGCGACAGGGCTCGATGGAGCAACCGCTACTTACGCGCCCTAGGCTTCTTGATGGTTTGGTAATTCAGCAAGTCTGCCGTCATTTCTTGATAGCGCTGAAATAGAACCGTTTGCCTTTCCTGTTCACTACGGCAGCGGTCGGCGGAACCGAATGCCTCATCCACCAAAGCATCTAGGGCGTCGTGCGCCGCGAGGAGCGCGGCGTCCATCGAGTTTGCCTTGTAGTGATCGGCTAGTGATTTGTCTGGTGCGAGGTCGCGTGCCGCCAAGATCGACTTACCAGCCAAGGCGATCTGATTTCGAAGGTCTTGCGAGACAGGCGGCAGGGGCAGGGTGTTCCACACGATTGTGTTGGTGAAGCTCGGATCAGATTTCATGCGAGCACCCACGGTCCGCTGCCATGTGAGAAACATAGAGGAAGAGATCACGCCAAACAGGTACCCGTCTGAGTCTTGTGCGGTAAAAAGCTTGATTGAGGCAATAACTGTCTCAGGGAGTCTTGCGACGGTTGCATACCGTCGCGAATCAGAAAACGTTTGGGGGATCCCCAGGTAAGCTCCCAGCGGTTGGCGTCGCTGCTCGAAGAGGTGCGGTGTCGCAGCCGCTTTTCGGGTGGCTTCCTTGGGGCTCTCAAGCCTTAGCTTGCGCACGGTGGCCAGCCGTTCAGCGACATTCGGGTTTTCTTGGATGGCTTGAAGGTCGGCATCGACCAACCACAGGCACCACCGACGCTCGTTGTTGATCAGCTCCTCGCCGCCGAGGTAAGGGCGAATATACGGTCGAACAGCTGGATCTTCAGAAAGCTTCAGGCATTCGGATTCATCGAGAGTAAGATATCCCCAATCCACAGCCTTCGATCCTGCTGTGACCTCTGGAAGTCCATGGCCCAGCGGTTTCATGCGCTTTCGAACGAGTACATTGGGGCCGTCAACCAAGTATGCATTTACGCCATGGGAAACGGGGATCTGATGATGTGTGCGCCCCTCAGAGTACCCAAAGAGCCTCTGCTTGAACGTTGACTCTTTTGAAAAACCAACAATAACGCAGTGAACGGCTGCCTTCCCTGACGCCTCCGACGTCCAAGGGAAAGTGCGATAGGCGAATTTTATCTTCCAGCCTTCATCATGCAAGGTGCCGAATACTGACGGAACCGCTTGCCCCATTGTCACTGAGTTCGTGCAAACGAAGGCCCATCTAGCCTTCTTGTCTCCAAGGTGATTCGCCGCCTTAGCGAACCAGCCAGTGACATAGTCCATGTATCCGTCGTAACGCTTTCCCCACGCGATTTGTAGATCGCTAGTCTGACTGGGGGATCGCTCCTTCGTTCCCACGAACGGAGGGTTGCCGGCGATGATGGAGGTGTCGCTTGCCGGAAACACTTCCTCCCAATCGAGGCGCAGAGCGTTGCCGACAACGATAGTGGCTTGACGTTTGATTGGCAGCCGATCAGGGGCCCAGCCGAGTCGTTCGATAAGTTTGAGGTCTGCCTGGCGATCCATCAGGAACATGGCTGTCTCGGCGATTTTGGCCGGCCATTCGTCGATCTCGATGCCATAGAAGTTATCTAGGTTCACCTTGAGGCCGACATTGGCTAGGAGCATCTGGTCTTCGCCAGTGATCTCCTGTAGCCGCTCCATGATTCGCAGCTCGATTTCCCGCAATTCCCGGTAGGCGATGATAATGAAGTTTCCGCACCCGCAAGCTGGATCCAGAAACTTAATCTCTCCAAGCCTGTTGCGGAGCCGGGTCAAGGCCAATTTTTCGTTGGCCTTTGTCTTGGCGACCTCGAAGTCGGTACGCAACTCGTCAAGGAAAAGTGGGTTCAGCGTCTTGAGGATGTTCTCTTCGGATGTGTAGTGCTCGCCAAGAGTGCGGCGAGTGTTCGCATCCCGTACCGACTGGAACATCGATCCGAAGATTGCGGGGCTGACTGCGGCCCAGTCTCGCTGACATGCCTCGAGTACCGTATCTCTAAAATCGGGGTTCAGCGTCGGTAGGCTGATTCTCTCGCCGAAAATTCCGCCGTTGACATACTTAAACCCGCGAAGGTGCTCAGGTGTAGGGCCTCGATCATTGTCGGCTGTGTCGAGCCAGTCGAACAATTCACGTAGCCGATTGGCCAAGTCGGAGGCGTCCGGTCGAGTGTTGCCCGCGATGAAGTACTGGAAGAGACCTTCTTCCCACATATCGGTGTCATCGCCGAACATGAGGAACAGTATCCGAGCTAGAGTGACAGAAATATCGTGCTCAGGAGTTCCGCATGCCTCGAGCGAAGTGTACATGCGTGCCATCAATTTGGACGCTTGCCGAGTCTCATTCTGCGCTTCGACATCGAATGCTTCACGGACTCGCGCGATCAGCCCTGTTGCGTCTAGCGGCTGATTCCAGTCGATTCTGATTGAGTCGAGTCGGTGCGCAAAATTTGGGTTCGACTGCCCTGTAATGTGTTTGTGCGACGACAGACGAGTGGTCGTGTTACCGCCGGCCGTACGACGAACGGGCCAGCGCCAAACCTGTTCATTCGTGTCGTAGAAGATCGTGAGTCGGTCGACAGATTGCTTGGCGATGAGTTGGTCAAGCTGTGCTTCTATTGCGGACCCCGGCCGTTGATCGCATACCCAAACAGAGACGCCCTTATAGCTGGATACGTTTACAGCGGCTACTGTTTGGCCATCGTCAGTGGACAAGCTGACAGGCGCTCGATGCGTCGGCGCAGACCAGTGCAAGTCCTGCAGAAACAACTTGCGGTAGTCGTGCGCCTCGACGCGCTCGATCAGGTGGTCACTCATACGGGGCGTACTCCGATCGAGCAAACAATCTTAATGGGATCGGTCTCGCTGGTCCTGATAACCAGCCTGTCGTCTTGGTGTAGCTGATTCAAGACCTCGATTAGGTCGTCATAGCTATACCGGTTGCGGAGCGCTATGCGTAGTCGTGCATTGGCATGCTCCGTAAGAGGGCGCTCATGCAGGGCGTTGAGCGCCTCGCGTGCCTGATCTGTGAATAGGGTGCCAGTACTGCCGTGCAGCCTTTCCCACACCCGCTTTCGCGTTCCCGTGAGGTTTCCTTCAGCGACAGCCTCATTTGTCAGCGGGCCGTGTACGAGACTTTCAACGCGCTCGAAATGGTCCTGAAGTGGTACCTGGGTCGCAGTATCAGGTTCGGCCTCAAATACCTTGAGCGCCTCAAGCGGTGTCACAAGCCGCTCCGTCACAACTCCATCATTTCCTGGTGAAGAGATGGCGAACGCCTCAACGCCAGACTGAGTATTGATGAAGCAGGCAACTTGATTACCTGTTTCGGCTATGCGCGGCGACCGAGTGCTACCGATGTTGTCCTGTGACGACAGGACGCGCTTGACGACGCTAGGATAGCGCTCCTCGGCATTGGACCAAACCAGGAATGCTTCGCTGACAGCGTCGGCTTCGCCTTCGTCCTCATCGCTGTCAGTAAGCTTGCCGTGGTACAGGTCTTCAAGAATTTCGACTTCCCGCTCCGATCCGAAAAACTGTTCGTCGGAGCCGAAAGCTTCCGCACTATCGGCAAGGCGCTGCTTGATGCGCCGGCGTAGGTTGATCTGCTGTTCGACCTTGTCGTGAGTGATTATGTAGACGTAGACCTTGTCGGAGGTTTGTCCAATGCGATCGACGCGACCAGCGCGTTGAATTATGCGGATAATAGCCCAGGGTAGATCGTAGTTAACCACGATGTGCGCGTCCTGCAGGTTCTGCCCCTCAGACAGTACGTCAGTGGCTACCAGCACATCCAGTTCCTCATCGGCAGCCACTCTTGTAAGTGGGTCGATTTCGTCGGTCGGCAAGGCGTTTGAGCGTGGAGAGAAGCGCCTGGCGACTTCAGCCGGGTCTTCCGTGTCCCCGCTAACGAGACCAACTCTGCCGATGCCGGCGTCTGTGAGTGCTTGCGCTACGTAGGCCGCTGTGTCGACATACTCACTGAAGATCAACACTTTTTCACCCGGGTGGTCGTTACGCAGCAAATCTACGAGACGATTGACTTTGGAGTCGCGCGTGACGTCCCAGGTTCCGAACTCGGACAACAGTCGACTGATGGTGGCGTTGTCTCTTTTAAGATCCGCCAGAAGTGCCGGAGTGAACACGGTGGAGTTGATCCACTTTGTGCTTTTAGGAAGCGACTGAGTCAACCGGTTGTAGCGTCCACCCATATCGCCATGTCGCAACGCGCCGTCAGAGCGCGTTTCGGCGTCGGGGTCTAGGTCGGTGAATTGCAGTTGAGCGTCAGTGAACGATCCTATTGGCAGAGGTAGATTGTTTTCGATCGCGTAGATGAACAGCTCATTGCGTGTCCGCTGGCGGGTGAGTGACACAATGAAGGAATGACCGGACGAGGACAGCCGTTTGAAGAGACCAGTGCGAACGAACCCGACGACGTTACCTCGACCAGATCGAATATCCTCCAGGATTGCCAGGTCTTGCTCCGTATGACTTGCTTTAACGTTGTCATAGGATGCCAACCGATAGCGGGGCAGCAAGAGCGAAGCTACAGCGTCGAGTGTGGTGTCACTTTCCATTTCCCGAGCCGCATCATCGGCAGCAAAGTGATGAACCAGTGGGACTGGAACCCTAGTGGGAAAATGAAAGCGTTGGCCATTCGCAAACTGTAGATATTCTCTTTCGGTTTGTGTCCCGTCTGCCGCCGTTACTAGTTCTTTTTTTGCGGTCCGCTTAACAAATGACCGTGTTCTCCGAACGAGATGGTCACTCATAAGCCGCTTCCAGTCCTCGGCCTCCGTCGACCTGCGGAAGGCCGTCAGCGTGTTGGTCTTGCCATCGACCTTGAACCGTAGGCTTGGATCCTTGCTCAGGGCGACAGTCGGCTCGATGCCGAGGTCGTCATCGTCATCCAAGTACAAGCCTATTTGATTGGCGACGTCCTCGAAGGCGAGATTGAAGGGCGTTGCGGTGAGCAGTAGAACCTTGGCGCTGTTGTCGCGAATGTATTGATGGATCGCTTCGTAGTCGATACGAGTGTTGTTCCGTAGATTGTGGGACTCATCGCAAATTACGAGGTTGAAGCGCTTCAGTTCAGGAAGCCGCTTGGCTGCCATTGAGTACGGTACAACACGAGCATTTACGTCGTACTTTTCGATGTGCTTCAGCCACATCGGTTCAAGGTTTTTCGGGCAAAGAATCAAGGTGGAGTAGTCTTCTGCTCCTTGCAGCATTAGAGCGGTTGCAACGGCAGTAAGAGTCTTACCTAGGCCCACGACATCACCGAGCATTGTGCCGCCCCGGCGTACGATTCGTCGCGCAAGTGTGCGAACAGCCGTCTCCTGGTAGTCCAGCAAAAGATCTTTCATCGAAGGCGGTAGGACATATCCCATACCGGCGCGGGCGTCTTGGGATAGCTCATGGCAAACCTTCAGATACACCTCAAAGGGTGTGGGCTGTTCGCCGGCCCAGGAGGCAGAGATCAGGTCGATAATCTCCGCAGTTATCGGTAGTGAAAATGGATCGTCCCATCGATCGCTAAACCAGTCGGCTAGTTTCTGGGTAGCGTCTTTGTCGGCAACTTCGATGTTGAGTTCCAAGTTGCTGTATAGGCCGGCGCCGGTGAAATTCGAAGAGCCGACATATGCAAACCGAGGGGTGTGGTGATCGCCAGGCTTGTGGAAAATGTAAGTCTTGCCGTGTAGTGGTTTTTCGGTGAATACTTTCACCTGTACCAATCCGTGGGCAAGTTGACTTCGTAGTGCCTGCAGAGTGGCACGGCCTCGGTTGGTTGCTAGACCTCGCATGAGTTGATTCCGCAAGTGCTTAACTAGTTGCGCTTTGCGTGAATGGGCCGTTTCCATATCGTGAAACTGCTCAGCGTCGGCGTCCGCAGCCTGTATCTCACGCTGCAGTGAATCGAGCATCGTCTGGGAGTCGCTCGGAGCGACCATGCCCACGAGGAGCCGCACCGTCGGGCTGGGTGCTGCGTCGTCGACGCTGTAGTCTCGCCTGGCCTCTACTAGCTCCTGGAACGCCTCCCACCCCCGCATGTCGAAGTACCCGGTTGCGACATCGACAGTGGTGAAGGCGGTCAGTGACTGCTTGAGCGCTGGTCCCAACTGCTGATCGTTGAGGTTGTCAAAGATCTCAGGCACAGAGTTGCTCCTGCGGGACGTCGGAGGGCAGTGCACGTGCGGTGCGGGGTCAGATATTACGGGCGATCGTGGGGCTTACATACGTCAACAGGCAGATTGATGGTGTGGACATGAGTCTGTGAGTGCCCACGTCAAACTGGATGCGGTGGCGGCGCGTGCATGGAGGGAGTCGCTACTGGGCGCGCGGGCGCGACGGCCTCTCACCCAACAGCCTCCCCCGGTCCCATCCCGTACGCCGTCGACCCACACACCGTGGAGCGGGCGTGGTTCATGGCGTCCAGGTGGAGCGCGCCACTGTACGAACGACCTGGACGCCATGAGCCGCGTCTGCTCGGCTTTGCCTGGGTCGACGGCGTACGGGATGGGAGCACTCCGCGCACGCCACAACGGACCCGCAGTCGGGAACGGCGCCCCCTTCATCCCGGTGCCGGCCGATCCCCCGCCGGAGGCACTGTCTTGACCGCAGGCCGCTCTATGCGGTGATCGACTTCTGGCTTTTGGCTCGTTGATATACGCGCGGCGCGGACGTCGGCCGGGCTGGAGCGGGACGAAGGCAGGAGCGCAGGCCCGGCCGGGGGCCGGGCCGCGCGCGGTGAGCGGAGCGAGCCGCCTTGAACCTGTGAAGAAAGTTGTTACTCAGGCTTAGTCGTGATGCGCCACAGGGGCTCGTCGTACTGCTCCGGGCGGCTGTTGATGAGCAGTCGGCGCAGGGCGCTGCGCTGGGAGCCGTTGAGGTTCAGGGCCTCTGTGATGTGGCGGAACGTCGTGTGGGTGACTCCGCGGTTGTGGGCCTCCGTCTCGAACTGGTCGAGCCGGGACAGCACGGCCTCGGTGTCGAGCTGCATGGGCGGTTGGTCCTTCAACCACGCAGCCTTGTTGCGTTCGTAGTCGATCTCGGAGAAGCCGCAGATTTCGCGGCTATAAGCCTCGACCTCATCCAGGGTGGCGGTCGTCATGATGGCGCGGGCCAGGGCGTTGCGGCTCAGTGCTTCGTCCAGTTCGACCTCGTGCACCCTCGGGCCCTCGTCGGTGAGCGGCACGGGAAGGCCGGCGTGTCGGACTTCGCAGGTACCCCGCACCCCCCGGGCTGTGGCGGCGAGCATCGCCGTCGCCTCGGAGGGGTGCCACTCCAGGACCGCGCTGACCGGCTCTACGTCCTTCGCCGCGAGGGTGTACACGACGGCACCGAGCACGGGGCGAAGGTCATCTGCGGAGAGCTCGCCGTCCAGGCCAGGCCCGGCAACCAACAGGCGGGTGGACGCGTTGACCTGAGAGGCGGCAGCGAGGGTGATGGCATCGCCGAGCGGACTCTTCAGCGTCGGCTCGTCGCCCCGCGCAAGAATGTCGCCGCCGACGTCCAAGAGGTCAATCGTCTCCGGTTTCAGATGGTCGACCAACTCTTCCAGCTGGCGCGTGACGCCCTCGGCCCCCTGGTGGGGGTCGAGCAGCGCGAAGGTGTGCGGGAGCTCTGCTGCGAGTCGCGGGACGGTGGACCCCGCCGGAGCGACCGGGCGGGCTTCGGCCGGCACTGCCGAGACAGTCGGGGTGATCTGGCTGAGGCCGGTGAAATCGTGGGCTCCTCGCGGGCCCGGTACGGGGTCGATGAGCAAGCGATCCCACGCGTACGTGAGGACCACGGCCTGGTCCTCGTCGCCGTACAAGGCGGCGTCAAGCATTGCGGCGGCGACAGCGTCGCCCCCTCCTCCTGCTGCGACGATCAACCGCGTCATGCCACCCAGCGTACGGGTTTCAATGTTGGCCACTCACCCTATAGTGGCTAGAGGCCATAGCCACTTGGACAGGGAGGGACCATGCCTCAGATCGAGGAGGCTCAGCCGAAGTATCTCCAGATCGCTCACTTCATCCGGGATCAGATCCTCCGAGGCGACCTGCGGGCAGGGGACGAAGTCCCCTCGGAACGGCAGCTCGCGGCGGACTGGAAGGTGTCCAGGCCCACTGCGGCTCGATCGCTGGAGGCCTTGAGCCATCAGGGCCTGGTCGAGAAGCGGCAGGGATCCGGGACGTTCGTCCGAAGTCTCGAAGTGAACCGACGAGCACGCGAGTTGTACGGCCGCGCGCGTCAGACCGGGAAGATCTACACCCCCGGTGAGTACGCGGTCATCACGTCTGCCGGCTGGTCGGCCGCACCGGACCACGTCGCCGAGGCGTTGGGGTTGACCAAGGATCTCAGGGCCGTGCATCGGCGTCGCGTGACCAACAACCAGGACGGGCCCATCACGCTGTCCACCTCGTGGTTCGGTCCGGACGTCGGCCAAAGGGCCCCGAAGCTCCTGGATCCGGAGCGGATCCAAGAGGGAACCCTGATGTACGTCGAGAATATGACGGGGCGCCAGGGCAGCTATGCCGAGGACCGTATGTGTGCGCGATCTGCGACGGACGAAGAAGCGGCTGACCTTCGACTGGAGCCAGGCTCGGCTGTCCTGATCGTCCATCACGTGGTCTTTGACCTCCAGGATCGACCTCTGGAGTTCGCCGAAGCCACCTACCCGCCGCATCGCTGGGCGTTCGAGCAGGGCTACCCGCTCACCTGATCTGCCTCCAGTTGCGTCGAAGTGCTTGCAGAGCGTGAGTGGCTAATGCCACTATCCAGTAAGTGGCTAAGGCCACTTCACTGGAAGGGGGCACGGCGTGACGAGTCGGCGGCCGGAACAGGACGCGCCCTTAGCTTGCCGGGGTTGCCGGGGGCGCGGTTGGAAGCGCGTCAGCACGCGTACCACGCTGGCGCATTCCACCGTCAATGACCGTGCCCGCGCCACATCGAAGCGACGGTGCCTCGACTGTGACGGCACCGGCAAGGAGTGAGCACGGATGGCCTACATGCTCGACCGTGACCCATGCCCCGAGTCACCTCGGCTCGGAGCGATGACCTTGCATCCGACCGCCGAGTCGGTGCCTCGCGCACGGCGGTGGTTCCAGAAATTCATCGCCCCGTACTGCCCTACCTGCTCGATCGAGGACTGTGTCCTGTTGATCTCGGAGTTAGTGACCAATGCAATCCTCTACGGCCGGTCGGATGAGCCCTGGGTCGTCCGGGTGGAGTGGTACCGCGAGGGAAGCTCGCTTCGGATCGAGGTGCACAATCCGGGTTTCCCCGCGAACGTGCGGATGCGCCGGCCGGGGCAGGACGACGCGCACGGTCGGGGCCTGCTCCTGGTCGACTCCATCGCCGACTCGTGGCACTCGGGCCCCAGCCGCTTCGGCGGCACCGTCGTGTCCTTCGCAATGGCTGATGCCTGGCAATGAGGGCACCCGCCTCTGGCGGCGCGTTGCCAGGCACCGCTAGTCTGGTTGACCAGTTGACTTGGCCAATCTCGATAGGCGGCGTTCATGGCGTATGAGGTGGAGGCACCAAAGTACGTACGCCTCGCGCAGACCATCCAGCGTCGTATCGAGGACGGCACCTACCCGCCCGGCACGCGGGTACCCAGCGAGAATCAGCTGGTGCAGGCGTTCGGGATGTCCCGGCCGACGGTCGTGCGGGCTCTGGAGCTGCTGAAGCGTGACGGCTGGCTCGAATCGCGTCAGGGCTACGGCACGATCGTCCGCGGGCGCCCGGCCGGCGTGGAACAGAAGGACCGTCGAGGCCGTGAGGCACTGGAGCGCGACGAGTCGCAGACACCGGGGCGCCTCGTTGAGGTCGGCGAAGTCCCTGTACCTGCGCGTGTCGCCTCCGCGCTCGGTCTGCCCAAGCGGGCCAAGGTGCTCGTGCGGCGATTCCTCGTCGAAGAGGACGCCGAAATCGTCGAGCTGGTCTCCACCTACTTCCCCGTCGGCCTGGTCGACGGTACCGATCTGGCAAGCGAAGAGGTGCTGGTCGGCGGTGTCCGTGAGCACCTGGAGACCCGGAAGAAGATCCGCTTCGACCATGTGACCGAGCGGGTCTCGGCTCGGCTGCCCGAAGCGAACGAAGCTGCTCTCCTCGGCCTACCCGAAGGGGTGCCGGTTCTCAGTGTCCTGGTCATCGCCTGCGACGCCGCCGGCCAAGCCTTGCAGGTCTCCGACGTGCTACTGCCTGCCGACCGGCAGGAACTCGAAGACACCTACCGCTTGAACTGAGCCCGGCACGGGGCCACCTTCCCCACCGTTTCCACTTGACAAGTCAACCTAGCATCTCTACCTTCGAACTTGCTAAGTCAACTTGTCAGGCGACAGGTTGGACGAACTCGAAGGAGACACTTTCTGTGCGTGTGATCCGTGTTGACGCCTCCTCCGCCACGATCCTGCTGACCGAAGCGCCGGCGCCGAAGGTGCGCGACCGGCAGACCGGTGAGATCGCCAAGGACGCCGTGTCCGGTGAGGCGCTGATGACCGTCGGCGTCGTCTACATCGATGAGGGCGAGTCGTCTCTGTTCCAGGTCACCGTTCCGGAGAGCGGTGTCACGGACGGCCTGACCGTCGGTGCTCCCGTCTCGCTGCCGGGACTCGTGGCCCGACCGTGGGAAAGCGTGTTCAACGGTCAGCAGCGTCACGGCATCGCCTACCGGGCCACTGCCGTTACGCCGGGCGCCTTCCCGATGGCTCAGGCGGGCTGATCGACGTGACCGACCTGATGACGGTGGCCGAGCTGGGAGGGCCGCTCGCTGCAATAGGCGGCGCGGCCTACGCCCGCCACGCTCGCCCGGCGTTGTACTGGTCCACGGTTGGGCTGCCGGTCTCGGTGGCCCGGTTCGTGGCCTCGTACTCGTCCACCATGGACGCGTGCGGCCTGACCGTCGAACCGTCCCGGTGGCGAGCGCTGGCCGTCAAGGCGACCAGCCGTCGTGAGGTCCGGCCCGTCCCGCCCCGCCGCGGCCTGATCCGACCCACCTCGACCGGTCTTCGGATCCGGCTGAGGCTGGCTCCGGGACAGGAACCGGCGGACGTGGCGGCCTCGGCGGAACGGCTCCGCCACGCCTGGGGCGTCCATGCTGTGTACGTGCGGGACATCAAGCCTGGCGTGGTCGAACTCCGGCTCGTCGGCTTCGATGTCCTGCGGAAGGTGCGGATGCCCCGCCGGAGCGAAGCCGGCCTTCTCCAGGTGCCGGTGGCCCTGCGGGAGGACGCGACCGCCTTCGTCCGCGATTACCGCACCGTGCCGCATGAACTCGTCCTCGGCGCCACGCTGTCCGGCAAGTCCATGTTCCTGCGGAACCTGCTCACCGGGCTGGCAGCTCAGCCGGTGGTCCTGGTCGGCATCGACTGCAAGCGCGGAGTCGAGCTGGCGCCGTTCGCCGCCCGGCTCTCCGCGCTGGCGACCGATCCGGATCAGGCAGCCGAGCTGCTGCCCGTGCTCGTGAAGGAGATGGAGGACCGATACGACCTGATCAAGGCCCGACAGGGCATCGCGCCCGGTACCCCGGATGAGCTGATCACCTCGGACATCTGGGGTCTGCCGGAAGGTGAACGCCCGGCTCCCATCGTGCTGTTCATCGATGAGGTGGCCGAACTCTTCCTCGTCGCCACGCGGAAGGAAGAAGAGCGGCGGGACGAGATGGTCACCCAGCTCATCCGCCTCGCCCAGCTCGGCCGCGCGGCCGGCATCTATCTGGAGGTGTGCGGGCAGCGATTCGGTGCCGAGCTGGGCAAGGGCGCGACCATGCTCCGCGCCCAGCTCACCGGACGTGTCTGCCACCGCGTCAACGACGAAGCCTCCGCCAAGATGGCGCTCGGCGACATCGCCCCCGATGCGGCCTCCGCCGCCTGCGCCATCGCCGCCGAGAAGCCAGGCCTGGCCGTCGCTGGGGACACCTCCGGCGGCTGGTCCCGGATCCGCACGCCCTACCTGTCCCTCGCCGATGCTGCGGCCATGTGCCGACAGTCCGCGCACCTCGCCCCGGACGTACCGGCGCTCACGCCCTTCCGGCCGTACGTGCCGCCCGCGCCCATAGAGACCTCCGGGCCGGTCACCGCCTCTCGTCCGGTCACCGAGTAGCCCACCGCACCCAACGGCCGGCGTGGCCGTCCCGCGCCAAGTCCCTACCCCCGCCATGCCTGGAGAAGGGAGATCACTCGCCATGCGCCCCCGCTGCGAGGACGGTTTCGACTACCCCGGTGAGTCGTCCTGATGGCCCGGCCCGCCCCGCGTGTGGACGCGGTCCTGGTGCAGGCCGTAATCGCCGGCGCCCTGTCCTTCGCTCACCTCCATGACCTCGCTGCCGCCGCCGGACAGGCCGGTTGGAAGGCATGGGCCTACCCGATCAGCGTTGACCTGCTGCTGGTCGCTGCCTGGCGGCGGCTCCGCTCCGGCGGGTCGAAAGCGGCGGCCTGGTGCTGGTTCCTCGTCGCGCTGGTCGCGTCGCTCGGTGCCAACGTCGCCACTGCCGGACTCCTCGACCTGGGTGCCGTACCGGCCTGGCTGCGCATCCTCGTCGCCGGATGGCCTGCCGTCGCCTTCCTCGGCGGAACCCTGCTCGTCCACGGCGCCCCGAAGCCAGAAGGCACACCGGTCCACGGACAGGAAGAGAACCCGGCCCCGGCTGTTCCCTCGGCCCCTGAACTGCCCGCTGCCGAACCCGAACCGGCTCCGTCCTCGACAGCCCCCGTCCCGCCCGCGCTCGTCGCCCTGGGCCGCAAGGTCGCCGACGAACACCGCGCTCGGACCGGATCCGCCATCGACACCTCGACCCTTCGCGCCCGGCTCGGTGTCCCACTGCCGCTCGCCGAAGCCGTCGCAGCCCAGCTCACCTGACCCGGAGGAACTTTCCCCTTGCGTCCGTCCACGCTCCGTGCGCTGAAGCGCGCCGCCGAGCTGACCCGACAGAACCGCCTCACCGAAGCCGTGCTGATCGCCGAACCGGTGATCCTCGCCGCCGACAGCTACGAGGGCGACGAGATCTTGCGCTGGCTCGCCGAGCACGTCACCGACTTCACCGGAGAAGCCGACAAGGAGATCCGCTGATGCCCGCCAACCGCCGCTTCCGCAACGTCGTCCGCATCGGTCCCGTCCAGGTCGGCACCTATTACGACGGCCGGGGCCGTGAGAAGCACACCGCTGCCTGCACGGCCCCGCGCTGCGGCTTCTCCACGGACTACGACAGCCGCGCCGCCGCCGAACTGGCCGCCCGCACCCACCGCTGCGCCGTCCGCTGAGGGAGCTGTCGTGACCGTCTCACTGCCGCTCGTCTTCGTCCTGGGCGTCATCGCCTGGGCCGCGATCAAGTTCCTCGGCATCCGCCTCTGGGTCGCCGTCGTGATCGCCCTGTTCGGCTTCTACCTCTCCCACACCTTCCTCGCTCCCGCCATCGACACCGGCACCCGATCCGGGGTCGGCGTCGTCAACGGCACCCGCAAGTGACAAGGAGGACCGCCATGCTCCGCCCCAAGCTGCCCGACATCCCCACACTGCCGACGACCCTCACCACCCAACAGAGCCAGGCCCCGGTGCCCTACGCCGGCCGTCCCCTGACCCCGTATGTGAGCGCGGTCGCCGCGGTGGTCGCCGTCGGCATCGTCCTGACCGCGCTCCTGGCGGCCGTCGCCATCTCGGCCGTGGCCGTGGCCATCGCCGCCGTGGTCCTGCGCTCCCTCCTCAGCAACGCGTACAAGCGCTGACCGGCCTCCGGGGCGACAACAACACCGCCAAGCATCCCGTCGCCCCGGAGTCGTCCCTTCCCGACCGCCGAAACAGCCGAAAGGAACCCCCATCATTACGCGCCAAGCTCCGCCCCCGCTGGCGGAACTCAGCATGTTGGCCAGCCTCGGCACCATGCCCGCGCTCGCACGACAGCTCTCGGGCCTGGGCGGCTGCACCAACCCCGTGCGCCTCGACGGCCACCGCACCGAATACGAGGTCAACGCCACGACCGGCGAGATCGGCCGAGTCCTGCACCACCTCGACTCCGGCTCGCTCCCTGCTGGTCAGCTCCTGGTCCGCTGCAACAACCGCCGCGCCACGCGCTGTGCGGCCTGCGCCGAGACCTACCGCCGCGACACCTTCCACCTGATCACCGCCGGACTCCGGGGCGGCAAGGGCACCCCGGAACAGGTCGGCGCCCACCCGCGCGTCTTCGCCACCTTCACCGCCCCCGGCTTCGGCCCGGTCCACAACCGCCCCACCAGCGGGAGGGACTGCCGGTGCGGCATCCGGCACGACGAAACAGACCCTGCCCTCGGCTCGCCCCTCGACCCGGACAGCTACGACTACGAAGCGGCCGTGCTCTGGAACGCGCACGCCGGAGCCTTGTGGCGGCGCTTCTCGATCTACCTCCGCCGAGAGGTCGCCAAGCGCGCCGGACTCACCCAACGCGATTTCCGCGATCACGCGCGGATCTCGTTCGCCAAGGTCGCCGAGTACCAGAAGCGCGGTGCCGTCCACTTCCACGCGGTCATCCGGCTCGACGGCCCCGACGGCGGCGACACGGCTCCGCCGGCCTGGGCCACGACCGAGCTGCTGACCGACGCCATCCGCGCGGCTGCCACTGCGGCACGCATCGACGGACCGGAGATCGACGGCCAGGCGCACTCGTTCGTCTTGGGCCGACAGCTCGACGTCCGCCCGATCCGCTCCACCGACTTCGACGGCGGCCAGGAGCTGACCGAGCGGGCCGTGGCGGCGTACATCGCCAAGTACGCCACCAAGGGCGCCGAGACCGCGACCGGCACCCTGGACCGGCCGATCAGGTTCCTCGCCGAGCTGGCCCAAGCCCGGATCACCGAGCACGCCCGGCGCCTGATCCGTACTGCCTGGGCCCTGGGCGCGCGCCCCGAGCTGGCAGACCTCCGCCTGCGCGCCTGGGCCCACATGCTCGGCTTCCGCGGCCACTTCTCCACCAAGTCCCGCCGCTACTCCACCACCCTCGGCGCCCTCCGCGACGCCCGCGCTGAATGGCGCCGCGCACAAGCCACCCCGGCCGCCACGCAGCGAGACGGCGAAACCACGCTCGTCCTTGCCCACTGGGTTTTCGCCGGCACCGGCCTCAGCACCGCCGAAGCCTGGCTCACCGCCTCACTCGAACCCGCCCCCGGAACGAAAGGAGAACCGACATGGACGTCCGCCGCGACGAACTGATGACTGTTCGCCAAGTCCTGGCCGAGCTGGGGGGCGTTTCTCGCCGGACGTTCTACCGCTGGCGCGAGCTGGGACAGGGGCCGGCCGCGTTCAAGCTCCCCAATGGCGAGCTTCGGGTCTGGCGTAGTGACTTCGCTTCGTGGCTCCGGCAGGAGGAGGCCGCGTGAAGTCTCTCGACGCCAAGGTCTGGGGCGTACGTAAGCGGGACACCAAGACGCCCTCGTACGGGGTGCGCTGGTCTGTCGCGGGCAACGTCTTCTCGGACTCGTTCCGCACCAAGGCGCTCGCTGACCACTACCGAGCGAAGCTCATGAGTGCCATGCGGGGCGGCGAAGAATTCGACACGGAGACTGGTCTTCCAGCCTCGATGGAACAGAAGAAGTCGCCGCTGTCCTGGTACGACTTCGCCCTCAGGTACCTCGCGATGAAATGGCCCCATGCTGCGCCCAATACGCGCGACGGCATCAACGAATCTCTAACCAGCGTGACCATGGAACTGCTCGTGGAGCGCGCAGGACGGCCGTCCGATGAGGAGATCCGCAAGGCCTTACGCAACTGGGCCTTCGTGATGCCGGGGCCCAACGACCGGGAGGTTCCGGATCACGTTCGAAACGTTCTGCACTGGGTGGCCAAGGCATCCCGGCCGCTTGCGGATCTCGCTGAGCCGGCAACGGCCCGTGCGGTGCTCGACGGGCTGAAGCTGAAGCTCGACGGCACCGCGGCAGCTGCCGAGACCGTGCGGCGGAAGCGGCGGACCCTCGTCAACGCTGCGAACTACGCGGTCGACCTGGGGGAGCTGCGAGAGAATCCGATCACGGCGGTTCGCTGGCAGAAGCCCAAGGTCTCGAACCAGGTCGATCCGCGCGTTGTCGCCAATCCGGAGCAGGCACGCAACCTCCTGGCGGCGGTGTCCTACGTGGGCGGCTACCGGCGTGCTCGCGGCCGGCGCCTCGTCGGACTCTTCGCGGCGATGTACTTCGGCGGCCTCCGGCCCGCTGAGGCGGTCGGCCTGGTCGAGACTGACCTTGTCCTCCCGGAGCAGGGCTGGGGCTCGGCGCTGCTCCACCGGACTCGTCCTTCGGTCGGCAAGCAGTGGACGGACTCGGGGGAGACCCACGACGACCGCGGACTCAAGAATCGGCCGACTGAGGACGTTCGGCGCGTGCCCATTCCGCCCCAGCTCGTCGCAGTCCTGCGCGAGCACCTTGCCACGTTCGGCACGGCGGAAGACGGGCGGCTCTTTTTCAGTGAGAAGGGTTCGGTCGTCCCGTCCTCGACCTACTACCGCGTGTGGCAGGAGGCTCGGCTTCTGGCGCTTCCGCCGGCCGTCGCGGCCTCGCCGCTCGCGAGTAGGCCGTACGATCTTCGGCACTCGGCGCTGTCGACGTGGCTCAATGCGGGAGTGGATCCCACCGAGGTCGCCGAGCGCGCCGGCAACAGCGTTGAGGTGCTGCTGACGCGCTACGCGAAGTGCCTCGACGGTCGGCAGGACGTCGCCAACCGGCGCATCGAGGACCTGCTGCGCGAGTACGAGTGAGACAACCTGCACCTACCCCGAGGCCCTAGGCATGTTGCCTGGGGCCTCCCTCGTTTCGCGCCTAACTGCGGCGACTCTTCAAACGGAAGGACGCGAGCTGGATAGCGCCGCTCGCTCTCCGGACTCACGGCTGTCCACTGTCACGTCATGTGGTTCGCTCCGGTCGGTTCAGCTGATAAGAGCTAGCTCGCGCCCCGTCCCGTGCCTCAAAATTCTGGGCGTGACAGACACGGGACCCACCGAAGAAGAGCCGCCGGACGGGTTGCTGGGCTGGTGCCTGGTGGCCAACGTGGCGCGAGAAACCGCACACGGCGAGAGCGGCCTTGACATCCAGCACGGCACGAAGCACTTCCGCGCAGGAGCCCTGCTGTGGCTCCCGCCCGTCCGCTGGGACCCCGGCCACTGTCGCTGGCCTGTGGTGGGCCGGCACCGGGGCAACGGCCGCCGGTACGTCAACATGGTCGTACGCGCTGAGGACCTGGAGAACTTCCGGGTCAAGGGTGTCTACAGCGAAGCTCTGGTGCGTGCCCTCAACGGGTACGAGCACGACCCGGCCGCCCCGCGGACCCTGCAGAACCCCTGGAGCCGCGAGCTGGCCCAGAAAAGGGCGGACGCCTGGAACCAACCCCGGGAGCCCGTCCGCATCGACGGCCACTCCCACCCGTGGATCTCCGTTCCTAACCCTCCGCCGGCAGAGCTCCAAGTCGACGGTGAGACCCTGCACCTCGCCCACTACGGCACCAGGGGAACCCACTACAGCCGCACACCCCCTCCCGTGGAATGGACCCCCGAGCCCTGAGAGGGCCCTTTGAAGGTGGGAGCGGGGAAGCGACGCCGCTGGTGGGGATCAAGTGACGCACCACGGTGGCCGCGTCTCGCTTCCTGTTGACATGTCGGCAACGCCAACGCGAGAGCACAGGGGGGCCTTGTGGAGCTGAACGTCACGCGCTGGAAGCGGTACGGGCATGATCGGCTGTATGCCAACCTGCCTGATGGCACCGCGGTCGGTTGGGCGGACGTCATGACGGGGGACATCACGATCTTGCGAGCCGAGTGCCGCGACGACGTGATCGCAGTGCTCACGAAGCACTTACAGAACCTCACCGGGCCCCTCTCGCCAGACAGGGCGCCGGAGACTCAGGCGCGCCCGATGCTGCCGCCTCTGACGTCGGCCGACGACTTGGCCGTCAACCCTCCCGGGCAGTCCCTGCGTGATCTGCTCGCCGAATCCGGCCCTGGGCTGATGGAGCGGGTCGTCTCACGGCTTCTGCGGCGCCCCACTGAGTGGGACTCCTGGCGAAAGGGATTGGCGGGGGAGCGGCGAGTGGGAGCCGAGCTGAACCGCTTACGGCCCCACGGCTGGCACGTCCTGCACTCCGTTCCCTTGGCCAACAAAGTGGATATCGATCACTTACTGATCGGGCCTGGTGGAGTGTTCAGCATCAATACGAAGCACCACCACAAGCGGGCCGTATGGGTCGGCGACGATTCCGTGAAAGTCGATCACGGCAAACCGGCGCCCTACGCACGCAAGAGCCGGGCGGAGGCCAAGCGAGTCGTCCGAGTGCTTCAGCGCTATTGCGACTTCCCGGTACCGGTGGAGCCGGTGCTCGTCTTCGTCGGTGTCACCGAGCTGAAGGTGGTCGCTACGCAGCTCGATGTCCGGGTGTACCAGGAGCGCCAGCTATCGGCACTCGCTCCGCTCTCAGGCGTGCTCACGGCCGACCAGGTGGAGCAGGTCTACAGCGTGGCTCGCCATCGGCAAGCTTGGAGCAAGGCCTGATTCGGTGTGCCTCCGTGAGAGGCTTCAGTTTGCCTCAGTCGCGTGTTTCACGCGTCCCAGCGAGTGGTGATGGCTTCCGCGACGCTGAAGACCTCATCGCACTCGGCGCACTGTGCTTTGCCGAACACGTAAGTCAACTTCTGCGCGACATCGGTCTGACCGTCTCCGAGTGCGCGACTGTGGAGTCTTTGGGCCAGCCCCTTCAGGGCTGAGGCGTCCGCAGGCTGCAGCGGCGTCTTCTTTGCCGCGGTCTCGTTCATGTACATGCTGTCCGTGGTCGAGAAGAAGCCGTACTCGCCGAAGGCTATGAAGTTCTCTGTACTGCACGCTGGACAGGACACTTCGTATTCATCGTCGTTCAGTCCGTCGAGCTGTTCGCCCCAGACGTCAACCCCCTCGAAGCTGAGGAGTGCGGCAAGCAAGTAGACGTAAGTGCCGGGGTCGTCGCCGAGGGCCGGATCGCGAAGAGCCTCCTCGGTCAGTTGCGTCAGGTCGGACATCTCCGAGGCGTAGGCCACGTGGGGATCTTGCTCGCCGTAGGGCTGATCAGTGCTGGCCGCGATGGCCCCGGCTAGCACGAGTGGCATCTGTCTGTCCGCGGGCGACCACTGGCGTGCCATGTCTCGCAGAGCCGGCAAGGCTGCGTAGCTTGCTGAGTAGACGGTGCCCTGATGGCACAGCCGGGACCAAAGCGCGGTCCAGCCTGAATCCTTCGGGGCCGGGCTCACTGCGCCGAGCAGGCTCGGAATGTCTTCTGCCGTGCCGTAGGCGTGGTGGAGCTGGGACCAGTCCGTCATGCCAGCGATCTAAGCAGTCGGGTGCCGCGGACTCCACGGCTGGAGCCGCGCCGGTTGCCCTGTCATCGAGGCGAGCAAAGCCGAGCGCCGGAAGGGGGCAGCGACCTGCGGCGATGCTCCAAGATCCCGTCCACGCCTCGTCCACAGACCCCGACATACGGCCACTCCGGGCGGCACACGCCTGCACATACGCGAAGACCCCGGCCTCAGCGTTTCCGCTGGTGACGGGGTCTTTGGGCACCTTATGACGGGTGCCCCCGGCAGGATTCGAACCTGCGCACACGGCTCCGGAGGCCGTTGCTCTATCCCCTGAGCTACGGGGGCGTGTCCGCTGCTGAGCTGCTCGCTCGCGGCGACGGGTAGAACACTACCAGCTTGCTCGGGGTGTTCATGAACGGGTTTACGGAGGTGGGGGAGGACGGGGCTCGCTCGGAGGGGTGGAAGTGGGGAAAAGCCGGACGCGGTGGCCGGTCCCGACCTACTCTCGAGTTGTGCCAGGCGCGTCGGGCCGGGTGCTTGTTGTGGACGACAACAAGGTCATCCGGCAGCTGATCAGGGTCAACCTTGAGCTGGAGGGGCTCGAGGTCGTGACCGCGGCCGATGGTGCCGAGTGTCTGGATGTCGTCCATCAGGTGCGGCCCGATGTCGTGACCCTGGATGTGGTCATGCCCCGTCTCGACGGGCTCCGTACCGCCGCTCAGCTCAAGGCCGATCCGCGCACCCATGATCTGCCGCTGGCCATCGTCAGTGCCTGCACGCAGTACGAGGTCGAGGCCGGCCTCGGAGTCGGCGTCGACGCCTTCCTCGCCAAGCCCTTCGAGCCGACCGAACTCGTTCGACTCGTGAAGGAGTTGATCGGTCAGGCGAAGGGGAGAGCGGAAAGCAGGGCAGAGGGCAAGATGGCGGGCAAGGCAGAGGGCAGGACGGAGAGCAGAGGAGAGGGCAGGACGGAGAGCAGGGGAGAGGGTGGTCTGGTAGTCGGTGGTGGTGTCAGTGGGCACGCCGGCCGAGACGTCGACGTGGCGACCGAGCATGCCGGCCACAGCGGCAGCGGCGGCGGCAACTGATCAGGACCGGCCCAGTCGGACCCGCCCCGAGGATCATCCACTCGCCTCAGGTCGTCCACCCTGCCCCGAGCGTCCCATACCGTCCACATGCCGGACCCTCCCCAAACCTGCTCGCATACCCACCCCCCTCCTCCCCTACGCTTGTCCCGTGACTCCCGTCGAGCTCTCCCGCACCGTGCTGCACGCGGTGCGTTGTGCCGTGGACGCGGGGGAGCTGAGTGTCGCCGTGCCGGAGCGGGTCGTGGTCACGCCGCCCGGGCCGGGTGGGTGCGGGGACTACGCCACCAACATCGCCCTGCAGCTCGCCAGGCCGGCCGGGCAGCCGCCCCGGCGCGTCGCGGAGATCCTGCTTCCCCGGCTCGTCGGCCTCGACGGCATCGGGGACGTCGTCGTCACCGGGCCCGGGTTCCTCAACATCAGCCTCAGCCGGGAAGCGGACACCACCGCCTCGCTCGTGCGGGAGATCCGCCGGCAGGGCGCGGAGTACGGGCACAGTGACGCGCTCGCCGGTCAGGTCGTCGTGCTGCGCGTGCCGTACGAGGCGCGTGCCGAGGCCGTCGCCGACGCGGTCGTACGGATCGTCGCGACCCAGGGCGGCCGGGGTGAGGTCGAGCACGGGGAGCCCGTCAGCCTGCGGCCCGTCCCGGCGCCGGAGGACCCCGCGCCGCTCGGGCCCGACGCAGCCCAGTGGGCCCTGCTCCACCCGGCCCCGCACGACCGGCCCCGCATCACCGCCGATCTGCTCGTGCAGCGCGAGGCCAATCCGCTCTTCCGGGTCCGTTACGCCCACGCCCGCTGCCGGGCCCTCAGCCGTAACGCCGCCCGTCTCGGGTTCGGCGCGGAACCCGGTGACGTCGGCGGTGCCGATGCCCGCGCCCTCGTCGCCACCCTCGCCGATCACCCCCGTATCCTCACCGCGGCCGCCACCCGTCGCGCCCCGGACCGGCTCGCCCGGCATCTCGTCACCGTCGCCGATGCCGCCCTGCCGTACCTGCCCACCGTGCTTCCGCGCGGCGAGGAGAAACCCTCGGCCGCCCACCGTGCCCGGCTCGCCCTCGCCGAAGCCACCGGGACGGTGCTGGCCGGCGGCCTGTCCCTGCTCGGCATCGACGCACCCGACCACCTCTGACGACAGCACCACCGCCCTCCCGAGAAGGCGTCAGCGAGATGGCGTCAACGAGAAGGCGTCAGCGAGAAGGCGTCACGAAAAGACGTCAGCGAAACGCGTCAGCAAAGGACGTCAGCGAAAGCACGTCAGCGTCGACAGAGATTCGACAGAGATCCGACGAAGATCCGACCGAGACCGACCGACCGACCGAACGAACGCGACACAGAGAGCCACCTGAAGTCATGAGCCGTTCCGCACACCCCGCCGGGCCCCGTCACGCCGACGTTCTCCCCGAGGGCCACTACTCCGCCCCGCCCGCCGACCTCAACACCCTCGACCCCAAGGTGTGGGCCCAGACCGTCACCCGGGACGACGACGGCGTCGTGACCGTCGGCGGGGTCGACGTCAAGGCCGTCGCCGAGCAGTACGGCACGCCCGCCTACGTCCTCGACGAGGCCGACTTCCGGGCCCGGGCACGGGCCTGGCGCGGTGCCTTCGGGACCGGCGCCGACGTCTTCTACGCCGGGAAGGCGTTCCTGTCCCGGGCCGTAGTGCGGTGGCTGCACGAGGAAGGACTCAACCTCGACGTCTGCTCCGGCGGTGAGCTGGCCACCGCGCTGTCCGCCGGTATGCCCGCCGAGCGCATCGCCCTCCACGGCAACAACAAGTCGGTGGACGAGATCCGCCGGGCCATAGAGGCGGGCGTGGGACGCATCGTCCTCGACTCCTTCCAGGAGATCGTCCGCGTCGCCCACATCGCCCGGGAACTGGGCAAGCGGCAGCGGGTGCAGATCCGGATCACCGTGGGTGTGGAGGCGCACACCCATGAGTTCATCGCCACCGCCCACGAGGACCAGAAGTTCGGGATTCCGCTCGCGGGCGGGCAGGCCGCCGAGGCCGTACGGCGGGCCCTGCAGCTCGACGGACTGGAACTGATCGGCATCCACAGCCACATCGGGTCGCAGATCTTCGACATGTCCGGGTTCGAGGTCGCCGCCCACCGGGTCGTCGGGCTGCTCCGGGACATTCGTGACGAGCACGGGGTGGAGCTGCCCGAGATCGATCTCGGCGGTGGTCTCGGCATCGCCTACACCAGCGACGACGACCCCCGCGAACCCCACGAGATCGCCAAGGCGCTGACCGAGATCGTCACCCGCGAGTGCGAGGCGGCCAGGCTGCGGACCCCGCGCATCTCCGTCGAGCCGGGGCGCGCCATCGTCGGGCCCACCGCCTTCACCCTCTACGAGGTCGGCACCATCAAGCCCCTCGACGGGCTGCGTACGTACGTCTCCGTCGACGGCGGCATGTCCGACAACATCCGGACCGCGCTGTACGACGCCGAGTACAGCGTTGCCCTCGTCTCCCGCACCAGCGATGCCCAGCCGATGCTCGTACGCGTGGTCGGCAAGCACTGCGAGAGCGGTGACATCGTCGTGAAGGACGCGTTCCTGCCGGCCGACCTGGCACCGGGTGACCTCATCGCCGTACCCGCCACCGGCGCGTACTGCCGGTCCATGGCCAGCAACTACAACCATGTGCCGCGGCCGCCGGTGGTCGCCGTGCACGACGGCACGTCCCGGCTGATCGTCCGGCGCGAGACGGAGGAGGACCTCCTGCGTCTCGACGTCGGATGATCCCAGGTGGAAGATCTTCGGTCTTCCACCCCCGGACAAATGAAATACATGTCTCACGATCCGGACGAAGGGTAGAAACTCCCGTCCGGTGAGTGAGACTGGTCCAACCGTAGACGGTATGAGGAAACGAGGTCGGATGATGCGTACGCGTCCGCTGAAGGTGGCGCTGCTGGGCTGTGGAGTGGTCGGCTCAGAGGTGGCGCGCATCATGACGACGCACGCCGACGACCTCGCCGCCCGGATCGGCGCACCGGTGGAGCTGGCGGGGGTCGCGGTACGGCGGCCCTCCAAGGTCCGTGAGGGCATCCCCGCGGAACTCGTCACCACCGACGCCACCGCCCTCGTCAAACGCGGCGACATCGACGTCGTGGTCGAGGTCATCGGCGGGATCGAGCCCGCCCGCACGCTCATCACCACCGCCTTCGAGCACGGCGCGTCCGTGGTCTCCGCCAACAAGGCCCTGCTCGCCCAGGACGGTGCCGCGCTGCACGCCGCCGCCGAGGAGCACGGCGGGGACCTCTACTACGAGGCAGCCGTCGCCGGCGCGATTCCGCTGATCCGGCCGCTGCGCGAATCCCTCGCCGGGGACAAGGTCAACCGGGTGCTGGGGATCGTCAACGGGACCACCAACTTCATCCTCGACAAGATGGACTCCACGGGCGCGGGCTACCAGGAGGCCCTCGACGAGGCCACCGCCCTCGGGTACGCGGAGGCCGACCCGACCGCCGACGTCGAGGGCTTCGACGCCGCCGCCAAGGCCGCCATCCTCGCCGGGATCGCCTTCCACACGCGCGTGCGCCTCGACGACGTCTACCGCGAGGGCATGACCGAGGTGACGGCGTCCGACTTCGCCTCCGCCAAGGAGATGGGGTGCACCATCAAGCTGCTCGCCATCTGCGAGCGGGCGGCCGACGGGGGGTCCGTCACCGCGCGTGTGCACCCCGCGATGATTCCGCTGACCCATCCGCTCGCCTCCGTGCGCGGCGCGTACAACGCCGTCTTCGTCGAGTCGGACGCCGCCGGGCAGCTCATGTTCTACGGCCCCGGCGCCGGCGGTGCGCCGACCGCCTCGGCCGTGCTCGGCGACCTGGTCGCCGTGTGCCGGAACCGGCTCAATGGTGCGACCGGTCCCGGGGAGTCGGCGTACGCCGCTCTGCCCGTCTCGCCGATGGGTGACGTCGTCACCCGGTATCACATCAGCCTCGATGTCGCGGACAAACCGGGTGTTCTCGCCCAGGTTGCCACCGTGTTCGCCGAACACGGGGTTTCCATCGATACCGTGCGGCAGCAAGGGCGACAAGACGGCGTCGGCGAGGCCTCCCTCGTCGTCGTCACCCACCGCGCGTCCGACGCGTCCCTGACCGGGACCGTCGAGGCGCTGCGCAAGCTCGACACCGTGCGGGGTGTCGCCAGCATCATGCGGGTTGAAGGAGAGTAACCAGCAATGACCCACCAGTGGCGCGGAATCATCGAGGAGTATCGGGACCGGTTGCCGGTGTCCGACACCACACCGGTCGTCACCCTCCGTGAGGGCGGTACGCCCCTCGTGCCCGCGCAGGTGCTCTCCGAGCGCACGGGCTGCGAGGTCCACCTCAAGGTGGAGGGCGCCAACCCCACGGGGTCCTTCAAGGACCGCGGCATGACCATGGCCATCAGCAAGGCCAAGGAGGAGGGCGCGAAGGCGGTCATCTGCGCCTCCACCGGCAACACCTCGGCCTCCGCCGCCGCCTACGCCGTACGGGCCCAGATGGTGTCCGCCGTCCTCGTCCCGCAGGGCAAGATCGCGCTCGGCAAGATGGGCCAGGCCCTCGTGCACGGCGCGAAGATCCTCCAGGTCGACGGCAACTTCGACGACTGCCTGACGCTCGCTCGCAGCCTGAGCGAGAACTACCCGGTGGCGTTGGTCAATTCGGTCAACCCGGTGCGTATCGAGGGTCAGAAGACGGCCGCCTTCGAGATCGTCGACATGCTCGGCGACGCCCCCGACATCCACGTCCTGCCGGTCGGCAACGCGGGCAACATCACCGCGTACTGGAAGGGGTACCGCGAGTACGCCGCCGACGGCATCGCCTCCCGGACCCCCCGGATGTGGGGCTTCCAGGCCTCCGGCAGCGCGCCGATCGTGCGGGGCGAGGTCGTCAAGGACCCCTCGACGATCGCCACCGCCATCCGCATCGGCAACCCGGCTTCCTGGCAGTACGCGCTGGCCGCGCGGGACGAGTCGGGCGGTGTCATCGACGAGGTGACGGACCGTGAAATCCTGCGCGCCTACCGGCTGTTGGCCGCACAGGAGGGCGTCTTCGTGGAGCCCGCCTCCGCCGCCTCCGTCGCCGGTCTGCTCAAGGCCGCCGAGCAGGGCAAGGTGGACCCGGGGCAGAAGATCGTGTGCACCGTCACCGGCAACGGCCTGAAGGACCCCGACTGGGCCGTGGCCGGCGCCCCCCAGCCGGTCACCGTGCCGGTCGACGCGGCCACCGCGGCCGAGCGACTGGGCCTCGTCTGACCCTCGCCCGACGGAAGCCGGAGTTCCGCTCGGGGATCCCGGGCGAGGCAACCGGTGGACACCTCGTGGCGTCCTACCCTGGGAACTGCCCGGGAGGGGTGCACAAGGGGCTTACGACACGCATCGTGCGCCTCCTGTGCGCCCTATGTCGCCACAGAACCTTCCTTCGATAGGCTGTACTGAACCCGCCCACCGCATATGCCCCCGCATATGGCGCGGTGCCGCGCCGTCCGTGCGGCCTGAGGGTCTCTCACGTACGTCATCGAATGTCATTCGACCATCACGCAGCTCAAGGAGAGTCAACGAGCGATGGCCGGTCCAGCGTTCCGCGCCGCCGCCGTCCGGGTGCGCGTCCCCGCCACCAGCGCCAACCTCGGCCCGGGCTTCGATGCCCTGGGCCTCGCGCTGGGGCTCTACGACGACGTCGTCGTCCGGGTGGCCGACTCCGGGCTGCACATCGACATCGCGGGCGAGGGCAGCGAGACCCTGCCACGAGACGAGAGTCACCTTCTCGTCCGCTCGCTGCGCACCGCCTTCGATCTGCTGGGCGGCCAGCCGCGCGGCCTGGAGATCGTCTGCGCCAACCGCATCCCGCACGGCCGTGGCCTGGGCTCCTCGTCCGCCGCCATCTGCGCCGGCATCGTCGCCGCGCGGGCGGTGACCATAGGCGGCGAGGCCCGTCTCGACGACGCGGCCCTGCTGGAGCTGGCCACCGAGATCGAGGGCCACCCCGACAACGTGGCGGCCTGTCTGCTCGGCGGCTTCACCCTCTCCTGGATGGAGGCCGGGGCCGCGCGGGCGATCAGGATGGAGCCCGCCGATTCCATCGTTCCGGTGGTTTTCGTGCCCGGAAAGCCGGTCCTCACCGAGACCGCGCGCGGCCTGCTGCCGCGCTCCGTGCCGCACGTCGACGCCGCCGCCAACGCGGGCCGCGCGGCCCTGCTCGTCGAGGCCCTGACCAGGCGTCCCGAGCTGCTGCTGCCCGCCACCGAGGACCGCCTCCACCAGGAGTACCGCGCACCGGCCATGCCGGAGAGCGCCGCGTTGGTGGAGCGGCTGCGCGGGGACGGGATCCCGGCCGTCATCTCGGGCGCCGGACCCACCGTCATGGCACTGGCCGACGCCGGCACCGCCGACAAGGTCCAGGCCCTGGCCGGCTCGGGCTGGGCCGCCAACCGGCTGAGCCTGGACGCCCAGGGAGCGAGCGTGCTGCCGCTTGCGTCCTGACACACGGTTGCCGGATTTGGAGAGGGGGAATGTTTGTTGGATCCGGTAGTGTTAATCTCAAGTCTGCACCCGACCCCACCATGGCGAGGTGCTTCGTGTCCCCGTCCGGGACAGACATTCTTCCGGGAGCCTCCCAAGCCACTCTGTGTTCAGTACGTCGTGATCGGGCAGTACGCCGTACGCGGGCACTGAGCGGGTTGCCGGGCACGCTCCGGAATCGGTGCGACCACGCCACGTGACACCGGGTGTCACGACTCGCGGAAGCGCCATCACCAGAAATTCTCTTCCGCCGCTTTGGCGGACCACCGCCCCGGCACGGTCCACAGAAGACAGGACCGAAGCCGGACAGCACAACCGGTCGCCGAGCCAGACAGGCCGACGTCCGCTCCAGGGAAGGACCCTTCGTGAGCGACACCACCGATCTGATGGGCGCACGTGTCGAGGAGACCGCTGCCGCGCCCGCCACGGACGCCTCCGCGCCTGCCACCGGTGCCGGCTCCCGGCGGCGCCGCGGTACCGGCCTCGAGGGCATGGTGCTGGCCGAGCTGCAGCAGGTCGCATCCGGCCTCGGCATCAGGGGCACGGCGCGCATGCGCAAGAGCCAGCTGATCGAGGTCATCAAGGAGGCGCAGGCCGCCGGGGGTGCCGCCCCCAAGGCCGAGGCCGCCACCGAGACCAAGCCCAAGCGCCGCGCCACCTCCAAGGCCCGTACGGGCGAGCCCGCCGCCGAGAAGAAGGCGGAGAGCGCCTCGGACGCCTCCGCCGAGCAGGCCGTGGCCCAGCAGCAGATCGAGATCCCCGGCCAGCCCGCCGGCGGCCCCGCCCGCGACGACGCCCCCGCGGAGCGCCGCCGTCGCCGTGCCACCGCCGAGGCGGGCAGCCCGGCCGCCGGCAGCACCGAAACCATCGCCGCCGAGGCGAAGAGCGAGACCAGGGTCGAGGCGCCCGTGCAGCAGCCGCAGGGCGACGCCGGTGACGGCGAGGGCCGCGGTCGCCGCGACCGCCGTGAGCGCGGCCGGGACAACCGCGACGGCCGGGACAACCGGGACAGCCGGGACGGCCGTGACGGCCGGGACCGGGACCGCCGGGGCAAGAGCGACGACCAGCAGGGTCAGGGTCAGGGCCGTCAGGACCGGCAGGACCGTCAGGACCGCCAGCAGCAGGGCCAGCAGCCGGGCGGCGCCCGTCAGGACCGCAACGCCGGCCCGCAGGACGACGACGACTTCGACGGTGGCCGCCGGGGCCGTCGCGGCCGGTACCGCGACCGCCGGGGCCGTCGCGGCCGCGACGAGATCGCCGAGCCGCAGGTGGCCGACGACGACGTCCTGATCCCCGTCGCGGGCATCCTGGACATCCTGGACAACTACGCGTTCATTCGCACCTCGGGCTACCTGCCGGGTCCGAACGACGTGTACGTCTCCCTCGCCCAGGTCCGCAAGAACGGTCTGCGCAAGGGTGACCACGTCACCGGTGCGGTCCGGCAGCCGAAGGAGGGCGAGCGGCGCGAGAAGTTCAACGCGCTGGTCCGCCTCGACTCCGTCAACGGCATGGCGCCCGAACACGGCCGTGGCCGCCCGGAGTTCAACAAGCTGACCCCGCTCTACCCGCAGGACCGCCTCCGCCTGGAGACGGACCCGGGCGTGCTCACCACCCGCATCATCGACCTGGTCTCGCCGATCGGTAAGGGCCAGCGCGGTCTGATCGTGGCCCCGCCGAAGACCGGCAAGACCATGATCATGCAGGCGATCGCCAACGCGATCACGCACAACAACCCCGAGTGCCACCTGATGGTCGTCCTGGTCGACGAGCGTCCGGAAGAGGTCACCGACATGCAGCGGTCGGTCAAGGGCGAGGTCATCTCCTCGACCTTCGACCGCCCGGCCGAGGACCACACCACGGTCGCCGAGCTGGCCATCGAGCGCGCCAAGCGCCTGGTCGAGCTGGGTCACGACGTGGTCGTCCTGCTCGACTCGATCACGCGTCTGGGCCGTGCGTACAACCTGGCCGCGCCCGCCTCCGGCCGCATCCTGTCCGGTGGTGTCGACTCGACCGCCCTGTACCCGCCGAAGCGCTTCTTCGGTGCCGCGCGCAACATCGAGGACGGTGGCTCGCTCACCATCCTGGCGACGGCACTCGTCGACACCGGTTCCCGCATGGACGAGGTGATCTTCGAGGAGTTCAAGGGCACGGGTAACGCCGAGCTGAAGCTCGACCGCAAGCTCGCCGACAAGCGCATCTTCCCCGCGGTGGACGTGGACGCGTCCGGTACCCGTAAGGAAGAGATCCTGCTCGCCAGCGACGAGCTGGCCATCGTCTGGAAGCTGCGCCGGGTGCTGCACGCCCTCGACCAGCAGCAGGCCGTGGAGCTGCTCCTCGACAAGATGAAGCAGACGAAGTCGAACGCCGAGTTCCTGATGCAGATCCAGAAGACCACGCCGACGCCGGGCAACGGCGACTAGCCGGTCCCCGGGTAGCGAAGGCCGCCCCCCGTCACCTCGGTGGCGGGGGGCGGCCTTTTGCCGATGTGCAGGACCATGAACAGGAAGGGACGCCGCCGCCGGCCGCTGTCCCGCGCCGGGTCGGCGAGACCTTTGCCACACGGTTCTCGGCCGGCACCCCCCTCCAGCGGTACGGCGTTTTCGGCCGAAAACGCAGGTGACCCGGGGACCCGTCCGCCGAATCGACTACGCAGAGTGCTTACCGTCGCACGCGGTGGGCACTCTGTGTTGTGCAAGTCTTTCCCGAGTTTCTCCGTCCGCCCGGGCGGGGCGACGATGGTGCGGTACGGACCGCACCCGACCCTGAGAGCAGGGGGTAACCGACCGGACGAGAACCGAGGAGCACAGTGTCCGTCGAGAGCACGCCGGAACCCGAGATCACGGAGCTGGGCGCGAAGGGCCCGCGCCGCGGTGCGGGGGGCCGCCGCCGCAGGACCCGCAGCGGGCGCCGCAAGGCCCTGCTGGTCACGGCCTGGACCGCCGCGGGCGTGATCGTGCTGGGCGGCACCGGCGCCGGATACGTGTACTTCAAGCTCAACGGCAACATCAGAAGCGTCGACATCAACTCGGCCCTGGGCAGTGACCGGCCGACCAAGGCCGACAACGGCTCCCAGAACATCCTGGTCCTCGGCTCCGACACCCGCTCCGGAGCCAACCGGAAGCTCGGCGGCGGAACGGACGACGGCAGCGCCCGCTCCGACACGGCGATGGTCGTCCACGTCTACCAGGGGCACCAGCGGGCCAGCGTGGTCTCCATACCGCGCGACGCCCTGATCGACCGCCCCGCCTGCACGGACGCGAACGGCACCGCGCACCCGGCCGCCTCCGGCGTGATGTTCAACTCCGCCTACACCACCGGCGGCGCGGCCTGCGCGGTCAGGACCGTCGAGTCCATGTCCGGCATCCGCATGGACCACTACCTGGAGGTCGACTTCGCCGGCTTCCAGAAGCTCGTCGACGACCTGGGCGGCGTCAAGGTCACCACGACCAAGGACATCGACGACCCCCAGAGCCACCTGGACCTCAAGGCCGGCACCCACGACCTCACCGGTGAGCAGGCGCTCGGCCTGGTCCGCACCCGGCACGGCGTCGGCGACGGCTCCGACCTGGGCCGCATCCAGCTCCAGCAGGCATTCGTCAAGGCACTGATCGACCAGGTCAAGCACGTGGGCGTGTTCACCAGCCCGAAGAAGCTCTACGACCTCGCCGACACCGCCACCAAGGCCGTCACCACAGACTCCGACCTCGGCTCGGTCAACTCCCTGGTGGACTTCGCCGACGGCCTCAAGGGCATCAGCTCCGCGCACATGCACATGGTCACCATGCCGGTCCGGTACGACCCCGCCGACCCCAACCGCGTCCTGCCCGAGCAGTCCAAGGCCCGGCAGGTCTGGACGGCCCTGAAGAACGACCGGGCGATCCCGGCGTCCGCCACCCGGGGAACGGCCACCGGCGAGGCCCGGGGCGTCGTCACTCCCTGACCCCTCCCGCACCCGGGGAATAGACCGCCGCGCCCCTCGGTTTTGGGGGATGGGCCCAGTCCTGGCAGACTGGTCCGTCGGCTCCGGTTCACGCCTCCGCATCCCGCGGCTGCGACCCGGCGCCCTCCCGAACCTAGGAGACACCTTGAAGCGCGACATCCACCCCGAGTACGTCGAGACGCAGGTCAGCTGCACCTGTGGCGCGTCGTTCACCACCCGCAGCACGATCGAGAGCGGCACCATCCGCGCCGAGGTCTGCTCCGAGTGCCACCCGTTCTACACGGGCAAGCAGAAGATCCTCGACACCGGTGGCCGTGTGGCCCGCTTCGAGGCCCGCTTCGGCAAGGCTGCGGCCGGCTCCAAGAAGTAGCGAGCACCGAATCGCCGGTCCACGGCCGCGCCCTTCCCGAGGGCGCGCCGGGACCGGCGTTTTTGGTCGCCCGTCAGCCCTTCACCCCGCAGTACAGGAGCCCAAGATGTTCGAGGCCGTCGAGGAACTCGTCGCCGAGCACGCCGACCTGGAGAAGAAGCTCGCCGATCCGTCGGTCCACTCCGACCAGGCCAACGCGCGCAAGCTGAACAAGCGCTACGCGGAGCTGACCCCCATCGTCGCCACGTTCCGCTCCTGGAAGCAGACGGGCGACGACATCGAGACCGCGCGCGAGTTCGCCGCCGACGACCCGGACTTCGCCGCCGAGGTCAAGGAGTTCGAGAAGCAGCGCGAGGAGCTGACCGAGAAGCTGCGCCTGCTGCTCGTCCCGCGCGACCCCAGTGACGACAAGGACGTCATCCTGGAGATCAAGGCCGGGGCCGGCGGTGACGAGTCGGCGCTGTTCGCGGGCGACCTGCTGCGCATGTACCTGCGCTACGCCGAGCGCGTCGGCTGGAAGACCGAGATCATCGACTCCACCGAGTCCGAGCTGGGCGGTTACAAGGACGTCCAGGTCGCCGTGAAGACCAAGGGCGGCCAGGGCGCCACCGAGCCCGGGCAGGGCGTCTGGGCCCGGCTGAAGTACGAGGGCGGCGTGCACCGCGTGCAGCGTGTGCCGGCCACCGAGTCCCAGGGCCGCATCCACACCTCGGCTGCCGGTGTGCTGGTCACCCCGGAGGCCGAGGAGGTCGACGTCGAGATCAACCCGAACGACCTCCGCATCGACGTCTACCGCTCCTCCGGCCCCGGCGGCCAGTCCGTCAACACCACCGACTCCGCGGTGCGCATCACGCACCTGCCCACCGGAGTCGTCGCCTCCTGCCAGAACGAGAAGAGCCAGCTGCAGAACAAGGAGCAGGCACTGCGTATCCTGCGCTCCAGGCTGCTCGCGGCGGCGCAGGAAGAGGCGGAGAAGGAGGCCGCGGACGCCCGTCGCAGCCAGGTCCGCACCGTCGACCGCTCCGAGAAGATCCGCACCTACAACTTCCCGGAGAACCGCATCTCGGACCACCGCGTCGGCTTCAAGTCGTACAACCTGGACCAGGTCCTGGACGGCGACCTCGACGCGGTGATCCAGGCCTGCGTCGACGCGGACTCGGCGGCGAAGCTGGCAGCCGCGTAGAGGCCGCGGGACGAGGCACGTACGCACGACCGAGTACGACACGGAGGACTTGCGTGAACCTGCTGCTCGCAGAGGTGGCACAGGCCACCCAGCGGCTGGCCGACGCCGGCGTGCCCTCGCCGCGCAACGACGCGGAGGAACTGGCCGCGTTCGTGCACGGCGTGAAGCGGGGCGAGCTGCACTCCGTGAAGGACTCGGACTTCGACGCCCGCTACTGGGAGGTCATCGCCCGCCGGGAGCAGCGTGAACCGCTGCAGCACATCACCGGGCGGGCCTACTTCCGGTACCTGGAACTCCAGGTCGGCCCCGGGGTGTTCGTACCCCGGCCGGAGACCGAGTCGGTGGTCGGCTGGGCCATAGACGCCGTGCGCGCCATGGACGTGGTCGAGCCGCTGATCGTCGACCTGTGCACCGGTTCCGGGGCGATCGCCCTCGCCCTCGCCCAGGAGGTCCCGCGCTCCCGGGTGCACGCCGTGGAGCTGTCCGAGGAAGCCCTCCGGTGGACCCGCAAGAACGTGGAGGGCTCCCGGGTCGACCTGCGCCAGGGCAACGCCCTGGACGCCTTCCGGGACCTCGACGGCCAGGTCGACCTGGTGATCTCCAACCCGCCGTACATCCCGCTCACCGAGTGGGAGTACGTCGCTCCCGAGGCCCGGGACTACGACCCCGAACTGGCCCTGTTCTCCGGCGAGGACGGCCTGGACCTCATCCGCGGCCTGGAACGCACCGCCCACCGGCTGCTGCGCCCCGGCGGCGTCGTCGTCATCGAGCACGCCGACACCCAGGGCGGCCAGGTGCCGTGGATCTTCACCGAGGAGCGGGGCTGGGCCGACGCGGCCGATCACCCCGACCTCAACAACCGCCCCCGCTTCGCCACCGCCCGCAAGGCGCTGCCGTGAGCACCCCGCAGACTTCAGCCCGGCAGTACGGGTACTTCGTGTACGAGGAGGCCAGCTAGACATGGCACGGCGATACGACACCAATGACGCGACCGACCGCGCGACGGGTCTGCGCGAGGCCGCGTCCGCCGTCCGCCGGGGCGAGCTGGTGGTGCTGCCCACCGACACGGTGTACGGCATCGGCGCCGACGCGTTCTCCTCGGAGGCCGTGGCCGAGCTGCTCGACGCGAAGGGCCGGGGCCGCAACATGCCCACCCCCGTGCTGATCGGCTCCCCGAACACCCTGCACGGTCTGGTCACCGACTTCTCCGAGCTGGCCTGGGAGCTGGTCGACGCGTTCTGGCCGGGCGCCCTCACCCTGGTCGCCAAGCACCAGCCGTCCCTGCAGTGGGACCTGGGGGACACCCGTGGCACGGTTGCCGTGCGCATGCCGCTGCACCCGGTCGCCATCGAGCTGCTGACCGACGTCGGCCCGATGGCCGTCTCCTCCGCCAACATCACGGGCCACCCGGCGCCGGAGGACTGCGACGCGGCCCAGCAGATGCTCGGCGACTCCGTCTCCGTCTACCTCGACGGCGGCCCCACCCCCGGCATCGTGCCGTCCTCCATCGTCGACGTCACCGGCGAGGTGCCCGTGCTGCTGCGCGAGGGCGCGATCTCCCCCGACGAGCTGCGCAAGGTCGTACCCGACCTCGAGGTGGCGAATTGACGGCCCCTGACGCGGGGCGTGGCATAGGCAACGGGGAACGTGCTGCGGAACAGACGACGACGTTCGGGTTTCCGCGCGACACCTTCCGCATCCTCCATGTCAGCACCGGCAATGTGTGCCGCTCGCCGATCACCGAGCGGCTGACCCGGCATTTCCTGCGGGAGCGGCTCGGCGTCCTGGGCGGCGGGCTGATCGTGGAGAGCGCGGGCACCTGGGGCCACGAGGGCGCGCCCATGGAGGCCAACGCCGAGGCGGTGCTGGGCGAGTTCGGCGCGGACGCATCCGGCTTCGTGGGCCGCGAACTGCTGGACGAGCACGTGATCATGGCCGACCTGGTGCTGACCGCCACCCGGGACCACCGGGCGCAGGTGATCTCGATGGGGCACTCGGCGGGGCTGCGCACCTTCACGCTGAAGGAGTTCACCCGGCTGGTGCGGGCCATAGACCCGGCCACCCTGCCTCCCCTGGAGGACGGCGTGGTGCTGCGGGCGCGGGCGCTGGTGCGGGCGGCGGCCGCGCTGCGCGGCTGGCTGCTGGCGCCCACCGCCGAGGCCGACGAGGTGTACGACCCCTACGGCGCCCCGCTGCCGTTCTTCCGTTCCGTCGGGGACGAGATACACGAGGCGCTGGACCCGGTGGTCACCGCGCTCACCGGCGTACCCGCACGGACGTAGCGAACGCGCACCCCACCCGCCCCGGGCCTACATTGGACCTACGTCACCACCGACCGCCCGGAGTCCGTCATGTCGGTCATGCCTGCCCAAGAGGTCGATGTCCTGCGCCGGCAGGACCCGGAGCTGGCCGAGATCCTGTGGGGGGAGCTGGCCCGGCAGTCGACGACGCTGCAGCTGGTCGCCGCCGAGAACTTCACCTCGGCGGCCGTCCTCGCGGCCCTCGGCTCGCCGCTCGCCAACAAGTACGCCGAGGGCTATCCCGGCGCCCGGCACCACGGCGGATGCGAGATCGTGGACATGGCCGAGCGGCTCGCCGTGGAGCGGGCCAAGGCGCTGTTCGGGGCCGCGCACGCCAATGTGCAGTCCCACTCCGGCTCTTCGGCCGTCCTGGCCGCCTACGCGGCCCTGCTGCGCCCCGGCGACACCGTCCTCGCCCTCGGCCTGCCGCACGGCGGCCACCTCACGCACGGCTCGCCCGCGAACTTCTCCGGGCGCTGGTTCGACTTCGTCGGCTACGGGGTGGACGCCGAGACCGGGCTCATCGACCACGACCAGGTGCGCGCCCTGGCCCGTGCCCACCGGCCCAAGGCCATCGTGTGCGGGTCGATCGCCTACCCGCGCCACATCGACTACGCCTTCTTCCGCGCCGTGGCCGACGAGGTGGGCGCCCATCTCATCGCCGACGCCGCCCACCCCATCGGGCTGGTCGCCGGGGGAGCGGCGCCCAGCCCGGTGCCGTACGCCGACATCGTGTGCGCCACCACCCACAAGGTGCTGCGCGGGCCGCGCGGCGGGATGATCCTGTGCGGGAGCGAGCTGGCCCAGCGGGTCGACCGGGCCGTCTTCCCGTTCACCCAGGGCGGGGCGCAGATGCACACCATCGCCGCCAAGGCGGTCGCGTTCGGGGAGGCGGCGACTGACGCGTTCGCCGCGTACGCCCGTCAGGTGGTCGCCAACGCGCGGGTGCTCGCCGGTCACCTCGCCGCCGAGGGACTGGCCGTCACCACCGGCGGCACGGACACGCATCTGATCACCGCCGATCCGGCGCCGCTCGGCGTCGAGGGGCGCACCGCACGCGGCCGGCTCGCCGCCGCGGGCATCGTCCTGGACTGCTGCGTGCTGCCGCACGGCGACGGCCGCGGGCTGCGCCTGGGGACCGCCGCGGTGACCACACAGGGCATGGGGGAGCCGGAGATGGTGCTGATCGCCGGGCTCCTCGGGGGCGTGCTGAGGGGCGAGACGGACCCGGTCGGCGCGCGTGAGCGGGTGCGGGAGCTGGCCGCTGGATTTCCGCCGTATCCCGGTTGAGCCGGGGTAGGCGCACGTGCGTACACCCTCGTGCACCGTGGTCCACAGCCACACGTGCAACCATCGTCGCTACCCGAAAGTCCCCATCCATATACATGCCTCGCTAGGGTGTGGGGCTGAGATGGCCAGCGAGACCTGTGGGGAAGCCTGTGCGTGAATACCTGCTGACGCTCTGCATCACGGCCGCGGTGACGTATCTGCTGACAGGGCCGGTACGGAAGTTCGCGATCGTGGCCGGAGCCATGCCGGAGATCCGGGCACGTGACGTGCACCGGGAGCCCACTCCGCGCCTCGGCGGGATCGCGATGTTCTTCGGACTGTGCGCGGGTCTGCTGGTCGCCGACCACCTGACCAACCTCAACGAGGTCTTCGCCAAGTCCAACGAGCCGCGTGCGCTGCTCTCCGGCGCCGCCCTGATCTGGCTGATCGGCGTCCTGGACGACAAGTTCGAGATCGACGCGCTGATCAAGCTCGGTGGTCAGATGATCGCCGCGGGCGTGATGGTCATGCAGGGTCTGACGATCCTGTGGCTGCCCATCCCCGGCGTGGGCAACGTGGCGCTGACCCAGTGGCAGGGCACGCTGCTGACGGTGGCGCTGGTCGTCATCACGATCAACGCGGTGAACTTCGTCGACGGACTCGACGGTCTGGCCTCCGGCATGGTGTGCATCGCCGCCGCCGCGTTCTTCCTGTACGCCTACCGGATCTGGTACTCGTACGGCATCGAGGCCGCCGCCCCGGGCACGCTGTTCGCGGCGATCCTGATGGGCATGTGCCTGGGCTTCCTGCCGCACAACATGCATCCGGCCCGGATCTTCATGGGCGACTCGGGTTCGATGCTGATCGGCCTGGTGCTGTCGGCGGGCGCGATCTCCATCACCGGGCAGGTCGACCCGGACGCGCTGGCGCTGTTCACCGGTTCCGAGAAGGCGGCCGTGCACCAGACGGTGCCCGTCTACATCCCGCTGCTGCTACCGCTGACGATCATCGCGGTGCCGGCCGCCGACCTGGTGCTGGCGATCGTGCGCCGCACCTGGCGCGGCCAGTCGCCGTTCGCCGCCGACCGGGGCCATCTGCACCACCGGCTGCTGGAGATCGGCCACTCGCACAGCCGGGCCGTGCTGATCATGTACTTCTGGTCGGCGCTGATCGCCTTCGGGGCGCTCGCCTACTCGGTGAACTCCGCGTCCATGTGGATCGTCCTCGGGGTGGTCTTCCTGAGCGCGATCGGGCTGGTGCTGCTCCTGCTGCCGCGCTTCACGCCGCGTATCCCGAGGTGGGCCGAGCGGTTCGTGCCGCCGCGCTACCGGCGCTACCGGCGCCGCCGGGCCGCCCTGGCGGCCGTCGCAACTCCCGAGCCGACGCAGTCCGTTGAGGGCGTGGAGCCCGCCGAGCCCGTCGCGGGGGACCGGCGCGCACCCGTCACCGCTGGTGCGGGTGGGGTCAAAGGGGTCAACGGGGCGACTGCCATCGGCCCCCGATCGCGGCTTCCAAGGTAAGAATCTGACGAGAGCATTGCCATCTCGTGGGGGAGCAAAGACCCCCAATACCAGACAACAGGGCACGGTTTTTGCGCAGACGGGCGCTGTCACTCTCATGTGTGACAGCAGGCACACCCAACAGGTAAAGACCTCATCAAATAGTTTGTGATACGGTTCACGAGAACCCGGGACAGAGCCGAAGGACCGTAGTGCGACGGTCCCCTGGCACGAGGTCACCAACACTCCACCCGGGACTACGCTCGTCCATGACGACACCCTGCCCCCTGTGAAAGCGGAGTTGCCGCCATGCCGTCCAATGACGCCCGGAACCTTCTGCAGATCGCTGTGCCCTCAGCGGCCGCCGGCGTGATCGCCGTCGCCGTGAGCGCCGCGGTCGCGGGTGGCAAGGGCGCGCTCGGCGCGGCTGTCGGCACGGTGCTGGCCGTCCTGTTCATGGGAATCGGCCTCTACGTGCTGCAGTGGACGGCAAAAACGCTCCCGCAGCTGTTCCAGGCGATGGGGCTGATGCTCTACGCCGCCCAACTGCTGCTCCTCCTGATCTTCGTCGCCGTCTTCAAGGGCACCTCCCTCTTCAACCCGAAGGCGTTCGCCGCGGCACTGGTCCTCGCGACGGTGGTGTGGATGGCCGCGCAGGCTCGTGCGCATCTGAAGGCCAAGATCTTCTACATCGATCCGGACTCCTCGAAGAGCGAGACGCACGAGAAGACGGGCCCGTCGTCGTGAGGGGTAGGGGCGGGATAAAGGCCTGTGAGATCTCCTGCTATCGTCCGGTGCCAACTGCGGCATCGCGGGCGCGGGCATCTGAGCTGACGCCTGCTCGATCGCGAGGCTCGATGCCCCCCAGCCGCCCTCACATCCGTAACACCAGTCCGGTGCCGCTCCGCGGCCGTGTGCCGCGCCGACACAACGAGGTTGCCGTACCCATGCGTCACGCCGAAGGAGCCCGCGGTGAGTGCTGAACAGACCCAGCTCGCCTTTGACTGGAGTTGTCGGATCATGTCCGACAACGGGTGTGGCTTCCCGGCTCCGGGCCTGCACTCCTTCCTGTTCAAGCCGATCGCCACGGTCGGGGGCTTCGACTTCAACAAGGTGATGCTGCTCGCGCTGGTCACCACCGCCCTCGTCGTCGCCTTCTTCTGGGCCGCGTTCGGCAAGGCCAAGGTCGTGCCGGGCAAGCTGCAGATGATCGGCGAGGCGGGCTACGACTTCGTGCGCCGCGGCATCGTGTACGAGACCCTCGGCAAGCGCGAGGGCGAGAAGTGGGTCCCGCTGATGGTGTCCCTCTTCTTCTTCATCTGGATCATGAACGTGTGGTCCGTGATCCCGCTGGCGCAGTTCCCGGTCGGCTCGATCATCGCCTACCCGATGGTGATGGCCGTGCTCGTCTGGGTCCTCTGGGTCGGGCTGACCTTCAAGAGGCACGGCTTCGTGGGGTTCTTCAAGAACATCACGGGCTACGACAAGTCGCTCGGCGCGGTGCTGCCGCTGGTCATGGTCATCGAGTTCTTCTCGAACCTGCTCGTCCGCCCGTTCACGCACGCGGTGCGACTCTTCGCGAACATGTTCGCCGGTCACCTCATGCTGGTGATGTTCACCGTCGCCTCCTGGTACCTGCTGAACAGCTGGATGATCCCGGCCGCCGGTGTCTCCTTCGTGATGTCCATGGCCATGATCTGCTTCGAGCTTTTCGTGCAGGCCGTCCAGGCGTACGTCTTCGTACTGCTGGCCTGCTCGTACATCCAGGGCGCTCTCGCCGAGCACCACTGAGCCGCCCCACCTCACCCCCCGGTCGTCCGGTGGTCAACCCCCACCGGTCCGTAAAGAGAAGGAAGATTCAGCATGGCTGCCACTGAGACCCTCGCCGCTGTCTCCGGTTCCATCGGTTCCGTCGGTTACGGCCTCTCGGCTATCGGCCCCGGCATCGGCGTCGGCATCATCTTCGGTAACGGCACCCAGGCGCTCGCCCGCCAGCCCGAGGCCGCCGGTCTGATCCGCGCCAACCAGATCCTCGGCTTCGCCTTCTGCGAGGCGCTCGCCCTCATCGGCATCGTCATGCCGTTCGTGTTCGGTACCAAGTAAGACCTCCGTACCGACACGTATCGACGAAAGGCACTGATGTGATCGCCAACCTGGTACAGCTGGCGGCCCCGGAAAAGGGCGGCAACCCGCTCCTTCCCGAGGGTCCCGAGCTGCTCGTCGGCACCATCGCCTTCGCCATCGTGTTCTTCTTCTTCTGGAAGAAGCTGCTTCCGAACATCAACAAGGTTCTGGAGGAGCGTCGCGCGGCGATCGAAGGCGGCATCGAAGAGGCCGACGCCATGAAGGTCGAGGCCCAGAGCGTTCTGGAGCAGTACAAGGCCCAGCTCGCCGAGGCCCGGCACGAGGCCGCGCGCCTGCGCCAGGAGGCTCAGGAGCAGGGTGCCTCGCTCATCGCCGAGATGCGGGCCGAGGGCCAGCGGCAGCGTGAGGAGATCGTCGCCGCCGGTCACGCCCAGATCGAGGCCGACCGCAAGGCCGCCGCTTCCGCGCTCCGCCAGGACGTCGGCAAGCTCGCCACCGAACTGGCCGGCAAGCTCGTCGGCGAGTCCCTCGAGGACCACGCCCGGCAGAGCCGTGTCATCGACCGCTTCCTCGAGGACCTCGAGGAGAAGGCCGAGGCCGCGCGATGAACGGAGCGAGCCGCGAGGCCCTGGCAGCCGGACGTGAGCGTCTCGACGCGCTGACGGACACCACGTCCGTGGACGCGGCCGCGCTCGCCGACGAGCTGGCGGCCGTCACCGCGCTGCTCGACCGCGAGGCCGGCCTGCGCCGGGTCCTCACCGACCCGGCGAAGGCCGCCGAGGCGAAGGCCGAACTGGTCCGCCGCCTGATCGGCGCCCAGGTCAGCGGCGAGGCCGCCGACCTGGTGTCCGGCCTGGCCCGGGCCCGCTGGTCGCAGTCCCGCGACCTGGTGGACGCGCTGGAGGTGCTGGCCGACATCGCGGACCTCGCCGCCGCGGAGCGCACGCGCACGCTCGACGACGTCGAGGACGAGCTGTTCCGGTTCGGCCGGATCGTCGCCTCCACCACCGAGCTGCGCGCCGCGCTGACCGACCGCACGGCGGGTGTCGCGGCCAAGACCGAGCTGCTGCACCGGCTGCTCGGCGGCCGGGCCAAGCCCGCCACCGAGCGTCTGGTGACGCGCCTGGTGACCGTCCCGCGGGGACGTAGCCTGGAAGCGGGACTGGAGTCCCTGTCCAAGCTCGCCGCCGAACGCCGGGACCGCCTGGTCGCCACCGTCACCTCGGCGGTGCCGCTGAGCGAGACGCAGAAGCGACGTCTGGGCGACGCCCTGGCGAAGCTCTACGGCCGCCGGATGCACCTCAACCTCGACGTGGACCCCGAGGTCGTCGGCGGGATGCGGGTGCAGGTCGGTGACGAGGTCATCAACGGCTCCCTCGCGGACCGGCTGGACGACGCCGGCCGCCGCATGGCGAGCTAGCAGCACCGCGGTAACACGAGACATCCGAGAACAGCAGTAAGCAATTGCGGCCCTGGTTGGGCCGTGCAGAGGATTCACCTCTCATGGGGGGAGTCCCCCATCCCCCCAAGTGAAACTTCGGGCCCAACAAGGAGAGCAGGGAACCCAGATGGCGGAGCTCACGATCCGGCCGGAGGAGATCCGGGACGCGCTGGAGAACTTCGTCCAGTCGTACAAGCCGGACGCGGCCTCGCGCGAGGAGGTCGGTACGGTCACCCTTGCCGGCGACGGCATCGCGAAGGTCGAGGGCCTGCCCTCGGCCATGGCCAACGAACTGCTGAAGTTCGAGGACGGCACCCTCGGCCTCGCGCTCAACCTGGAAGAGCGCGAGATCGGCGCCATCGTCCTCGGTGAGTTCAGCGGCATCGAGGAGGGTCAGCCGGTGCAGCGCACCGGTGAGGTCCTCTCCGTCGCGGTCGGCGAGGGCTACCTCGGCCGCGTTGTCGACCCGCTCGGCAACCCCATCGACGGCCTCGGCGAGATCGAGACCAGCGGCCGCCGCGCCCTTGAGCTGCAGGCCCCCACGGTCATGCAGCGCAAGTCGGTGCACGAGCCGATGGAGACCGGCTACAAGGCCGTCGACGCGATGACCCCGGTCGGCCGCGGCCAGCGTCAGCTGATCATCGGCGACCGCCAGACCGGCAAGACCGCCCTGGCCGTCGACACGATCATCAACCAGCGTGACAACTGGCGCACCGGCGACCCGAAGAAGCAGGTCCGCTGCGTCTACGTCGCCATCGGCCAGAAGGGCTCCACCATCGCCTCCGTGCGCGGTGCCCTCGAAGACGCCGGCGCGCTGGAGTACACCACCATCGTCGCCGCCCCGGCGTCCGACCCGGCCGGCTTCAAGTACCTGGCGCCGTACACCGGTTCGGCCATCGGCCAGCAGTGGATGTACGAGGGCAAGCACGTCCTGATCATCTTCGACGACCTCTCGAAGCAGGCCGACGCCTACCGCGCCGTGTCCCTGCTGCTGCGCCGCCCGCCGGGCCGTGAGGCCTACCCGGGTGACGTCTTCTACCTGCACTCCCGGCTGCTGGAGCGCTGCGCCAAGCTCTCCGACGACATGGGTGCCGGTTCGATGACCGGTCTGCCGATCGTCGAGACCAAGGCCAACGACGTCTCGGCGTTCATCCCGACCAACGTCATCTCCATCACCGACGGCCAGTGCTTCCTGGAGTCGGACCTGTTCAACGCCGGTCAGCGCCCCGCGCTGAACGTCGGTATCTCCGTCTCCCGAGTCGGCGGTTCCGCGCAGCACAAGGCGATGAAGCAGGTCTCCGGCCGTCTCCGTGTCGACCTCGCCCAGTTCCGTGAGCTGGAGGCGTTCGCCGCCTTCGGTTCGGACCTGGACGCGGCCTCGAAGTCCCAGCTGGAGCGCGGTCAGCGCATGGTCGAGCTGCTGAAGCAGGACCAGTACCAGCCGATGGCCACCGAGGACCAGGTCGTCTCCGTCTGGGCCGGCACCACCGGCAAGATGGACGACGTCCCGGTCGCCGACATCCGCCGCTTCGAGCGCGAGCTGCTGGACTACCTGCACCGCAAGGAGCAGGGCCTGATGACCTCCATCAAGGAGGGCGGCAAGATGTCCGACGACACGCTCACGGCCGTCGCCGACGCCATCGCCGATTTCAAGAAGCAGTTCGAGACCTCGGACGGCAAGCTGCTCGGCGAGGACACTCCTGCCGCTGCCGCCAAGTGACGTAAGGAAGGGACCTGACTCATGGGAGCCCAGCTCCGGGTCTACAAGCGTCGCATCCGATCCGTCAGCGCGACCAAGAAGATCACCAAGGCGATGGAGATGATCGCCGCCTCGCGCGTCGTCAAGGCGCAGCGCAAGGTGGCGGCCTCCACGCCGTACGCGACCGAGCTGACTCGCGCGGTCACGGCGGTCGGTACGGGGTCGAACACCAAGCACCCGCTCACCACGGAGGCGGAGAACCCGACCCGTGCCGCGGTCCTGCTCCTCACGAGCGACCGCGGTCTGGCCGGCGCCTTCAACTCCAACGCCATCAAGGCGGCGGAGCAGCTGACCGAGCGCCTGGAGCGCGAGGGCAAGGAGGTCGACACGTACATCGTCGGCCGCCGTGGTGTCGCCCACTACAACTTCCGTGAGCGCAAGATCGCGGAGTCGTGGACCGGCTTCACCGACGAGCCCACGTACGCGGACGCCAAGAAGGTCGCGGCCCCGCTGATCGAGGCGATCGAGACGGAGACGGACGAGGGCGGCGTGGACGAACTCCACATCGTCTTCACCGAGTTCGTCTCGATGATGACCCAGACGGCGCTCGACGCACGGCTGCTGCCGCTGCGCCTCGAAGAGGTGGCGGAGGAGAAGCCCCAGGGCGAGATCCTCCCGCTGTACGACTTCGAGCCCTCGGCGGAGGACGTCCTCGACGCCCTGCTGCCGCGGTACGTGGAGAGCCGTATCTACAACGCGCTGCTTCAGTCGGCCGCTTCGAAGCACGCCGCCACGCGGCGCGCGATGAAGTCGGCCACCGACAACGCGGGCGAGCTGATCAACACGCTCTCCCGTCTTGCCAACGCGGCCCGCCAGGCCGAAATCACCCAGGAAATCAGCGAGATCGTCGGTGGCGCGAGCGCCCTGGCCGACGCGACCGCGGGGAGTGACCGCTAATGACCACCACTGTTGAGACCGCGACGGCTACGGGCCGCGTCGCCCGGGTCATCGGCCCGGTCGTCGACGTGGAGTTCCCCGTCGACGCGATGCCGGAGATCTACAACGCCCTTCACGTCGAGGTGGCCGACCCGGCCAACGCCGGCGAGAAGAAGATCCTGACCCTGGAGGTCGCCCAGCACCTGGGTGACGGCCTGGTCCGCACCATCTCCATGCAGCCCACCGACGGTCTGGTCCGCCAGGCCGCCGTGACGGACACCGGCTCCGCCATCTCCGTCCCGGTCGGTGACTTCACCAAGGGCAAGGTGTTCAACACCCTCGGTGAGGTGCTCAACGTCGACGAGAAGTACGACGGCGAGCGCTGGCCGATCCACCGCAAGGCCCCGAACTTCGACGAGCTCGAGTCGAAGACCGAGATGTTCGAGACCGGCGTCAAGGTCATCGACCTGCTGACCCCGTACGTCAAGGGCGGCAAGATCGGCCTGTTCGGCGGTGCCGGCGTCGGCAAGACGGTGCTCATCCAGGAGATGATCTACCGCGTCGCCAACAACCACGACGGTGTCTCCGTGTTCGCCGGCGTCGGTGAGCGCACCCGTGAGGGCAACGACCTCATCGAGGAGATGTCCGACTCGGGCGTCATCGACAAGACCGCGCTGGTCTTCGGCCAGATGGACGAGCCCCCGGGCACCCGTCTGCGCGTCGCGCTGGCCGGCCTCACCATGGCCGAGTACTTCCGTGACGTCCAGAAGCAGGACGTGCTGTTCTTCATCGACAACATCTTCCGCTTCACGCAGGCCGGTTCCGAGGTCTCCACGCTGCTCGGCCGTATGCCCTCCGCGGTGGGCTACCAGCCGAACCTGGCCGACGAGATGGGTCTCCTCCAGGAGCGCATCACCTCGACCCGTGGTCACTCGATCACCTCGATGCAGGCGATCTACGTCCCCGCGGACGACCTGACCGACCCGGCCCCGGCCACCACCTTCGCCCACCTCGACGCGACGACGGTGCTCTCCCGTCCGATCTCCGAGAAGGGCATCTACCCGGCCGTGGACCCGCTGGACTCCACGTCCCGGATCCTGGACCCGCGCTACATCACGCGGGAGCACTACGACGCGGCCATGCGCGTGAAGAACATCCTGCAGAAGTACAAGGACCTCCAGGACATCATCGCGATCCTCGGTATCGACGAGCTCGGCGAGGAGGACAAGCTCGTCGTCCACCGTGCCCGTCGCGTGGAGCGCTTCCTGTCCCAGAACACCCACGTCGCCAAGCAGTTCACCGGCGTGGACGGTTCGGACGTGCCGCTGGACGAGTCGATCGCCGCGTTCAACGCGATCTGCGACGGTGAGTACGACCACTTCCCCGAGCAGGCGTTCTTCATGTGCGGTGGTCTTGAGGACCTCAAGGCCAACGCCAAGGAGCTGGGCGTCTCCTGAGCCCCGTGCTCGTCAGAGAGGGGCTGGGCACTCCCCGCGGGATCTCGCATCCGCGGGGGTGTGTCCGCCCCTCTCTCCACGCCCTCTAGAATTGACCCACACCCGGCACTACCGCCGGGTGGTGACCCGAGGAGCCACCCTTGGCTGCTGAGCTGCACGTCGAGCTGGTCGCCGCGGACCGCCAGGTCTGGTCCGGCGAGGCCACCCTGGTCGTCGCGCGCACCACGTCCGGCGACATCGGCGTCATGCCCGGTCACCAGCCGCTGCTCGGTGTGCTGGAGTCGGGCCCGGTGACCATCCGTACGAGTGATGGTGGAACGGTCGTCGCCGCGGTGCACGGCGGTTTCCTGTCGTTCGCCGACGACAAGCTGTCGCTGCTGGCCGAGATCGCCGAGCTGTCGGACGAGATCGACGTCCAGCGCGTCGAGCGGGAGCTGGAGCGCGCGAAGGCGGAGGGCGACGCCACCGCCGAGCGCCGCGCGGACGTCCGTCTGCGCGCGGCGGCGGCGCGCTGACCGTTCACGGCGTACGTTGACGTCACTCAGCCGCGGCTGGGACCGGAGCGATCCGGTCCCAGCCGCGGCTGAGGCAGATGTGGGGGTGGTGTCCGGGGCATTACCCAGGTTGCCGAGGGGCGCCCCGGGGGGGGGGGGGGGGGGGGGCGGGCGGCGCGGGGGGGGGGGGGGGGGCGGGGCCGGGGGGGCGGGGGGGGGCCGGGGGCCGGGGGGGGGCCGGGGGGGCCCCCCCCCCCCCCGCGGCTGAGGCAGATGTGGGTGTTTTTTCCGTTCCATTACCAAGTTCCACTACTGGGAGACGAGGAGGTCGGTGCCGATGGTCCTCGCTCTGACTGTGTGCGGGATCGTGGTCGCGCTCGTGGTGGTGGGACTGTTCTTCTTCGGTCTGCGGCGCAGGCTGATCCAGCGCTCCGGCGGGACCTTCGACTGTTCCCTGCGCTGGGACCTGCCGGAGAAACCGGACACCGCCGGCAAGGGCTGGAGCTACGGCGTCGCCCGCTACAACGGCGACCGCATCGAGTGGTACCGCGTCTTCTCCTACGCCTACCGTCCGCGCCGCACCCTGGACCGCGCCGCGATCGAGGTCGCCGGCCGCCGTCTGCCCGAGGGCGAGGAGGAGCTGGCCCTGCTCTCCGACGCCGTCGTCCTCGCCTGCACCCACCGGGGCACTCGTCTGGAACTGGCCATGAGCGAAGACGCGCTGACCGGTTTCCTCGCGTGGCTGGAAGCAGCCCCGCCCGGTCAGCGTGTCAACGTTGCTTAGTTCTTTCGGTCAATCCTTTACGACAGTCCGCTGTTGATGGCGTTCACCAGTTCGCCGTCGCCGGTGTCGCCGCTGAACTCCCAGAAGAACGCGCCGCCCAGCCCCTGGGCCTTGGCCCAGTTCATCTTCCCGGCGATGGTCGACGGGGTGTCGTAGGACCACCAGTTGCTTCCGCAGTGCGCGTACGCCGTGCCCGCGACGGTGCCGGTGACCGGGCAGGACGTCTTGAGCACCTTGTAGTCCTCGATGCCCTGTTCGTAGGTTCCCGCCGCCGGGCCCGTGGCCGTGCCGCCCGGGGCGTCCTGGGTGACGCCGGTCCAGCCGCGGCCGTACAGCCCGATGCCGATGAGCAGCTTGCTCGCGGGCACGCCCTTGGCCTTGTACGCGGCGATCGCGTCCGCCGTGGTGAAACCGGCGGTGGGGATGCCGCTGTAGGAGGTGAGCGGGGAGTGCGGGGCGGTCGGGCCCTGGGCCGCCCAGGCGCCGAAGAAGTCGTACGTCATCACGTTGTACCAGTTGACGTACTGCGCGGCGCCCGCGTAGTCGGTGGCGTCGATCTTGCCGCCGGTGGAGCCGTCGGCGGTGGTGGCCGCGGTGACCAGGGCGGAGGAGCCGAACTTGGCGCGCAGGGCGGCCATCACGTTCTTGAAGGCCGCGGCCCCACTGGTGTCGCAGCTGAGCCCGCAGGCGTTCGGGTACTCCCAGTCGATGTCGATGCCGTCGAAGACGTCGGCCCAGCGCGGGTCCTTCACCAGGTCGTAGCAGGACTGGGCGAAGGCCGCCGGGTCCTTGGCCGCGTCCGCGAAGCCGCCGGACCAGGTCCAGCCGCCGAACGACCACAGCACCTTGAGCTTCGGGTACTTGGCCTTCAGCTCGCGCAGCTGGTTGAAGTTGCCGCGCAGCGGCTGGTCCCAGGTGTCGGCGACGCCGCTGACCGACTGGTCGGCGGTGAAGGCCTTGTCGTAGTCGGCGTAGGAGTCGCCGATCGCGCACTTGCCGCCGGTGACGTTGCCGAAGGCGTAGTTGATGTGCGTGATCTTCGCGGCGGAGCCCGAGGTCACCACGTTCCTGACGTTGTAGTTGCGGCCGTAGATGCCCCACTCGGTGAAGTAGCCGAGCCGGACCTTGTCGCCGCCGGTCGGGGGAGTGGTGGAGCCGCCGCTGGTGTGCACGGTGACCGCGCCGCTGGCCGGGCCGGTCTGGTCGGCGGTGTCACGGGCCTGGACGGTGTAGGAGTAGTCGGTGCCGGCGGTCAGTCCGGTGTCGGTGTACGAGGTGCTCGTCACGGTGGCGACCGTCTTGCCGTCGCGCAGCACGTCGTAGTTCTTGACGCCCTTGTCGTCGGTGGCCGCGCTCCAGGCGAGCTTGACGGAGGTGTCGGTGACGGCGGAGGCGGTGGGGGTGCCGGGGGCGGAGGGGGCCGCGTCGCCCGGGGCCGTCGTGCCGTCGCAACTGCCGCCGTTCAGCTTGCAGTTCGCGGGTGATCCGGTGCCGGCGCCGTTGAAGCCGAAGGAGACGGAGGCGCCGGCGGCCAGGGAGCCGTTGTAGGACTTGTTCTTGGCGGTCCAGTGGGTTCCGGACGAGGTGACGTCCGCGTCCCAGGCGGAGGTGACGGACGTACCGGAGGGGAAGTCCCACTCCACCGTCCAGGAGTTGACGGCCGTGCTGCCGGTGTTGGTCACCGTCCACTTGCCTTCGAAGCCGGTGCCCCAGTCCTGGGTCTTGGCGTAGGTGGCGGTGACGCCCGAGGCGTCCGCGGCGGCCGGAGCCGGGCTCGCGAGACCGACCAGTCCGGCCAGGGGGAGCAACAGGGTCGCGAACCCCGCCGCGGCTCTGTGTCTGAAGCGCATCGTGCGCCTCCTATGGGGAGTTGGGGGGCGTGACTGAGCCTTCACGCCCACAGTGCCGCGAGAATAGAAAGGTCTGGACCATCGGTCAATAGGTCTGGACCACTCTCGACGGGCCGCTACCTGATCCCCAACTCCTGGGCCAGTACGGCCGCTTGCACCCTGCTGCGCAGCTCCAGCTTCCCCAGCAACCGGCCCACGTGCGTCTTCACCGTCGCCTCGGCCATGTCGAGGCGGGTCGCGACGGCCGCGTTGGACAGCCCCTCGCCGAGACAGGCCAGCACCTCGCGCTCGCACCGGGTGAGGGTGTCGAGCACCGCCGGGTCCCTCGACGGCCGTACCGGCTTCGCGGCGAACTCGGCGATCAGGCGGCGGGTGACGGCCGGGTCGACGATCTCCTCCCCGCGCGCGTGATCGCGGACATCTTCGGCACACCCAAGCCGGACGTCGCGTGAAGTACGCCTTCGAGTTCACCGCCGCCGCCCGCCGTCAGCTCAACCCGATCGATCAGACGACCGCCCTGCGCATCCTCCACGCGCTCAGCCGACTCGGCGACGATCCGTACCGCGACGACGCGGACGTCAAGAAGCTGTCGGGCCATGACGACCTGTACCGGCTCCGCGTGGGCTCGTACCGGATCGCCTGCATGATCGAGGAAGGAAGGCTTCTCATCCTCGTGGTCGAAGTCGGACACCGGCGGGAGATCCACCGCCGCCTCTGAGCCACCGCTGCCGTCCGCCCAACACAGCACCGTACCCGCACCGGACCGTACCCTGACCGGGCGGTGAGTGAGGGAGAGGCGCATGGGTGAGGCGGAGCGGGCCGGTGCCGTGCTGGTCGTGGACGACGACGCGGCCATCCGGCGCTCGCTGGAACGCGGGCTCAGGCTGAGCGGGTTCCGGGTCCGCACGGCGGAGGGCGGGCGGGAGGCGCTGGCGGTGATCCAGGAGACGCCCCCCGACGTGCTGGTCCTCGACGTGTCGATGCCCGGCATGAGCGGCATCGAGGTGTGCGAACGGCTCCGGGCCGACGGTCTGGACCTGCCCGTGCTGATGCTCTCCGCGCTGGACGAGACCGCCGACCGCATCGCCGGGCTCCAGGCGGGCGGCGACGACTACCTGGTCAAGCCGTTCGCCCTGCAGGAACTGGTGTTGCGACTGCGTGCGCTGCTGCGCCGCCGGCCGCCCGCGGGGAAGGTGCTGCGGGTCGCCGGCCTGGTGATCGACCCGGGCGCCCGCACCGCCGAACGGGACGGGCGTCCGCTGGAGCTGACCCGGCGCGAGTTCGAGCTGCTGGAGGTGCTGGCGCGCAACGCCGGGCTCGTCCTCACCCGCGACCAGCTGCTGGAGCGGGTGTGGGGCTACGACTTCGACGTCCGCACCGACGCCGTCGACACGTTCGTCAGCTATCTGCGCCGCAAGCTGGAAGCGGGCGGACGGCCCCGGCTCGTCCACACCGTGCGCGGCGTCGGCTTCGTCCTGAGGGAAGACCAGTGAGGCTCTCCACCCGCATCGGGCTCGCCGTCGGCCTCACCGTGCCGCTGCTCGTCCTGGCCTCCGGCTGGCTGCTGCTGCGGCTGGTCGACCACGACCTGCACCGCGCCGAGGACCAGCACCTGCGCACCCGCGCCACCGCCATGGTCCCCGAGGCCCGCTCCCTGCTGCGGGCCAGCCTCAACGGCCGGCCCAAGGTCGCCGACACCCGCGAACGCCTGCTGTTCAGCGCCGCCCTCGACGTCGGCGTACGGATGATCGGCCCCGACGCCACCTTCAGCGGCGGCCCCCAGCCGGACGCCTCGGTGCCGTTGCCCGAGATCGCCACCGGACCGGTCACCGTCCGGGCCGCGGGGGAGAGCTGGCGGGCGCTGGCCCGGCCGATCAGCACCCCGCGCGGCTCGGGCACCCTCTGGGTCTTCTCGCCCAACGCCGCCGACCAGGCCCAACTCCGGCTCGTACGGCACCGGGTGGCCGTGACCACCCTGCTCGCCGTCCCGCTGTCCGGCCTGCTCGCGTGGGGCGTGGCCACCGGCGCGACCGGACCGTTGCGCCGCCTCGGCCGCCGTACCGCCGGACTCGACCCGCGCACCAGCGCGGCCCGTCTCGCGGACCAGCCGAGCGGTGTCACCGAGGTCGACGAGCTGGCGGCCACCCTGCGCACCGTCCTCACCCGCTACGACGAGCAGGCCGCCCGAACCGCCGAGGCGCTGGACACCGCCCGGTCCTTCTCCTCGGCCGCCGCCCACGAACTGCGCACCCCGCTGATGAGCATGGGCACCAACCTCGACATCCTCGCCGCCCACCCCGACCTGCCCGAACCGGACCGCACGGAGGTACTGGCCGACCTGCGCACCGAACACGCCCGGCTGCTGAACCTCCTGGTCATGCTGCGCGAGCTGGGCCGCGGCGACCTGGTGGAGGAGGAGGCCTTCCGCACCGTGGACGTGACGGAGACGGCGGACGCGTCGGTGGCGGACGCCCGGCGCCGCGCCCCCGACGCCCGGATCGACCTTGCGGCGGAACCCGGGGCGACGGTGCACGGCTGGGAACCGGGCCTGCGCCTGCTCCTGGACAACCTGCTGGCCAACGCCCTGGCGCACGGGCGGGACGCGGCGGGCCGGGCGACGGTGACGGTCGGCGTGCGGCGCACCGGCGACGAGGTCGTCGTCACCGTCGACGACCAGGGCCCGGGCGTGCCCGCGGAGGCCCGCGCCCGGATCTTCGAGCGCTTCCAGCGCGGGCCCGCCAGCTCCGGTTCGGGTCTCGGCCTGACCCTCGTCGCCCAGCAGACGGCCCTGCACGGCGGGAGCGTCACGGTCGAGGACGGACCGTCCGGCGTGGGCGCCCGCTTCGTGGTGCGCCTGCCCTCCACCGGCGGTCCGCTGCCCGCGCACCGCGACTGGCTGATCGACACGGTGGGGACAAACCGGTCACAGAGTTTCCCCAAAGACGCTCCCTAGCCTCCCGGCAGGCGGACGGACGAAGGGGGCCGTCCGCGGAACGGAGGCTGAGATGTACGTACGACGGCACCGGCGCACGCTCCTCGTGGGAGCGGCCGTGGCGGCGATCCTGGCGGGCGGCACCGGGGCGGCCGTGGCCGAGAGCACTCCCGCGTCCGCGCCCACGGCCAAGTCGACCCCGGCCGGGGACGGGGCCAAGGCCCTGTGCAAGCGGGCCCCGAGGATCGAGCACCGGATCGACCGGGCGCTCGAGCGCCTGAACGCGGGCCCGAACCAGCGCGGCTCGATCGCCCGGCTGCAGCAGCGCGTGGACAAGGCGAAGGCGGCCGGACACAGCGAGATCGCGACCTACCTCCAGGACAAGCTGACCTTCCGCAAGTCCCTGGTGACGACCCTGCAGCAACGGCAGAAGGACCTGGCCGGAGTGCAGAACTGGTGCAAGAACAACAAGGGGGGCGCGAGCTGATGCGCCCGAAGCTCGCGGCCGCCGCGGTCGTGCTCGTCGTCGGGCTGACCGCGGGCTGCGCGCACCACGGCGGCACACCGCAGAAGGCGGCCGCCACCCCCTCCGGCTACTCGGAGATGCAGCAGAAGGTGGCCGCGGCCGAGTCCGCCGTCGCTCAGGCGGACAAGGACGCGGCCCAGGACCACTGATCGGCAGGGGAGGGGAGCGCCGGAACTCAGCGCTCCCCGCCCGGCACCCACAGCACGTCCCCGACGTCCTTGTTGGCCGTGCGCGCCAGGATGAACAGCAGGTCCGACAGACGGTTGAGGTAGGTCGCGGTGAGCGGGTTCATCGCCTCGCCGTGCGCCTCCAGGGCCGCCCACGTCGACCGCTCGGCCCGTCGTACGACCGTGCACGCCTGGTGCAGCAGGGCCGCTCCGGGGGTGCCGCCCGGCAGGATGAAGGAGCGCAGCTTCTCCAGCCGCTCGTTGAAGCGGTCGCAGTCCGCCTCCAGCTTGTCGACGTAGAACTGCTCGACCCTGAGCGGCGGGAACTCGGGGCTCTCCACCACCGGCGTCGACAGGTCCGCGCCCACGTCGAACAGGTCGTTCTGGACGCGGGTGAGGACCTTGACGACCTCCTCCTCCAGCCCGCCCAGCGCGATCGCCGTACCGATCACCGCGTTCGCCTCGTTGGCGTCCGCGTACGCGGAGATCCGCAGGTCGGTCTTGGCGACCCGGCTCATGTCACCGAGGGCGGTGGTGCCCTGGTCGCCGGTCCTGGTGTAGATGCGCGTCAGATTGACCATGAGGACAATCTAGACGCTTCCCGGACGAGCGCTCCGGGCGTCGCACCCCGGCGGCAGCCGGTGCGGAAAGCCCCAACCGGCCTGTCGACGCCGGGACGTGACGGTTGTCTCACCCGCTGAGACCGTGACACGCATTACTTACGGGGTTTCACAGCGCCTCACGACCGCTACTCTCCGCCGAAGAGGCATACGTAAACAGCGTGTAAGGGGAGTCGGAGTGGCACGGAAGCTCGCCGTCATCGGGGCCGGTCTCATGGGTTCCGGCATCGCCCAGGTCTCCGCGCAGGCGGGCTGGGACGTCGTCCTGCGGGATGTCACCGACGAGGCCCTGAAGCGCGGCACCGACGGGATCAAGGCCTCCTACGACAAGTTCGTGAGCAAGGGCAAGCTGGAGGCGCACGACGCGGAGGCCGCCCTCGGCCGCATCACCGCCACCACCGACCTGGACGCCGCCGCCGACGCGGACGTCGTGGTCGAGGCCGTCTTCGAGAAGCTGGAGGTCAAGCACGAGATCTTCCGCGCGCTCGACAAGATCGTGCGCCCGGACGCCGTGCTCGCCTCCAACACCTCCGCCATCCCGATCACCAAGATCGCGGCGGCCACCGCGCACCCCGAACGCGTGGTAGGTGTGCACTTCTTCTCGCCGGTGCCGATGATGCAGCTCGTCGAACTCGTCCGCGGCTACAAGACCAGCGACGAAACCCTCGCCACCGCACGGGAGTTCGCCGAGTCCGTCGGCAAGACCTGCATCGTCGTCAACCGCGACGTGGCCGGCTTCGTGACCACCCGTCTGATCTCGGCCCTCGTCGTCGAGGCCACCAAGCTCTACGAGTCCGGCGTGGCCACGGCCGAGGACATCGACCTCGCCTGCAAGCTGGGCTTCGGACACGCCATGGGCCCGCTCGCCACCGCCGACCTCACCGGCGTCGACATCCTGCTGCACGCCACCGGCAACATCTACACCGAGTCCCAGGACGAGAAGTTCGCCCCGCCGGAGCTGATGCGCCGGATGGTTGACGCCGGTGACATCGGCCGCAAGAGCGGGCAGGGCTTCTACACGTACTGAGCATTCGTGCGGTGTATCGCCCCCTCGGGTGAATTCGGTATCGGTTCGCTTACAGACGGCAACCTGGTCGCCGCTGAAGCAGTCAGACGTTGCACAGCCACCGTCACGCAGTACGCCACCGCACTCACGGGGAGCGCATATGCACATCAGGGGCGACCACACCGAGCTGGTCGTCGGGGGCCGCCTCGACGTCCGCAGCGCGGCGGACGCCCGTACGGTCCTGCACTCGGCCGTCGACGACGGAGTCGGTGACCTGGTGCTCGACCTGTCCGAGCTGGACTCCTGGGACGCCACCGGACTCGGCGTCATCATGGGCGCCCACCGGCGGGCCGGCCGCTGCGGCAGACGCCTGGTGCTGCGTGGCGTACCGGCGCAGATGCAGCGCCTGCTGGTGGCCACCCGGCTGCACCGCATCCTGGCCATCGAGGGCGGCATCGGGGTGGAGTCACTGCCTCGGGTGTGACCCCGAGGACGAGCCGGGGCGACCCCGAGGACGGCCCGGACGTGACGTGGCGACCGGATGTGACGTGGCGACCAGGTGTGAACCGGGCGACGGGGGAGACCCGGCCGGACGGCGCCGAACCGCACGTCAACGCGCAATCCTCACGAGACTGTGACGTCTCGGACGGCGCGGCACCCCGGACTGTCGTAGATACTGTGCGAAGGTTTAGGGTTCGGTCGCCCGCTTACCAGCAAACCCTCAAGCGGGCCCGGACCAGAAGCGACAGCGCGGTGTGCAACAGGCCGGGAGGGGCCGGACACGGGCACACGAACGCTTTTGGGGGGCTTGGACCTATGGACCCGATCAACCGGGGACCCGGGGAGCACGGCCAGGACGGCGACGGCAGCGCGCCGCGCCAGCGCCCGCCCAGGGAATCCCTCACCTCAGACTTCGGCCAGAGCGCGCCGGCACTCGCCCGCACGGTGCAACTCGTCTCCGGCGACTACCTGCTGACCGTCAACCCCGTCGACGGCAGCGAGATAGAGATCTGCCCGCCCGGGGAGCGCCCGGGCAGGCCCGCCAAGCTGTCTCCGGCCGAACGCGCCGAGACCGCCCGCGCCGCCCGGCCGCCCGTGCCCGCCGGTCCGGCCCGGCCCGAGCTGCCCCTGCTGGAACGCCAGGACGAACGCGAACGCCTCGTGCGGCTCCTCGCCCGCGGCCGCTCCGTACGCCTCACCGGCCCCGCCGGATCCGGCCGCAGCGCCCTGCTCGACCTGGTCGCCGAGGACTGCGCCGACCTCGCCCCGGACGGCGTGGTCCGCCTCACCGGCTTCCACCACACCGCCACCGACCTCCTGTACGACCTCTTCTACGCCGTCCACGACGCGCCCCTGCACCGCCCCGAACGGGACGAACTGCTCGAAGCGGTCCGGGAGATCGGCGCGGTCGTCGTCCTCGACGACCTGGAGTTCGGCGGCGCCGCCCTCGACGAGCTGATCGACGCCACCCCCGAGTGCGCCTTCCTGATCGCCGCCACCCCGGACATCCCCGCACCCTCCGCCGACTCGGCCGTGGAGGAGGTCTTCCTCGGCGGTCTGGACCGCGCCGGAGGCGTGGAGATCCTGGAGCGCGCCGTCGACCGCGTCCTCCGGGAGGAGGAGGCCAACTGGGCGGGCGACCTCTGGTTCGAGTCCGAGGGCCTGCCCCTGCGGTTCGTCCAGGCCGGCGCCCTGCTCCGGCAGCGCGACCAGCTGCGGGCCGGCGCGGGCGCGGTGGACGAGTTCGGCGTCTTCGCGGACGTACGGCCGCCCGTGGACGCACCGTTCGACGCCGTACCCGGCGCTGACGCCGAGTACGCCGAGGGCGTCGCCCTGCCCTCGCTCGGCGAGGCCGCCGCGCCCGCCCCGCTGCTCGCCTCCCGGCTGAGCCCCTCCGCGCGCGCCACCCTGCGCTTCGCCGTCGCCCTCGGCGGCGAGGTGCCGCACCAGGCGCACCTGCCCGCGCTGGTCGGCGACACCCACGCCGACGCCGCCCTCGGCGAACTGGTGGGCTGCGGACTGGTCTCCCCGGTCGGCGCCCGCTACCGCCTCGCCTCCGGTGTGCAGCAGCAACTGGAGGCCGCCGGGTACGGCGACGACACCGAGGCGCAGGCCCTGGCCGCCGCCCAGCACTACGCCTGGTGGGCCGGCCACCCCTCGGTCACCCCCGAGCGGGTGTGCGCCGAGGCCGACGCGATCCTCGCCGCGCTGGCCGTGCTGGCGCCGGCGACGGTCCCCCCGGAAGAGGACACGGAGAGCATCCCGGTACGGCTCGCCCGCACCGCCGCCCCGGCCTTCGCCGCCGGACTGCACTGGAGCGCCTGGGAACGCGTGCTGCGCCATGGCTCCGAGGCCTCCCGGCTGGCCGGTGAGGTCTCCGAACAGGCCTACTTCCACCACGAGTTGGGGATACTGGCGCTCTGCGCCGGACAGTTCGACCGGGCCCGCGCCGAGCTGGAGGCCTCCATCGGGCTGCGCGGTGCCCTCGCCGACAAGCGGGGCACGGTCGCCGGACGCCGGGCCCTGGCCCTGGTCGCCGACCGCACGGGCGATGTGCCCGGCCTGGGGGCGATGGTGGGCGAGGAGGTGCCCGACGCCCGGTACGAGGAGTCGGCGTCGCCGCTGAGCGGGGTGCCCGCGTTCCCGTTCCCGCCGGTGTATTCGTCCGCCTCGGAGACGCTGGTGACGCAGCGGGTCTCGCCCCAGACGGCCCCGCCCGCCGCCGGGCCCCGGGGCGGCGGCATCCGGGGCGTGGCCCGGCGCAACCTGGTCGCGGTGGGCTCCGGCGCCCTGCTCACGGCCGTGCTCGGCACGGTCGTCACGCTCGGCATGACCTCCAACAACGCCGACAACCCCGCCGACCGGGTGAACACCAACCCGTCGGCGAGCCAGGGCACGGACGGTGGCGGCCTGGGCGCCGACCCGAAGAGGGACACCGGCAGCGGTTCCGGCGTCGGCGCGCCGATCAGCCGGCCGACCGGCCCGGGCCCCGACGGCACGTACGGCACCTCGGACGACCCGACACCGCCGAAGGACACGGCCGGGCCCTCGGACCAGCCGACCGGGACGCAGGGGCCGGGGGGCGGGGGTTCGAGCACGCCGTCGAAGCCCACGTCGTCGAAGCCGGGGACTCCGACGTCGTCGAAGCCGACCCCGACACCCTCCAAGTCCGTGTCGCAATCGCCGTCGCAGACGCCGACGGACACGCCGGCTCCGTCGCAGACGCCGACGGAGACCCCCTCCACCACCAACACCGCCGGCGGCCCCGCCTCCCTCACCCCCACCGCCACCTCCAGCTCCCCCGGCGCCTCGCAGAGCACCGGGAGAGGATCGGGCTCGGTGATGTGAGGCCGGCCGGAGGGCCGCGGTGACGTCGGCTCAGAACAGCCGCAGCTTGTCGTCCTCGATGCCCCGCATCGCGTCGTAGTCCAGTACCTGGCAGCCGATGCCGCGGTCGGTGGCCAGGACGCGGGCCTGGGGCTTGATCTCCTGCGCGGCGAAGATGCCGCGCACCGGGGCGAGATGCGGGTCGCGGTTCAACAGCTCCAGGTAGCGCGTGAGTTGCTCCACGCCGTCGATCTCGCCGCGCCGCTTGATCTCCACGGCGACGGTCCGGCCCTCGGCGTCCCGGCACAGGATGTCGACCGGGCCGATGGCGGTCATGTACTCGCGCCGAATGAGCGTGTAGCCCTCGCCGAGCGTGTCGATGCGGTCGGCGAGGAGTTCCTGGAGGTGCGCTTCCACGCCGTCCTTGATCAGGCCGGGATCGACGCCGAGTTCGTGCGACGAGTCGTGGAGGATCTCCTCCATGGTGATGATCAGCTTCTCGCCCGCCTTGTTGACGACGGTCCAGACGGCGTCCGTGCCGTCGGAGGCGTCCCCGGGGCCTTCCTTCAGCGTGCAGGGCGGCGACATCCAGTTGAGGGGCTTGTAGGCCCGGTCGTCGGCGTGGATGGAGACGCTGCCGTCCGCCTTGACCAGGATCAGACGGGGGGCCGAGGGAAGGTGGGCGGTGAGCCGGCCGGCGTAGTCGACCGAGCACCGGGCAATGACGAGACGCATGGTCGGCAACGCTACTCGACCCCCACTGGTGTACGCGATTCGCCCTTCGGTCGCGGATCCCCACCGTCAACCGGGGCCCGCCGGGCCACACCATTTGTCCCTGGAACCTCTTGTTCATCCTTGGCCGATTGTGTACGCAAAGGGACCGTTCCATATACGCATTCTGCTGGTGTGGTCACCGACCGTTGCCTACCGTAGGGAACGGGAGGTCGCGGTGCGTGTACTGAGCGTGTTCGATATCGCGTACTCCCCCTACCTGTCCGGCAACCCCTGCTCGTTGGGGGTGCGAGAGGAGTACCCATGTCGCTCGACGTCTCACCGGCCCTACTCGAACAGGCCGAGCGAGGCGAGGTCGACGAAGCTGAATTCGTCGACTGCGTCCGGACCTCCCTGCCCTACGCATGGGAGATGATCAGCTCCCTGGTGGCCCAGCTGAAGGTGGACGGCGGCCAGTTCGCCGACAACCAGACGCCCCCGCCGGACGAGCGGGCACGCGGTCAGCTGCTGCGTGCGCTCGCGAGTGACGCCATACGCGGCGCGCTGCAGCGGCACTTCGGGGTGCGGCTGGCCTTCCAGAACTGCCACCGGGTGGCGGTGTTCCCACTGGAGGCCTCGGTCGACGAGACGTTGGCCCGCTTCACCTCGGTGCGCAGTCAGGTGCTCAACCAGTCCCCGGAATTCCGGGACTGCTGACGCGGAGCGCCGGGACCGCTGACACGAAGGCCGCTTGCTTGCCGCTCCACTCGCGGGGGGTGCGTTCGGGGCTGGGGCGGCAAGCTCTTCGGTCAGGACGGGAGTTCAGCGCAGCTGCGGGAGCACCTCGCCGCCCAGCCGTCGCAGGTTCTCCTCCGTCGCCGCCAGGTCACCCGAGCCCTCGACCAGCAGGGCGAAGCGGGTGATCCCGGTGCGCTCGGAGGTGGCCGCGAGACGGTCGGCGCACAGCCGCGGGGTGCCCACCGGGTGCAGCCCGCAGAGCAGTTCGGTGTAGGCGAGGGGATCGCGCATGGACCGCTTCCGGCCGTCCACGGTGACATGGGCCTCCAGGCCCTGTTTCAGCCAGCCCGGCATCGCCTTCAGCAGTGTCTCGACCGCCTCCGTGCGCCGGTCCGCGATCTGGCAGACCCCGGCCGAGACATGGGCCGCGCCGCGCACCTCCTCGGCGGGCCGCCCGGCCGCCCGCGCGCACTGCCGCCACAGGGCGACCATCTCCGCCTTCTCCTCGTCCCCCACGTGCATCCCGAGCAGCATCGGCAGCCCGCGCTCGGCGGCCAGCCGCACGCTCGCCGGTGAGGTGCAGGCGACCACGACCTCGGGGCCCGGGGCCTCCGTCAGCGATTCCGACGGGCGCGGTACGACCGGCACCTCACGGAAGGAGAACCGTTCACCCGACGCGGCGACCGAGGGTTCGCGCAGCCAGCGCACCAGCAGATCGAGTGATTCCGGGAACCCGTGCTCGTACGCATCGAGGCCCGAGCCGAACACCTCCAGGTCCACCCAGGGCCCACCGCGCCCCAGCCCCAGGGTGAAGCGCCCGCCGCTCGTCACGTGCAGGAGCGCGGCCTGTTCGCCGAGGGCGACGGGGTGGACGGTGGGCAGCACGCTGACCGCCGTACCCACCCGGATCCTGCGGGTGCGGCCCAGCAGCAGCGCGGCCAGGGTGACGGCCGACGGGCACGTGCCGTAGGGCACGAAGTGGTGCTCGGCCAGCCAGACGGTGTCCAGCCCGGCCTCCTCGGCGACCTCCGCCGAGCGGACCGCCCGGTGCAGGGCCTCCCCCTGGCCCTGACCCGGGAACTGGGCGGCCAGCACAAAACTTCCTACGCGCATCGCTTTTCCTGCTTCCTTGGCTCCTGACCCGGAGCTCCCCCACCCGGCATAACCGTGTGACACGTGACGAGGACACGGCCTGGCGAAGGGATTTGCGGATTGTCTGCAGAATGGGTCGCCCTGGAGGGGGACTTGTACGGGTTGGTTCCCTACGCGTACCCCTGTCGGTGCCGCGTAGGCTGGAGACGCAGCCCGTGCTTCCTGTATAGCCCCGAGAGGTGTCCCGTGTCCCCGCGTCGTAATCGACCGAACGGAGCCGGATCGTCCGGCCGCAGCGCCGAGGACGACCGGACCGGCCGGTACGGCGGCTGGCAGTCCACGGAGAGCTGGCAGGGCGAGGAGTGGAGCGTGCGCCACGTCGCGGGGGCCAGCGCGCAGGGCAAGACCTACCGCTGCCCGGGCTGCGACCAGGTGATCCCCTCCGGCGTCCCGCACGTGGTGGCCTGGCCGGAGCACGCGGGCGTCGACGACCGCAGGCACTGGCACAAGGCGTGCTGGAACGCGAAGGACCGCCGCACCACACGGGTGCAGCGGTCCCGTAACGCGCCGAAGTTCTGAGCCCGGCCGGATGACCCGGCCGGATGACCCGGTCGGACGATCCGGTCAGACGTCCCGCTTCTCCAGCAGCGCGTACGCTCCCGCGAACGCGGCAGCCGTCACGCCCAGCATGATCCACAGCGGGTCCCAGCCGGACGGCCCGGAATTGGTGAGGGAGTTGGAGTAGAACACGCTCATCTGGTTCGGGATCGAGTACTCCAGCAGCGCCTGGCGGACCTTGTCCAGCGAGGACGCGAACATGAACAGCGCGATCACCAGCGGGGCGAGCACGGCGCCGATCATGATGGTGATGGCGCCCGCCGAGTGCCGGATGATCGAGCCGATGACCAGCGAGAGCAGCCCGAGCAGCGCGACGTAGAGGCTGATGCCGAGCGTGGCCTTCAGCCACTCCTGGGCCGACGGGGTCCGGGCGCCGTTGCCCTTGGTCATGGACGCCTGTGCCATCGCCACGAGGGTGGCGGAGACCAGCGTGACCACGAAGGCGACGGCGAAGAACACGATCGCCTTCGCCGTGAGCACCCGGCCCCGGGTGGGGCAGGCGGTCATGGTCGTCCGGATCATGCCGGTGCCGTACTCCGAGGCCGTGGTCAGCACGCCGAGCGTGATGATGCACATGCTGCCCAGCAGCAGCCCGAAGAAGCCCAGCGAGAGCGGGTTCTGGCCGGACAGGTCGGAGGAGGAGTTGCTGACCACCGCGCCGGCCAGCAGACCGATGCCGACGACCAGCAGCACGAACACACCGAGCGTCCACATCGTCGAACGCACCGACTTGATCTTCGTCCACTCGGAGGACAGCGCGTGCCCGAGGTGGGTGCGCACGACCGGGATCGGCGAGGTGTAACCGGCGTACGAACCACCGGGCGCCGCCTGCCAGGTGGGCGCGGCGGCCGGCTGCATCGGGGGCTGGGGCGTGCTCATCGGGCGTCCTCGGGCTTGGTCAGGTCGGCGGGGGCGACGGGCTGGGACGTTTCGGCGGGCTGGGACGTTTCGGCGGGCGGGGCCGACGGCTGCGCGGGCGGGGCTGCCGGGGCCGCGGGGACTGCCGGGGCGGGTGCGGCGGGAGCCTGCGCCGGGGCCGGGGCCGGCGGCGCGTACGGGTTCGGCTGACCGGCGCCCGGAGCGCCGACGGGCGCCATGGGCGCACCGTAGGGGTTGGCCGCGGCCGGAGCGCCGTAGCCGCCCGCGGGCGCGCCCTGACCGCCGTACGGCCCGGCGGGCGCGCCGAACGGCCGGCCGCCCTGCTGGGGCGGCGGCGGGGCGTACCAGTCCGGCTGGCCCTGGCCCGGCACCGGCACCGGCGGCTGCGCGCCGGGCGGCAGGGGCTGCTGCAGACCCGCCTTCTGGTCGATGGTCGAGCGGTAGTCGACGGCGCCCTGCGTCATCCGCATGTAGGCCTCCTCCAGCGAGGCCTGGTGCGGTGACAGCTCCCACAGCCGTACGTCCGCCTCGTGCGCCAGGTCGCTGATGCGGGGCAGCGGCAGCCCGGTCACCCGCAGCGCGCCGTCCTGTTCGGGCAGCACATGGCCGCCCGCCTCGGTCAGCGCGGAGGTCAGCTTCTCGCGCAGCTGCGGCTCGGTGTCCGGCGTCCGCACCCGCGCGAAGTCGGCGGAGTTGGCGGAGATGAAGTCCGTCACGCTCATGTCGGCGAGCAGCTGACCGCGCCCGATGACGATGAGGTGGTCGGCGGTGAGCGCCATCTCGCTCATCAGGTGGGAGGAGACGAAGACGGTGCGGCCCTCCGCCGCGAGCGCCTTCATCAGGTTGCGGACCCAGAGGATGCCCTCGGGGTCGAGGCCGTTGACCGGCTCGTCGAACAGCAGCACCTGCGGGTCGCCGAGCAGCGCGGCGGCGATCCCGAGCCGCTGGCCCATGCCGAGCGAGAAGCCCTTGGAACGCTTGCGCGCCACCTCCTGGAGGCCGACGACACCGAGCACCTCGTCCACCCGGCGGGCCGGGATGCCCGACAGCTGGGCCAGGGACAGCAGGTGGTTGCGGGCGTGCCGGCCGCCGTGCACCGCCTTGGCGTCGAGCAGCGCGCCGACCTGGCGCGGCGCGTTGGGCAGCTTGCGGTACGGGTAGCCGCCGATGGTCACCGTGCCCGACGTCGGGTTGTCCAGACCCAGGATCATCCGCATCGTCGTCGACTTGCCCGAGCCGTTGGGCCCGAGGAAGCCGGTCACGGCCCCGGGCCGCACCTGGAAGGAGAGGTTGTACACGGCGGTTTTGTCGCCGTATTGCTTGGTCAGGCCGACAGCCTCGATCATGCTTCACACCCGTCGGAGGTATCCGTCGAAAAGGTCAGGACAGCGGGGTGCACGCCCCCGTAAGGGTTAGGAGCTTATCGGGGCGCTGACGGTTCCGGCCAAAGGGAAGTAAAGCCAGGCGTCACGCACGGAGCCCCCTGTCACCGCGGTGACAGGGGGCTCCGTGCGGATCGCACCGGGTGATACCGGATGAAACCGGCACCACTTACCGGATCTGCTTACCGGGTCTGCTGGGCCGGCACCCCACGGGAGATCGGCTCGTCGTCCGCCGGCGAACCGGCGGCGGCCACCGCGGCGCCCGTCAGCGTGGCGAGCATCTCGCGGACGTTCGTCAGCTGCGCGTTGATCGAGTCGCGGCGGTTGGTCAGCGCGGCCAGCTCGCGCTCGGATTCCGAGCGGATGCGGTCGGCCTTGGCGTTGGCGTCGGCCACGATGTCCTCGGCCTGGCGCTGAGCCGTCTCCACGGTCTGACGGGCACGGCGCTCGGCGTCGGTGCGCAGCTTCTCCGCCTCCAGGCGCAGCTGCTCCGCCCGGTGCTCGATCTCCGCCAGGCGCTTCTCGGCCTTCTGCTGGCGCGAGGCGAGGTCCCGCTCGGACTGCTCGCGGCGCTTGGCGAGGTTCGTCTCGAAGTCGGCGGCGGCCTGCGCGGCCTTGGCGCGGGTCTCCTCGAAGAGGGCGTCGGCCTCCTCACGCTTGGACTGCGCGTCCTTCTGGGCCTCGGCGCGCAGCTGCGAGGCGTCACTCTTGGCCTTCTCGACGATCCGGACGCCCTCGTCCTCGGACTTCGCCTTGCGTTCCGCAGCGAACGATTCTGCGTCGTTGCGGACCTGCTGGGCCGCCGACTCCGCGAGTTCGCGGTGCTGCTCGGCCGCGCGCCGTGCCTCCTCACGCAGATCCTTGGCCTCTTCCTCCGCGAGCCGGAGGATCTTCTCCACACGTGCGCCGAGACCCGCGTACGACGGCTCGGCGTCGGTGATCTGCGCCTGGGCGTTCTGTGTCTCGAGGTGGAGTTCCTCGATGCGCTTTTCCAGAGCGGTGATGCGGGCGAGAGCGCTGTCACGGTCGGAGACGAGCTTGGAGATCCGTTCGTCCACCTGAGCGCGGTCGTACCCACGCCGCACAAGCTCGAAGCCGTAGGGGGAAGTGTCGCTCATGGGGTTCCTGTCAAATGAGACCGGTGAGGTGATAGGGGGAATCCTAGGGGCCGAAGCGGTGTGTCATCGAGCGGATACGTGTTTGATCTGGAGAATGACACCACTTTTGGGTGGCTGATCCCCGGACGGCTTGCCAACGGGCACGCCGAAGACAGGGTCAAAGCGCCCAGAAGACACCAGAACCGACCCTGTCCGCTAGCTGTCTGACGACTTGCCACCCGATCGGGGGGCGCCCACGCTGGCGCCCGCCTTGACTCCGCCGTCCTTGCCGGCCGACGGGGCCTCGAAGGACTCCAACGCCTCCAGCACGTCCTGGACACGGGAGATCTCGGCGTTGATGTCCTCCCGGCGGCGCACGAGGATCTCCAGCTCGCGCTTGCCCTCCTCGACCGTGCGCCGGGCCTCGCGGATCGCCTCGGCCTTCAGCTCCTCGGCCTCCCGGACGAGCGTGGCCTTCTTCTGCTCGGCCTCCTTCAGCAGCCCCTCCGCCTTCTTGACGGCGGCGATACGCACCTTGCCCGCCTCGGAGTTGGCCTCCGACACCAGCTCCTTGGCCTTCGCCTGCGCCTTGGCCAGCTGCTCCTCGGCGGCGGTGATCAGCGCGTCGCAGCGGTCGCCGGCCGACTTCATCGTCTCGGCGGCCTCACGGCGGGCCCGCTCGTGCAGCTCCTCGATCTCGGTGGTCAGGCGCTCGCGCAGCTCCTCCGCGCGCTCCCTTATGGCGGTGGCGTCGCGGCGGGCGCCGACCAGCAGCTCGTCCGCGTCCGTGCGTGCCTTCTCCACCAGCGAGTTGCCCTCGACCGTCGCCTCGGACACCAGCCGGTCGGCCTCCTGACGTGCCGCGCCCACCATGGTGTCGGCCTGCGCCTCGGCGTCCGCGGTGGTCTTCAGCGCCTGCTGCTGCGCCTCGGTGAGCAGCTTGTCGGCCTCGGCCGTGGTCTCCGTGATGAGCGTGTCGACCTGCTCGGCCGCCTCCGAACGCCGCTTGTTGGCGTCCTTGCGGGCCTCGTCGAGGGTCCGCTGGGCCTCCTCGCGCGCGGAGTTGACCAGGTGCTCGGCCTCGGCCTCCGCACCCGACTTGACCCGCTCGGCGTCGGTGCGCAGCCGCTCGGCGTGCTGCTGCGCGGAGCCCACGGTCTCCGCGGCCTCCGCGCGCAGCCGCTCGGCGTCGCCGGTGGCGTCCGCGATGAGCTTCTCCGCCTTGGCGATGGCGTCCGAGCGCACCCGGTCCGCCTCGGCCACGGTCTCCGACTGCAGCCGCTCCGCCTCGGTGAGCGCCTCCGTGCGGACCCGCTCGGCCTCCGCGACCGTCTCGCTCTGCAGCCGCTCCGCCTCGTTGCGCGCCTCGGTGATGAGGGTGTCCGCCTGGGTCGCCGCGTCGGAACGGATGCGGTTGGCGTCCTCCCGGGCCTCGGCGCGGGTGCGCGTGGCGTCCTGGTCGGCCTGGGCGATCGTGTCGGAGGCCTCGGTGCGCACCCGCTGGGCGTGCGCCGCCGCCTCCGAGCGCAGCCGCTCCGACTCCGCGATGGCCTCCGTGACCGTACGCTCGGCCAGTGCCTTGGCGGCCTCGGACTCCTCGCCCGCCGTCCGCCGGATCCGGCCGGCGTCCTCGCTGGCCCGCTCCCGCTCGGCGTAGGCGTCGGAGCGGACCCGGTCCGCCTCCTGCTCGGCCTCCCGGCGCATCCGGTCCGCCACGTGCTCGGCGGCCGAGCGCAGCCCGGCGATCTCGTCCTGCGCCTGCTCGTGCAGCCCGGCGACGGATTCCCGTACCTGCTGGGCGTGTTGCTCGGCCGCGGACACCATCTCGTTCGCGCGCCGGTCGGCCTCCTCGACCAGTCGGACAGCCTCGGCCTGCGCGTCCTCCACCCGCTTGCGCGCCGAGGCCAGCAGCTCCTCGCTCTGCTCGCGGGCCCGCTCGCGCTCCTGGCCGGCCTCCTGGCGGGCGGCACCGAGGAGTTCCTCGGCCTCCCGGCGCCGCCGGGCGGCCTCCTCCTGCGCCGCGGCCAGCGTCTCGGACGCCTCGGCGCCCAGCCGCTCGGCGGCGGCCTGCGCCTCCGCGCGCACCCGGTCGGCGGTGTCCTGGGCCTCCACCTTGAGCCGCTCGGCCTCGGCGGCGGCCTCGGAACGCAGCCGTACGGCGATGGCCTCGCCCTCGGCCCGGGACGCGGACGCGTCCGCGGCGGCCTCGTCGCGCAGCCGTTCGGCCTCCGCCTCGGCCTGCTGCTGGAGCGTACGAAGGCGTTCGGCGGCCTCCGAGCGCAGCCGCTCGCCCTCCTCGCCGGCCTCCCGGCGGATCCGGGCGGCCTCCTCACGGGCCTCCGTGAGCGCCTGCTCGGCCGACGCGAGCCGCTCCTCGGCCTCGGTGTGCAGCCGGGCCAGCTCCTCGGCGGCCTGGGCGCGGCGCGCCTCGACCGCCCGCTCGCTCTCCTCGCGCAGCTCGCGCGCGGCCCGCTCGGCGTCCGCCTGGAGCGCCTCGGACTGCTCCAGGACCTCCGCGCGGTGCCGCTCGGCCTCCTTGCGGGTGCGCTCCAGGGTCTCCTCGGCCTGCCGGCGCAGCGTCGTGGCCCGCTCGATGGCCTCGGTGCGGACCTTCTCGCTGTCCGTGGTCGCGGACTGCCGCAGCTCGTCCGCGTCCGCCTTGGCCTTGGCGAGCAGCTCCTCGGCGGACCTGGCCGCCTCCTCGATCTGTGCCACGGCCTCGCGCCGGGCCTCGGCACGGATCTTCTCGCCCTCGGCGACCGCCTCCGAACGCAGCTGCTCGGCCTCGCCGCGCAGCCGGCGGGCCTCCTCCTGCAGTTCGACCGTCTTGGCGCGGTACTCCTTGGTGTCGTCCTTCGCCGCGCCCTTGAGCTGCGCGGCGATGTCGTGCGCCTCGGCGCGCAGCCGGTCCGCCTCGGCCTCGGCCTCGGTACGGATCCGCTCGGCCTCCTCGGCGGCCGCCCGGGTGGTCTGCTGCGCCTCCTCGGACGCCTTGTTCAGGACGTCCTCGGCGGTCTTCGCGGCCTTCGACAGCTGGGAGGCCGCCTCCTCGGCGGTGACGCTGCGGGCCTTCTCGCCCGCCTCGGCGAGGATCTTCTCGGCCTCGGCGCGGGCGTCGGCGACGATCTGCTCGGCGTCCGCCTTGGTGGACTCGGCCTCCTTGGTGGCCTCGCTGACCAGCCGGGCGACCTGCTCCTTCGCGGTCCGCGTGCGCTGCTCGTTGGCCGACTCGGCGCTGGAGAGGGCCTTTCCGGCGGCCTCCTTGGCCTCGGTGACGAGCTTCTCCGCCTCGGATTGCGCCTTGCGCAGCGCCTCCTCGGCCTCCGCCATGCGCTGCTCGGCGGCCCGGCTCAGCTCGCTCGCCTGACGGCGGGCCGCGTCCGACTCCGTCGCCGTCGACGTACGCAGCTGCTCGGCGTGGTCGGTGGCCTCCTGGGCCTGCGTCGAGGCCGCGTTCAGCAGCCGTTCGGCGTCCGTGCGGGCACGGCGCAACAACTGCTCGGCCTCCGCGCGGGCCGCCTCGGCGTCGCTCTGCAGCCGCTCGCGGGCCTCCCGGGTCACCCGCTCGGCCTCCGCGCGGGCGGCGGCCATCGCCTGTTCGGCCTCGGCGCGGGACTCCTCCAGCAGACGGCGCGCCTGCGACTCGGTGCGGGCCCGCAGCTGCTCGGCCCACGCCACGTTCTCGTTGACGTGCGACTCGACGGTCTGCCGGCGCTCGGCCAGCTCCTGGTCGAGCTGCTGGCGGCGGGTGACCGCCTCCTGGTGCAGCTCCGCCTGGAGCCGGGCCGCCTGCTCGGCGTGCTCCTGGAGGATGCGCTGGGTCTGCGCCCGGGCCTGGCTCAGCTCCCGCTCGGCGTCCTGGCGCAGCTGGTCGGCCTGGATCTGGGCGTTGCGCAGCAACTGCTCGGCCTGATAGCCGATGTCACCGCCGTCGTAGGCGGGCCTGGTCATGATGGTGCGGCGCGCCTCGTGCAGCTTGGCGCGCAGCACCTCGACCTGGTAGCCGAGGTCCTCGGCGTGCTGGATCGCCTTTTCCCGCTCGGTCTTCAGCCGCTTCATCTCGGCCTCGAACCGAGAGAGGTGGTCGACGTCAGCCGCCGGCTCTCGCTCCTGGCTCTCGTAGCCCCGCACTGCGCGGTCCCATCCGTCCCCTGGTCGCAACCTTCTCGAACGAGCTCCGTCCATCCGCCGAACGGGGCCCCCGGGGAATGGTGTCAGATCAACGGCGGAGCACGGGCTGCTGCCCCGACGCTCGTCCCCCGAAACCCGGACCCCGGCATGCGGTCGCCCCGGTTGTGGGAACGACCGCCCCCAACCCTACCGGCCCCTATGTACGAGGGTCAGTGCTCAGGTGACTCAACAGGCGCGGAAGTGACCAGTTCTGTCAGTACGCCGTGGCAGTCCTTGGGGTGAAGGAAGGTGATCCGCGACCCCATGGAACCGATGCGTGGCTCCTCGTACAGGACGCGTACGCCCTTGCCGCGGATGGCGGCGGCGTCCCCGTCGACGTCCGCCGTACCGAAGGCGATGTGATGGACGCCCTCCCCGTTCTTCGCCAGCCACTTGCCGACCGCCGAGTCCTCCCGGGTCGGTTCCAGCAGCTGCAGGTAGGAGGCGCCGCCGTCGGACGTGTCGTTGATCTTGAGCATGGCCTCGCGTACGCCCTGCTCCTCGTTGACCTCCGAGTGGAACACCTCGAAGCCGTACGTGGCCCGGTAGAACTCGACGGTGGCGTCGAGGTCGTGACAGGCGATCCCGATGTGGTCGATTCGCGTCAGCATGGTTTCAGTGCAGCGCTCCCGCGGTGGTTACGCAACGTGCGCGCGATCACACCGACGGCCCGATGACGGCGCGGACTACCGCTCAGTACATTCGAAGTAAACCCTCGTTCACTCCTCAGCTTTTCGCAGCTGGAAGGGGATCGCACCTCATGGCAGCAACGACCAGTACGACCTCCGTCATCGTCGCGGGTGCCCGCACCCCGATGGGACGGTTGCTCGGCTCGCTCAAGTCCTTCTCCGGGGCCGATCTGGGCGGCTTCGCGATCAAGGCCGCCCTCGACCGTGCGGGGATCGGTGGCGACCAGGTGCAGTACGTGATCATGGGCCAGGTGCTCCAGGCCGGGGCGGGGCAGATCCCGGCGCGCCAGGCCGCGGTCAAGGCCGGCATCCCGATGAGCGTCCCGGCGCTCACCGTCAACAAGGTGTGTCTGTCCGGTCTCGACGCCATCGCCCTGGCGGACCAGCTGATCCGCGCGGGCGAGTTCGACATCGTGGTGGCCGGCGGCCAGGAGTCCATGACGAACGCCCCCCACCTGCTGCCGAAGTCCCGCGAGGGCTTCAAGTACGGGGCGGTCGAGATGCTCGACGCGATGGCGTACGACGGTCTGACCGACGCCTTCGAGAACATCGCCATGGGCGAGTCCACCGAGAAGCACAACACCCGTCTGGGCATCCAGCGTCCCGTGCAGGACGAGATCGCCGCGCTGTCCCACCAGCGGGCCGCCGCCGCGCAGAAGAACGGCGTCTTCGAGGCCGAGATCACCCCGGTCGAGATCCCGCAGCGCAAGGGCGAGCCGGTCGTCTTCAGCAAGGACGAGGGCATCCGCGCCGACACCACCGCGGAGTCCCTGGCCAAGCTGCGTCCGGCCTTCTCGCGGGAGGGCACCATCACCGCCGGCTCCTCCTCGCAGATCTCCGACGGCGCCGCCGCCGTGGTCGTGATGAGCAAGGCCAAGGCCGAGGAGCTGGGCCTCGAGTGGCTCGCCGAGATCGGCGCGCACGGCAATGTGGCCGGACCGGACAACTCCCTCCAGTCGCAGCCCTCCAACGCGATCCGGCACGCCCTGGGGAAGGAGGGCCTGGACGTCTCCGACCTGGACCTCATCGAGATCAACGAGGCCTTCGCCGCCGTCGCCGTCCAGTCAATGAAGGACCTCGGCGTGTCCACGGAAAAGGTGAACGTCAACGGGGGCGCCATCGCGCTCGGCCACCCGATCGGCATGTCCGGCGCCCGGCTCGTGCTCCACTTGGCGCTGGAGCTCAAGCGCCGGGGCGGCGGGGTCGGCGCGGCGGCGCTGTGCGGTGGCGGCGGCCAGGGTGACGCCCTGATCGTGCGGGTACCGAAGGCCTGAGTTCCCTGTTCGACGCGTAGGCGAGCGCAAGTGATCGGAGCTGTGATGCAGGACGTCTCCACTCTGGTGGCCCAGGCCAGGGAAGGCCGGCCGAGGGCCGTGGCCCGGCTGATCTCCCTGGTGGAGGGGGCGTCCCCGCAGCTCAGGGAGGTCATGGCGGCACTGGCCCCGCTGACCGGCAACGCGTACGTCGTCGGGCTGACGGGCTCACCGGGCGTCGGCAAGTCGACCTCCACCTCCGCCCTGGTCACCGCCTACCGCAAACAGGGCAGGCGGGTCGGCGTCCTGGCCGTCGACCCGTCCTCGCCGTTCTCCGGCGGCGCCCTGCTCGGCGACCGGGTCCGGATGTCCGACCACGCCTCCGACCCGGGCGTCTACATCCGCTCGATGGCCACCCGGGGCCATCTGGGCGGCCTGGCCTGGGCGGCCCCCCAGGCGATCCGTGTCCTGGACGCGGCGGGCTGCGAGGTGATCCTGGTCGAGACGGTGGGCGTCGGCCAGTCCGAGGTGGAGATCGCCTCCCAGGCGGACACCTCCGTGGTGCTGCTGGCCCCGGGCATGGGCGACGGCATCCAGGCGGCCAAGGCGGGCATCCTGGAGATCGGCGACGTCTACGTCGTCAACAAGGCCGACCGGGACGGCGCGGACGCCACCGCCCGCGAACTGAACCACATGCTGGGCCTCGGCGAGTCCCGCGGGCCCGGCGACTGGCGCCCGCCCATCGTCAAGACGGTCGCCGCCCGCTCCGAGGGCGTCGACGAGGTCGTGGAAGCCCTGGAGAAGCACCGCGCCTGGATGGAGGAGCGCGGAGTCCTCACCGAGCGCCGCAGGGCCCGCGCGGCCCACGAGGTGGAGACCATCGCCGTCACCGCCCTGCGCGAACGCATCGGCGACCTGCACGGCGACCGCCGGCTGAGCGCGCTGGCGGAGCGGATCGTGGCCGGCGAGCTCGACCCGTACCGCGCGGCGGACGAGCTGGTGGCGGGCCTGACGCAGCGCTGACCCTGGCCGCCCCGGGATCTCCTTGCTACCTTGACGGGCATGTTCCTCCTCCTGGCATAGAGCACGCACCGGACCGCGAGACCGCCGAAAGGCCCTCGCGTCCCTCGGTGTCCCCTCTTCCGCCTCTCCCAGAGGAACTCAGCGTGTCCACGCATCCTTCGCGGCCCTCGTACGCCGCCGTCCTGCGCCTCCCGCACGCCCGCCGCACCTTCGCCGCCGCCCTGCTGGCCCGGCTGTCCTACGGCACGGTCTCGTTGTCCGTGCTGCTCGCGGTGACCCGGTCGACCGGCTCGTACGCCGTCTCCGGCACCGTGCTGGCCCTGTTCGGCGCCGCGACCGTCTTCCTCACGCCGCTGCGTGCGGCCCTGGTCGACCGGTACGGCGCCCGCCGGGCCCTGCTGCCCATGACGTCGCTCCACGGAGCCCTGCTGTGCGCCCTGGCGGCGCTGACCCGGCAGCCGGGAGCCTCGCCGCTGGTCCTCGGCACGGCCGCCGCCCTGGCCGGCGCCTGCGCGCCCCCGCTCGGCCCCACCATGCGCACGGTGTGGGCCCGGATCGCCGACGATCCCGGTCTGTTGCGGCGGGCCTACAGCCTGGACGGCGTCGCCGAGGAACTGATCTTCGTGTCCGGTCCGGCCCTGGTCGGCGTGCTCGTCCCGGTCACCTCGCCGGCCGCCGCGGTGCTCCTGAGCGCGCTGCTGAACGTGCTCGGCACCTGCGCGTTCGTGTCGTCCCCGGTGCTGCCCGGACCCTGCCGCCCGGTGCCGCGCCAGGACGGGTCCCGGCGTCGTCCCCCGGTCGGCCGGGGCCTGTTCTGCCCGGTGGTGGTCGCCGCGGGCATGGGGCTCGCGCTCAGCGGCGTGGACCTGCTGGTGATGGCCTTCGCGACGCAGCGCTCCTACGACACCGCCGTGGTCCCCTGGATCCTGGCCGCCCTCTCGGCGGGCAGCGCGGTCGGCGGGATGCTCAACGGTGCGATCGACTGGCGCACCCCCGCCCGGGCCCGACTGGCCCGGTTCGCGGCCGGTCTGGGCCTGGTGCTGGCCGTCACCGGCCTCGCCCCGGGGCTGTGGTCCCTGACGGCGGCCGTGGCGTGTGCGGGCCTGTTCGTCGCCCCCGCCCTGACCACGGCGTACCTCCTCGCGGACGAGACGGCGGATCCCGGGGCACGGACGCGGGCGGGGGCCTGGGTGAACATGGCGGTCAACGCCGGAAGCTCCGCGGGCGCGGCGGTGACGGGCCTGCTGATCGGCCGGCTGCCGCTCGTCTGGTGCTTCGCGGCGGCCGGCGCGGTGGCCCTGGCGACGGCGGCCGTGGCCGCGCTGGCCGCGGCCGGCGGGAGTGTCGCCGAGGCCACCGCCGACGGGCAGCTGGCCGCGTAAGGGCGGCAGCGCGACGGCGCCCGGCAACGCCCGAGCCGCGGTCCCGCGCGACGCGCCCTGGGACGGCGAAACGGCAGGCGGGACCTGAACACCCGCCTGCCGTTTCACCCCGGGGTCACCCCCGGCCGCTCAGCCTAGGGACGCCCCCGCTGCCCCCTGAGGTGCTCGGCGATCGGCTTCAGCCCCTTGTCCAGCTCCACCAGTGCCTCCGGCGACAGCAGATCGATGAAGTGCCGGCGCACGGAGGCGACATGATGTGGCGCCACCTTCCTCATCGTCTCCATGCCGTGCTCGGTGAGCACGGCGTACAGCCCCCGCCGGTCGGACTCGCAGTTCTCGCGGCGCACCAGGTTCGCGTTCTCCATGCGCGTGATCTGGTGCGAGAGCCGGCTCTTGGACTGGAGGGTCGCGGACGCGAGGTCGCTCATCCGCATCCGGACGTCCTCCGACTCGGACAGATTCACCAGGATCTCGTAGTCGTTCATAGTCAGGCCGAACGGCTGCAGGTCCTTTTCGAGCTGGTACGTCAACAGCCTGTTGACCTCCAGGTGGGTGCGCCAGGCGCACTGCTCCGCATCGGTCAGCCAGCGCGTGGCCGTCTCGGTCTCCATGAATGAAGTCTACCTAAATTGTTGAAAGGCGAACTAGTGAGGGTGGTGTGACTGCGCGCACGCGTTCGATGTCACACTCCGCAGACTACCGCTCACAGCCCGAAGCGACGCTGGAGGTCTCCGAGCTGTCCGGGAAGACGCGGTGCGCCGAGCGACTGCGGAGCGTGCCCACCCGGTGCCCCTGAGCCACCGCCGGGGACTCCCGGCTCGGACGGAACGGCCCCCGTCGCCAGCTCCGCCATCAGGGTCTCGGTGGACTGCAGCAGCACCGTTCCGGCTCCCACGAACTCGAACTGGTGCTCCTCCCCGGAAGCCCCGCCAAGCCCTGTCATCGCACGTAGACCGCCCATTACACCTGTCAGGTACCCGTGGTCGTAGTGATGGCACGGGGACGGGCAGTCGGCCCACCCGACCAGTGCCTGGGGGTCCACCCGGACCGGGGGTTCCATGAACACCACCGGACCGTTTGACGCGGCCACGAACTTGCCGGTTCCGATAAGGGTCAGAAAACCCGGCACGATCGACTGCTTGAGGGCGAGACTTGGCTGAAAAGCGAGCAGGTTGCCGGAGCGAATGGTCAGATTGCCGTCGTCCAGGTCGTAGGAGTTCACATCAAACGCCCGGTCGGCGAGGAGCATCTTGCCCGAGCCCGCCGCCACCACCCAGTCGCTGGCGTGCAGAGGCGAATGAAAAGACGTACGGACAAGTCGGTCGAGTCGCCCGTGGCCGACGCCGTTGAAGTCGATCGCCCCGTAGTAGGCGATCATCTTCCCCTTCTGCAGGAACCACTGCCCGCCCTTCAGCTCCACGCAGAAGGTGTACTTGTTGACGTTGTCGTCGACGGGCAGCGTCATCGGGTCGTACACCGCCGGACGGCCGCCCGCGGCCCCGTACGTGCTCACAGCTTCTCCTCCGAGGCCTGGACGTACACCGTGCCGCTGCCGCTCAGCTCCAGCTGGAACGCCTCGCCGGAGCCGCGCCCCACCATCTCGCGCCAGCCGAGGGCGGCGGAGAGCTTGTTGCGGACGTCGCCGTGGTGGGCGACGTAGGCCTGGGGGTCGACATGGACCGGACGCTGGGGGGTGATCGGGATCTCGAAGACGCCGCCGTGCGCCATCACCGCGACGGAGCCGTGCCCCTGCAGCGTGGTCGTGAACAGCCCCTGGCCGGTGACCTGCCCCCGCACCATGCCCATCACCCCGCCCTGCGAGCCCATGAACATCGTCCCCTGCCGCAGGGTGCCCTCGAAGGCGAGCAGCCGGTCGGCCTCCACGTAGAGGGTGTCGCCGGTGAGGCCGATGACGTGGACGTGGTGGCCGCCGTGCCCGAAGAAGACGGTGCCGCTGCCCTCGACGGTCATCAGCGGCGTCGCCTCGCCCGCCACGCGCCGTCCGAGCATCGACATCAGACCCCCCTGGCCGCCCTGGATGTTGGGCGTGAAGGAGACGTCCCCCTTGTAGGCGAGCATCGCGCCGCGCTGGCTGAACAGCCGCTGACCGGGCAGGACGGTCGCCTCGACCATCTTCGAGTTGATCTCGCGCAGACTCATCTCACACGTCCCCCGCGATCGTGTTGCGCTCGCTCGGCTGTACGTACACCAGGCCGTCCCCCTCGAAGCGGATCTGGAAGGCCTCCCCGCCGCCCTCGCCGAGGAAGGTGCGGAAGGTCACGCCGGACTGGAAGGACTGCCGGACGTTCCCCTGGTGGGCGATGTAGGCGCCCGGGTCGACGATCAGCGGGTACTGGGGGCTCACCCGCAGGACGACCGCCGGGCCGTCGGACATGATGGCCGCCTGCCCGTGCCCCTCGACGGTCGTCGTGAACAGCCCGTTCCCCTGGGAGGCACCCCGCAGGCCGGTGAAGGTCGTCCCGGTCCGCAGGCCGGCGTCGGTCGCGAGCAGGTTGCTCGACTCGACGTACAGCTTGTCCCCCTGGAGACCGACCAGGTTGATCTCGGAGGCCCGGTCGGCGAACCAGCACGTGCCACTGCCTCTCACCTCCATCACGGTCATCTGCTCGCCGGTGAGCCGCCGGGTCACCATCCCCCGGAGGCCCTCACCGCCGCCGCTCAGTTTCTTGAAGGCCATCTGACCGTCGTACGCGACCATGGAGCCGTTCTTCGCCTTCACGGCGTCCCCGGTCATGTCGACGGCCAGCACCTTGCTGCCTTGAAGTCGGAACATCGCCACGGGGTGAAGGTAGCCGCAGGGTGACATTGCCGACAGGGGCCCACCCCAGGCCGGGTGGGCCCGTCGGGTTTGCCACAATGGGACAACGCTTGTGCATCCGTTCACAAAAGAGCGACCCGTCTCCGACCGAAGGTGACCCGTGGACATCAAGACCGCCACCGCCCTCCGCCGCCTCCGCCTGGTCTCCGCCCCCGAGGCCGTGTCCTTCCTCGTCCTGCTCGTCTGCTCGGTGCTGAAGCGGACCACGGACTTCAACGCGGTACCCGTGATGGGAGCGGTCCACGGCGTCCTCTTCGTCCTCTACGTGGTCTTCTGGGCCGACGCCTGGAACCGGGCCAAGTGGGGCAAGGGCACCGCGGCCCTCTACTTCGTCCTCTCGGTCCTGCCCACCGGCGGCTTCTTCGCCGAGCGCAAGCTGCGCCGCGAGGCCGAGGACGCGGTCATCGCCGCCCGGGCCCGCCAGGAAGGGGTCGTCAACGCATGATCGTTGCCTTCTCCGTGACGCCCCTGGGCGTCGGCGAGGACGTGGGGGAGTACGTCGCCGACGCCGTGCGCGTGGTCCGCGAGTCCGGCCTGCCCCACCGCACGGACGCCATGTTCACCTCGGTCGAGGGCGAGTGGGACGCGGTCATGGACGTCGTCCGGCGAGCCGTGGCCGCCGTGGAGGCGCGGGCGCCGCGCGTGTCCCTGGTCCTCAAGGCGGACATCCGTCCCGGTGTGACGGACGGCCTCACCTCCAAGGTCGAGACCGTCGAGCGGTATCTGGCCCGGTAGCCCCGGAATTCCAGACCCCGGTCCGCGAGGGCCGGGGTTTTTCTCGTCCTGGTGTTTGAGCGGTCGCTCAAAACGGTGATACCGTCTCCCCGAGTAATTTGAGCAGTCGCTTAAATCTGCTGGGACGAGCAGGTGGCAGGGGGAAGCAGCGGTGGGGCTCTACATAGAGACGCACGTTCGCGCGGACCTGGAGGAGGTGTGGGCGCGCACCCAGGAACCCGCCCAGCACCAGCGCTGGGACCTGCGCTTCACCGAGATCGCCCACCTCCCGCGCGCGGAGGGCGAGCCGCAGCGCTTCCGGTACGCCACACGCGTGCTGCCGTTCCTCACGGTCGCCGGGACGGGCGTGGCGGCGGGGGAGAGGGAGCGACCCGACGGAACCCGTACCTCCGCCCTGCGCTTCGCCTCGCCCCACCCCCTGTCCCTGATCGCCGAGGGCAGCGGGTACTGGCGCTACGTCCCCGACCCGCAGGGCGTCCGCTTCCTCACCGGCTACGACTACCGGCCTCGCTGGGGCCGGCTCGGCGCCGTCGCCGACCGGCTGGTGTTCCGGCCGCTGATGGGATGGGCCACGGCCTGGTCCTTCGACCGGCTGCGGCTGTGGCTGGAGCGGGGCGTCACACCGGAGCGGGCGCTGATCAACTGGCTGGCCGAGATGGCCGTACGCGCGCTCCTCCTCACCGTCTGCTGCGCCGGCCTCGGCCTCCGCTCCGCCCTGCGCGTCTTCGGCTCGCTCGCCCCCACCGTGGCCTACGCGTGCCCGCTGCTCCTCCTCGTCGCCATCGGCCTCGCGCTCCTCAAGCCGCCGCTCGCCACCACCCCGGCCGCCCGCCGCTGTCTGCGCGCCCCGGTCACCCCCGTACGCGCCCCCCGCCTCCTGCGCACCCTGGAGAAGCACGGATGACGTCCACGACCCCGCTCACGCCCTCCATGTTCCGCACCGTCATGGGCGCCGACTTCGACCGCCTCCACCCGCAGCTGCGGCGCCGGTTCTCGGTGGGCCTGGCCGGCGGGGAGGCCTGCACCGGCCGGGGCGTCATGGACCGTGTCTGGCACGGGCCGGCCTTCGTGAAGCCGTTCCTGGCCCTGGGCGCGACCCGCAACATCCTGGTGCCGAGGGCGGGACGCAACATCCGGTTCGTGATCGAGAACGTGCCCTACGCCGACACCTTCGGCCGTGAGACGGTGTCCTTCGTGCGCACCTTCGACCTGCCGGGCCGCGCCCGCCGCTTCGACGCCCAGATGGTGCTCAGCCCCAAGGGCGACCGCATCCTCGACTACCTCGGCACCCACCAGCACCTCGCCAGCGAGCTGAGCTTCCACGCCGAGCCGGACGGCTCCCTGCTCGTCCGCTCCGGCGAACACCGGTTCCGGGAGGGTCCGGTGGACGTCCGGGTGCCCGAGCTGATCGGCGCCACGGCCGAGGTCCGCGAGTCGTACGACGACACCGCCGGGCGGTTCCGGATCCGGGTCCGGGTGGTCAACAAGTACGTCGGTCCCCTCTTCGGCTACGAGGGGTCGTTCACGGCCTCGTACACCGACATCCGCCGCGCCGGGGTGCGGCCCGGACTGCGACCGGTGCGGGAGGAGGCGCGGGCGTGACCCCGGAGACTTCGAAGCCGCAGGCCAAGGGCGGCAGCAAGGCCCAGGAGACCAAGACCAGGCTGCTGGAGGGCGCGCTGCGCGTCCTCACCGAGCAGGGCATCGCGAAGACCTCCGCCCGTACGGTCGCGGCCGCGGCCGGTGTCAACCAGGCACTGGTCTTCTACCACTTCGGTTCGGTGGACGAACTCCTCGCGGCGGCCTGCCGCTACGGCGCGGAGAAGGCCGTGGCCCGGTACCGTACGCGACTGGCCGCCGTCGCCTCCCTCTCCGAGCTCCTCGCCGTCGGCCGGGAGATCCACGACCAGGAACGGGCCGGCGGGCATGTCGCGCTCCTCGGCCAGCTGCTCGCCGGGGCCCAGACCCACGAGCCGCTCGTCCCGGCCACCGCGGCCGGTCTGGACCTGTGGATCGCCGAGATCGAGCAGGTGCTCGCCCGGGTCCTGGCGGGCACCCCGTTAGGTGACTTCACCGACCCGGCGGGCCTGGCCCGCGCGGTGGCCGCCTCCTTCGTCGGCATCGAGCTGTACGAGGGCGTCGACGAGACGGGCGCCCACGCGGCCCTGGACGCCCTGGAGCAGCTCGGCGCCCTGGTGGCGGCCCTGGAGGAACTGGGCCCGGTGGCCCAGCGCGCGGTCCGTCACCACCTGCGCAGGACCGGCCGCCGTCAGGGCCCCTGACAGCACTGGGCGACGGCCGGGTGACCGAAAGCCGAGACGGGGCTGACCGGCATGTGACCGACCGGTAGGGTCTGATGACGTGCCCAAGCCCCTCAGTCTCCCGTTCGACCCCATCGCCCGCGCCGACGAACTCTGGAAGCAGCGCTGGGGAAACGTGCCGTCCATGGCCGCGATCACCTCGATCATGCGCGCACACCAGATCCTGCTGGCCGAGGTCGACGCGGTGGTCAAGCCGTACGGGCTGACGTTCGCGCGCTACGAGGCGCTGGTGCTGCTCACCTTCTCCAAGGCCGGCGAGCTGACGATGTCCAAGATCGGTGAACGGCTCATGGTGCACCCCACGTCCGTGACCAACACCGTCGACCGGCTGGTGAGGTCAGGTCTGGTGGACAAGCGGCCCAATCCCAACGACGGGCGCGGCACCCTCGCCGTCATCACCGACAAGGGCCGCGAGGTGGTCGACGCCGCCACCCGGGACCTGATGGCGATGGACTTCGGGCTCGGGGTGTACGACGCGGAGGAGTGCGGGGAGATCTTCGCGATGCTGCGTCCGCTCAGGGTCGCGGCGCACGATTTCGACGAGGAGTGACCCGGGGCAAGATCCCCCGGAACGGGCGGTTACGCTCGTCGGCATGAAGAAGAGCGTGCTGACCCGCTACCGCGTCATGGCGTACACCACCGGTGTGCTGCTGGTCCTCCTGTGCCTGAGCATGATCGCCAAGTACGGGCTGGACGTCAGCGGCGCCGCGGACTTCACCCGTGTCGTCGCCATCGCGCACGGCTGGCTCTACGTCGTGTACCTGGTCTTCGCCTTCGACCTGGGCTCCAAGGCGAAGTGGCCGGTCGGCAAGCAGCTGTGGGTGCTGCTCGCGGGCACCATCCCCACCGCCGCCTTCTTCGTCGAGCGCAGGATCAGCCACGAGCTGGAGGCCAGGGTCGCCGACCCGGCGCCGGCCGTCGCCAAGGCCTAGTGCTGCGACCGGAAGGGTTCGCCGGCTCGCGGCGCCCGGCGCGGTACTCCTCCAGCCTTCGGCCGGGGGTACCCCCACGCCGCGTTGTCGCATCACCCGAGTACATCCGGTACGCGGGCGACGCTCCGCCTTGCGATGTTCCCCCACTGCCTGAACGGCGTGGGAGGTGCCCCCAGCACCGGACGCCGCGAGCTTCTCGGCAGACCTTTCCGGCCACAGCACTGGACACCCCGGCCTCCACCGCCGTACGAGTCACGTGCGGCGGTCAGCCATCGACATTTACTTGGACGTCCTAGTAAATTCGTGGGTATGGATGCTCACGCGATCGAGGACGGCCGCCGTCGCTGGCAGGCCCGCTACGACGGGGCGCGCAAGCGCGACGCCGACTTCACGACGCTCTCCGGTGATCCCGTGGAGCCGGTCTACGGGCCACGGCCCGGGGACACCTACGAGGGGTTCGAGCGGATCGGGTGGCCCGGGGAGTACCCCTTCACGCGCGGGCTCCATCCGACCGGCTACCGGGGGCGGACCTGGACCATCCGGCAGTTCGCCGGGTTCGGCAACGCCGAGCAGACCAACGAGCGGTACAAGATGATCCTCGCGGCGGGCGGCGGCGGTCTGTCCGTGGCCTTCGACATGCCGACGCTGATGGGCCGCGACTCCGACGACCCGCGCTCGCTCGGCGAGGTCGGGCACTGCGGGGTGGCCATCGACTCGGCCGCCGACATGGAGGTCCTGTTCAAGGACATCCCGCTGGGTGACGTGACCACGTCCATGACCATCAGCGGGCCGGCCGTGCCCGTCTTCTGCATGTACCTCGTCGCCGCCGAGCGGCAGGGCGTGGACCCCTCCGTGCTCAACGGCACCCTCCAGACCGACATCTTCAAGGAGTACATCGCCCAGAAGGAGTGGCTCTTCCAGCCCGAGCCCCATCTGCGGCTGATCGGTGACCTGATGGAGTACTGCGCCGCCGGCATCCCCGCCTACAAGCCGCTGTCCGTCTCCGGCTACCACATCCGGGAGGCCGGCGCGACGGCCGCGCAGGAGCTGGCGTACACGCTGGCCGACGGGTTCGGGTACGTCGAGCTGGGGCTCAGCCGCGGCCTCGACGTCGACGTCTTCGCGCCCGGGCTCTCCTTCTTCTTCGACGCGCACGTCGACTTCTTCGAGGAGATCGCCAAGTTCCGCGCGGCCCGCCGCATCTGGGCCCGCTGGATGCGGGACGTCTACGGCGCGAAGTCCGAGAAGGCGCAGTGGCTGCGCTTCCACACCCAGACCGCCGGGGTCTCGCTGACCGCCCAGCAGCCGTACAACAACGTGGTGCGTACGGCGGTGGAGGCGCTGGCGGCCGTGCTCGGCGGGACCAACTCGCTGCACACCAACGCCCTGGACGAGACCCTCGCGCTGCCCAGCGAGCAGGCGGCGGAGATCGCGCTGCGCACCCAGCAGGTGCTGATGGAGGAGACGGGGGTCGCCAACGTGGCCGACCCGCTGGGCGGTTCGTGGTACGTCGAGCAGTTGACGGACCGGATCGAGGCCGACGCGGAGAAGATCTTCGAGCGGATCAGGGAGCGCGGGCTGAGGGCGCACCCGGACGGACGGCACCCCATCGGACCGATCACCTCGGGCATCCTGCGCGGGATCGAGGACGGCTGGTTCACCGGGGAGATCGCCGAGTCCGCCTTCCAGTACCAGCGGGCCCTGGAGAAGGGGGACAAGCGGGTCGTGGGCGTCAACGTGCACACCGGCTCGGTCACCGGCGACCTGGAGATCCTGCGGGTCAGCCACGAGGTGGAGCGGGAGCAGGTGCGGGCGCTCGGGTCCCGGCGGGCGGCGCGTGACGAGGCGGCCGTGCGCACGGCCCTGGACGCCATGCTCGCGGCCGCCCGTGACGGCGCCAACATGATCGGGCCGATGCTGGACGCCGTACGCGCCGAGGCGACCCTGGGCGAGATCTGCGGGGTGCTGCGGGACGAGTGGGGCGTGTACACGGAGCCCGCGGGCTTCTGAGCGGTACGGCGCCGGGGCCGGAAACCTAGGGTGCCCCGGTGACGCCGAGGAGCAGGAGTCGGGTGAATTCGCGCACCCACTCCTCGTCCGCCGGTTTGCCGCTGACCAGGGTGCGGTGGACCACCGCGCCCGCCACCACGTCGAAGATCAGGTCGGCCGTGCGGGCCGCCTCGCCGGGGTCCTTGTCGGGAGGCAGCTCGCCGCGGGCCCGGGCGCGGGCCCGGCCCTCCAGGACGAGGCGTTTCTGGCGGTCCACGACGGAGGCGCGGATGCGCTCGCGCAGGGCGTCGTCGCGGGTGGACTCGGCGACCACCGCCATCAGTCCGCTCGCCGCCTCCGGGCGGGCCAGGATCGCCGCGAACTGCAGGACCACGCCCTCGATGTCGGCGGCCAGGCTGCCGCGGTCGGGGAGCCGGAGTTCGTCGAAGAGTTCGGCGACGGCGTCCACGACGAGTTCGTTCTTGCCCGCCCAGCGGCGGTAGAGGGTCGTCTTCGCGACCCCGGCCCGGGTGGCCACGTCCCCCAGGGTGAGTTTGGACCAGCCCAGCTCGACCAGGGCCTCCCGGGTGGCGGCCAGGATGGCGGCGTCCGCGGCGGCGCTGCGCGGGCGGCCGGCGCGGCCGGTGGGGGCGTGGCTGTGCATCCCACGACCATAACCGCCGGTTCCTGTGATGCCGTGAGGGAGATCACCGGGGTGGGGTGTCGCGGAGGCTCCCGGTGGCATTACGCTACGACTCGTAGCGAAACCACTGGTGCGGGGTGGGGACCCGGCGCCGACGCAGTACGCCGACCTGGCTTTCACAACGCTTTTCACTCACGCGCGGGAACGGGGGAGGATAGACGCATGCAGCCACGGAACATGTCCATGAGCGGAGTCGTCGACCTCGCCGCGGTGAAGGCGGCCCAGGAGGCCAAGACCAAGGCCGAGCAGGCGCGCGCCGAAGCGGCCCGCCAGGGTGGGGCCGGCGCCGTCTCCCCGGCCGATCTCGTCATCGACGTCGATGAGGCCACCTTCGAGCGCGACGTCCTGCAGCGCTCCGCCGAGGTACCGGTCGTCATCGACTTCTGGGCCGAGTGGTGTCAGCCCTGCAAGCAGCTGAGCCCGGTCCTGGAGCGGCTGGCCGTCGAGTACAACGGCCGCTTCCTGCTCGCCAAGATCGACGTCGACGCCAACCAGATGCTGATGCAGCAGTTCGGGGTCCAGGGGATCCCGGCCGTCTTCGCCGTGGTGGCGGGGCAGGCGCTGCCGCTCTTCCAGGGCGCGGCCGCCGAGCAGCAGATCCGGCAGACCCTGGACCAGCTGGTGCAGGTCGCCGAGCAGCGCTTCGGGCTGACCGGCCTGTCCGTCGACCCGGACGCGGAACCGGGCGGTGCCCCGGTGGCGGCCGCGCAGGTGCCGGCGGGACCGTACGACGCGTTGCTGGAGGCCGCCGCGCAGGCGCTGGACGCGGGAGACCTGGGCGGGGCCGTCCAGGCGTACAAGAACGTGCTGAGCGACGACCCGGCCAACCCGGAGGCCAAACTGGGGCTGGCGCAGGCCGAATTGCTCCAGCGGGTGCAGGGCGCGGACCCGCAGCGGGTGCGCGAGGAGGCCGCCGACCGGCCGGCCGACGCCGAGGCACAGATCGCCGCCGCCGACCTGGATCTGGTGGGCGGTCACGTCGAGGACGCTTTCGGACGTCTGATCGAGACGGTGCGGCGCACAGCGGGTGACGACCGGGATGCCGTGCGGCGCCGTCTGCTGGAGCTGTTCGAGGTCGTGGGGGCCGACGATCCGCGGGTCGTGGGGGCGCGACGGGCGCTGGCGCGGGCGTTGTTCTGACCAGTCGCTAAACGTCACGGCATGTGATGCCGGAGTGAAAGATTCGCCAACGAGTCGTCAGGGCGGCCGCGCTTTGCCAAATCTTGGGAAACGCGGCCGCTGTTACTCGCAGTAAATCCTGGGCGTTGATGTGTCTGATTCCGTCCACGGATCAACAGTTTTGTTCCGCCCCCGACTGCCACCGAGCGTCGCCCTTCGAGACCGTCGGGTCGTTGTTCGGTTATCCGGCCGTTACTACCCAGTAACGAAGCCCCTTGTGCGGGCGGCGAGAATGCACCACGATCGGCGACGCTCGGTCCATTCCCGTACCCCGACAGCCGGTTGGGTCACGGGAGACTCTGGGTCCCCACCGAGCAGGGACGGCGGCAGTGGCGCCGTTCCTCGGACAGGGGGGTCTTCGCCGGTACGGCGAAGCCTGTCCAGCAAGGTTGTGCGTGATGCGTGTCAGGCGCGACCAGTGGTTGTCGCTCGGGGGTGATCGCCGGTGATCGGTGCGCGGTACGCGCCTCCGAGTGCAGGCGCTCTCCTTCCCGAGGGCGTAGCACTTCTCCCATCCCTGCCTGGCCGAGCCGCCGACCGGTGGCGGGCCCGGGCCGGAGATGTACGTCCGAGAAGGAGGAAATATGGAGTCCCAGGTGCGTGGCGGGACCAGATGGAAGCGGTTCGCTGTGGTCATGGTGCCCAGCGTTGCCGCCACGGCGTGTATAGGTGTCGCCCTCGCGCAGGGCGCTCTCGCTGCGTCGTTCAGCGTGTCCGGCCAGTCCTTCAAGGTCTCGGCCGACAAGCTCGAGGGCACCGGCTTCGAGCAGTACGGTGCGATCGACTCGGGCTACACGCTCGACGGCAAGAAGACGGCTCACCCCGTCGCGGTCTCGGCGTTCAAGAAGGCCGAGATCACCAACCTGTGCCAGTCCGTGGTCACCCCGGACATCCCGATCTTCGGATCGGTCAGCCTGATCCTGAAGGCGGGCGGCGGCAGCACGCCGGTCGAGGCCGACAACATCTACATCGACGTTGCCGACCTGCAGGCCGACGCGACGTTCAACAACATCGACATCGGTGTGGCCGCCCAGGACGCCAACAAGGGTCCGGGCATGAAGGGCGGGGGCGAGCAGGCCAACCCGTTCGGCTTCGCCCAGCAGGCCGACTCGGCGACACTGGTCGGCGTGAAGCAGACGGCGTGGGCGACCACCGCCGGAACCTTCAAGCTCAGCGGACTGCACATGTCGCTGGCGACGGGTACCAAGGAGTGCTACTAGGCACTCGGTGACGGGCGGGGGAGCCTCTGGCGCCCCCGCCTGTCCACTTCCTGCCGCGTCTTCACGCGCGGTGCACATCACCACCACAGCAACGCCGCACCAGGGAGCTGTTTTCCATGAGCGCCGAGACCCCTGCCGCCGCATCCGGCCCGTCCACCAGCCGGAGGTCGCAGTTCCGCGCATGGCGGGGCACGCGGCCGTTCTGGGCCGGTCTGTTCGTCCTGCTCAGCGGCTTTCCGATCATCTACTTCCCGTACTTCCACCTCCAGCTCGGGCATCTGACGCTGGCGATGGCCACCACCGCGGGAGCGGGATCCCTGATCATCGGCGTGCTGCTCATCGTTCTGGGCATCAGCCTCTGGTTCCAGAAGCACGTACGGGTCTTCGCGGGTGTCGCGTCGATCCTGCTGGCGCTGGTGTCCCTCCCCGTGTCCAACTTCGGCGGCTTCGTCGCGGGCTTCCTGTTCGCCCTGGTGGGCGGAGCGATGGCCGTGGCCTGGGCGCCGGGCGCGGATCCGCAGCCGCAGGCGGCCCCCGAGGCCGCGCCGGGCGAGGGCGGTGCCCCCGGGGCCGCTCCGCTCGACCAGGGTCCGGGCGCGTGGAGCGAGTCGAACGACCTGTCAGGAACGAGCCCGGCCAACGGGGCGAACGGGAGGCACAGTGCCGGCTGACGAGGTGACCCACGGGGCTGATGTGGACGAGTCCCGTGTGAGAACCGGGCCGCGCCACGCGGCACCCAAGAAGCCGCTGTTCACCAGGTTCCACATGCCGGCCGGCAAGGCGATCGCCACGGTGGCCATGCCGACCGCGGTGCTCGTGGGCATGGGCTTCACGTCCTCTCTCGCCCTCGCCGCAGGCAACCCCTCGGCGGCGCCGTCGTCGAAGAGCCTGACGGCGAAGGAGTACAAGGACTGTGTCGCGGCCCTGAAGGACTCCGCGAACCCCTCGGCCACGCCGTCGCCCTCCGCCTCGGCGAGCGCGAGCAAGTCCGCGGACGCCTCCACGCCGTCGCCCTCGGCGTCGGCCGGCACCAAGCAGGACTCGGGCAAGACCTCCTCGTCGGATTCGGGTTCCGGCGGCAAGGCCACGCCCGCGCCGACCGCCTCGTCCCCGTCCTCGTCGGGTACCTCCGACAAGTCGGGTACGTCGGACAAGCCGTCCGGTGGCACCGCCACCCCGGCCCCGTCGGCGTCCCCGAGCAGCGGCAACCTGCTCGACACGATCGGCAACGCGATCGGCGGGATCTTCACGGGCGGCAGCGGTTCCGGCTCCGGCTCCACCGCGAGCCCGACGCCGACCCCGTCCGCGTCGACGGCGTCGTCCTCGTCGTCCTCGTCATCGTCGTCGTCCTCGAGTTCCTCCTCGTCGAGCGGCGGCAAGGGCGGCGGTGCCTCCGGCACCCTCACGGACACCGCCTCCAAGGCCACCAAGACGGTCACGGACACCGTGAAGGGCGCCACCGACACGGCGTCCAAGACGGTCTCGGACGCCACCAAGGCGGCCGAGAAGGCGGCGGAGTCGGCCACGCCGAGCCCCTCGGCCGGTTCCAGCACCTCCCCGTCCGACTGCCCGGCGGCCACGACCGACGAGAGCGGCGTCGACAACAAGGTGCCGCTGCCGGACGACCCCTGGTACCTGAACGCAAGTTCGCTGCTGCTCAAGAGCGCCGACTACCAGGGCATCGTCGAGGTGAAGACGGCCAACGGCACCAAGAAGAAGGTGCTGAAGTACGTGGTCTCCGGCGGCGTCGACATCGGCGATCTGCACCAGACGGTGAAGGACAAGCTGTCGGGCAAGACGTACCACGTGCAGGCCGCCTCCGGCTCGACGTCCACCTTCCGGGGCGGCGCCACCGTGATGTACACCGAGAGCATCTCGGGCAACCTGTTCGGTCTGATCCCGATCACGTTCACCCCGGACAGCCCGCCGCCCCTGAACATCCCGCTGATCTACTTCACCAATGTGAAGGTGACCCAGGCAGGCCAGTTCGGTGGGAACCTGCACGTGCCCGGCATGCACCTGTACACGACCGACTGAGCGGCCGCACAGGCCAGTTCGGGAGCCGCGAAAAGCTGAGGGCGCCCCCCGTCGCGGGGGGCGCCCTCAGCGCCGTACAGGGCCTTCGCGGGGGCCGTCAGCTGCCGTCGCCGCCACCGAGGTGGTGGACGCGGACCATGTTGGTGGTGCCGGGGACGCCGGGGGGCGAGCCGGCCGTGATGATCATGATGTCGCCCGCGTTGAAGCGGCCCAGGTTGGCCACCTCCTGGTCCACCATGTCGACCATTTCGTCGGTGCTGTTGACGAACGGCACCACGTGCGGCTCCACGCCCCAGCTGAGGGTGAGCTGGTTGCGGGTGGCCTCGTCGGTGGTGAAGGCGAGGATCGGCTGGGACGCGCGGTAGCGGCACAGGCGCCGGGCGGTGTCACCGGACTGCGTGAAGGCGATCAGGCCCTTGCCGCCGAGGAAGTCGGCGATCTCGCAGGCCGCGCGGGCCACCGAGCCGCCCTGCGTGCGCGGCTTCTTGCCCGGCACCAGCGGCTGCAGGCCCTTGGAGAACAGTTCCTTCTCGGCCGCGGCGACGATCTTCGACATCGTCTTGACGGTCTCGACCGGGTAGGCGCCCACGCTCGACTCGGCGGACAGCATGACCGCGTCGGCACCGTCCAGGATCGCGTTGGCCACGTCGGACGCCTCGGCGCGGGTCGGACGGGAGTTGGTGATCATCGACTCCATCATCTGGGTCGCCACGATCACCGGCTTCGCGTTGCGCCGGCACAGCTCGATCAGGCGCTTCTGCACCATCGGGACCTTCTCGAGCGGGTACTCGACCGCGAGGTCGCCGCGGGCCACCATGACGGCGTCGAAGGCCGCGACGACGTCCTCCATGTTCTCGACCGCCTGCGGCTTCTCCACCTTGGCGATGACCGGGACCCGGCGGCCCTCCTCGTCCATCACCTTGTGGACGTCGGCCACGTCCTTGGCGTCCCGCACGAAGGACAGCGCGACCATGTCGCAGCCCATCCGCAGCGCGAACCGCAGGTCCTCGACGTCCTTCTCGCTCAGCGCGGGCACGTTCACGGCCGTGCCGGGCAGGTTGATGCCCTTGTGGTCGGAGACGACACCGCCCTCGATGACGATCGTCCGCACCCGCGGGCCCTCGACGTCCAGGACCTTCAGCTCGACGTTGCCGTCGTTGATCAGGATCTGGTCGCCGCGGGAGACGTCACCGGGCAGGCCCTTGTACGTCGTCCCGCAGATCTGCTTGTCGCCGGGGACGTCCTCGGTCGTGATGACGAACTCGTCACCGCGCTCCAGCTCCACCGGTCCCTCGGCGAAGGTCTCCAGACGGATCTTCGGGCCCTGCAGGTCGGCGAGGACACCGATGGCCCGGCCGGTCTCCTTGGCGGCGGCCCGGACGCGGTCGTACCGCGCCTGGTGCTCGGCGTGGGTGCCGTGGCTGAAGTTGAACCGGGCCACGTTCATACCCGCCTCGATCATGGCGACGAGCATCTCGTGGGAGTCGACCGCGGGGCCGAGAGTACAGACGATTTTCGAACGGCGCATGGGGCGATCCTATCGGTTTGTTTCGCTACGGAATATTCCGTCTGGCGGAATATACAAATGAGTTGCTCGGCGCTCAGCTGTTCTTTCCGACCAGTTCGTAAGTCTGGGTGGCGATCTCCAGTTCCTCGTCCGTGGGCACCACGGCCACGGCCACCCGCGCGTTCCGGGGCGAGATCAGCCGCGCCCGGTCGCCGCGTACTGCGTTCAGCGCGCCGTCCACCGACAGGCCCAGCCCTTCCAGGCCCGCGACGGCGGCCTCCCGCACGGGGCTCGCGTTCTCCCCGACCCCCGCCGTGAAGGCCACCGCGTCCACCCGGCCGAGCACGGCGTAATAAGCGCCGATGTACTTCTTCAGCCGGTGAATGTAGATGTCGAAGGCGAGTCGCGCCTCTTCGTCACCCTCGTCGACCCGGCGGCGGATCTCCCGCATGTCGTTGTCACCGCACAGTCCGATCAGACCGCTCTTCTTGTTGAGGAGATTGTCGATCTCGTCGGCGGACATTCCACCAACACGCATCAAATGGAAGATGACGGCCGGGTCCATGTCTCCGGAGCGCGTACCCATCACCAGCCCCTCCAAAGGCGTCAGCCCCATGGAGGTGTCCACGCACCTGCCGCCCCGCACGGCCGAGGCGGACGCCCCGTTGCCCAGGTGCAGCACGATCACGTTGACGTCCTCGGGCGCCCTGCCCAGCAGCTCGGCGGTGGCCCGGGCGACGTAGGCGTGCGAGGTGCCGTGGAAGCCGTAACGGCGGATGCGGTGTTCGTCGGCCGTCTTGACGTCGATCGCGTACCGCGCGGCCGACTCCGGCATGGTGGTGTGGAACGCGGTGTCGAACACCGCGACCTGCGGCAGGTCCGGGCGCAGCGCCCGGGCGGTGCGGATGCCGGTGAGGTTGGCCGGGTTGTGCAGCGGGGCCACCGGTATCAGGCGCTCGATCTCGGCCAGGACCGCCTCGTCGATCAAGGTCGGCCGGGTGAAGGACTTGCCGCCGTGCACCACCCGGTGGCCGATCGCGGCCAGCTCGGGCGAGTCCAGCCCGAGGCCGTCCCTCGCCAGCTCTTCGGCGACGGCCTTCAGGGCGGCGTCGTGGTCCGCGACCGGTCCGGTCCGCTCGCGGGACTCCCCGCCCGCCGGGGTGTGCCTGAGCCGGGAGGACTGCTCACCGATGCGCTCGACGAGGCCCACCGCCAGCCGGCTGCGGTCGCGCATGTCCAGCAGCTGGTACTTCACCGACGACGAGCCGGAGTTGAGGACGAGGACGCGGCTGGAGCTCACTGGACGGTCGCCTTCTCGTTCGGGGGCTGGACGGGGTTCGCGGGGTTCTCGGAGTTCTGGGCCTGGATCGCCGTGATGGCGACGGTGTTGACGATGTCCTGCACCAGCGCCCCCCGGGACAGGTCGTTGACCGGCTTGCGCAGACCCTGCAGCACCGGTCCGACGGCGATCGCCCCGGCCGAGCGCTGCACCGCCTTGTAGGTGTTGTTGCCGGTGTTGAGGTCCGGGAAGATCAGCACGCTGGCCTGTCCGGCGACCTCGGAGCCCGGCAGCTTGGTGGCGGCGACCGTGGGCTCCACGGCGGCGTCGTACTGGATCGGCCCCTCGATCCTCAGATCGGGCCGGCGCGAGCGCACCAGTTCGGTGGCCTCGCGCACCTTGTCCACGTCGGCGCCCGAACCGGACGTACCCGTCGAGTACGACAGCATCGCGATCCTCGGCTCCACACCGAACCGCTCGGCGGTGGACGCCGACTGGATGGCGATGTCGGCCAGTTCCTCGGCGTTCGGGTCGGGATTGACCGCGCAGTCCCCGTAGACCAGCACCCTGTCGGCCAGGCACATGAAGAACACCGACGAGACGATCGACGCCTCGGGCCTGGTCTTGATGATCTCGAAGGCGGGCCGGATGGTGGCCGCCGTGGAGTGCACGGAACCCGACACCATGCCGTCGGCCAGGCCCTCCTGGACCATCAGGGTGCCGAAGTAGTTGACGTCGCTGACGACGTCGTAGGCCTGCTCCACGGTCACGCCCTTGTGGGCGCGCAGCAGGGCGTACTGCTCGGCGAAGGAGTCGCGCAGCTCGGAGGTGGCCGGGTCGATCAGCCGGCTGTCGCCGAGGTCGATGCCCAGGTCGGCGGCCTTCTTGCGGATCTGCTCGACGGGGCCGAGCAGGGTCAGGTCGCACACGCCCCGGCGCAGCAGCACCTCGGCGGCGTGCAGGACGCGCTCCTCGGTGCCCTCCGGCAGGACCACCCGGCGCCGGTCGGAGCGGGCCTGTTCCAGCAGCTTGTGCTCGAACATCATCGGGGTGAGCCGGTCGCTGCTCGGCGCCGAGACCCGGCGGGCCAGCTCGGCTGTGTCGGTGTACCGCTCGAACAGGCCGAGCGCGGTCTCGGCCTTGCGCGGGGTGGCCGCGTTCAGCTTGCCCTCCATGGAGAACAGCTGCTCGGCGGTGGGGAAGCTGGTGCCGGGCACGGAGACGACCGGGGTGCCCGGGGCGAGACGGGCGGCCAGGGTGAGGATCTCGTCGCTGGGCACCTCGTTCAGGGTGAGCAGCAGCCCGGCTATCGGCGGGGTGCCTGCGCTGTGCGCGGCCAGCGAGCCCACCACCAGGTCCGCGCGGTCCCCGGGGGTGACCACCAGACAGCCCGGGGTCAGCGCGGCGAGGAAGTTCGGCAGCATCGCGCCGCCGAAGACGAAGCCGAGCGCGTCCCGGGCCAGCCCCGAGTCGTCCCCCAGCAGCACCTTCGCGCCGAGGGCCTGGGTGATCTGCGCGACCGTCGGCGCGGACAGCGCGGGCTCGTCGGGCAGCACCCAGCAGGGCACCGGCAGCCGGGTCGCGAGCCGCGCGGCGATCTCGTCCCGGTCGGCGCGCTCCACCCGGTTGGCGACCATGGCCAGCACGTCGCACCCGAGGCTCTCGTAGGCCCGGTGGGCGTTGCGGGTCTCCGCCAGCACGGACTCGGCGGTCTGCCTGCGGCCGCCCACCACAGCGATCACCGACGCGCCGAACTCGTTGGCGAGCCGGGCGTTCAGAGACAGCTCGTCCGGGAGCTGGGTGTCGGCGAAGTCGGTGCCGAGCACGAGCACGACGTCGTACTCCCGCGCCACCAGGTGGAAGCGTTCGACCAGGGTGGAGACCAGTTCGTCCGTGCCCTGCTCGGCCTGCAGGGCGGAGGCCTCGTGGTAGTCCATGCCGTAGACGGTCGCCGGGTCCTGGGACAGCCGGTAGCGCGCACGCAGCAGCTCGAACAGGCGGTCGGGGCTGTGATGGACGAGCGGACGGAACACCCCTACCCGGTCGACCTGCCGGGTCAGCAGCTCCATGACACCCAGCTCGACGACCTGACGGCCGTCTCCGCGGTCGATCCCGGTCACGTACACGCTGCGCGTCACGTGCGCTCTCCCTCTCCGTTCGCGTGGCCAGAAAAAACGCCCACCAGGGTGAGCAGAACCCTCTTGACAATACCCCTGGGGCTGGTTAAGGCGCCCGTCAGTACCGCGTCAGAGGGGAGCGGCACCGTGTCAGGGGACGTGAAACAATCGGACTGGCTCACCGGTACCCACAGCGAGCAGGAGACACAGCACGATGCGCATCGGAGTTCTCACCGCAGGCGGCGACTGCCCCGGCCTGAACGCAGTGATCCGGTCGGTCGTGCACCGGGCGGTCGCCCAGTACGGCGACGAGGTCATCGGTTTCGAGGACGGCTACCGGGGTCTGCTCGACCGCCACTACCGCACCCTAGACCTGGACGCGGTCAGCGGCATCCTGGCCCGTGGCGGCACCATCCTCGGCTCCTCCCGACTGGAGCGCGACCGGCTGCGCGAGGCCTGCTCGCGGGCCACCGACATGGTCGAGGAGTTCGGCATCGACGCCCTGATCCCGATCGGAGGCGAGGGCACCCTGACGGCGGCCCGCATGCTGTCCGACGCGGGTCTGCCGGTCGTCGGTGTCCCCAAGACCATCGACAACGACATCTCCTCCACCGACCGCACCTTCGGTTTCGACACCGCCGTCGGTGTCGCCACCGAGGCGATGGACCGCCTCAAGACGACCGCCGAGTCCCACCAGCGGGTGATGGTCGTCGAGGTCATGGGCCGCCATGCCGGCTGGATCGCCCTGGAGTCCGGCATGGCCGGCGGCGCCCACGGGATCTGCCTGCCCGAGCGGCCCTTCGACCCGGCCGACGTGGTCAAGATGGTCGAGGAGCGCTTCGCCCGGGGCAAGAAGTTCGCGGTGATCTGCGTGGCCGAGGGCGCCCACCCGGCCGAGGGCAGCATGGACTACCGCAAGGGCGAGATCGACCAGTTCGGCCACGAGCGCTTCCAGGGCATCGGCACGGCGCTGGCGTACGAGCTGGAGCGCCGCCTGGGCAAGGAGGCCAAGCCGGTCATCCTCGGGCACGTCCAGCGCGGTGGCGTCCCGACCGCGTACGACCGCGTCCTCGCCACCCGCTTCGGCTGGCACGCGGTGGAGGCCGCGCACCGGGGCGAGTTCGGCCGGATGACCGCCCTGCGCGGCACCGACGTGGTGATGGTGCCGCTCGCGGACGCGGTGACCGAACTGAAGACGGTACCGAAGGACCGGATGGACGAGACGGAGTCGGTCTTCTGACCCGCGCTTCCCGTACCTCCCACCCTTCCCGCTCTCCCCGTTCGCTCCGCTAGGCCGCCTCCCCGGCCTTCTCCCAGAAGTACCGCACGATCCGGTCGAGGAAGTCACGGCCGGAGTCGCTGGCACCGCTGCCGCCACCGCCCCAGCTGAGGGTGGCGGCCATGTGCCCCTGGTAGTCCCGGTGCAGCCCCCTCAGCACCTCCTCCAGGACGCTCCGGTCCACCGGGGCCACCTTCATCACCGGCCGTACATAGGCCTGCCAGCGGGTGGTCACCGCGCTGTGCAGCAGTTCGGCCAGCCTCGCCTCGCGGCCCGTGACGGCGACGAAGTCGGGCAGGGCCAGTTCCAGCACCCGGGCGAGCGCTGCCGACTGGCGTTCGTTGCCCCGCCATTGCCCGGTCTCCTCCGTGCGCAGGTACCCGCGCAGGTCCATGCCGACGGCGTGGGCGACGTCCTCGGGCGCGACGGCCCGGGCGATCCGGTGTTCGCGCAGGGTCCGGGGCCGGGCGAGGAGTTCGCCCGGCGAGCACCACAGCACACCCGCCAGCGCGGTCACCTCGGGGCCGGCGGGGGCGGCGATCCCGCGTTCCCAGGCGATCACCAGGTCCGGGGTGACGTACCGCAGCCCGTACGAGGTCCGCATGCCGTGGGCGACGTGCTCGGGGCCCATGCCGAGCGCGGCGCGCAGCCTGCGGACGGCGGGGGCGTTGAACGGGGGAGCTGGGGTCGGGCGCACCCGGCACAAGCTAGGGGCGCGTCCCTTCGGCGGCTACGGGCGGTTCGGACAGGATCACGGACCGTGCGAACGTGCGAACCTACGGTTCTGGTCGGGTCGTGGTGCGGGTGCTCACCGGCCCTGCGGAACCCATCGGTATACCAGTTCCGGCCTTCCCACCTGCCCGTACACCGGCTTTCTTTCGGCTCTGCCCGCCTCGACCAGGTGCTCCAGATAGCGGCGGGCCGTGATCCGGGAGATCCCCACCGTCTCCGCGACCCCCGCCGCGGTGAACCCCTCCGGTGCCTCCCGGAGCACGGCCGTCACCCGCTCCAGCGTCGGCGCGCTCAGCCCCTTGGGGAGCGCCGCGGGCGACGGCGCGCGCAGGGAGGCCAGAGCCCGGTCCACCTCGTCCTGGCCGCTCGCCTCGCCCGCCGCCGCGTGGAACTCGGCGTACCGCACCAGCCGGTCCCGCAGCGTTGCGAAGGTGAACGGCTTCAGCACGTACTGCACGACCCCCAGCGACACCCCCTCCCGGACCACGGTCAGATCGCGCGCCGACGTCACCGCTATCACGTCCGCGTGGTAGCCGGCCGCCCGCAGCGACCGCGCGAACTGCAACCCGTGCACATCCGGCAGATGCAGATCCAGCAGCAGCAGATCCACCGGCGTACGGTCCAGCAGGCGCCGGGCCTCCGCACCGGTGTGCGCCTTGCCCACCGCGACGAACCCCGGCACCCGGCCCACGTACATCACATGCGCGTCCGCGGCGACCGGATCGTCCTCCACCACCAGCACCCGAATGGGGTCCTCGGCCGGTCTCACGTCCCGGCGCCCTTCAGCGGCAGCCGCACCTCGAAGGCCGCCCCGCCGCCGGACGCGTCCGACACGGACAGCGTCCCGTCCTGCCGGGTCACCGCCTGCCGTACGAGCGCCAGACCCAGCCCCCGCCCGCCCGGCCCCGCCGGCTTGGTGGAGAACCCCCGCTCGAACACCTGCTCCGCCTGCGCCGGATCCACCCCCGGGCCGGTGTCCGAGACCCGCAGGACCACCTCGGAGGCATCCGCGTCCGCATACGCCGTCACCGTCACCCGTGCCCTCACACTTCCCTGTGCCGCGTCCACCGCGTTGTCGATCAGGTTGCCGAGAATGGTCACCAGATCCCGTGCGGACAAGCTCTGCGGCAGCACGCCGTCATCCAGTCGGCTGTCGTCGGAGACCACCAGCTCCACACCCCGCTCGTTCGCCTGGGCCGTCTTGCCCAGCAGCAGGGCGGCGAGGACCGGCTCGCTCACCGCCGCCACCACCTGGTCGGTGAGCGCCTGGGCCAGTTCCAGTTCCGCCGTCGCGAAGTCCACCGCCTCCTCCGCACGGTCCAGCTCGATCAGCGAGACGACCGTGTGCAGGCGGTTCGCCGCCTCGTGCGCCTGAGAACGCAGCGCCTGGGTGAAGCCCCGCTCGGAGTCCAGCTCGCCCATCAGCGACTGCAGCTCGGTCACATCGCGGAGCGTGACGACCGTGCCCCGGCGCTCGCCCCCCGACACCGGTGAGGTGTTCACCACCAGCACCCGGGACGCCGTCAGATGCACCTCGTCCATCCGTGGCCCGGAGGCCAGCAGCGCCCCCGTCAGCGGCGCCGGCAGGCCCAGCTCCGCCACCGAACGCCCCACCACGTCGACCTCCGCGCCCACCCCGAGCAGCTCCCGGCCGCCGTCGTTGATCAGCGCCACCCGGTACTGCCCGTCGAGCATCAGCAGCCCCTCACGTACCGCGTGCAACGCTGCCTGGTGGTAGTCGTGCATCCGGCTCAGCTCGCCCGCGTTCATCCCATGGGTGTGCCGGCGCAGCCGGGCGTTGACGACGTACGTGCCGATGGCGCCCAGGGCCAGGGCGCCCGCGGCCACCCCGAGCAGCGCCGTGACCTGGTCGGCGACCCGTTTGCTGATCGCCTCGACCCGGATGCCGGCACTGACCAGTCCGATGACGCGCTTGCCGTCCCACACCGGGGTGACGGCGCGGACGGAGGCGCCGAGCGTGCCGGTGTACGTCTCGGTGAAGGTACCGCCGCGCTGGGCCACGGCGATGTGGCCGAGGAAGGGCTTGCCGATCTGCGACCGGACCGGGTGGGTCCAGCGGATGCCCTGCGGGTCCATGATCGTGATGAAGTCGACGCCGGTGTCCCGCTGGACCCGCAGCGTGTACGACTCCAGGCGGGCCGTCGGGTTCGCCGTGAGGATCGCCGCCCGCACGGAGGGCGCGTCCGCCACCGAGCGGGCCACAGCGGTGGCCTGGCTGGCCGCCGCGTCCTTGGCCTGGCCGCGGTCGTTGACGTAGGTGAACAGCGCGTAACCGGCCACGACCACCGCTATCAGCACGGCCTGCATGGCGAAGAGCTGGCCGGCCAGGCTGCGGGGCCTCGGGATGGCTGGAACACGCATGTCGTCAGTCTGCCTCCGGGTCAAGCGTGAACTAAATGAACGGAAGGGTGACCGCCCTCACAGGGCGGGAGATAGTCACGGCATTCCCCTATAACGCCCGGACGTGAGCCGCACGCCGGTGTTCGCCGACGAAGACGTCAAGGAGGGCAGCCGTGGCCGCCAGCACCCCCGATACGGCACCTGCCGCACCCGCCGCGAAGCGGGACCGCACCCATTACCTGTACATCGCCGTGATCGTCGCGGTGGGACTCGGCATCGCGGTCGGACTGATCTGGCCGGACGCCGCGGTCCAGCTCAAGCCGCTGGGCACCGGCTTTGTGAACCTGATCAAGATGATGATCTCGCCAATCATCTTCTGCACGATCGTGCTCGGGATCGGCTCCGTCCGCAAGGCCGCCAAGGTCGGCGCCGTCGGCGGCATAGCCCTCGGCTACTTCCTGGTGATGTCGCTGGTCGCGCTGGCCATCGGCCTCGTCGTCGGCAACGTGCTGCACCCGGGTGACGGGCTGCACCTGACCGCCGCGCTCAAGCAGACCGGCCACGCCCAGGTCTCCAGCGACGCGCTGCCGCCCGTCGACTTCGTGCTGTCGATCATCCCGCTGAGCTTCGTGTCCGCCTTCACCCAGGGCCAGGTCCTCCAGACCCTGCTGGTCGCCCTGCTCGCCGGGTTCGCGCTGCAGGGCATGGGATCGGCCGGGCAGCCGGTGCTGCGCGGCATCGAGCACATCCAGCGGCTCGTCTTCCGCATCCTGTCCATGGTGATGTGGGCCGCCCCCGTCGGTGCCTTCGGCGCCATCGCCGCGGTGGTCGGCTCGGCCGGCCTGGACGCCCTCAAGAGCCTCGCCGTGCTGATGCTCGGCTTCTACGTGACCTGCGTGCTCTTCGTCTTCGTCGTCCTCGGCGCCGTTCTCCGGGTGGTCACCGGTCTGAACATCTTCTCCCTGCTCAAGTACCTGGGCCGCGAGTTCCTGCTGATCCTGTCGACCTCCTCCTCCGAGTCCGCGCTGCCCCGGCTGATCGCGAAGATGGAGCACCTGGGCGTCAGCAAGCCGGTCGTCGGCATCACCGTCCCGACCGGCTACTCGTTCAACCTCGACGGCACCATGATCTACATGACCATGGCGTCGCTGTACATCGCGGACGCCCTCGGCACGCCGATGTCGGTCGGTGAGCAGATCCCCCTGCTGCTCTTCCTGCTCCTCGCCTCCAAGGGCGCGGCGGGCGTCAGCGGCGCCGGCCTCGCGACCCTGGCCGGTGGCCTGCAGTCGCACAAGCCCGCGCTGGTCGACGGCGTCGGCCTGATCGTCGGCATCGACCGCTTCATGAGCGAGGCCCGCGCCCTGACCAACTTCGCGGGCAACGCCGTCGCCACCGTCCTGATCGGCACCTGGACCAAGGAGATCGACCGGGACCGCGTCCACCGGGTCCTCGCCGGTGAGCTGCCCTTCGACGAGACCACCCTGCTGGACGAGGGCCACGCCCCAGCTCCCGCCCCGGCGGCCGAGCTGCCCGAGCCCAGCGAGGGCGACGAGAAGCAGCTCGCGAAGGCCTGACCGCCGTACCGCTCTTCCGCCGTACGACGTCCCCCGCACCCCGGGCGCCCGGCCCTGCCTGAACCTGGGCCGGGCGCCCGGCCCACCGCTCCGGGCGGCTGAGACTCCCCCCGTAAGCTCAGCCGCCCGGGTCCTCATCGCCCGGGCTCATCCACTAACGTGCCGTCACCGGACAACCGGAGCGGCACGTTCGTACGTCCGTATGGTTCGGGAGTACGCGAGTTCGTGAAGGTGTGCGTGCGTGAGTGCGCGAGTGACGTGTGGAGGCACGGGGGATGAAGATCGACTGGGACCGGCGGACCTGCGCCCGCAAGGGGCACGTGACCTACGCGCCGGACGACCCCCGACTGCGGGTACGGCTGCACGCCGTGACCGCGCTGGGCGACGTCTGGCGCTGTCTGCGCTGCGGCGACTTCGTGCTCGGCGAACCGCACGGCTCGGGGGCGGCCGACGACGCGCCGCTGGTGCCGCGCGGCAAGGTGCTGCGCGACCTGTTCATCCTCCGCTTCCTGGCGATCGAGCGGGCCGTGCGCGGGGTGTTCATCGTGCTGGTCGCGGTGGCGGTGTGGAAGTTCAGCAATAGCCAGGACGCGGTGCGGCGGCTGTTCAACGAGAACATGGACGTCTTCCGACCGGTGTTCCGGCACTTCCACTACGACCTCGACCACTCGCCGGTGGTCGGCTCGATCCAGAAGGCGTTCGGCTACAAGCACTCCACGCTGCTGCTGGTGGCGGTGCTGCTGCTGGCGTACGCGCTGATCGAGCTGGTCGAGGCGGTCGGCCTGTGGTACGCCAAGCGGTGGGCGGAGTACCTGACCGTGGTCGCCACCGCCGCCTTCCTGCCGCTGGAGATCTACGAACTCACCGATCACGTCAGCTGGCTGAAGATCGCCACCCTGGTCCTCAACATCCTCGCGGTCCTCTACATCGCCGTCGCCAAGCGGCTGTTCGGCCTGCGGGGTGGCCGCAGGGCGTTCGAGGAGGAGCGGCACAGCGCGTCCCTGCTGGAGGTGGAGGAGTCGGCGGGGGTGGCTGTTTGAAGCTTGGCCGTCGACCGTCCGGATCCCGCCATACGACCCCCCATCACGTTGCGTATGCAACCAGGGATGGGAGACTATGTTCGATGTGATGCGACACAAGTGACGCACGGGGGTGGGCAGATGAAGTTCGACATGGGTGCGACGACCCTGTCGGATCTGGGGAAGAGCACGACCGGCTCGGTGGACGACCTGGGCACGCTGATCAAGTGGCTGATTCGGGCGGCGGAGCCGTTGGAGGGGAAGTTCAACGGCGAGGGCAAGGCGGCGTTCGACGCGTTCAAGGCGCACGCCGACCAGATCACCAGCGATCTGAACGGTTCGCTCGGCGCGATTCTGGGTGGCCAGTCCGGGATGGACACCGCCTTCTCCAGCGGCGATCAGGAACAGTCCGAGAACGCGCACAGGACGATGAGCGCCGCCAACTTCGAAGCGGCCCGCTTCCGCGGCTGAGCTACGAGCTTTCGCGGCTGAACCACGAGGGGGATGTGAGCAGCAATGGGCAACCTGGACCGTCGTTCCTACGACACCGGCGCCTCCGCCGACGTACAGACCAGTCTGCAGGGTGTCATCGGACAGCTGGAGCGGGTGCTCGGCGACCGTGACCGCGCGGTGAAGGCCGCGATGGCCGACTACCAGGCCGACGGTGTCTCGGACGAGTACCACGGCAAGGAGGTCCGCTGGCACCGGGCGGCCAACGAGGTCCGCGACATCATCCGGCTCGTGCGCACGACGCTGGAGCAGAACGACGGCACCGCCCAGTCGACCCTCGCCAAGGCGAAGGCGGCCGTCGACAACATCGGCTGACACGCCGACGGTGTGGGAACGAGGGGGAATCCCGTGACGGGGTGGGACATCGAACCGGCAGGCGTGCACAGCGTGCTGTCCAAGACCCGTACGGCGGCGAAGGACATGTCGGACGCGGGCAGCGCGATGCAGGGCAACCTGCGGGAAGCGGCGTCCGCGGCGGGGACGCTGACCGATCAGTACGGCCCGTACACCAGCACGGCCGGGCTGGTCGGTTCGGCGCTCGCGAAGTTCCTGGAGCACTGGACCCGGGATCTTCTCTACATCGCCAAACGGACGTCGAGTTCCCTGAACGGAGCGGAGCAGGCCACCTACCACTACGTGACCGGCTCCCTGGAGCAGGCGGCGAACGCGCAGCGAGCGGCGGCCAGGGAACCGAGGGTGGATCTGCCCGGCAACAAGGACCGTTAGCAGTGGCCGACGAGGCGAAGCTGATCGATCCGTCGGGGATTCCGCATTTCGTCGGTGATCTGTCGACGCTGGACACGGATGTGATGCTGCTGACGGCGGACGCGGCCCAGTTCCGCGCCGCCGGCTCGGACGTGCACACGGACTTCCAGGGTCTGTCCGCGTTCTATCGGGCGCCGGAGGCGGAGCAGTTGTTCGCCTCGACGCTCCCGGTGAAGGAGAAGTCGGACGCGTTCGCGGGCGATCTGGAGAAGGTGGCCTCGGTGCTGTCGGACTACGGCGCGGAGGTCCAGCCCCTGGTGGCGAGGCTGGAGGCGCTCAGGTCGGATGCGACCGCGTTCGTGAACTCGCTGGCGGGGGACGGGCACTGGCGCCGGGACCAGGACAAGGTCGAGCACAACAACGACCTGTGGCACGACGTGAACCACACGGTCGCCGCGTTCCGGACGGCCGAGCGCACGGCGTACGACCGGGTCATGGCGCTGATCGGCGGGACGCAGCTGAGGGCGGACGACGGTTCGCACGGCACGAACACGTACGGCTGCACGGCCGAGGCCCTGGATCAGGCGAAGGAGACGCCGTGGGGTGCGCCGGTGGAGCGGGAGTACGAGGGCTGGGCGTGGCTGGCGCATCAGGGCAAGCAGGTGTGGGACGGCGTCTGGCAGGACGGTGTCCTCGGCACCGTTCATGGTGTGGGCACGATGGTCGGCTGGGACGGCTGGCACGCGGCGGGTGAGGCGTGGAAGAACCTGGCGAAGGTGTCGACGGCCTCCGCGCTGACCAGTGCCACGATGGGCGCCAGGACATGCTGTGATTACGACGGACCCGATCGGCGAGTGGACTTGGGAGATCACCCCCGAAGGCCGCAGCGTTGAGCCCTCGCGAGCCATCCAAATTGCCGCAGCGATCTGGAACGTCCTGGCCGGGGTCGGCATCGCAGCCCCTGTTGCCGAGGTCAGTGTCACCGTGCGTTCTATGGGGGACATGCGTGACATCCGATTCGAGGCGACCGGGATCCCCCTGGAAGAGGATCCGCTTGCGCCCCATACCGCGCTGGCCCGTGCGGCATCTCATACTGATGCCCTCCAGGGTGACTTCGTTGTCGCTGTCCGCATGCGCTGCCCTGGAGTGTGGTCGGTCCCGGGAACCCGGCATCGTGCCGAGCAACTCTTCACCATTCAGGCCGATGTCTGGAAGCGCAGTCTCGTGGCGGTGACGTTGGAGACCTACTCCGACGTATGGCTGACGATGGACACGCGCGGTCGTGAGCAGATCGCCACGTACGACGAGAACGCCCCCCGGCTGGCGCTGGCCTTGAAAGAGATTTCCGAGCTGTTCGGCTGCGCTCCCACTCCCGGTGATGAGAACCGCTACGCGACCCCAACCGAAACCGGCTTCGAGGACCTCAGGATTGAGGGGCCCGCGTACGTCGATGCATGGGGCACCTTCGAGGTCCCTGCCCGGTCACGACGGCTCCGGTCTTTGCTGCCGCCTTCCGAGGAGGAGTACCCGGAGACCACCGAGCATCCCGTGCACTATTACACCGTGCGGGACCAGGGACAGATTCTGGGCTACGTGTGGGCTGCGCAGGCGGACAATGCAGCCGGATTCGAGCCTCGGACTGCAGCGGGCAAACGGGCGTTTGAGGCAGGACGGGCCTGGCTGCTTCGGTTGCGAGAGGCTCATCGCCTGGGTCTGCAGGCGCCGGATGTCCTCACCTGGCTTGCCCAGCAGGCCGCCCCGCACGTCATCGGCCACATCGCAGAGGACGAGCCCCAAGCGTGCCCGAACCTCGACTCACTGGAAGATCTCTCGGGCCGCTGGTGACGATCGCCCTCCATACGGAGTAACGACGTTCGCGCCGGATTCCTGACCTGTTGACCAGCAGGTCAGGAACCTCGTCTCCGCAGTGCCGAACACGCTGCACACGGGGGTCGGTCGCCGGTCATAGGCGGCCCAGGTGAAGGCGCGGCTAAGGCCGCTCCACCCCGAACTCGTAGGCCACTTCCCACCGGATGTGCGGCACGACGATGTCCGCGGTCTCCACGGGTCGGCCGTCGGTGTCGTAATACGTCCGCTCGATCTCGAGCAGCAGGTCGCCCACGCTGATGCCCAGTAGGTTCGCCTGGGCCTGGGTGGCGCGCGCGGGGCGGGGTACCTCGACCGCGGTGGCGATCTCCACGCCGATCGACTGCATACGCTCGACGACACCCATTCCCGCGAGGGGCCCCATTTCCGGCAGCACGATCGGTGTTCCATCCGTGACAGCCATGGGCTCCCACGAGGTGGAGAGTTGGACGGGTCGGCCGTCGGCCAGGAATTCGTACCGGGTGGTCACGCACAGATCGCCGGGGTTGATGGCGAGCCGTTCGGCGATGGCCTCGGGTGCGGGTACGCGGGCCTGACTGTGTGACTCCCAAGTGCCCGTTCTGCCGTGGTCTTTCATGTCCGCCCGGAAGGGCGAGGCGCCCCGGCGCTCACCGTGCCGGGAGCGGACCATCCGCGTCCGCTCGCGTGGCTTGCGGACGTACGTTCCCGATCCTGCGCGTCCTTCCAGGATCCCTTCGATGATCAGCCGGTCCATGGCGCGCTGCGTGACGTTGCGCCCGACGCCGTACTCCTCGGCGAGCCGAGCCCCGGAAGGCAGGCGAGCGCCAACCTCCCACTCTCCCGCCAGGATTCGGGCGCGCAGGGACTCGGCTACTTGCAGATACGGCGCCTCGCGAGGCATGGGCGGCTCTCCGGTTCCTCTGCCGTGGGGCGGCGGGTGATTCCAATGACGTTGACAAGCTACTGCATTAGGTAGAAGCTTCTTAAGAAGCATTACTCAGCGCACTCACTTCTGTACGGAGGGCTTCTTCGTGTGCTCTGCGAAGACGCGAGCTGTCGCCCTGGCCGCCAGGTTCACCGCGCTGACCGGTCAAGTGGCGCACGTCGAAGAACTCGCCGACCGCATTCGCGTCATCGTCGCACTCCCCGCGCAGCTCAATGACATACGGCGCTGTTCCCTGCTCGTGGCTCTCGCCGAGGCGGATCGGTACGGCCATGACGTGACGTCGTGCGGTGCCACCGTCTGGGCCGAGGTCGGCGGCGGGGACAGCGCTGAAGCCGCAACACCTGATCTGTAGAACGGAGTTGTTCTTATGCTTGATGTGATCTCTCGCCGACTCGACCACATCCGAGTCTTCTTCGCCCCGCGCGGGAGGCATCGGCCTGAAACGGCAGCCGACAGCGCAACGCAAGACTGGCTCGCGGGTCCGAGGGCGCCGAGAGTCCCCTGTTCCGGGCCGCCACCTCACCGCCTCACCGTCGGTGTTCGCCCCTGGTGCGAGCCCATCGACGGCTCCACCACCCCTCTCGTCCGCCCCTATCTCACGGCACACGAGCGCGAGGAGAAGGCCCGCCTCCAGCGCCTGCGGCGCGACGCCCTGTGGCTGGCCGCGTACGGCGTCGACCTCGACACCCGCGACATCCACGCTTTCCTGGGAGCGGCGTCATGAGCGGCCGGCCCGTCCTCGTACGGCTCCTGCCCTGGACCGGTTCGCACGGCCAGTCCTCTCTCCTGCTCGCGGACGGCGTCAGCGGCTTCGTGTCCCGGCTGGCGGACCGGATTGAGGAAACGCAACTCGGTCTCGCAGGAAGGCTGCTTGGTCGGACTTGGGACTTAGAGGCCGCGCAGATAGGTGGCCGGTCATGGGCGGCGTCGGGGACGTGTGTCCCAGCGGTGGGTGGTCCAAGCTCGGCGGAGCAGATTACGTACGGTGATGACCGTGTCGGCAAGGTCAAAGAACGCTTCGATGACGCTGGTGCGGCGCTCGTAGCAGCGGGCGAGGCGGTGGAAGGAGTTCTGCCAGGCGTGGGTGCGCTCGACGTGCCACCGCCGGGTTGCCTGGACGGGCGCTTTGGTCCCCTTGCGTGCGATCTGACCTTGCAGATTCCGCTCATTGAGTACGGAGCGGGACGTGACCGAGTCGTAGCCGGCGTCGAGGTGGACGGTTACCTGGTCAGGAAGTGGACCAAGTCCGTTTAAGAGATCCAGAGTTGGTGCCAGAAGTGGCGAGTCGTGACGGTTGGCGCCTGCCAGGACGCGACCGAGCGGGATGCCGTAGCCGTCGGTCATACCCGACCGTTTCATACCTTGTTTACCCCGGTCGACGGGTGAGCGTCCGGCCGCTTCGCCGCCGCCGGGGGCCTTGGTGATGGCACCGTCCACGGAAATCTGGTCAAGGACGAGGCCAACGACACGGTCGTAGGCGTCGAGCGCAATCTGCTTCAGTCGGGAGAAGACTCCCAGGCTGATCCACTCGTCGCGGCGGTTGCGAATAGTGGTGGCCGAGCAGGTCGCGTCGGCGATCGCTTCGTAGGAGCAGCCAAATCGCAGGGTTTGCAGCAGCTTGTCGAATACGATCCGCTCGCTGATCCGGCGTCGATGACAGCCCAACGGGTGGGCTGGATCGAACGTCGGCCGCTTGGGCAGCAGGGCGGCGAATTGCTCCCACAGCGGTTCGGTCAGCCATGACGGCAGCACAGGCACAGGTTTCTCCACGAACTGTCTCGTAAATGATCTCAGGTGTTGTGATCAGCACACCGGCCGGCGGCTCTTGTGCACCCGTGCACCGGGGGCTCTGTCGAAGGCCCTGAAGGCGTACTGGATGAGACGGTGCCGCTCAAGATCAGTCCGCGCGGCCCCCGCCCGTCGCGGCGTGGACGCGGCAGGGTTGGCGTGCGGAGTACCGATTCCGGCTGCTCCGTGAGCCTGACGGCGCGGAAGATCGGGGCGCGAGGAGTGCGGCGCTGTACCGGAAGCCTCGGATGGATGTGCCGAGATGGTGCGGCCCTGTGATCTGTGTGGCGTTGGAGGTACCGGCTGTCGGTCAGTCACGTCCGCACCGGGCGGGGCTGACTGTCAGCTGGCGTCCTGCGGTTGCGGGAACCGTCGGCGCTTCTTCATCCACAGGGCCGCGCCCCCGGCCGTGATCACGCCGGCGATGGCAAGGGCGGGCCCGCCGAGGGTGATGATTCGCTGGAGGGACGCGGCGGCACCGTAGCCGGCGCCGGCTTCGGCGGTGGCCCACAGGCAGGCGGCGGTTGCGCTGTAGGGGGCGATGCGGCGGTAGGACAGGCTGGTGGCGCCCGCGAAGTGGGGGGCGAGGGTGCGTACGACGGGAATGAAGCGGGCCAGCAGGATGGCTCGGCCGCCGTGGCGGGCGGTCAGGGCCTCAGCGCGGTGCCAGAGGGGGGCGGGGATGCGGCGGGCCGCGCGGCCGGTGCGGAGCCGCTGACCGAGAAGGCGGCCGGTGCGGTGGGCGAGGAGGTCTCCGGCGATGACGGCGCCGGCCGCGGTGGCGATGACGAGAGGGAGGCTGATGTGGCCGGCGCGGGCCAGCGCGCCGGCGGTCAGCAGCAGGGTGAGGGTCGGGACGAAGGCGCCGACCAGGAGGATCGACTCGGCCAGCACGGCCAGGGCCAGCACCCCGTAGGCGGCCGGCGCCGGGAGGTGGGCGAGGAGGTCGGTCAGGACGTGCATCTACTGACTCACCTGGTCCGGGCGGTGCTGCTGGCCGTCGGCGGAGGGCTGGGAAGGCACCAGGGGGCGGCGCAGGTGCCAGACGTGGGCGGGGGGCAGGTTGGCCCAGACCGTCCAGCGGCCGGTGGCGTAGGCGCGCTGGTAGGTCGTCATGACCTCGTCCACCGCGGCGTGGCGGCGTGCTTCGGCCCGGGAGGCGGTCAGGGCGCGTGCCCTGCGGGTGCCGACGTAGGCGAAGTAGGTGAGTGTGCCGCCAGGATGCAGCAGGTCCATGTAGCGGGCCATGATCCGCTCGACCTGGGCGGGGGTGAAGTTGGTGAGGGGCAGGCCGGAGACGATGACGTCGTAGCGCTGGTCGGTGTCGAACTGCTCGACGAAAGTCTCGTGCACGCTCACCCGTCCGGACGCGTGGACCAGGTCCGGGTCTGCGGCGATAAGGCGGCGCAGCTGGGCTGCGAAGCGGGGGTTGGCCTCCACGATGTCCAGGCGGCTGCCGCCGGTCAGGTGGGGTATCAGGGCCCTGGTGATGGGGCCGGTGCCGGCGCCGGCTTCCAGGACGGCCAGCGGATGGGACGCCTGGGCCCGCACGGGGTCGGTCAGGGCGCGGGCCAGGGCCTTACTGCTGGGGGCGATCGCGCCGGTGGTGCGCAGATCACGGGCTGCTTCGATCAGAAACATCCAGCCGTCGGCTTCGCGCTGCGCCAGGACACGTTGGTGGGAGGTGGTCCAGTCATCCATGCATACGACGCTAGGAATCGCCGCCCGACAGCGGATCCGCCGTTGTTCGACGGCTTCCCCCGACGAAAGTAGGGGGTGGGCGTCGCCGGTCGTCGAGGGGCGGCAGGCGGGTGCCTGCCTAGGATTCTGACGGTGAACAGCAGCAAGATCCAGGCGAGGGCGGCCGCCGTCGGGCGCGGCGCGACCGTGACGTTCTTCGCCGGCGTCACCGCAGTGAACGGCGCGCAGTTGGTCAGCGAGGGCCGGTATGGGGTTCCCATCGGTGCCTCGGCCGTGGCGTGCGCGGTGGTGCTGCTCGTGCCGCGGCTGCGCTGGCCCCTCGCGCCCGTCGTGGTCGCCGCGGTCACCGCGTGGTGGGGGTGGCTCGGCACACTGCTGCTGACGGTTGTCCTGTACGACCTGGCCGCGGCCCGCCGGACGAAGGCGGCGGTCCTGTGCGTCGCCGCGGTGCTGGGCGCCAACCTCCTCGGCTATCCGCCGACCCGGCTGTGGCACCACCAGGACTACGTCACCGCGCTGTTCCTGTGGGCCTTCGCGTATGTGGTCGGCATGTGGATCGGCAGCCGTCGGCGTCTGGTGCGGGCGCTGGCCGCCGATGTGGAGCACCTGCGCGTCGAGGCGCAGCTGCGCGAGGAGGCCGCGCGCATCGCGGAGCGGTCCCGGATCGCGGCGGAGATGCACGACGTCCTCGCCCACCGCCTCAGCCTGATTGCCCTGCACACGGGCGTGCTGGCCACCCGCGGCGACACCCTGCCCGGACCGGTCGCCGAACGACTGGCTCTACTGCGGGGCGCCTCCACGGAAGCGCTCGCCGACCTGCGGGACGTGCTCGGTGTGCTGCGTGCTCCCGGCACATCACCGAACAGTGCCGATGCTGTGCCCTCGCCGGTTCCCGGAGACGTCCAGCAACTGGTGGACGACGCCCGCGCCGCCTCCCAGCCCATTGCCATGACGGTCCACGGCCGGCCGGAGGACGCGCCCACCACCCACCGCCTGGCGGTGTACCGCATCGTGCAGGAAGCCCTGACCAACGCCCGCAAGCACGCCGACGGCCCCCTGGTGACCATGACGATCGACTACCGGCCGCCGGCCACGCTGGTGGAGGTCACCAACCCCGCCGGTCCCCCCGGACAGGCGGCCGCCGTCAGCTCCGGCTACGGGCTCGTCGGCCTGCGCGAACGCGTCAGCGCCCTCGGCGGCCATCTCACCGCGGGACCGGCCGGCGCGGGCTCCTGGCGCCTGACCGCCCGCATCCCCCACCCGGCCGGCACGGAAGAGAACGGCACTCCCGCATGATCCGCGCAATGATCGTCGACGACGACGCCCTGGTCCGCCTCGGCCTGGCCGACCTCCTCGACAGCGACCCAGAGATCGACCTCGTCGCCCAGGCAGCCGACGGCCTCCAGGCGATCGAACGGGCCAGCGCCCACCGCGTCGATGTCGCCCTGGTCGACGTGCGCATGCCCCGCATGGACGGCATCACCGCCACCGCCCGGCTGAGGGCACTGCCCCACCCGCCGAAGGTCATCACCCTGACCACCTTCGACCTCGACCAGTACGTCTACGACGCCCTTGCCGCCGGAGCCGACGGCTTCCTCCTCAAGGACACCGACCCGGCCGAGATCCTGCGCGCCGTCCACCTGGTCGCGGCAGGCTCCGCCATGCTCCACCCCACAGCAGCCCGCCGACTCATCGACCGCTACCACACCGGCAACCAGCCGAAGGCCACCGCCGCGCGGGCCCGGCTTGAGCGGCTCACCCCCCGGGAGCTGGACGTTCTGGCCCTGCTTGCCCATGGCGAGACCAACGCTGACATCGCCACCCGCCTCACGATGCGGGAAAGCACCGTCAAAGCCCACGTCAGCCGCATCCTCACTGCCCTGGGCGTCACCAACCGCGTCCAGGCCGCCCTCCTGGCCCGCGACGCGGGACTGCCCACCTGATCAAACGGGCAAGTTCTGAAGGACGTTGGGACGAGGACCTCATCAAAGGCGGCGACGGTCTCGCGGTCGCCGAAGCACATGGTGACGACGACCAGAGCCGCGAAGGTCCCGGAACCTTCCTCCTTCGCCCACTTGTTCGCCCAGCCCTCGATGCCTATCTGCGCGGCTTCTTACTCGCGGGGGGGTGCCTCTATGTCTTTGGTCAAGCGAGGCGTGGGGTTCGGGGTTCGTAGAAGGTGCCGTCGCGGAGCATCGCGAACAGCACGCTGATGCGGTGTCGGGCCAGGCGGAGAAGGGCCTGCGTGTGGGTCTTCCCGCGGGCCCGGCACTTGTCGTAGTAGGTGCGTGAGGCGGGATCGTGCAAGGCGGCGAACGCGGACAGGAACATCGCCCGTTTGAGTTGCCGGTTGCCGCCTCTGGGCGCGTGTTCGCCGTGGATCGAGGTCCCCGACGATTTCGTGGTCGGGGCGAGGCCGGCGTAGGAGGCCAGGTGAGCGGCGGTGGGGAAGCTGGAGCCGTCGCCGACGGTGACCAGCAGCGTGGCGGCGGTCCTGACCGCGACCCCCGGAATCGAGGTCAGGACCGGGGAAAGAGGGTGAGCCTCCAGCAGCTGCCCGATCTGCGTTTCCAGGGCCCGTCGCTGTCGTGGACGGCCGCGAGCGAGCGGGCCAGCGACGGAATCACGACGTCGAGGGTGCCGGTGCCCGGGACCACGACGGTCTGCTCGTCGAGCGCGTCGAAAACCTCGTCGATCAGCCGCTGGGCCATGCGCGGAGCCTTGGGCCGGATCACCTCGACCAGCTTGCGGCGTCCGGCTTTTCGCAGGGCGGCCGGAGATCCGTAGCGTTCCAGCAGCCAGGTCACGGCGGGGTGGTCCAGGCGCGGGCCCAGGACGCGCTCCAGGCTGGGGTGGAACTGGGTGAGCAGGCCGCGTATCCGGTTCGAGGTGCGGGTGGCCTCGGCTGCCAGGCCCTGGTCGAAGCCCACCAGCACGGTCAGCTCGGCGGTGATCTCGTCGGTCAGCTCCAGCGAGCGCAGGGTGTGCGGCATGGTCCGTGCGGCGTCCGCGATCACTGCGGCATCCTTGGCGTCGGTCTTCGCCTCGCCCGGGTAGAGATCGGCGATCCGCCGCATGGACAGACCCGGCAGGTAGGCGACCTTGCAGCCGGCGTCCCGGGCGACCGTCAGGGGCAGGGCTCCGATCGAGGCGGGCTGGTCCACGATCACCAGGACGGTGCCGAACTTCGCGGCCAGCTTGTCGAAGACGGCCCGCAGCTTCGGCTCGCTGTTGGGCAGCTGCTTGTCGAAGACCTTCTTGCCGGCGGGGGTCAGCCCGTGCCCGTGGTGGGCGCTCTTGCCGACGTCCAGGCCGAGGAAGACGCCCACGTCGTCGATGTCGTCCAACCCATCCTCCCAAGCGGGGTTCGTGCGGTGCTGGCCCAGGCGTTGGCGTCGTATGCGCGCATCCACGTTATGCAGACCTGCCGCCCGCAAACGGCCCGGCATTGCACCGGGCCAGGCGGTAGTCGGACCTCTCATCAGCGTCTCCAACGGCGCCTCTCGGGCCCGGTGACACCACCCCCCAGGTCATCCGTTCGACAGGGGGGAACAGCCATGCCGGGCCCGGAGGCCAGCGGTCCTCTTGCAGGACCGCGGAAAACATAACGGGGGAGGGCCACAAGGCGAAGAACTACGTTTGCTGAAGCTGCAGTTGGCGGAAGCCCTGGCCGACGCGCTGCTCATCGCCAGATCCCGGGGTGCTCGGCTCGGAGAGGGGCAACCGGCCGACTCGGACGCGGATTCCGCCGATCCGTCGCCTGCTGAGAATGTCCTTGCCCCACTGACGTACCAACCGCCCAGCCCCCGGGTGTACAGCCTGCTCACCCTGCCCGGCCACGATCTCGCATCCGCATGTCTCGCCCGGCGTCACGTCCGTGGCATCGCCCGAGCCTGGGATCTCTCCCGGGAAGCGGCGGACGACCTGGAGTCGATCACCGCGGAGCTGATGGCGAACGCCCTGGAGCACAGCGACAGTCATACCGTCACGGTCACCTGCGCCCTCAGCGCCGGAACGTTCGCGATCAGTGTGACGGACGAGGGCAACGGCCGCACGGCGCCGACGGTCCCCGCGTTGCCCCGGCCACCGTGCCCCGAGCAGGAACACGGACGAGGGCTCTTGATCACCGCTGCCCTCGCTGCTCGTTGGGGTACCAGTCGAAGCGGCGACGGTGGTCTGACGGTCTGGGCCGAGGTCGGCACCACCGCGCCGACGGGCGCAGCCTCATGACCGCCGCCATCGCTCCAGACCCCGCCCGCCAAGGCTCGATGTCAGTGGCGGCTGGCAGCATGGGGAGCATGAGCCGGATCATCTCGTACAGCACGGCTGGCAAGGCCGATGTCGTGGCGTTTCTCGTAGGCGGCGGGGACTTCACAGCCGATCAGCAGCGCCTTCTCGGCGTGATGCGTGAGAAGGCGCGGGCGAGCCAGCTCGAAATCGAACGGCAGGGACTTGACTGGGGCTTGAGCGTCCCCGACGCGCTCGACCATCTCGTGGCCGGTCATGCGAACTCGGACGCGGAGTACGCGGCAGGCGCCTACTACTGCGCCCTCCAGCGCATCATCGACTGCAATGCGTCCGATCCCAGCGAACTGGGCGTGTACTCCAGGCCCTCCACCTTCTTCGGGCTGGTGGACGACGAGCTGCGCCGCCTGGGTGTGAGCGCCGATCTGCTGTTGCACGACCACCTGTTCGCCGGTCCGCCCGAGGAGATACCGTTCCGCATTCCGTATCCCGTGGATGGTCCGCACATTGGTATGTTTCCGCTGGTCAAGGCCAAGCCGGCGGCCGATGCCTACCGTGCCGTGCTGGACCGGATGGACGAAAATCTGCGGTACGACGTCCAAGAGATCATCGACAAGCTCGAATTCGAGCACACGGAATGGGAGTACGCCACGAAGAACGTCGACTGGTACACCCAGGACACGATCTTCTTCTCCATCACGGGCTGACCGAGGCGTCGGCCCCCTCCCCCGGCGGACGAACAAGGAATGAGTCATGTCAGCCCAGGACTACGACAGCCAGCTACTCGAGTCCGTCTCGGTGCGGCGCAGGCGGTTGCGGGATGCGGTGCTCTTCGGAGGGCAGCGGCAGCGGCGTACCGTGGACGAGCGGCTGGGCAAGGCGTTTGCTGGTGTGGTGATCGCCGCGGTGCTGTGCGCCGGGTGCGTGGGGTGGTCGTTCGTCTCGCACCGGGTGGTCGGCCGGAGTCCGAGTCCCTACGGGCCCTCGGCCACGGCACCGGCATCTCCGTCGGCCGGAACACCCGCCGACGCGCCTTCTGCCCGATGATAAGTTCGAACGCGTGATATCTACGGGGGCGTCGAGCCGTACGGGACTGGCGTTGAGCCGGATCACTCTGGTGGGGGAGCGTCGACGCGTCGACCTCGTTCTGCCGTCGCGGGAGCCGATCGGGCGGCTGCTTCCCGAGGTGATGCGGCTGCTCGACGACCAGGTGGGTGCGCGACCGCAAACGCGTCATCTGATGGCCGGTGATGGCAGCGTCCTGGATCCCGACGCGACCTTGGAGTCGGCCGCCGTGCCGGACGGCGCGGTACTGCGGCTCGTGCGCGTCGAGGACGCCCCCTCCGCACCCGTCGTGCACGACGTCACCGACGAGACCGCCGACGATCTCGACGTACGGGCCTGGCGGTGGGGAGCCACCGCGCGCCGCGTCGCCGCCGCGGGCGCCACGGTCGGATGGGCCCTCGCCGCCTCCGTCCTCGCGCGGCAGGAGTTCGCCGCGCGCGGCGTCGGTGCCGTGCTGGTCGTCGTCGCCGTGCTCGGCGCGGTCGCCGGTGCGTCGGCCGGCCGGGCCGGGGCGCGTTGGCCCGCCGGCACGCTCGTCGTCACCGGTGGCGCCGTGGGCGTGTTCGGGGTGTGGGGCCTCGGGGACGCGCAGGGCTGGTCGGGGGCGGTGCGGCTGGCCGGTGTGGCCGGGGTGGTGGCCGTAGCGTTGCTGCTCCTCGGATGGTGCTCGCCGCTCGGGCGTGGCGCGGTCCTCGGGGCCGCCGCGCTCGCCGGGGGCGGAGTGTGCTGGGAGGCCGCGCTCGCCGTCCAGCCGGCCCAGCGGGCCGCCGCGTTGCTCGCCGTCGTGTCGGTGGTGGTCCTCGGGTTGCTGCCCCGGTTCGCCCTGATGGCCTCCGGGCTGTCGGGGCTCGACGACCGGCGGGCGGGCGGCTCGTCGGTGAGCCGGTATCAGGTGTCGACCGCGCTGGCGGCCACCCACCGCGGGCTCGCGCTCGCCGCGGTCGTCACGGCGGTGTCCGCCGCCGTCGCCGGGGTGCTGGTGCTGCGTACGGCCACGGTGTGGAGCGTGCTGCTCGCGGCGGCCGTCGCGGTGGTCCTCGCGCTGCGGGCGCGGGCGTATCCGCTGGTCCCCGAGGTGGTCGCGCTGCTCGCGGCCGCCGCGGCGGTGGCCGCGAGGCTGGCCTGGGTGTGGGCGGACCGGTCCGGCGCGGTCGGGCCGCTCGCGGTACTCGTGGTGCTCGCGGTCGTACCGCTGGCCGTGCTCGTGGTGCAGCCGCCCGAGCATCTGCGGGTGCGGTTGCGCCGGTTCGGCGACCTGCTGGAGTCGGTCGGGGTGATCGCGCTGTTTCCGCTGCTGATCGGTGCCTTCGGGGCGTACGGGCGGCTGCTCGGCACCTTCGCGTGAGGCATGGACGGAGACGGTGGCGGTGGCGGTGATCGAGGTGGTGGCCGTGGTCGTGAGGCGGCGGGGATGAATCAGGCGCAGAGCGGCTGGCAGGACGAGGTGCTGCGGGAGTTGCGCGGCGACGGCGCGTCGGCCCCCTCACCGTCCGGGCCGGGCGCCACGGAGGCGGAGGCGAAAGCCCCGCTCCCCGTGCGGGACCCCGACGAGCAGCGCCCCCACCCGGGCCAGCCGCGTCCGCCGGGCGACGAGCCGGCCGCCACTCCCGTCGACGTACCCGAGCCCGAACCCGAACCCCGACATTCGGCCCGTACGCCGTCGCAGCCGTCGCAGCACCCGGGCCTCCGCCCCGCCGGTCCCCGAAGCCCCAACCTCCCCTTCCGCACCCCTGAGTCCGTCCCCACCGTCGACCCGCGTCTCGCGCTCGCGCTGGGGAAGCCGCTGCACGGGGACTCCATGGCGCGGCGGACCGGGGAATCGATTCGGCGGCTGACCTCGTCGGCGTCGCAGGAGGTCGCCGAGGAGACCCGGATCGGGCGGGAACTGCAGCAGCCGGTCACCACGGGCCGGGTGATCGCCGTGACGTCCATCCGGGGCGGCGTCGGCAAGACGACCACCGCCGCGCTGCTCGCCTCCACCTTCAACCACTACCGGCACGACCCGGTGCTCGCCCTGGAGGCGGACGCCGCGCTCGGCACACTGCCGGTGCGGATGGGCGCGGAGTCGGTGCGCTGGTCGTGCGGCGAACTGGCCCAGATCCTCACCCCGTCGATGCAGCTCACCGACATCACCGGCTACCTGGTGCCCACCTCGGGCGGCGGCTGGTTGCTGCCCGCGGGCCAGGGCCGCGTCGGCGCACCGCTGGACGTCCGCACCTACCGCGAGGTGACGCTCGCCCTGCGCCGCTACTTCGCCGTCACCGTCGTGGACTGCGAGACACTGCCCGGCGAGGTGGCCCGTACCGCGATGGACACCGCGCACGCCCGTGTGGTGGTCGCACCGCTCACCGCCGAGGGCGTCGGCGGCACCCGTGTCGTCCTCGACTGGCTCGCGCGGCTCCCCCACGCCGCCCTCACGTCCACCGTCGTCGCCCTCACCTCGGGCACCCCCGATCCGAGCCTCGACCTGAACACCGCCACGGCGCATCTGCGCGAGACAGGGGTCAATGTCGTGCACCTGCCCTACGACCGGCATCTCGCGGCCGGCGGGCCCATCCGCACCGAACTGCTCGGCTCGGCCACGCGCCGCGCGGCCACCCGGCTGGCGGCGGAGGCGTTGCAGCGGGCGGTGCGGGTCCGATGACGCAGCACCTGGTCCACCGCCCCGCCCGGGCCACCCGCCCGCTGCCGCCGGCCGAGGCGCGCACCATCGAGCCGCCGCCGAACCTGCCCGAGGGCAGGACGGGCACCGCGGCCACCGCGCTGCTGCCCATGGCGGGCGTCATGTCGTCCGTGGTGATGATGACCGTCGTCCGGTCCAGCCAGTTCGCCGGCCTCGGCGCGGTCGTGCTGGTCGTCGCCCTGCTCGGGGCCGTGGCGCTGTTCCTGTCGCAGCGCGGCAAGGCGCAGCGGCAGCGGCGGGTGCAGCGCGAACGGTATCTGGAGTACCTGGAGGAACTGCGCGAGGAACTGGGCGTCAGGGAGCGGGAACGGCGGCTCGCCGCACGGCGGTTGGATCCCGCGCCCGCCGCTCTGTACGACCTGGTGCGTGATCCGGCGCGGCTGTGGGAGCGGCGGCGTACGGACGCCGACTTCCTCCGCGTCCGGGTCGGTGTCGGTGACGTACCCGTGCAGGACGTGGTGATCGGGCAGAACTCGGCGAGCGGGGTGCTCACGCCGCCGGACCCGTTCATGCTGAACGAGGCGCGGGCGCTGCAGGCCCGGTTCGCCACCACCGCCGACCATCCGCTGACCGTGCCGCTGGACCGTGCGGGCGACGTCAGCGTGGTCGGTGACCGCGAGGACGTGCTGCGGGTCGCGCGGGCGTTGCTGGTGCAGGCCGCCGTCACGCACGCGCCGGACGACCTGGCACTCGCCCTCGCCGTGCCCGGGGAACGGATGGAGGAGTGGGGATGGGCCAAGTGGCTGCCGCACGTCCTCGACCCCGAGGTGCTCGACGGGCCGGTGGCCGCCCGCCGTATCGCGCCCGATCTCGCCCAGCTCGCCCGGGTCATCGGCGTGGACCTGAAGCAGCGGTCCTCCTACGCCGCCGAGGTACGGCGCGGCCTCTCCGACCGCACGGCGCTGAGCCTCGGCGGCCGACTGCTCGTGGTGAGTGACGAGTACGGTCGCAACGCGGCCGAACTGCCCCGTCCCGACGCGGCCGTCGCCCTTGGCGACATGGGGGTCACCGTGCTCCATCTGCTCGCCGAGCAGGTGCACGAGCCCGACCGGGTCTCCGTGCGCATCACCGTCGACGGGGACCGGGTCACGGTCGACGACCTCGCGGGCGAGCAGGCCGTACGGGTCTTCGGCGTCCTCGACCCGGTGAGTGCCGCCGGTGCCGAAGGGCTCGCCCGGATGCTGGCGCCACTGCGGCTGTCCGCCGAGTCGGCCGCCGACGGTACGCCGGTCTCCGGCCCGGTGGACTTCCCGGAGTTGCTCGGCGTCGACGATCCGGCCGCCCTCGACCTGGGCCGGCAGTGGGCGCCGCGCGGCGACCGGGACTTCCTGCGCGTGCCGATCGGGCTGGACGACCGGCACGAACCGGTGCTGCTCGATCTGAAGGAGTCGTCCGAACTGGGCATGGGGCCGCACGGGTTGTGCGTGGGCGCCACCGGATCCGGCAAGAGCGAGCTGCTGCGCACCCTGGTCCTCGCGCTGGTGGCCACGCATCCGCCCGAGGACCTGGCGATGGTGCTCGTCGACTACAAGGGCGGCGCCACCTTCGCCCCGTTCACGGATCTGCCGCACGTGGCAGGCGTGATCACGAACCTGGAGAACCAGGCCGGCCTCGTCGAGCGGGTGCACACCTCGCTGGCCGGTGAGATCAAGCGCCGTCAGCAGGTGCTCAAGGACGCGGGGAACGTCGCCGACATCGGGCACTACCGGGCGCTGCGCGCCACCGCCCGCCCGGACCTCGAACCCCTCCCGCACCTGTTCGTCGTGATCGACGAGTTCGGTGAACTCCTCACCGCCAAGCCGGACTTCATCGACCTGTTCCTGTCCATCGGACGGATCGGCCGCTCGATCGGCGTGCATCTGCTGCTGTCCAGCCAGCGCATCGAGGGCGGCAGACTGAAGGGCCTGGAGACGTATCTGTCGTACCGGCTCGGGCTGCGCACCTTCTCCGCCGACGAGTCCCGTACGGTGCTGGACACCGCGGACGCCTTCCATCTGCCGCCCCTGCCGGGCTTCGGCTACCTCAAGGTCGACACCTCCACGTACACGCGGTTCAAGGCGGGGTTCGTGTCCGGCGCCTGCCGCGGGCCGGCGCGGCGCGATACGGTCGCCGCCGACGAGCCGCTGACCTGGGTGTATCCGCCGTACAACACCCTGGCGGCAGCAGCCGGGGACGACACCTCGCCCACGCCGCGCGAGCGGGACAGCGGGCCCACCGTGCTGTCCGCCGTGGTGGGCCGGCTCGCCGGCGCGGGGGAGCCGGTGCGGCGGATCTGGCTGCCGCCGCTGCCCGGCGCCGTGACGCTGACGGGCGCGGCAGGCCCGGTGCGGGCATCGGCGGACGGGCTGCGGCTCGCCGGCCAGGAAGGCCCGCTGCGGGTTCCGCTCGGAGTGCTCGACGACCCGGCACGGCAGTGGCAGGGGCGGTGGGTGCACGACCTGAACACGGCGGGCGGGCACACGGCCGTCATCGGCGGCCCGCAGTCCGGCAAGACCACCCTGCTGCGCACCCTCGCCCTGTCCCTCGCCCTGACCCACACACCGCGCGAGGTCGCGGTCTACGGCCTCGATCTCGCCGGTGGCGGTCTGAGCGCGCTGTCCGGCCTGCCGCACGTCGGCTCGATCGCCGGGCGTGCCGACCACGAGCGCGCGGCCCGTACGGTCGCCGAGGTACGCGCCATGCTCGCCGAACGCGAGGCGGTCTTCCGCGAGCACGGCATCGACTCCGTCGACCAGCTGCGCACCCTGCGCGCCCAGGGCGAGCTGCCGGGACTCGGCTCCACGGACGTGGTGCTGCTCGTCGACGGCTTCGGCGCGCTGCGCGACGAGTTCGCCGAACTGGACGACGCGGTGGCCGACCTGCTCAAGCGCGGCAGCGGCTACGGCATCCACGTCGTGGCGGGCATGCTCCGCTGGAACGACGTACGCATCGCCACCCAGTCGATGTTCGGCAGCCGTATCGAACTGCGCCTCAACGACCCCGCCGACTCCTCCCTCGACCGCAAACTGTCCGAGACCCTGCCCGCCGGCACCCCCGGCCGCGCCCTCACCGACGGCAAGCTGTTCGCGCACGTCGCCCTGCCACGCCTCGACTCGCTCGCCTCGACCACGGACCTGGGGCCGGCCCTGGAGGACGCCGCGCGCTCCCTGCGCGCCACCTGGCACGGTGAACTCGCGGCGCCGGTAAGGGTGTTGCCGACCCGATTGACCGCGCGGGAGCTGCCCTCGGCCGTCGCCGTACCGCACGCGGTACCGATCGGCGTCGACCAGGAGTCCCTGTCTCCCGCCGTCCTCGACCTGTTCGGCGCCGACCAGCATCTGCTGGTGCTCGGCGACAACGAGTGCGGCAAGACCAACCTCCTCGAACTGGTCTCCCGGGCGCTGGTGGACCGGTACGGCGAGGACGAGCTGGTCTTCGGCGTGTTCGACCCTCGGCGCGGCCTGCGCGGGGTGATCCCGGAGCCGTACCGCGGCGGCTACGCGCACAACGCGAAACTGTCCGCCGCGCTCGCCACCGGCATCGCCTCCGAACTGGAAAAACGGCTCCCGGAGACCGCCGACGCCGACATGCCGGACGACGGGCCGGCCTTCACCGGCCCGCGGATCGTGATCCTCGTCGACGACTACGACATCCTCACCACGGCGGGCGGGCAGCCCCTCGCGCCGTTCCTGCCGTACATCTCCTCGGCCCAGGACATCGGGCTGCACTTCGTCGTCGCGCGCCGGGTCGCGGGCGCCTCGCGCGCCCTGTACGACCCGTTCCTGACGACACTGCGCGAGACCGGCGCGACGGCCCTGGTGATGACGGGCGACCGTACGGAAGGCCAGCTCTTCCCGGGCCTGTACGCCAGCGCCCAGCCGCCCGGCCGGGGCACCCTGGTGCGCCGGGGCCGCCGCCACCAGCTGATCCAGACCGCCCTCGCGACCCGTGCGGCACAGGCCGACCCCATGGAGACCCCGGCGTGACCAAGGACGTCATCGCGCTCACCCCGAAGATGCCGGACACCAGGTCGCTCCTCGCGGGTCTGCAGGCCGGCGGCCCCGAGCCGGCCCTGACCGCCACCGACGACGGCGCGGTCGTCCACCTGTGCACGGCGGCCGGCCGGCCGCTGGTCTCGGTCGAGGCCCCGCTGCTCGTGCACGTGCACGGCGAGGCCGAGCGCCTCCTCGGCTCCCAAGTGGCGGCGCCCGAGCCCCCGTTCTGGTGGACCGAGGCCCGCGCCTCCACGGCCGTACCCGAGGCGGAGTCCCTCGCGGGGTCGGTGTGCGGGCGCCTGACCATGCTGCTCGGCGGGACGGTGTGGCCGCCGGGCGCCGCCCACACCGGGCGCGTCACGGTGCCGCGGGAGACGGCGGGAACCGCCGGGGACGCCCCCGCCGCCCCGGACACCCCGGTGTTCCCGATCGTCGACGTGCTCACCGACTCGACCGCGGTCGTCCTGGCCGACCGGCCCCTCGTCCCGCTCACCGCCTGGCTCTCGGACGTCCTGCGCGCCACCGTGCGGGCGAACCGGGCGCTCCACCTCGTCACGCCCCCGCACGTCCGTCTCACCCTGCCGTTGCGTACGGCGCTGGGTGGCGCGCCCAACCGCTGGGTGATCCAGGACCCCGCGGGCGGCTACCACGACGGCCTGTCCGGCGTCCGGCTCGTCTGGCGCGACGGCACGTTCACTCCGGAGGGCACCACCGTCGCCGACGCCTTCACGGCGGCGGCCACGCCCCCCGGACAGCGCCGGCTCACCGTCTCCTTCCGCACGGTGCGCCCGGCCGAGGCCGGCCTGGTGCTCGGGCGCGCACTGGAAGCCGCCTGGCGCCACCTCACCGGCGCGCCGCCCGCCGGATGGGGCACCGCGGAACCCGTGAACCTCCCCTGGTCGCCGAGGCAGTTGACCGATCTGGCCCGCGACCGGGCTCCCGCCCCCACCCACGTCGTCGCCGTAGGCGCGCCCGGCCGGCCCGCCGTCGCCACCCACCGCGTCACGCGCACCACCGCCGGTGTGGCCGAGGACACCACCCTCACCCTCGGCTACACCGATCCCGCCGAGGTTCCCCTCGGCATCCTGGAGTCCCTCGCGGCGGCGCTGGTCGCCGAACACGGACTGACGACGATGCTCACCACCCTGTGCCGGGCCCGCGCCGACCTCACGCTGCCCCCGTACCTGGAGGGGCCGCCCCTCCCGATCGCCTTCACCCTCGGCCCGCGCGACGTCCGCACGATCGGCCTCACCCACGCCCGCCGCCCGCCCCTCGCCGTGAAACCCCGGCAACTCGGCTCCCCCGGCGAACCGGCCCTCCACTACCCCCTCGGCGACGGAACCGACGCCGGCGCCTGGACGGCGCTCCAGATCCTCCACCGGCACCTGGGGAACGGCTTGCCCTGACGTCGGCGTCAACGCGTACGGTCGTGGGCATGCGAATCGGCGAACTGGCCGCACGCGCCGGGACCACCACGCGCACACTGCGGTACTACGAGACACGCGGGCTGCTGCCGGCCCGGCGTGACGAGCTGGGGCACCGCACCTACGACGAGGGCGATCTCAGGCTCCTCACCCAGATCCGGACGCTGCGGGACTTCGGGTTCGACCTGGAGGAGACGCGGCCGTTCGTGGAGTGTCTGCGAGCCGGGCACCCGGAGGGTGACGCGTGCCCCGCCTCGCTCGTGGTCTACCGGCGCAAACTGGATGAGCTGGACGCGCTGATCGGCCAGTTGCGGGCGGTGCGGGCGGAGGTCGCCGGGCAGTTGTCGCGGGCCGAGCGGGCGCGGGACGAGCTGGCCGCCGAGGCGCTGGTTCCGGGGGGTCCGGAACCGGTGTGCGAACTGGGAGGGCTGACAGGGTGAGCAGGACGAGCGGTCTGGCCGAGGTGACGGACGCGGACTTCGAGGCGGAGGTGATCGGCTCCGACCTTCCGGTACTGGTGCAGTTCACGGCCGACTGGTGCGGGCCGTGCCGGCAGCTGGCACCGGTGCTGAAGGACATCGCCGTCGAGGAGCGCGACCGGCTGAAGATCGTCCAGCTGGACGTGGACCACAATCCGCGGACCACGATCGCGTACGGCGTGCTGTCGACGCCGACCCTCATGGTCTTCCGGGGCGGTGAGCCGGTGCGCTCGATGGTGGGCGCCCGGCCCAAGCGCAGGCTGCTGGAGGAGCTGTCCGGCCTGCTGTGACCGGCACCCGCACCGACACCGACCGGCACCGGTAAAGAGAAATCCCCCGAGCAATTGCGCTCAGGGGATTTCTCTGCGTATATTGAATGGTTCGCGACTTCATCAGGAAATGGTCGCGGAGAAGTTCAGTGAGCACAGTATATCCGGGCGGGAGCGGAATTGTCAAACACCGAATTTCCAGACAATGAATTGCGGCACGAGCAGGAATTCATCGACGGACTGTACGCACGCGTGGACGCGCTGCGCGGGGACACCGAGACCTCTGTCACCGACGCCCTCGCCCAGGGCAACACGCCCATGCAGGCCCGGCTGGAGCGGGACATCCTGGTCGCCGAGCGTTCGGGGCTGCTCGCCGCGCTGAACGCCGTCGACGGCTCGCTCTGCTTCGGCCGCATCGACCTCACCTCCGGCACCAGCCACCACATCGGCCGGGTCGGACTGCGCCGGGACGACCCCGAGCGCACCCCGGTCCTCATCGACTGGCGGGCCGAGGTGGCCCGCCCCTTCTACCTGGCCACCGGCCACACCCCGATGGGGCTGCGCCGGCGCCGGCACATCGCCACCGACGGCCGCCGGGTCACCGCCCTGCACGACGAGATCCTCGACCTCGGTGACGCCACCCGCACCGGCCACGAGGACCCCACCGGTGACGCCGTGCTGCTGGCCGCGCTCAACTCCGCGCGCACCGGCCGCATGAGCGACATCGTGCAGACCATCCAGGCCGAGCAGGACGAGATCATCCGGGCCCCCTACCGCGGGGTGCGGGTCGTCGAGGGCGGCCCGGGCACCGGGAAGACGGCGGTCGCCCTGCACCGCGCCGCCTACCTCCTCTACGAGTACCGGGAGCTGCTCGCCAGGCGCGCGGTCCTGATCGTCGGTCCCAACCCCGCCTTCCTCGGGTACATCGGCGAGGTGCTGCCCTCCCTCGGCGAGACCGGCGTCCTCCTCGCCACCGTCGGCGAGCTGTTCCCCGGCGTGCGGGCGACGGCCACGGACACCCCCGAGGCCGCCGCCGTGAAGGGCCGCGCCGACATGGCCGAGGTGCTCGCCGCCGTCGTACGCGACCGGCAGGCGCTGCCCGACCCGGTGATCACCATCGAGCACGACCGCGAGGTGCTGATGCTCGACGACGGCCTGGTGGGCGTCGCCCGCGAACGCACCCGCGCCGCCAGGCTGCCGCACAACGCGGCCCGCGAGCACTTCGAGGGCCACATCCTCAACACGCTCACCGACATGGTCGCCGAGCGCATCGGCACCGACCCGTACGACGGTACGAACCTGCTCGACGCCAGCGACATCACCCGGATCCGCGACGAACTCGCCGAGAACCCCGACGTCTGGGCCGCCATCGACCGGCTGTGGCCCCGGCTGACCCCGCGCCGGCTGCTCGCCGACTTCCTCGCCGAGCCGGACGGGTACCTCCCCGCGGCGGACGCGGACGCGGTACGGCGCCCGGTGACGCGGGCCTGGACCGTGGCCGACGTACCGCTGCTGGACGAGGCGGCCGAACTGCTCGGCGAGGACGACCGGTGGGCCCGGGCGCGGGCGGAACGCGAGCGGGAGAACCAGGTCGCCTTCGCGCAGGGCGTGCTCGACGTGTCGTACGCCTCCCGGACCTACGAGTTCGAGGACAAGGAGGACGACGACCCGGACGCCAGCGAGGTGCTGTCCGCGCACGACATCATCGACGCCGAGCGGTTCGCCGAGCGGCACGAGGAGGACGACCACCGCAGCGCCGCCGAGCGCGCGGCGGCCGACCGGACCTGGGCGTTCGGGCACATCGTCGTCGACGAGGCGCAGGAGTTGTCACCGATGGCCTGGCGGCTGCTGATGCGGCGCAGCCCTACCCGCTCCATGACCCTGGTCGGCGACCCCGCCCAGACGGCCGAGGCGGCCGGGGTCGGCTCCTGGGCCGAGATCCTCGAGCCGTATGTCGGGGACCGCTGGGAGCACATCCGGCTCGGTGTCAACTACCGCACCCCGTCCGAGATCATGGACCTCGCGGCGGCCGTGGTCCGCGCCGAGAACCCCGCCTTCCAGCCGCCGAGTTCGGTCCGTTCGACCGGTGTACGGCCCTGGGTGCGCGGCGTCGACGGCGACCTGCCCGGCGCGGTGGCCAAGGCGGTCGCCGAACTCACCCCCGCCGAAGGACGGCTGGCGGTCATCGCCCCGCGCGATCTGCACCGCCGCCTCGCCGCCCACCTGGACGGCGTGACGGCGGGCGCCGAACCCGACCTGACCCGGACCGTGGTCCTGCTCGACCCCCGCCAGGCCAAGGGCCTGGAGTTCGACTCCGTCCTGGTGGTGGAGCCGGGCCGCTACGGCACGAGCGATCTGTACGTGGCGCTGACCCGGGCCACCCAGCGGATGGGCGTCCTGCACACCGGCACCCTCCCCGAAGGGCTCAGGCAGGCCGCAGCCACACCGTAGCCAGCGGAGGCAGGGTCAGCCGGATGCTCGCGGGGCGCCCGTGCGCGCCCTGCGGTTCCGGCTTGACCGGGTCGGGGTGGGTGACGTCGCCGCCGCCGTAGCGGGCCGCGTCGGTGTTGAGGACCTCCAGCCAGGCCGGGACGTCCTCGGGGACGCCGAGCCGGTAGTCGTGGCGGACGACCGGGGCGAGGTGGCAGACCGCGAGGAGCGGGCTGCCCTCGGCGTCGTAGCGCAGGAACGCCAGCACGTTGTCGGCTGCCGCGTCGCCCGCCACCCACTGGAAACCGGCCGGGTCGGTGTCGAGCTGCCACAGGGCCGGGGTGTCGCCGTAGACGGTGTTGAGGTCGCGGACCAGGTCGCGCACGCCCCGGTGGTCGGCCTCGGCGCCGTAGGCCGGGTCGAGCAGCCACCAGTCGGGGCCGTGCGCCTCCGACCACTCGGCGCCCTGCGCGAACTCCTGCCCCATGAACAGCAGCTGCTTGCCCGGATGGGACCACATGAACCCCAGATAGGCGCGCAGGTTGGCGCGCTGCTGCCACCAGTCGCCCGGCATCTTCGAGACCAGCGACCGCTTGCCGTGGGCGACCTCGTCGTGGGAGATCGGCAGGACGTAGTTCTCGCTGTAGGCGTACACCATGGAGAAGGTCATCTCATGGTGGTGGTACCGGCGGTGGACCGGGTCGTGGCTCATGTACTCCAGCGAGTCGTGCATCCAGCCCATGTTCCACTTCAGCCCGAAGCCCAGGCCGCCGAAGCCGCTCGGGCCCTGCTGGTGCGTGGGGCGGGTGACGCCGTCCCAGGCCGTGGACTCCTCGGCGACGGTCACCACGCCCGGGCAGCGCCGGTACACCGTGGCGTTCATCTCCTGCAGGAAGGCCACCGCGTCCAGGTTCTCCCGGCCGCCGTGCTCGTTCGGCGTCCACTGGCCCGGCTCGCGCGAGTAGTCGAGGTAGAGCATGGAGGCGACGGCGTCCACGCGCAGGCCGTCGATGTGGAACTCCTCGCACCAGTACACCGCGTTGGCGACCAGGAAGTTGCGCACCTCGCGCCGCCCGAAGTCGAACTCCAGCGTCCCCCAGTCGGGGTGGGCCGCCCGCAGCGGGTCGGAGTGCTCGTACAGCGGGCGCCCGTCGAACTCGGCCAGCGCCCACTCGTCGCGCGGGAAGTGCGCGGGCACCCAGTCCATCAGCACCCCGATGTCGGCCTGGTGCAGCGCGTCCACCAGGTACCGGAAGTCGTCCGGGGTGCCGAGCCGGGCGGTGGGGGCGTAGAAGCCGGTGACCTGGTAGCCCCAGGAGCCGCCGAAGGGATGCTCGGCGACCGGCATCAGCTCCACGTGCGTGAACCCCAGGTCCTTGACGTACGCGGGGAGCTGCTCGGCGAGCTGCCGGTAGGTGAGGCCGGGGCGCCAGGACGGCAGGTGGATCTCGTACACCGAGAACGGCGCCTCGTGCACCGGCCGCTCGGCCCGCCGGGCCAGCCACCGGGCGTCCCCCCACTCGTGGTGCGAGGCCGTGATCACGGAGGAGGTGGCGGGCGGGGTCTCGGTACGGCGGGCCATCGGGTCCGCGCGCAGGGTGCGGGAGCCGTCCTGGCGGGTGATCTCGAACTTGTACAGTTCGCCCTCGCCTATGCCCGGCACGAACAGCTCCCACACGCCGGAGGAGCCGAGCGAGCGCAGCGGCAGGGCCGTGCCGTCCCAGAAGTTGAAGGTCCCCGCCAGCCGCACGCCCCGCGCGTTCGGCGCCCACACCGAGAATCGGGTGCCGCTGACGCCCTGGTGGGTCATCGGATGCGCGCCGAGCACCTGCCACAGCTGCTCGTGCCGGCCCTCGCCGATCAGGTGCAGGTCCAGCTCGCCGAGCGTCGGCAGGAAGCGGTAGGCGTCCTCGGTGTCGTGCACGGCCCCCTCGTACGCCACCAGCAGCCGGTAGGCCGGGACCTCGCGCAGGGGCAGCACCCCGGAGAAGAAGCCGTCGCCGTCGTCGCGCAGCTCGGCCCGCAGCTCGCCCGAGACGACGCTGACCGACCGGGCGTAGGGCCGGAAGGCGCGGAAGGCGACACCGCCGGGCACCGGGTGGGCGCCGAGGACGGTGTGCGGGTCGTGGTGCGTACCGCTCAGCAGCCGCTCGCGGTCGACGTCGGACCAGGTCACCCGCGGCTCAGGGGAGGTGCCGCCCTCCCCGGCCCCGCTCTCTCCGGCCTTGGTCTTCTCGACCTTGGTTTTCTGGGTCTTCTGGCTCTTCTCGGGCTTGTTCTTCTCGGACTTCGGCTTCTTCGAGGTGGCTGACTTCTTGGACGTCACGGACGCGTCTCCCGGGCGAGGGTCAGGTCAGGTCGGACGTGGCGAGGCGGTGCACCGCCGACATCGGCACGGGGAGCCAGTCGGGGCGGTGCCGGGCCTCGTAGACGACTTCGTAGACCGCCTTGTCGGTCTCGTAGGCCCGCAACAGCACGGGGTCGGTGCGCGGATCGCGGCCGGCGACCTCCGCGTACCCGGAGCAGTACGCGGCCCGGCACACCCCGGCCCAGTCCGACACCGGGGGAGCGGCCGAGTGCGCCGCGTAGTCGAAGGAGCGCAGCATTCCGGCGATGTCCCGTGCCGGCGGCTGGGGCAGACGCCGCTCGGCCAGCGGCCGGGCCGGTTCCCCCTCGAAGTCGATCAGCGACCACTCGCCGGACGGCGAGCGCAGACACTGGCCGAGGTGCAGATCGCCGTGGACGCGCTGGGCGGTCCAGGTACGGCCCTCGGCGGCCAGGTCGGCCAGCGCCTCGAAGGCCGAGCGCAGCCCGCTCTCGTACGGCCGCAGCGCGGGCACCGCCTGCACGGCGGCCGTCAGGCGCTCGGTCATGCCGTCGACCAGCTGTCCCAGCTGGGCCTGGCCGAGGGTGACCGTGGGCAGGGCGTGGGCGAGCGCGGTGTGCACCTCGGCGGTGGCCCGGCCCAGGGCGCGCGCCTCGGCGGCGAAGTCCTCGCCCTTGGCCAGCTCGCGCAGCGCCAGCTCCCAGCCGTCCGTCGCGCCCCGCACGAAGGGCTGGAGCACGGCCAGGACGTAGGGGTCGTAGGGCTCGTCCGCCACCTCGGCGCGTATCCAGGCGGTCGGCGCGGGCACGCGGGGGCAGCCCTCGCGCGCCAGCGCCAGGGGTATCTCCAGGTCGGGGTTGACACCGGGCACGACGCGGCGCAGCAGCTTGAGGATGAACGTATCTCCGTAGACGACCGACGAGTTGGACTGCTCGGCGGTCATCAGGCGGGGCACCAGGGACTCGCGGATCTCCTGGCCCGGGTCCCGCTCGAAGCGGAGACCGCCGATGCGGGCCTGGGTGCGCAGCGCCTCCAGCAGCAGGTCGGCGGGCCGTGGGTCGTACAGGGCGTCGTACACCGTGCGGCCGGCGAGCGGACCTTCCTCCACGTGTCCGATCAGCGCGGGCGCCAGCCGGGGCGGCAGCGCCTCGCGCACGCCTATCAGCAGCTGGTAGCAGTCGCCCACGGAGGCGTCGGCGGGTGGCTGGTGGGCGCGGACGAGCAGGTGGTACAGGCCCAGCCGGCCGTCGGGCGGGAGCAGCTCGGTGACGGCCACCGGTGAGAAGCCGGTGACCGGGCGCCCCTTGCCCGCGAACCAGCGCTGCCGTGGCAGCCACTCGCACAGCAGCGGGTCGAGCGAGGCGAGGAGGTGGCCGGGAGCGGTGGTGCCGGAGGTGGTGCCTGAAGAGGTGACCGTTTCCGCCATGGGGCGTCACGTCCTTTCCCCGGGTGGTCGGGGTGTTACTGATGCGTGCCCCGGGTGGGGCGGGGGAAACCGCCCCACCCGGCCGGCTCTACGCCGCGTCCCGGCGCAACCGGAACCAGTAGAAGCCGTGGCCCGCCAGGGTCAGCAGGTACGGCAGCTCGCCGATCGCCGGGAAGCGCACCCCGCCGAACAGCTCGACCGGATGCCGGCCGTGGAAGCGGCTGAGGTCCAGCTCGGTCGGTTGTGCGAACCGGGAGAAGTTGTGCACGCACAGGACGATGTCGTCCGCTCCTTCCCCTGCGGGGGCCTCCCGGAGGAAGGCGAGCACCGCCGGGTTGGAGGACTGCAGTTCGGTGTACGTGCCGATCCCGAAGGCGGGGTTCTGCTTGCGGAT
>NZ_JBIAGM010000024.1:0-124014 GCF_042869815.1 Streptomyces sp. NPDC006739
CAACGACACGACACGCCACCACTCCCACGGAATCACCGGCCCTATGCCTGACCAGCTAAAACGCCGCTTTCAGGTTCGGAAAGACAACGACGCCTGAAAGAGGCCTGCGCCGCTGGCTGCACCGCTTCAATCGCTTGAGGCTGGAGGGACTGGAGGATCTGGGCGGGCAGGGACGCAAGCGAAGGATCACCGAGGCCGAACGCTCGAGGATCGTCGGCCTGGTCAAACAGACCCCGCCCGGCCGACTCGAGGTGCGGCCGTCGAACGAGGCAGACCCGCACCATCCACCAGGCGCTTACGCCGCCGCTATGTGTACTTCCTTTGAGGAATCCTGACCGACTCCGCGGAAGCATCCTGGCTGCTGGCCAACCTGGCTCGTGCCGGATGGCCCGCCACCACACACGCCCAGCACCTGGACGTCAATGCCCGCACGATCGCCGAGGTCCGCGACAAACGTGCCCGCATCCACCTCGACCTGGCGCTGCGGTACGCCGCCTGCACCGCGACCTGATCAGCCTCGGGGAGCATCATCTGCCACGGCTGCCAGTTGGACAGTCGCCCTTCCCCCGCCAGGGGTTCTGGACTGGGGTATGGCCGACTGTCCTGCCTGGTCCACCTCCGGGACACTGTCAGTAGGCACCCTGCCGACGCAGGGAGCGCGGTCGGCCGTCGGGATCGGCGACGGCCCGGTAGAGCGGGTCGGTCAGGGCCCGTGTGATGCGGGACAGATGCGGCGGGTGATAGGTGCGCAGCCGTCCCGACGGTCGTGGACCGTGACGGCCGCCGTCGTGCCACGCGTCCAGAGCGGCGGCCGAGTCGGCGTAGGCCGCAAAGGCGCGGCCCGGGTCGCTGAAGATGCGCTGGTCCGCTGACCTGCAAAAACATCCAGACGCTAGATCTTGGACTTGTGCATGGTGCGGAGCATTCAGCACTCCTAGAAGTAGCTCCCTGCCCGCTCTGTGCAGGTCAAAGGCGTGCAGTCACTCTACAAGAGCGGGCGCTCCACTCCGCTGGCGATGTCTGTATGACGCTGACCGCTTGCTGAGTCTTCTGACACAGAGCCAGGCGAGTGCCCATCCGTAGCCGTCTCTGGGTACCGGAAACCTGCCGACCGACGATGTTGCTCCTCGACGGCCGGTTGATCCACTTCACTTGGCATTACGTGCCGCAGACGACGATCGAGATGAACGACTGCTCATACACGCTGTTCAAACATTCTGATCGCTCGCCCACCGGTCGAGACATGCCTGCCCCACGGCGGCCACCAGCCAGGCCCCTCCGGCACGCCCGGGGGCTGTCGTATGCGATTCGGCTTGCGTCGGAAGTCGGCACGGGAGCGGAAGGCGCCCTTTTCGTCTGTCAAGCGGCGTGCTCTGCGTGTTTCATAGAGGTGTGGCCCTGCGGTGCGCGACCATAAGGACGCGGCACAGCATATTTTCCAGCTGGTGGACGCCATGACGAGCTGATTGTGTGGGGCGGCGTGCTCGGCACCTGCAAAGCCAACGACGTCAAGAGCGGCAGCTGGCAGAAGGAACACCGATAAAGGAAGAAGGACGGGCATGTCCGGCAGTGAGAGCGAGAATCCAGCAATCCCTTCACCGACGCCCACGCCGACTCGGCGACCCAGGACGAACCGGGACTGGTGGCCGGATCAGCTGGACCTTCAGGTCCTCCACCAGCACTCGCCCCGATCCAACCCGATGGACGAGGACTTCGACTACGCGGAAGAGTTCGCGACCCTCGACGTCGACGCGCTGAAGCGAGACGTCTTCGAGGTGATGACGACATCCCAGGACTGGTGGCCCGCAGACTACGGTCACTACGGGCCGCTCTTCATCCGGATGAGCTGGCATGCCGCAGGAACGTACCGCATCGAGGACGGCCGCGGCGGTGGTGGCAGTGGCGCACAGCGCTTCGCCCCCCTCAACAGCTGGCCGGACAACGCGAGCCTGGACAAGGCGCGCCGTCTACTGTGGCCGGTCAAACAGAAGTACGGCCGGAAAATCTCCTGGGCCGATCTTCTGGTCTTCGCCGGGAACTGCGCCATGGAATCCATGGGATTCAAGACATTCGGGTTCGGTTTCGGACGAGAGGACATCTGGGAACCCGAGGAGATCTTCTGGGGGCCCGAGGACACATGGCTCGGAGATGAGCGCTACAGCGGCGACAGGGAACTCACCGGTCCTTTCGCCGCCGTACAGATGGGACTGATCTACGTCAATCCGGAGGGGCCCAACGGAAACCCGGACCCGATGGCTGCCGCCCGGGACGTTCGGGAGACGTTCAGGCGCATGGCGATGAATGACGAGGAGACGGCCGCACTCATCGTCGGCGGCCACACCTTCGGCAAGTGTCACGGCGCGGTCGACCCCAGTTATATCGGCCCGGAACCCGAGGCCGCCCCCATCGAGCAGCAGGGCCTCGGCTGGCGGAACACATACGGCAGCGGCACGGGCCCCCACGCGCTCACCAGCGGTCTGGAGGGCGCATGGACCACCGAGCCGACCAGGTGGGACAACGGGTACCTGGTCAATCTCTACGGGTACGAGTGGGAGCTGACGAGCAGCCCCGCCGGCGCCCACCAGTGGACTCCCAAGGATCCCGCAGCCAGGAACGCCGTGCCCGACGCCCATGATCCGTCGAAGCGGCACGCCCCCATGATGCTGACGACGGACCTCGCGCTGAAGATGGACCCGGTCTACGGCCCGATCACGAAGAGGTTCCACGAGCACCCGGACGAACTCGCTGTGGCGTTCGCCAAGGCGTGGTACAAACTGCTGCACCGCGACATGGGACCGCCCTCACGTTACCTCGGCCCCTGGGTTCCCGAGCCGCAACTCTGGCAGGACCCCGTTCCCTACGTCGATCACGAACTGATCGGGGATGAGGACATCGCCGCCCTCAAGGGCAGGATCCTGACCTCGGGCCTTTCCATCTCCCAGCTGGTCACCACCGCCTGGGCGTCGGCGGCGAGCTTCCGCGGCACCGACAAGCGCGGCGGGGCGAACGGGGCACGGATCCGGCTCGCACCGCAGAAGGATTGGGAGCTCAACGACCTCCCCGAGGTGTCCGAGGCACTGCGCACGCTCGAGCGGATCCAGCAGGAATTCAACCTCTCCCAGACCGGCGGAACGCGGGTCTCGCTCGCCGACCTGATCGTCCTCGGCGGGTGCGCGGCCGTCGAGCAGGCCGCGAGGAACGCCGGGTACGACGTCACGGTTCCGTTCGCACCGGGGCGTACGGACGCCTCGCAAGAGCAGACCGACGCGGCATCGTTCGCCGTGCTGGAGCCCAAGGCGGATGCCTTCCGAAACTACCTTCCGGCGGGCGAGAAGCTCTCGCCGGAGACCCTCATGCTGGACCGCGCCAACCTGCTGACGCTGACCGCCCCCGAGATGACGGTGCTGATCGGCGGCATGCGGGCCCTGAACACCGGCTTCAAAGGATCCCCCCACGGTGTCTTCACCCACCGGCCGGGAACCTTGACCAACGACTTCTTCGTCAACCTGCTCGACATGGGCACGGAGTGGAAGGCGTCAACTACGGACGAGAACGTGTTCGAAGGCCGGGATCGCGCCACCGGCGAGGCCAGGTGGACCGCCACCGCAGTCGACCTGATCTTCGGTGCGCACTCCCAGCTCCGAGCCGTCTCGGAGGTCTACGCGTCCCAGGATGCGGGAGAGAAGTTCGTGCGTGACTTCGTTGCAGCGTGGAACAAGGTGATGAATCTCGACCGGTTCGACCTCGCCTGAGCCCGACGTCCCGGTCGGCCCTCATCGACTGCCCGGGACATGGCCAAGTGTGGCACCCGCGGCGGGGGTGCCCGAGTGCGTCCATGTGATGGACTGGGCGACAGCCAGCCCGAGACCGTGTTCAGCGGACCTGTCCGACCTGCGCCGACTGGCACGCGTCGAGGCGGTCCGCCACTGCTTCGCGTAATGCGCGACCGTTTGCTGCGCCACCTCCTGGGAGGCCTCGCCTACAGACGGCGCCGTCCGTTTCTCCTTCGCGGGTATCTGCGGGAGGCGCTGGATTGCATCGACCTGCGCGCCGAAGCCGGCCTCCACGCACTGCTTGCCCAGCGCGTTCCCTGCAACAGAGCGCACAGAGGTGCCGTCACCGGATGGGTGTGGCGGAACCTCAGCCCTCGCAGGACGAGTTCATGCTGCGGGCGAGCCCTGGGGCTACGAAGCGGACCTGCCGAGCGGGAGTCGGGTGACTGCGCACAGGTCGCCTCCTTGGTCACCAGGTCGGCAAGCCGGGACGCCGTCCGGCCTCATGCTGACCAATTGCTGACCCCCTCACGTCGATCAAGGCCCTGACCTGTGGAAACACCCAAACGCTAGATCTTGGACTTGAACATGGTGCGGAACATGAGAGAACTCCCGGTTCGTCTGCTCATTGCCCGCCGGCGCAGGTCAAGGGCGTTGGCCGGAGACTACATCGATTCACACGCCCAGTCATCCGAGCCGAAGCCGGCCACCAGCCGCCCGTCCGGCGCTACGCCAGTCGCCTGACAGCGGCAGGAAAGGCGTAGTCACCGATCTGCTGCCCGCTGGTCGCGTCCCATACCCGCACGGTTCCGTCGCCGCCCCCGGCGGCGACGACGGGGGCGGCCGTCCGGCATCCCGCCGCCCCCGCCTTCACTTCGCTGGTCGGTCCTGCCATGGGCGGCGCCACGGTTCACCGGTGGCCATGTCCCACAGCCGGACGGCCCTGCTGCCGCCCCGGGCCAGGACGGCTTCGCCGGCACCTGTGCCACAGGGCCGCGGCGCGTCAGGCCCTCGGCACCTGTCCCGGTGGACCGACCACCGGTTTCCACGGCCGCGGAACGAGACCGCGGGGCCGCCGGCGACGGAGTGGGAGGAGAGGGACCGGTCAGCCGGTCGGCCGGTGAACCACTCGGCCGAGTGCGCGCGGCAGTGCCGCCCGGGAGGGGATGTCGAGCTTGCGGTAGATGCGCCCGAGGTGGGTTTCGACCGTCCTGGTGCTGACGAAGAGCTGCTCCGCGATGTCCTTGGTGCGTTTGCCCCCTGCCGCCAGTTCCGCGATCTCCCGCTCGCGCTCGGTGAGAAGGTCAATGGTCGCCGGGACGCCCGTGTCTTGCGCCGCCACGACCGTCGTACCGGCGGCGGCGCGGGACGCCGGCAGCAGGATCCTGACCCTTGCCGCCTCCTCACGGATCCGCTGCGCGCCACAGGTCCGAGCGGCCTTTCCCGCCGTATCGAGCCACTCCAGCGCCTGCCGGGTGCCGTGGGCCGCGCGCACCGAAGGCGCCCCGGTCACCAGGGTCCAGGCATGTTCCACCGGCAGGCCCGCGCGGCGGAACGATTCCGCGGTCTCGTGGAACAGCTCTGCCGCCAGGTGGTGTTCTCCCTCGGCGGCATGGAGCGTGGCCCGGGCTCTGCGCACGTGTTGCTGTTGCAGCGGCAGCCCCAGCCGCTCGGCCACGGCCTCCCCCGTCCTGGCCCAGTCACGGGCGGCGTCGATGTCACCGCACCGCAGTGCCGCGACGGAGGCGAGGGCCAGAAGAGAGGGCTGCCAGGCCCGCAGCAGCCGCTGCAGCCGCGGGCCGCCCTCCTCCACGAGGGTGCGCAGACAGCCTGCCGGGTCCCCGCCGAGGAACTGGGCCTGGGCGCGCAGGCCGACTGCTACAGCTGCCCGCCAGCCCCGCTTGCGCAAGGCGAGGGAGAGTCCCTCCCCCGCGAGTTCGAGCAGCCTGTCGGTGTCCCGCCGTGGTCGTGTCCACAGCATTCCCGTCGCCCGCAGGATCATGGCGATCCCGGCGGCTTCGTCGGCCCCGGTCATCCGGGCGAGCAGCTCGGCCTCGCCGGCACGGCGACAGAGCGACTCCAGACGCCCCGTCGTCTGGTCCAGATGGCACAGGGCCACCAGTTGGTTGATCCGGATGAACCTCCGGGTGGCACCCGTGGTGGCCTGCAGTCCTCGTTCCAGATGCCGGTAGGCGTCATGGAACCGCTCCTGGAACAGCTCCGCGCAGCCGAGCATCGCCAGGACGTCGGGCATGGTGACGGCCGCGGCGTCGGGCAGGGCGTCCACGATCCGCGCACACTCGGTGACCTCGGCGACGGCCTCGGGCAGCAGCCCGAGTTGGGTATCACCGAGGGCGCCCAGGACCCGCAGGTAGGGCACCGCCGGGCCGACTGCGCCGGCAGCCTCGACCGCCTCACGGACCACGTCACGTGCCACGCCGTAGGCGCCCCGGAACAACTCCACCCGCCCGTATGCGGTGATCAGTTCGGCCACCGGCGCCGACAGCGGAACGGGCAGTGGGCGGGGCACGAGTTCGAGTGCCGTCCGGACGACCGCTTCGGCCTCCTGATGGCGTCCCAGCAGCCGCTCCAGCTCCCCGCAGACGGCGTAGGCACTCAGCCGCAGGTCCTCGGGGAGATCCGACTGATGCTGCAGCAGATCGTGCACCAGGGAACGGGCTTCCCGCAGGCGGCCCACGGCACTGAGAGCCCGGCAACAGTCGAGCACCAGACGGACCCGGAGGGCGCTGATCCCGCCCCCGGCGGGCAGGTGGTCCAGCGCCAGGCGCAGCCAGCGGGCGGCGACGGCCGGGGACTTGGCCATCGCCTCCGCCGCACCCTCGACCAGAACCCGCCGGGCCTCCACACTGCCCGAGCCCACCAGGTGCTCGGCCTGCCGGGCACGTCGGAGCGCCGACGCTCCTCGCGCGGTGAGCAGGTCCAGGGCCCGTCGGTGGGCGTTGGCCCGCAGCGACGGAGAGGCGTGTTCCAGGGCGACGTGGCCGAGCACCGGATGCCGGAAGGCGTAGCCTCCGCCACAGGGCAGCGGCCGTATCAAGTCCGCTGCGACGAGTTCGGTGAAGGCTTCGAGAATCCGTTGCAGGCCGAGATCGGAGACCGCGGCGATGTCGTCCGGCTGGAAGGGATCGCCGAGGACGGCGGCGACCTGGGCCGAGAGCGCGGCGTCAGCGGTGAGGGAGTCCAGCTCGGTGACGACGGGGACGGCCTCCCGGAACATGCCGTCCCGGTCCGGACCGGCACTCAGCGGCCACTCGTCCGGGTCCCACCGCGCCGCGACCAGGATCCGCAGCATCCGCGGGTTGCCGCCGGAGGCTGCGTGCAGCTGCTCGGCGTATCTGCCGTCGGTCACCGGTGCCGGGCAGGCGCTCCACTCGGTGTACGCGTGATCGCGCGCCGAGCGGGAGAAGGCGTGGCGGAAGGTGGTGTCGGCGTGCGCCCCCCCGTGGTCGAGGAAGGTGGATATCGCCCGGAGATCCAAGGAGGAGGGGGCCAGGCGGATGACCGAGCCGGTCTCGGCTCCGTGTTCGAGCGCTTCTCTCAGTACCGGGCTGGACTGCCGTGGGCGGTGCGCCAGCGCCAGGACGAACGGGCCGGGCGGGGGTGACCGCACGAGCTGCGCGATCAGTCTCGCGGAATGCTCGTCGCACAGATGCACGTCGTCGAGAACGAGCACACCGCCGCGCCCGGCCGCCCAGCGCCCCAGCACGCCTCGCACCTCGGCGCCCGCCCCGGCGCCGGACTCCCGCGCGATCGGGGAGTCCCGCACCTCCAGGGCATCCAGCACCTCTCCGACAAACCGACCGAGTTGTGGCGCACCGCGCGCGGCATGGGCTCGCGCCACCAGTGCCCCTGCCCCGGCCGCCTGCTCGGCGAGCAGGCCGAGCAGGGCGGTCTTGCCGATCCCCGGCTCACCGGTGACCTCCAGGACCGCTCCCCGGCCGTCGGTCAGATCCTGTACGACCGCGGAAAGACACTCGACCTGCGTGTGTCTGCCGACGAGATCGGCGCCGTTCTCATGGGCCGGACCCTTGGGTAGCAAGATCTTCTCCCTTCCCATGGATGCGCACACGAGCGATCACGCCCTTTTGTCGTCGCTTCGGATAATAGGCGATGACGTTGGCCGACTTGTGGCCTGAACGGTGACCTGCGCGGGGGCGAAGTCGGCAGCGGCCGCTGCCCGGCAGCCCTTTCGTATGGCACTGACCAGGGCCGTACGGCTGTGTGAACACCGGTCCGGCCGGCCCGAGGGCGACCGGATGCAGTGCGCGGGACGGCAGCCCGGTCAGGGAGGGGAAGCGTGACTGACACCAGCAACGACCGGCCCCCCGAGGGTGAAGCGGGGGCGCCGCGGCGGAGCCGACTGCACCGCCTGATGCGCTACCTCCCCCTGATCGCCCCCGTCCTGCTGTGGGCCGTGTCCTGCGGGACGCTCCTGTACGGCGGCCAGCGCTGGCCGCTGACCGTCACGCCTGGCGGCACCGCCCTGTTCGTCCTCGGCCTCATCGGTACGCCGCTCTCGATGGACATCTGAACGCTCCCCGGGCTCGGACACGATCGAGTGGCACCTGATGATGCGCCGCAGCGCGGAGGAACTCTTCGCACCGACCAGGCTGCGTCCTCAGTGAGCGTGTTTCAGCCTGAAGTTGCTGGTCGCGGGGCTGGTGTGATGGCTTCGGCTCGTGTTCGTACTGGTCGTGGCTGGTTGTCCGGGTTGTAGATCACCTGTCAGCGGGCGACCTCGATGTTCGTGAGGACGAGGAGGGCCCGCAGGAGGGTGGTGGCGTGCCGGGCGTCCAGGCGGAGCTTGGCCAGGATGCGCCAGTTCTTCAGGTGGGCGAATGCGTGCTCGCAGGCGGCGCGCTCGGCGGCGATCAGCTTGTTGACCTGCTTCTTCGCCGTGGTGAGGGGCTTGGTGCGGGCGGCCTTGAAGCCGGTGATGATCACTGGGTTGTCGGGGTCGTCGTCCAGGCCGGTGAAGCCGAGGTCGGCGATGGCGCCGAGTCCGGCCTCGCGGAGATGCCGGGCGATGTGGTTGTGGCGGGCGGTGGTGATCTCCGAGGACCGCCCGGGGCGGGCGGCGGAGATCCAGATCAGCCAGCCGCGGGGGTCGGTGATGCTGAGGAACAGCAGGCCGTGGGACTTGTGTTTCCCGCTGTAGTTGCGGCGGTTGTCGCTTCCGGTGCGGCGGCGGGTGCGCACCAGGCTGCCGTCGAGCAGGACGGCATGGCCACCCCTTCGGATGATTCTCCTCAAAGCCCCATCGAGGCGCTCGGCGCGGGCGGCCAGCAGGCCGGTCACCCCCAGCAGCCAGCGGCGGACCGTGCTGGCGGAGATGTGGTTGCCGCCGGCCATGTCGCAAAGCCGCTGGTCGTGGCGGAGGACGGCCAGGACGATGACCGCGATGCGGCCGGCAGGGAGCTTCCGCCACCGCGACCCGATCTTCTTGAGGTGGGCGCGAATCAGGTGGGTGACGGTGGAGATGGTGGCCGTGGACAGCGGGAGGCGGACTTGGTAGACAGGGGCCTCGGTGCCCTCGGCGGAGTTCAGGTTCTTTCGCATGTAACCCCAACTCCCGCCGGGGGCACTTCAGTTACGGGCAAGATGCCGGGTTGCGCTTGCCGTGTTCACAGCACGGTGGTGAACCGCCCGGTCGGGGTTTTGTGCAGCCAGCCCCGCTCGGTCAGCCGGTTCAGCCGGCTCCGCATCGCCTCACGGACCTGCGGCTCGGCACCGATCGAGAGCAGTCGGCACACATCCTGGGCCATCACCGGCTCGTCGGCTGAGCGGACGACGGCGAAGACCTTCCGGTACTCCTCGGGCAGAGCCTTCTCGTCCATGCCTTTCTCCCGGTGCGGTACCAGCAGCAACGCCCGGCCCGCGACCTGCCCGGCAGCCGGGGCGGACGTCTCGTCCGATTCCGCTTCGGCCTGCGCATTCAGCCGGATGAGCACCCGTTCCGCGCCGGCGAGTTCATCCCGTTCGGCCCGAACCGCCTCCAGTTCCTTGGCCAGCCGTTCTTCTGCCGCATCGAGTTCCGCCCGCCGTGCGGTGATCCACTCCAGTACGTCATCCACGGCCGCCCCTCCCGGAAGATCCGGATGGAGCGTTTGAATCCGGAGCATACTCCGGCAGCAGAATCACGAAATCCCACCCGCGGGGCGGCTGTCAGACGATCAACGCGCTCGCCAACCCCTCACGACCTGCGCGAGCACCGACCACCTCACTCATACCAGCCCCACGACCAGCAACTTCAGGCTGAAACGCGCTCAATGACGGCGCAGCCGCAGCGGGGCTAGGCAATCTCGTCCAGCCCCGCTGTCAGAAGCCGTTGTCTTACCGGATGTGATCACTGAGTTTCCGCTGTTCAGGCATGGTTCCGGCGTCGTCGTGGGAGTGTTCGGGCGATCAGTTCGTCCTCGACGATGGGGGTGGCCGGTGGCATCGGTGATGGGGTTGCTGGAGGAGCGGGAAGCCGTTGTCCGAGTGCGGGTGGAGGAGCTTCAGGTGGAGACGGACCGGATCCTGGTCGAACTCGCCGCAGCCGAGGCGCGGGACTTCCGCAAGACCCGCAGCGCCGCTAGCTCGATCGCGCCCGCCTGCATGTGAACGAGGCCCTTCCCCTGGCGGGGCTGTCGCAGGACCCCGTGGCACTGATGCGGGTGCGGAACTCCACGGCGATCCTTGCGCACCAGGTCGGTCACCACTCCGGAAGCGTGGCAGCAGCACAGGCTACTCAGTCCTGCGCGATCGCGCGCCGCGATCCGCTGTTCGGCTCCCTCGCGCACGCCCGTGCCGCGGTGCCGGCCCGCGGTCGGTATCGGCCGGTCAGCGGGCCAGCAACTGCTTCAGCTGGGCGATGACGAACTGAGGGTTCTCCTCCAGCACCCAGTGGTTCGCGTTCGGCGCCACCGCCGTGGTCACGTTCGCGGGCACGGCCACGTTCTTCATGTCCGCGCCGATCGCGCCGGCCATGCTGTACTGGCCGCCGAGGCCGAGCACCGGCACGGTCAGCGGGTTGTTGTCGAGCAGCGCCTGCACCTGCCTCTCGCCCTTGTCCTGCTGGCGGAAGAAGTCGAAGCCCGAACGGGTGGCGCCGGGCCGACTGTAAGCGGCGACGTACTCCTTCTGACTCTTGGCGCTAGGCGCCCCGCTCGCGCCGCCCGCGTTGAGGACCGAGCCGTAGAAGGTCTTCTCCCGGCCCGCCACCAGATGCTCGGGCACACCCTGCTGCTGGCCGTTGATGAACGAGTCCCACCACAAGAAGTCCGGCTTGTCGGCCACCAGCTGCAGGTACCAGGTGGTCGGCGGTGCCTCCAGGATCGCCAGGTGGCTCACCTGGTCGCGGTAGGCGGCCGCGTAGGCCAGCGCCACCGCGCCGCCGACATCGTGGCCAGCCACCGAGATCCTGGTGCCGCCGAAGCCGAGCTGATCCACCACAGCGTGCACGTCCGACGCTTGAGTGAGGGCGGTGTAGCTGCCGTAGGCATCGCTGTTGGAGGGCTGCGAGCGCCCCAGGCCGCGCAGGTCGACCGCGATCACGGTGTGGTCCTCGGTCAGTGCGGGCGCCACCTGCTCCCATGCCTGCAAGGTCTCTGGCCAACCGTGCAGCAGGACCAGGGCCGGGCCGTGGCCGGCCACCGCGTAGTGGATCCGCAGACCGTCGTTGGTCGCGTAGCCGTCCTTGAAGCCCGGCAGCCCCCCGCGCACGGTGACGGCGGCCTCGGCGGCGCCGCTACTGGTGGCGGTCAAGAGCGTGGCGGCGGTGAGCGCGGCAGCGGCCGCCACGACCGGCCATCGTGTCTGACTTTTCATCAATCCATCCAGGAATGAGATCATTTCCCCGAGCTCTCTTGCTTTCGGTGGTGCGGTCTGACGCAACCGCGAATAGCAAGCCCAAGCAGCAGTCCCGAGCAGCAACCGGCAGTAGCAACCTCGGTGCCCTGTGTCCGAACCCCGGCCAGGGCCTGGCGCCGGGCCACGCAGATACCGCTCAGCAGCAGCCAGGCGGGTCCGCCAGGGCTGTGTGCTGATACGCAGGCGAGGCCGGCCGTGGCTGGGCGGCTGACGACGACACGAAGGCGACACCGGCCGCGAGAGAGACCCCCGCCAGTACGCCGACGATGAGTTGGATGACGCGAGAACGCATTCAAATCCCCCTGTCATGGAGGGCGACATGCAGTCGCCCCTTGGTTCAAACCTTCAGATCACTGGCCTCGGCTACCGGAACACGTCGTGCGGCTACCGAGGGCAAGCGTTGTTCAACTGCGAGGGTGCTGGGAGTTCTTCTGGGACGAGGTTGCCGCGATCCCGCAACCGATACCGGCCCTGACGGGTGTCACCAGTGGCACGACCCGGTGATCGGCGTGGTGCCCGACGTACACGACACCTTGTCCGTTGATGTCGACGGTCGATCCACCGCCCCACCTGACGTGCTCGGGCGCCTGTCGCACCACCGGGCTGGAGGCGGCCGACCTCATCCTCACCATGCTCCCGCACTACCTGGGCGACGACCTGTTGGGCCCGTACGCCTGCGAACTACTGACCGATCTGGTCCCCGTGGCCGCCCCCGCACTGGCCGCCCTTCGCGAGGTGACTGACCACAGGCGCAGCTGCCGATGCACATCGGCTACTCGGACCGCGAACTGCGCGCCGGCGAACGAGTCACCGAAGCCGCCCGCCAGGCTCACGCCCGCAGTGGGACGCCATCGCGGGGCGCATCAACTCGTCGGTCGACCCAGGAGATCGGTCAGCACGAACCAGTCTTTGGCGTTTGACCGACCCATACCTGGCCAACCGAGTTGATGTCTACAGTCGACCCCGCCTTCCACTGGGTGTCCGAAGCCCACAGTGCCCAACCGCCGTTGTAGAGCACGAAATTACCATCCGCCTGGTAAATCGCCTTGGTCGCGCCGGACCCGTTTGTACCCGACGCCCAGCACACCCAAGTGCTCGCGCCGGTGTGCTTGTACTCGACAAGATTGCCGTCCGTCTGAAGGATCAGCTGGTACGTAGTCTGCTGGTCGGCTGACACGCCCCAGATCGAGTCACCGGGATACATGCTGGAGCCCCTGTTCAAGTGATCCAGGTCGTTAGCCGAGGCGGTTCCAGGGATACCGGAAACGGCAGCCACCGCCATGGCACCCGCAATGAGTACCTTGGTCGCTTTGCGTATGGCCTTCATGATCAATCCCTGTCTGATTGAGCCGCCACCCATGTTGGTGGCCAGCATGATTGAGCTATATACGGGTGCGGCGCCGTGAAACGCACCCAAACTATGATGCGGCGCATATTGTTGACTATTCGGCGTGGGTCGACATGGCCGCCGTGTGACTCTCCCTGATCGAACTGGCACTTCAATGAGGGAGAGTTACAGTCAGGCCAGCTCGCGCTCAGGAAGCGTTGGCCACGTGCGGGTGTGCACCCCGGCCCACCTCAACGTGATCGGCTACACGACGCGGTGGACGCACGCCATCGCGGGACGGCACCGACTCGTCGGTCGCCCCAGGAGATCGGTCAGCACGAACCGGTCTTTGGCGTTTGGCCGACCCATACCTGGCCAATCGAGCTGACGTCGACGGTCGACCCCGCCTCCCCCTGGGTGTCCGACGCCCACAGCGCCCGATCGCCGTTGTAGAGCACGAAGTTGCCATCCGTCTGGTAAATCGCTTGGGTCGCGCCGGACCCGTTTGTACCCGTTGCCCAGCACACCGCAACGCCCGCGTGCCCGGAGATGTGCCTGTACTCGACGAGATTTCCGTCCGTCTGCAGGATCAGCTGGAACGTGATCCCGTTACCCCAGTCCGTGCTCCAGATCGAGTCCCCGGGATAGAGGGCCTGACCCCTGGGCAACTCAGTCATGTCGGTCGCCGAGGCTGTTCCAGAAAGACCGGCAACGGCTGCCGCCGCCACGGCGCCTGCAATGAGTACCTTGGTCGTTTTACGCATGGACTTCATGATCCCGCCCCCGTCTGATTGAGCCGCCACCCATGTCCGATGGCGCCCTGCTACGTGACGAGACGATACGTCTCGTTTCGTTCCTTGGTGATCACTGCCCCACTGGCAGACCGTGTCAAGGGCGCGTCGTCTCGTCCACCGTAAGATCCGACCAGGGCCCAGAATCCCAACCCTGAACTGCGCAACCAGCGATCGCGTAGGGCAATCCTCGACGCGGCGCTAGGCCTGGCCCTGGCGGACGGCTATGCCAAGCTCACCGTGGAAGCCATCGCCATGTCGGCAGGCGTGGGGAAGCAGACCATCGCCCGGAAAGGCGGACGTCGTCCTGGAGGCGCTCAACGGCCGAACCGGCCCGGCCCGGGAGGTTCCGAATACCGGAGACATCAGGGCGGATCTCACCGTGGCAGTTCAGGCCGTGGTCCGCCTCCTCGCCACCGACCTGGGCACGGTATGGCGTGCCCTGCTGGCGGAGGCCCAGACCGATCACCGATTCGCCGAGGAACTGCGCCGCACCTTCTTCGAGCCCCGTAACCAGCGCTGGCAGGAACGCTTCGATACTGCGGTCGCCGCAGGCCAACTCCGCGGAGACCTTCCCGTAGGAGCCATGATCGAGACCCTCTTCGGGCCCATCTATCATCGCCTTCTGCTCGGCTCCACTCCGCTCGACCCCGACGACACAGCCCGTATCGACTACTTCCTCAACGGTGTCAAGGCACGCCCCTGAGCGGACGGTATGGCCGTTCTGGCGGATCCGTGTCGCCCGTTCGTGGGTACGGAGTCGTGTGGGCCTGGCTCGCCGCGCACGCGCGCCACAGGTAGTCGCCCGCGTGGAGGATCTGCCCCTTGCCGAGAGAAGGAGCCGACTGTGTCGGCGGAGGCGGTCGTGGTGGCCGTGAAGACCAGCGCCGGGACTGCTGCGGCCACACCGGCGGTCTTGGCGATACGCGCCTTGCGCATGAGTTCCTCCAAAAGACGAAGCTGAGTTCATTGCTTGGCCGCGGCCTTCAACCGGCCCGAGGAAAGACTAGGTAGGGCCCTGGTGGTCGAGTGTGCATGGCGTGCAACCTTCCTTGTCGTTGCGTGCAGCGAGGTTCCGGCTTCCGCGACGGGTCCTCTTGGCGCGATCTTGGTGCGTGCAGCACAATGCGAATCGCAGCCAGCACGGAGGCCTGGCGGCGAGTGTTGGACGGGGGCTTGACAGTGTGGATTGGTGGGTCGGCGACAGTGGTTCCTGCGTCGGACCGGTTCGACTGGTTCGTCGATGTAGTGGCCGGGGCGCTGGCTCCGGTCTCACTCACCACCGCAGACGCGCCCGAATTCCATGCGGAAGGGGCCGCCTTGGACCTTGAAGGCATCCAGCTCTCGCGGTTCTCGTACTCCCCCATCCAGGCGCGGCGGACTCCGGCGCTGATCCGAAGGATGGACCCGGAGCAGTATCAGCTGGGACTGGTCACCCGAGGGTCCATGTGGCTCTCGCAGTCCGGTGGCGAGTCAGGCCTGTTCTCCGGGGACATGGTGCTGTGGGACACCTCCCGCCCCTTCGAGTCCGGGTCGGACCGCTCGGCCCCGGTGGTAGAGGCGTTCGTCCTGCAGATACCCAAGGAGCGGATTCCGCTTCGATCTCAGCAACTTGACCGACTTCTCGGCCGACGCATCCCCGCCAACGCGGGCCTGGGAGCGATCCTGGCCCGGTTCTTGGTCACGCTGGCGGGCGACGGCCCCGACTGTCGGCCCCAGGAACTCGGTGGGCTCGGAAGCATGGCCGTCGAGCTGGCCGGCTCCTGCCTGGCACAGCAGCTCGGTGCCGTGCGCAAGGATCCCGCGGAGCTCCGGGCTCACGTTCTGCTGCGCCGGATCAACGACTTCATCGAGCACAACCTCGGCGATCCCGACCTGACCCCGCAGGTCATCGCCGACCACCACCACATCTCGCTTCGCAGCCTGTACGTGCTCTTCGAGGGCCAGCACGAAGGCGTCGCGGCATCAATCCGTCGACGTCGCCTCGAACGCTGCCGCACCGATCTAGCCTGCCCTGAGCTAAGCCAGGTGTCCCTCCAGACGATTGCCATCCGCTGGGGGTTCAGTAGCGCGACCGGTTTCAGCCGTACGTTCCGCGAGACGTACGGCGCCACGCCCAGCGAATACCGCCGACAAGCCCTCGGCACTCGGCCCTGAACCGCTCCGGGGCTGATGGAGGCTCCGGACTGCCCCGAGTTGGATGGAGTCGAGTTGCTTGATTGCAGGCTACTGGCGGGATGCGGAGTTCGTACTCCACCGGGCTGAGCATGCCCAGCGCGGAGTGCCTGCGTTGTCGGTTGTGGAAGATTTCCAGTTGCTCGAAGAGCGCGGTGGACAGCTCCAGACGCGTCCGCCACCGTCTGCGGTTGAGCAGCTCGACCTGGACCCGGGCCCAGAAGGACTCCATCATCGCGTTGACGCTGATCGGAAAATCGATGTGCGGGAGGGCAGGCGGCAGCATCCGGGCCGCTTGCGGACCGGATGTCGGTGAGACGGGACGGTCAGGCTGATGCCGGGCTGAGCGCGACCAGGTGGCCGAGGGCCTGGAGCTGGCGGACGAGGTCGCGGGTTTTGCGGGCGGGGTCGAGGTGGCGGCAGTGCCAGTCGGCACCGAGCTCCTGGTAAGAGGCGTCCGGCTCGTTGATCAGGTGCCAGGCGATGACGAGCATCGAGCGGGCGACGGCGACCAGGGCTTTGGCATGCCCGCGGCGTTTGACGATGCGCCGGTAGCGGGCGCCGAGGAAGGTGTCGGTGCGGGCGGCGGCGTTGGCGGCCTCACCGAGAGCGCCCTTGAGCCAGGGGTTTCCCTGCCCGGCCGGCCCCGAAGTGTTCTTCACTCCGGACGGGATCGTGCGGGGGCACAACTTGGCCGAACACGCACACACGAGACTGTTGACCTGCGGATTCACGATGCACACCGCTCAATGGGCAACAGGGGCACCTGTGCCTTCAGACACCACGCTTCAGGTCAGCGCGGCAGGGCCACCACGGCGCGCGTTCCGCCGTCGTCGGTCTCGGTGAGCGTGATCGTGCCGCCGTGGGCCGTGGCGATCTCTCGGGCGATGGGCAGCCCGAGCCCGGTGGAGCGGGTGCTGTGTCCCCGGTCGGCGTCGAGGCGGACGAAGCGGTCGAAGACCCGTTCGCGTTCGTCGAGCGGGATTCCCGGTCCGTCATCGCCGATCTCGACCCGGATGCCGTCGGGTTCGACCTCCGCCGTGACGGACACCCTCGTCCGCGCGTACCGGGCGGCGTTGTCGATGAGGTTGCGGAACAGCCGGGACAGGTCCTCCGGGTTGCCGGTCACCGTGGTGTGCGCCGGGACCGCAAGCTCGATCTTCAGGTGCGGCGCCGTGGTTGTCGCCCGGATCTCGGCGAGCAACGCGGACAGGTCGGCGGTTTGCCGGCGCGCGGCCAGCTTTCCGGCGTCGGCCCTGGCCAGGGCGAGGAGTTGGGAGATCAGCGCTTCGAGGCGTTCGGTCTGCCGGGCGGCCCGTGAGGCGATGTCGGGCCAGGGTGCGCGGTCGGGGTGTGCGAGTCCGACCTCGAGGCCGGTGCGGATGGCCGTCAGGGGGCTGCGGAGTTCGTGGCTGGCGTCGGCGACGAAGCGGCGTTGCCGTGCGGCGGAGTCGTCCAGCCGGGCGAGCATGTCGTTCATGGTGCGGGCCAGGTGGCCGATCTCGTCGTCGGTGCCGGGCTCGGGGACGCGCTGGGACAACTCGGCGGCGGTGATGGCGGTGGCGGTGCGCCGGATCTGCTCCACCGGCCGCAGCGCGCGGCCGACCACCCACCACACGGTGCCGCACGCCACCAGGAGCGTGCCCGGCACGCCGATGACGAGCAGCCGGGCGAAGGTCTCGTCGACCTGGTCGCGTTGGTTGCTGGCAGTCAGGGTGATGACGGTGACCGGTCGGCCGCCGGCCTTGGTGTGCTCGCCGAGGACGGAGAGCTCGCCGGGAAGGACGCCGTCGGCGGCTTTCTGCCGAACAGGGGTCGTGGCATGCGCCGCAAGCGTGAACACAGCCGGTCTGCCGGCCAGACTGCGTGTCGAGGCGATGACGGTCCCGTCCGGCGCAAGGACCTGGGACTGGGCCTGCGCGTCGAGCACCGACGGCGGCAGTGGCTGCGGGAACATCCCGCCGGTGGCCGACTGCTCGATCTGGACTGCGTAGGTGCGCAGTTGCCCGGCGATGGTGCGCTTGGCCTGGCCGACCTGCAGCAGGTACATCACGAGGAGCCCGATGATGACGGCCGCGGTGAGCGCGAGACCGGCGATGACCGTGACGCGGGTCCGCACGGTGCGAGGGCGCGCGCCGTGTGCCAGACGGCGCCAGGCGCGCGCAGGCCCAGTCATGGTTCCTCGCTTCTGATGACGTATCCCTTGCCGCGCACGGTCTCGATGACGGTCGGCCCGCTCGGCCTCTCGATCTTGCGCCGCAGCCGGTGCACGAGGACCTCGACGATCGCCGGGTCGCCGGTGGAGTGGGCGTCCCAGCAGTGTTCCAGCAGTTCGGCCTTGGAGATGACGGAGCCCTTGCGCCGCAGCAGGTACTCCAGCACGGCGGCCTCCCGGCCGGTCACCTCCAGGGGCGCACCGTCGCGGGTGACGGTACGCCCGGCGGGGTCCAGTGCCAGGCCGGCGGCGATGAGTACCGCCGGCCTGGCACCGAGGGTGCGTCGGGTCAGGGAGCGCAGGTGGGCGAGGAGGACCGGGTAGGAGAAGGGCTTGGAGAGGTAGTCGTCCGCACCGGAGTCCAGCCCCTCGGCGTGGTCGAGGTCGTCGTCCATGGCGGTGAGCATCAGGATCGGCGTCCAGCGCTCGCGCTCGCGCAGGCGCTTGGCCACCTGGTAGCCGTCCAGGCCGGGCAGCATGACGTCCAGCACGATGACGTCGTAGGCGTTCTCCGTCGCCATCCACAGCCCATTCGTGCCGTCGTCCGTCGCGTCGACGACGTATCCCTCGGCCCGCAGACCCCAGACCAGGGCTTCGGCGACGTCCGGCTCGTCCTCGACCACCAGCACCCGCACGGCCTATGCCTCCCCGATCCGCTGCACAACCGGCTCCGGACGGGCCTCGTCCGCCGGCCGCGTCACCGGGAGCCGGAGCAGTCGCGCGGCCCGGTCCGGCAGCCACCAGTTCCAGTCGCCGAACAGCGAGACCAGTGCGGGCAGCAGCAGCATCCGGACCACGATAGCGTCCAGCACCACCCCGAACGCCAGGCCCATGGCGATCTCGCGCACGGTGACGTCGTTCGCCGTGGCCAGCGAGGCGAGCGCGAAGAACAGGATCAACGCGGCGGAGGTCACCAGGCGGCCGGTGCGCGACACACCCTCGATGATGCCCTCCCGCGTGGATTGGGTGCGGTCGTATCCTTCGCGGACCCTGGCCAGGATGAACACCTCGTAGTCCATGGACACGCCGAACAGGAACCCGAAGATCAGCACCGGGGCAAGGGGGTCGATCGCGCCGTAGGTGGACGCGCCCCACAGCGCCTTCATGCCGATGCCGTGCTGGAAGACGATCACCAGCAGGCCGTAGGAGGCCGCCACGGACAGCATGTTGAGCAGCACGGCCTTGGCGGGCAGCAGGACCGACCGCATCCCGCGGGTCAGCAGCAGGAAGGTGACCACCGCGACCACAGCGAACAGCAGCGGGAACGAGCCGTAGGTGGCGCTGGTCTCGTCGATCTTCTGTGCGCCCTCGCCACCGGCCAGCACACCGGGTGGGACGCTGCGGCGGATGTCGGCCAGCGAGGTGCCGCCGTCGGCGCTGCCGACTTCGTGGTACGGGATCGCGATGACCATCGCGCTGCCCCCGGTGTGCCAGGCGGGTCCTGCCGGGGCTGCGGCGCCGCGCAGGCTGGAAACGGTGTCCAGGGCGTTCACGGTGTTCCCCGCGTCGACGGCGTTCGGGACGTACACCGGCACCGCGGTCAACGTCCCGGACGGGAATCCGTCGGTTTCCAGGGTGTGCAGCCCGTCGGTGTAGGCGCCGGCGGTGGCCAGTGCGTGGCTGCTCGGCGTGCTGATGTCGATGGTCGCGGCGGTGGCGGTCAGCGCAGCCAGGATGCCCAGGCCGGCGACCGCCGAAGCCACGCGGTGCTTGATCACGAACTTCGACCAGCCGGTCCAGAACCGGCTGTCCGCCTGCCGTCGCGACGCTCGCCGCGGCCAGTCCATCCGCGGCCCGATCTTGGACAGCGCCGCGGGGAGCAGCGTCAGCGCGACCAGGGTCGCGGTGGAGGGGATGAACAGCCCGGACACACCGATGCCGCGGACCATCGAGTTGGGGATGACGGTCAGCGCGAACAGGCCGAGCGAGGCCACCATGCCGCTGAACCAGACGCTGTGCCCGGCCCGCTGCACGGCCGCGCGCACCGCTTCATCGTTGCTCCTGCCAGCCGCGCGCTCCTCGCGCCAGCGGGTGACCACCAGCAGCGAGTAGTCGATCGACAGGCCCAGGCCCAGCAACGCCACGATGTACTGCACGGCCGGGTGGATCGGCGAGGACGACGGCATCAGGAACGTCAGCCCGTAGACGAGCAGTTGCATCGTCAGCACCGAGATCAGGGCCATGACCAGCGGCAACAGTGCCAGCAGCGACCCGAACACCCAGGCCAGGATCACCAGCGCGCCGATCGCTCCGATGATCAGCTCACCGGTGACGCTGGAGTTGCCGCCGCCGGTGGTGTTGCCGGCCTCCAGAGCCCGCAGACTGGTGCCGTGCACGGTCAGACCTGGCGCCGCGGCTGTGACAGCCCTGGTGAGGGCGTCGACCTGATCGGTGGCCATGTCGTCACCCGGCTTCGGCGGATAGGCCAGGACGATCGTGCTCGCCCCACCGTTCCCGACCAGCGTCCGACTGCCGGTCGAGGCATAAGAGACCAGGCGCAGGCTCGGCGCCGCCGTGGCGATGCCCCTGTCCACCGCCCGCAGTTTCGCCTGCGCCTGCGGCGAATTGACGGTCTGTCCGGTCGGGAGGTCCAGGACCACGACAGCGGGGTCCTGGGTCGCACCTCCATAGCTCCGGGCGATCTGCACGTTGGCTGCGTAGCCGGGGCCGGTGACATGGGTGCCCGGTTGCAGCCGGCCCGAGAGCGACGGCGCCACCAGCATGCCCACCACCGTGAGCACCAGCCAGCTGAGACCCACCACCAGCCGATGGCGGATCACCCATCCGCTCAGCTTCTCCACGATTCCCTCCCAGTGACCGGCAGCGGCGGCAGCCGCTGCTCACCTCACTGACGGAAGGTAGGGAGAGCTTCCTTACCGGACGCTTTCAGCGCCCGGCACGGACCGGCACACGCTCGTGCGGTGCCGCGTCAGGAACGTCCCGTTCCCGTTCCCGGCCCTACGGCGCGCGCTTCACGGGCACGCCGACATGTCCTGCTCGCCACCTTCGGAGCCCCCGTGCACGACGCCGTCGCGCACGGCATCCCCGACGACCACCGCCTGCGCGACGGCGACCTGGTCAACATCGACTGCGGAGCAGCCGCAGTGCGTCATGAGGTATGCGCCGGCGAGCATGGCCGCTCTTCCCGATCGTCATGAAAGGCAGCACTCGGGCCGACGCCGCCGCCGGCCGAGCGGGGCTGTGACCACGCGGTCACTGCCGGGAGGAGGGCATCAGCGCGCGGAGCCCTGTGATCAGCGCGTTGAGGCCCGCCTAACACCCGTCACCTGCGGTGACGGTCTCCGGTCGCTGCGTGAAGCGGCCCTGTTATCTGCGGCAAGGGGGAAGCGGTGCCCACCATCGTGCAGTTGCCGACTGGAAGGCGTTGACCGTCCGCGCGGCGGCGGACGTGTTCCTCGACTCGCTCGGCAACCCGAATACGGCCCGGAACTACGGGATCGGGGTGGGCAAGACCGCCGAGCGGATCGGCGAGGGCCAGCCGCTGGCCTCGGTCGCGGACGATGAAATCGGCGAAGCCCTCGAACTGCTCTGGGGCACCGCGGCGGTCAACACCTGGAACTCCCGCCGGGCGGGGGTGCTGTCCTGGCTCGGCTGGTGCCGGGATCGCGGCTACGAAGGGCCGATGGTCCCGGCCTGGGCGAAGCGGCTGACGGTGCCGGACTCTGAGACCCTCGCCCGCTCAAAGATGGCCATTGACCGGCTGATCGCGCGGCGCGAGGTGCACCTGCGGGAGAAGACGCTGTGGCGGATGCTGTACGAGACCGCCGGACGGGCGGAGGAGATCCTCGGCGTGAACATCGAGGATTTGGACCTCGCCGGGCGCCGCTGCCTGGTAAAGGCGAAGGGCGCCCGGACCAAGGCCCGCCGCCGGGGCCAGGCGCGCGAGGACTACGTTCTGGAGACCGTGTACTGGGACGCTGGCACCGCCCGGCTGCTGCCCCGGCTCCTCAAAGGCCGCACCCGTGGGCCGGTGTTCGTCACCCACCGCCAGTCGGCGGCGAGGTCGTCGAAAGCCCGGGCCATCTGCCGTCGCCAGTTACCGTCTTGGTTCCAGGTCACCCGCGGCAGCGAGCCGAAGAGACCGCCGGCGCTCCGCTGGGCCGGTTGATCCCCCAGCGCGGACACCTCCTGCCACGCCTGCTCCGAGAGCTGTTGAAGGGCCAAATGCAGCACCGCTCGCGTGCGCGCGGTAAGGATCTCCTCCCCTTCCTCGTCCCAGTCATCGCTGAAGGGACCGGCTCCGCCGTAGCGGGCGCGGGAGCGCAGCTGCTCACGGACACGGTGCGCGGCCTCCTCGGGGGCGGCGAGCGCCGTGTCGATGATCAGCAGCTCGTCGGAGAACGGTTCGGCGCTCAGCAGGACGGCGGCCTCCGTGAGAAGGGCCGCCTCCGTGTCGCCGGAGACACGGGGCAGGACCACCGTGTACTGGTTATCGGTCAGCCGGTCGATGATGCTGGAGATCAGCCCGGCCGCGACCCAGGGGTCATCCCAGGGCGCGGCAATGTGCAGGTCGTCGACCACGAGGACATTGCCCGGCAGGTCGACGACGTTCTCGTACTCCGGCGTGAACTGGCCTTCAGCGTCGAAGACGCTGTTCCGCCACCACCGCGGGAAAAGACTGCTCGTCGGCGATGCGCTCGTGAAGGTTGTAGGCCTTCCAGTACAGGCCGCGCGTCGCACGCACACGGGCCACCGTCTCGTCCTCGGAGAGGAGGGAGACCTGCCACGTCTGCACGCCCTCCGCGGCGCGATCGATAAGCCGGTGGACATGCCGAAACTCCAACGTCAGGATGCTGGGATCCGCCTTGGCATCAGACCTGGTTGGCCGGTCAGTCATCGACTTCCTCTCACCGTGCAACCGCCCGCGACGGCGCGACCCCAGGCTAGGGCCTGTCCGACGGATCATGGGCAGAAGCCAGGAAAGTATGCGCAGGTCGCCCGGCGATATTCTGGGTGCGCTCCGTGGATGACTATGACAGTCTCCGTGCATGTCGATCGTTGACGTGTCCCCTGAGGTGTCCATCGCGTACGAGAGTTTCGGCGACCCTGGAGACCCGCCAGTCCTGCTGGTGATGGGTTTCGGCGCGCAGATGCTCGCCTGGCACGAGGACTTTTGCCGAGCACTGGCAGACCGCGGCCGTTACGTGATCCGGTACGACAACCGGGACTGCGGGCTGTCCACCAAGTTCGACGATCATCCTGTGGACATGGGCAAGTTCATCGCCGCCGTCAGCTCGGGAGACATTCCCGCCGCCCTCGCCATGGTTCCCTATCGGCTTCTTGACATGGCGGGTGACGGCCTCGGCCTGCTCACTGCGCTCGGTATCGAACGCGCCCACGTGGTCGGTGCCTCGATGGGAGGGATGATCGCCCAGGTGATGGCCCTCTCCTGCCCGGAGCGGGTGCTGACCTTGACGTCGATGATGTCCTCGACCGGCGAGAGCGAATACGGCCAGTCCAGCCCGGAGGCCCAGGCGGTGCTGTTCAGTCCCAAGCCCGCGGACCGCGAGGGATACGTTGCGGCGGCGGAGCGGGAACTGGTGTGGGCCTCCAAGCGATACGGCGACGCCTCGGTGCTGCGTGAGCTGGCCGCCGCGAGCTACGACCGCGCCTACTACCCCGAGGGGATCGGGCGGCAGCTCGGCGCGATGATCCTCAGCGGTTCACGTGCGGATGCACTGCGTGAGCTGCGGGTGCCGACGCTGGTGATCCACGGCCTGGACGACACGCTGATCGCCCCCAGCGGCGGGAAACGCACCGCGGAGCTGGTTCCCGGCGCCGAACTCCTGCTGGTCCCTGACATGGGCCACGATCGCCCGCGTGAACTCTGGCCCGAGCTCATCGATGCCATGGTGACCCATACCGGTTGAGCAAGCATGTCCAGAGCAGCATTGAGGGGAGATGCGGCCGCTCCGGTACTGGTGCCGGCCTTGAGTACGCCAGGTCTGTCCCAGATCATGGGCGCAGCCAGAGTCGAATCGAGGCGATGATGATGGTGCCGTGGAAGATGTAGGCATGCTTGATGCCCCTATGGATGTCAACTGGCAGGGGCTGGTCCCGGGTAGTGCCTCCTGGATGTGAGGAGGGCTTGGTAGATCTCGCGGGCCACGTAGCGTTTGAGGCATCGGATAGCTTCGCGTCGTGTCTTGCCCTCGGTGACGCGTCGTTCCACGCAGGAACGGGTGCGGGCGTCACAGCGCAGACGGGCGATGACGATGGTGTAGAGCGCTGAATTGGCTTGACGGTCGCCGCCACGGTTGAGCCTGCGGCGCTGGGTTTTCCAGACGATGCTTCCACGGGGCTGACGCCGCAGAGGGCGGCGAAGGATGCCTCACTGGCCAGGCGTTCGGGGTTGTCGCCGGCCGCGGTCAACAAGGCCGCGGCCGTGTCCGGACCGACGCCGTAGAGACCCAGGAGCTTGGGTGCGCAGGCATCGATCACCGTGCTGATCCGCACCGTGAGCTCAGGGCGTTGTCAGTGGCGACGGCCATGATGGCCTCATGACGATCACGATGCAGAACTTTGCGCTCGCCTGGACCGACCCGGACGGCACCCCGCGCTCCTCCGCCGTCGCCTATGACAAGCCGAGCGCTGGCAGACGAAAGCAAGCACTCGAAGACGCTGGATGCAGCGACGTGCAGATCGTGGAGACCAAGCCGGGCCAACTGCCCGAAGCGACGGTGGCATGACGCTTGTTCCCCGGCGGAGATCCCATCGTCTCTCCTGGACCGAGCCAGAGTTCAGGCCCGCTCGGTCCACTCCCTGAGGGTGTCAGCGAGGGCCCGTATGTCCACGTCCCCGGCCGTCACCTGCTCGGCCAGGTCGGCCGCCTCCTTGGCAGTGAACCGTGCCGTCCTGCCGCTGGCGTGCAGGTAGCCAGCCGCGACGGTGGTGCCGAACAGGGCGTTGCTGTGCTCGAGCGCCGGGACGCGGCACAACGAGTGGAACAGCGCGGCGGCGCGGTGGTGAGGCTGGTCGTAGATGAGGTCGTCCATCACGCGGAAGCAGTGCCGCGCTCGGGCGGCCTCCATGGCTCCCCAGTCCGTCACGTCCGGGTCACCCAGCTGGGTGCGGGCAAGCTCCAGCAGCCACGGAAGATCAATGGTCAGGTCCACTGCTGCAGCGACATCATGGAGGCCATGGACGACGCGGTCACCGTGCTACGCAGGGCCGGTGCAAAGATCACCGTCCAGCCCGCGAGCCTCCCCGTCGACATCGCGACGAATCACCACAAGGCCTTTTCGCCCCTCCTCTTCGGCGCGGGCGACCGCACCGGCCTCGCCCCTGCCCCCAGTGCCGCGACCCTGGCCCGGTTCGTCCAGCACCCGCGGGGCGACGCCGGACCCGCCCTGCGCGGAACCTTCCAGTCCCACTTCCACTGGTTGCAGGCCCACATGGTGCGCAACGAGATCCGGCAGTGATGGTTCGAGTTCTTCCAGGACTTCGACATCGTGCCCATGCCGGCCACGCCGACGGCCGCCCCCGCTCATCACAACAAACTGATCGACTGGTTCGGGCGGCCCTTCGAGGTCGACGGTGTACGACGCCCTTACTGGGACCAGGTCAAGTGGAGCGCCGTCGCCGACGTCTCCGGAGGACCGGCAACGACCATCCCCGTGCGCAAGGGCAGAAGCGGACTGCCCATCGGGCTGCAGCCCATGGGCCCGAGCGGAGGCGATCTCACCACCATCGAATTCGCCGCGCTGCTCGGCCGGTAAGTAGACGGGTTCGTGCCGCCCCTCCGGCCCTCGTCCAGATCTGACCGCCCAACCCGGGGAACCAGGAAAAACGACGCACACCACCCGACCCGCACGTGTCACGGCCGCCGCCGGATTCCGCCTGCCACTTCTCCAGAGCACACCGCGACCTCGTCAGCGACGACCGCATCGCACACGACGTCTTCGGCGCCGCAGCCAGCCGGATCGCGACCCAGCCAAGGGCGTGGCCAGGTCGTAGATCTCGTACAGGGCGATCCTGCCGGGCCTTCCTGTTCGGGGAAGCCCGGATACCCACCTGCTTGTGGTCACGCTGGCGGCGACACTGACGGCCCGCGTTCTTGTAGACGCCTGGACCAAGGACATCTCGGCGTTGAGCTTCTCAAATGCCTCCGAGAACCCCCGCCCCGGATCGCCCCGCACCAAAGGATCAGGGCCCTCGGAAGCTCGAGGGCGCGAAGCCGTCCGAGCCCCACGGGCCCTGTTTCCGCTGCGGCGAGCATCCCCCTACATGTTGATCATGTGGCCGGCCAGGCCGTGGACGGCTTCCTTGACCGCTTCACCGAGGGTGGGGTGGGCATGGACGTTGCGGGCGACCTCGTGGACCGTGAGGTCCCACTGCTGGGCCAGGGTCAGCTCGGGCAGGAGTTCGGTGACGTCGGGTCCGATGAGGTGACCGCCGAGGAGCTCGCCGTACTTGGCGTCGCTGATCAGCTTCACGAACCCGCTCGCGTCGCCCAGGCCATGGGCCTTGGCGTTCGCGGTGAACGGAAACTTGGCCACCTGGACGTCGAAGCCCTTCTCCCTCGCCTGCGCCTCCGTGTAACCGAAGCTCGCGATCTGCGGCTGGCAGAAGGTGGACCGCGGGATCATCACATAGTCCAGCTCCATGGTCTCCGCGTCCGCGAGTGTCTCGGCGGCGACCACGCCCATCGCCTCGGCCGCGTGCGCGAGCATCAGCTTCGCGGTGACGTCGCCGATGGCGTAGATGTGGGGGACGGAGGTGCGGCAGCGGCCGTCGACATCGATCGCGCCGCGCTCGGTGACCCGCACGCCGGTGTTCTCCAGGCCGTAGCCGGTGACGTTCGGCGCGAAGCCGATCGCCTGCAGGACCTTGTCCGCCTCCAGGACCTGCTGCGCGCCGTCCTTGCCGGTGACCGTGACCCGGACCTGCGCGCCCGACTCGTCGATCGACTCGACACGCGTCGAGGTCAGCACCTGGATCCCCAACTTCCGGTACTGCTTGGCGAGTTCAGCGGAGACCTCGACGTCCTCCAGCGGGGCGATCCGGTCCAGGAACTCCACGATCGTGACCTGCACACCGTAGTTGTGCAGGACATACGCGAATTCAACGCCGATCGCGCCGGCACCGGCGATCACGATCGACTGCGGCAGGTCCTCGGCGAGGATCTGCTCCTCGAACGTCACCACGCGCGCCGTGCGGCGGGTGCCGGGCAGCAGCCTGGGGCTCGCCCCGGCGGCGATGATGCAGTGATCGAAGCCGATGGTGCGGGTGTTGCCCTCGTAGTCGGCCACCTGGAGCGTGTGCGGGTCGAGGAACGTGCCGCGCCCGCTGATCTCCGTGATCTTGTTCTTCTTCATCAGGAAGTGGACGCCCTTGACCCGGCCGTCCGCGACCTTCCGGCTGCGGCGGAAGGCCTCCCCGTAGTCGAAGGAGACCTCACCCTCGACCTTGATGCCGAAGGTCTTCGCCTCGCGCGTGAAGAGATGCGCGAGCTCGGCGTTGCGCAGCAGGACCTTGGTGGGGATACAGCCCACGTTCAGGCAGACGCCGCCCCAGTACTTCTCCTCGACGACCGCGACGCTCTTGCCCAGTTGGGCGGCCCTGATGGCGGCTACGTATCCGCCGGGGCCCGCGCCGAGTACGACGACGTCGAAACGCTCACCCTGCTCGTCCATGGACGGCTTCCTTTCCGCTGGGACGGCCCGCCCCCGCGAGGGGCGGACGCGCTCCCGATCGAACGATCTGTTCATCAACACGCCGGCGGCGGCATCCGCCACCTCCCGCAGCGGGGAAACGGTGGAGGCGACCGTATGGTCCGCCATCTCGGCAGCGGCTTCCCGACGTCAGCTTCAGCGCCGCGGCGCGGTGATCTATGCCCGCTCAGTCCTCATCGACGGCGGGCCGACGCCCCGTCGGCTTCGTGCACTCCGGCCTCGGCGGCACCGAGCCTGAGAGTGTCGAGGCAGAAGGCGGCGACCGGGCCGTGCGCACCGGGCTTGAGGACGGCATCCGGCTGAGCCGCGCGGGCGGCGCCCCACGCCAGGAGGGATCCCGTCATCTATCCGATTCGCGGCGAAGGGTGACAGCGGGCCAGGGTCGCCATGGCCGACCGGTCATCACCTGGCCGACCATGGAGCGAAGCAATCCCGACGTGGCAGGGCTACGCCGCTGTCAGAGGCAGCGGGGCGAACACGTGGTGTTCCCAGATGCGGCGGGCGGCCTCTTCCGGGTACCTGGTGACCGTCGGTTCGGCGTCGAGGAGTTGAACGAGGCGGCGCTCGGCGTCGTACGCGGGCCAGCCCGGGTCGCCCGTGGTGGCGAAGTTGGTCCAGGCGGAGCGGAAACGGGCGGAGAGCGCCTCGGTCTCGGGCGAGGGCACGGACCCGGTCAGCATGGCGCCGAGGCCGCCGTACACACCGAAGGTCAGGGGTACGTCCAGTCCGTGACAGGCGCCCAGAACGCCGCCGTTGGCGGGTGCGGCCCAGGTCAGCTCGTACACGTGCGCCCGGCCGCCGCCCGCCACCTGCGCCTCCGCCAGGTGAAGGGAGGGCATGCGGAACAGCCAGTCGGACTGGACCAGTTCGAACAGGTACTCCGACGAGGCGTCCGGGAACGCTGCACGATAGGTCTTTTCGCCGTCGGGTGCCGGTCCGAACAGGCCCAGCGCCATCGAGGCCAGGGCCTCGTCCACCTGTCCGAGCAGCCCACCGAGCATGAGGAAGAGACGGTACTCGTCCCGGTTGTGCCCGGCGATCAGCTCCACGTCCCGCGCGGCACCGCTCGCGAGTGCCTGCCACGGGGTGGTGGGCAGGACCTCACCGTCGACGACGGGCGAGAAGGGGGTCGGGGTCAGAGCGACCGGGCCCCAGCGGTCGACGTACCCGCGCATCCCGGCGGTCAGTGCGGCTCCTGCCTCGGGCAGCTTGCGCGGGTCCACACCGGACAGATCTGCGACCGTCGGGCGCAGCCCCAGCCCGCCGGCCAGGGCTTCGGCGATGTCACCGGCCAGCCCGGCGGAGAAGAACGTACCCGGCACACTCTGGGCGATGGCCCGCCGGAACAGACCCCGCGCTCGCGGCATGGCCATCAGCGCGGCGACGGACCCGGCGCCCGCTGACTCGCCGAAGACCGTGACCTGGTCGGGATCGCCGCCGAAGGCGCTGATGTTCTCGCGCACCCACTCCAGGGCGGCGACCTGGTCGAGCAGTCCGCGGTTCGCGGGTGCGCCGTCGATCAGGGCGAACCCCTCGATCCCGACTCGGTAGTTGAGGGTGACCACGATCAGGTCACCGTCGCGGGAGAGCCGACTGCCGTCGTAGGCCGGGTCGTCGGCGGAGCCGAACTTGTAGGCGCCACCGTAGATCCACACCATCACCGGCCGGCGTGCGGCCGGGTCCGTCTCCGGCGTCCAGACGTTGACCGTCAGCCAGTCGTCACCTGCCGGAAGGCCGGCGGGGAGTTCCGCCTCGGGGCCTATCGGCTCCTGCGGGGGCGGCGGTCCGAACGCGAACGCCTCACGCACTCCGTCCCAGCGGTCCACCGGTCGCGGCGCCGTGAAACGCGCCGCACCCACCGGGGGCTGGGCGAACGGGATGCCCCGAAAGACCTCCCGGCCACCCTCGCGGCGACCGCGCACCGCGCCCGCCGCCGTCCTGACCTCAGGACACTCGCTACTGCTCATCATGACTCCTCAAAGGACCGGCCTGCGGGCAGACGGTCCATGCACGGGATGCAAGTGGGGTGACCGAGACGGAGTACCAGCGGGTCCCATTGACACCCGGCCGACCGTCGTCCGAGACTCATGCGCACCTTGAGGTGAACCATATTTCACTAGACGAACCGACTTGTCGACAGACTCACGCTTCGAGGCCCCCACATCCTCCAAGGACGCAGATGCTCTCTTTCCCCCTCGTCCGCCGCGTCGGCTCCCTCCCGCACGTTCCGCAAGGTGTTCCCTGTGCTGGCCCTGTGCTGGCTGGCCGTGATCTTCGACTGGCATGGACATCAACCTCTACGGCGCCGTGATGCCCCACATGTTCGACAACGCGGGACTCGGCCTGACCCAGGCGAGTGCGGGCGGGCACCATGGGCAGTTGGACCACGTTCGGCATGCTCGCGGGTGCGCTCACTGCGGCTCGGCGATCTGCGCCACGGCGGGAGGGGTCGGACTGATCGGGTGCAGCCGGTTCATCGCCGGCCTCGGGCTGGGCGGGCCCATGCCGCTGTGCCTGGCCATGGTCATGGAGTTCGCACCACCGCGCAGAGCCGCCCTCACCACGGGCCTGCTCATGACCTCGTACCACGCCGGCGGCATGGCGGCGACGGACTCTGGCTCCGGCCGCGGGCTGGCACTGGGTCTTCTGGGCAGGCGTACCGCCGGCCGTGATCGCCGTGCCTCTGCTGCTCACACTGCTGCCGGAAGCGCCCGGCGTGCTGCTGGCACGGGGTGAGCGGGACAGGGCCCACGCGGTCGCGGACCGCTACGGCCTGCCCCGGCCCACCGTCGTCGCCGCACCGACCGCCGGAGCCAGGGGCCACCTGGCCGCGGTGCAGGCACTGTTCCACCCCGACTGCTCGCGGCGGTGCGTCACGAGGGCCTGGCGGGCCTGGAAGGAATCGTTCGGCGAATGGTCACAGTGACCGCAACGCGAACGCATCCGAATCGCATCTTCGATCAGATTCCGGTCACTTCCGGTCGATCGTTGTGATCTCAGGATTTTCGGTCTGACTCTCGGTCGAGAGGCGGGCTGCGAGTCGCCACGGCCCTAAGTGCCTTGCCAGAGCTCGCAGTTGAGGGTGAGAAGCCCATGACTGAGGACAGCGCCCGGGGCGGTCGCCGCCGTCATCGACTCCCAGTCGGTCAAGGCCGCCGACACCGTCGGCAAGGACTCCCGCGGCTACGACGCCAGCAAGAAGATCAACGGCCGCAAGCGGCACCTGGTCGTCGACACCAGGGGCCTGCCGCTGTTCGTCATGGTCACCCCCGCCGACATGACCGACCGCAACGCGGCCAAGGAAGTGCTGTTCAGGCTGCGGCTGATGCACCCCGAGATCACCATCGTCTGGGCCGACTCCGCCTCTGCCGGACAGCTTGTGACCTGGGCAAAGACTCACCTGAACCTGACGATCAAGACCGTCAGCCGCCCGAAGAACGTCCCCGGGTTCGTCGTCCTGCCCCGGCGCTGGGTCGTCGAACGCTCGCACGCCTGGGTCATGCACGCCCGTCGGCACGCACGGGACTACGAACGACTCATCCAGCACTCGGAATCGCTCATCACCTGGGCCGCGATCACTCTGATGACCAGGCGCATCACCCGCCGAAGCTCCCGCAGGAGCGGACAGCCAGCCTCCCGCGAAATCCACCGTGACTGATCATCCCGTCACTGACGGTCAGCAGTCCCACCAAGAGGCCGCAGGGCCCTCAGCCAGACCGATCGCCCCTTGGCCCGCACCGGCCTGAACCCGCGGTGCTGCCGATCCTCCCACCGTCGACACAGGCCCGTCAGTCCAATAAGCAGGTCCCGTTTGAATTGTGGGCATGATCCATGCGGAAGGCGAGCAGAAAACGCCGGTACGGTCAAATCGAATCCTTGCTGACCATAATTGAATCGGTTCGTCAAGGGCGGATTCGCCGTCGGTCGGCAGTCGCCTCAGGGAACCGGTGATCAGTGAAAAACCGCACATCACAACACTGATCCGCCGCTGATCGAGGCCGTTGATGTATATTTTTGGGGCACACAAAATTGCCTTCCGGTTGGTAGTCCGGACCGCAGGTCACGGTTTTCCTGATCTGCGCCAACACCCTCCCCGAGTGGGAGTCCCGGTGTGCTCCGAGTACGAGAAGAAATCTGCACTGGGAGTACTGTGTCTGGAATGCGTATTGTCATCACCGGCGGTGGACTCGCCGGGCTGACGCTGGCCCACCATCTCAACCGGCACGGCCTGGACGTGGTCGTCTACGAACGCGACGCCGGGATCGCGGCACGCGAGGCCGGATACCGGATCCACATCAACTCCACCGGCACCTCCGCGCTGCACGCGGCCCTGGAGCCGCGCCTGTGGGACCTGTTCCTGGCGACCTGCGGCATGCCTAGCGACGACATGCTCCTCTTCGACGAACAGCTCAACCTCCGCCCTGGCCGGGACAGGGCCGCCACCGAGGGCACCGGCGTACCCGCCGACATCCCCGAGCACTTGGTGGTGTGCCGCTCCACCCTGCGCCGCATCCTCCACCTCGGCCTGGAACCGGCCGTGCACTTCGGCGCCAAGGTCACCGGATACCGCACCAACCCTGACGCGACGGTCACTGTGCTGCTGGAGAACGGCGACACGGTCGAGGCCGACGTCCTCATTGCCGCGGACGGCATCAACTCCGCCGTCCGCGCACAACGTCTGCCCCAGGTCCAGGTCGCGGACCTTGGCTCCCGGCACATCGCCGCAAAGATCCATCTCACCGACGAAGCGAAGGCCAAACTGCCCGCGCAGTTGTTCAACGCCTTCTCCCTGGCCTACGACGCCGATTTCACCGGCCTGACCCTCGGCCCGCTGGAACGCACCGACCCCGCCTCGCCGCTGATCGCCGAGCAGGCCCCCGGCTTCCAGCACGAGGCCACCGCCGACTACGCGCTGAGCATCTTCAACTCCCTCCCCGAAGGGATGCTCTCCGACGAGGAACTCTTCACGGCCACACCAGATCAGCTCAAAGCACACGCGCTGCAGCGTGTCGCCACCTGGCACCCGGCCCTGGTCGACACCGTCCGGCTCTGGGACACCGCCACCGTGCAGGCCCTCAAGTGCCGCAGCTGCGTACCCGTCGACGACTGGGAACCGTCCAACATCACCGTGATGGGCGACGCGATCCACGCCATGAGTCCCGCCTTGGGTATCGGAGCCAACACCGCACTGCGCGACGCGCACACCCTGGGCGATCAACTGCTCGCCGTCGCCGCTGGCGACCAGCCGCTCCTCGACGGCATCGCCGCCTACGAACAGGCCATGCGCGAGTACGCCTACCACGCGCTGCGGATGTCCGCGTTCGTCGGCCAGAAGGTCATCGGGCACCTGCCCCTGCCCGAATAGCCACCCCGGGCTCGGGCGGCAAGTATCAACACCCCGCCCGAGCCCACAGACCGCTCAGGACATGCCCCGACGTTGATACCCCTACCTCCTCACACCCGATCAGCTCATTGTCCCGGCCTGCGCCCTGCCCTCATCCCGGCCCTGTTCGATTACTGACCTGGGTTAATGCCACCCGGAGGCTTGAAAACAGGTACTCGGTCAGCTTCCTCCTCGTCCTCGAACCCTGGCCGACCGCTTGGGCCGCCGGAGGGACATCACGTTCTTCGCGGCGAGGTGCCGCATCGTCGCGCCGGCATTCCCGGTATTCGTCGGCTTCCTCAGCGGCAGTCTCGGCATGGTGAGGCGCCGGCCCTCGGCGGCGTCGATGTCGTCCAGGGCGACGTCCTGCTCCATGGCGCGGTAGTCGTCGAAACTCGCGCGCAGGGCACCCGGACGGGAGAACGCCCGGACGTAGGCGTCGACTGCTTCGGGTGTCAGGCCGTGGCGGTTGTAGGTCCAGCGCTCGAAGAAGTACTCGAGATATCCGCGGATGTCGCGTCCCACGAGGCGCTCTGGAAGGTCGGGTTGCATCTGGAACAGCCAGTGCCAGTACCCCAGGGTCTTTGCGTGATCGCGTTCTGTCCGGTTTCGTCACGTGAGGCCGAGTGATGACAGGGGCCGTTGGTAGTCGCGTGCGGTGTGCCGGAGGACGGCGGCGATGTTGGTGCGGCCGTCCTGCCGGTGCTCGCTGATCGCGAGGTTGCGCAGGCTGGCCATGGTGCGGGGCAGGCGCCCGGTGCGGATCTTCGAAGCGTCCTCGCGGTAGGTCCGGTCCCGGACGTGGTGCAGGAGATTCTCGATGTGCCAGTGGCCCCGGATCCAGGAGGCGAGTTGGGCTCCGGTGGCCTCACCCGGAGCTAGGCTGGTGATCAGGTAGACACGTCCGATGGTGAGTTTGCCGGTGCCCAGTTCGCGCCGCCAGCGGACGACTTGCAGAGCCTGGCGCGCTTCGGGGTAGTCGAGATGGGCGAAGGCGGCGGTCTTCAGACGGCGGATCTCTATGCGATGGTGGGCGCGGGTGCGGTCATAGTGGTCACGGGTGATGTCGCGCCAGGGCAGGTGACGGACGCAGTCAAACAGGCCGGGATGGTCTTCTTTACGATCGCCAGGTAGTGACCGTCACGCTCGCGCAGGTAGGTGCCGTGGTTGTGCTGGGTGTGCAGGGCGTCAGCGGTGACCACGGCGCCGGCAAGGTCCACGGTGTCCAGCAGCGGAGCGAAGGTGGGGATCTCGTTGCTTTTGTCGGCAACCTGCCGCTGAGCGAGCACGCTGCCGCTGTGCTCCATCGCCGCCAGCAACGCCACGGCCGCCTGGCCTGAGTGGCGCGAGCCGCGCAGTGTCTTGCCGTCCACCGCAACCGCACGCCGGCCGGCCTCGCGGCCCGGTCTTGCGGCACGGCTGGTCAGGAAGGCACCGATCACCTCATCGAGGGCGTCCCCGTCGAGCCGGGCGAGCAGGCGACGCAGGGTGGCCGGATGCGGTGCGGGCACATGGCCGGCGAGTGGGTCGGGTGGGAAACCCAGAGTGCGCAGCGCCCAGCAGGGAGCTTCCGCGATCCACTCGCCGATCGCAACCAGGGATCGGGCGCCAGCCAGCACGCTCGCGGCTGCGACACCCAACAGTGCACGAAGCGGGTAGCGGCGGCCACGTCGGCCGCGGGGATCGGGCAGCAACTCCAGGAAATTCAGAAGGCGGGCGGCGTCATGAACCGGCGCTGGACCATCAACGCGGGCCAGGTGCTCCAGCGCCGCGGGCAGGGGGGATGATTGAGGGGCAGACACGGACTCGCTCGATGGCCAACGGATTCGACACCCACATGATCATCGAGGCCGTGCCCGCACTGCTTCCCGGGCCCGACACGGTACATGACGTCTCGTCATGCGTGAAGCGGAACCAATCGCCATCACGCAAAAGGCTCTGGTTCCCGAGTGCCCTTCCGTCCAGTCCCGAAGGGTCGAACTCAGGAATAGGCGTGCTGACGATCGCTGCGGGATCCAGCGATACCTACGGTGCGGAGGGGCCCCACGCCACGGCGTCCGGTTGTACCAGCCCGATCTCGTATGCGAGGACGACCGCCTGGACCCGGTCGCGCAGCTCCAGCTTGGTCAGGAGCCGTGCCACATGCGTCTTCACCGTCGCCTCGCTGAGCGTCAAAGAGGCGGCGATCTCGGCGTTGCTCAGGCCACGTGCGACCAGCCCGAGCACCTCGAGCTCTCTCGGCGTGAGAGCGGACAGGTCCCGTTCTCCCGCCGGGGCGTCACTGGCAGCGGTCGGGACCGTACCGGGACGCGCCGCGTAGCGATGGACCAGGCGGCGGGTGATCGAGGGCGCCAGCAGCGCGTCGCCGGCGCGGACGAGTTGGACCGAGGCGACCAGCTGCTCGGGTGAGATGTCCTTGAGCAGGAACCCGCTGGCCCCGGCGGCCAGGGCCTCGTAGACGTACTTGTCCAGGTCGAACGTGGTCAGGATGATGATCCGCACTCCGTCGGGCCCGCCTGGGCCGTCCGCCAGGATGCGGCGAGTGGCCTCGATCCCGTCCACTTCGGGCATGCGGATGTCCATCAGCGCCACGTCCGGCCGGTGCTCGGCGACGGCCGCGACCGCCTCCGCTCCGTCGGCCGCCTCTGCCACGACGTCGATTCCCGCTTCCCGCAGGATCAGCCGGAACCCGCCGCGGACCAGCGCCTGATCATCGGCGATGACGACCTTCATGCCGGCAGGACCGCCCGCACCCGCCAGCCGCCTTCCGGGCACGGCCCTGCGGCGAACTCGCCACCGTACAGCGCCAGCCGCTCCCGCAGTCCGAGCAGCCCTCGGCCCCAGTTGCCGTCCGTGCCTGGGCCGTTGTCGCTGATCGTGATCACGAGTTCGTCTCCCCAGTGGATCGTGACGGCGGTGGCCGCGTTCGCAGTATGTCGCAGAACGTTCGTCAAGGCTTCCTGAACGACACGGTAGGCGGCGAGGTCTGCGCCCGGTGGCAGCGGCCGTGGGTTGCCGCTGACATCCAGCTTGACTGGAAGCCCCGCGGCGGAAACCCGCTCGATCAGGGCAGGCAGGTCGTGCAGGCCCGGTTGCGGGTGCAGAGCGGCGCTCTCGCCGTCCCGTTGCGCCGCGCTGAGGAGCCCGAGCTGGTTCCGCAGCTCGGCCATGGCGACACGGCCGCCGGCCTCCGCGGCCAGCAGCGCCTCCTCGGCCTCGCCCGGGGAGGTCTTCAGCATCTTGCGTGCCGCGCCGGTCTGGATCACCATCACGCTGACGTTGTGCGTCACCACGTCGTGCAGCTCGGCCGAGATCCGGGCCCGCTCGGTCTCGATCGCCTGCAAGGTCGCGGTCTCCTGTTCCTCCGCGGCGCGCCGTAGCCTCGCGGTGGAGTCTTTGAGCCGCCCCCGCAGTTCGCGAATACCGAGCCCGGCGATCACCGTGGGCGCGACGGTCAGCACCGCGGTGAGTCGGCCGGGGAACCTGGGCAGGGGGGAATACGCAGTGGCGGCCAGCGTGACGCCCACTACGCTGGCAATGGCCAGGTTCCGGTACTTGCTGTAGGCGACGGCGCTGTAGGCGGCGAACACCGCAGCGCCGAGGGCCACTGGCGGCACCGTCGTCTGCTGTACGACCATGATGGCGGCGACGATCAACAGCCAGGCGGCGATGGGGAACACCCGCCGCAGCGCGAGCGGCAGCGCGGTGAGCGCCACGAAGGCCAGAACCGGCCCATGGCTGGGGGTCTGTGCTGCTTCGAACACAGCGGCGACGGCCGCACCCGCCGCGATCGCTCCGTCCAGCGCGATCCCCCAGCCGGACGGGGCGGTGCGAGGCTCGGCCTGCCGAAAGAAGGCAAGCAGCGCCTTCGTATGTGCCCCCGCCATAGGAAACATTGTCGCCGCCTCCCCTCTGCCGGGCATCGACCGCGGTCAGTTCACTCGGCGGACCTCAGACGAAAGGCGGGGCCGGGGATGCTCTCGATGTCTTCCGGCTGTACGGCGTGGCCCCGGTCGCAGCGGATCTGGGCGTCGACGTGCGCGCCGCATCCACGGTGCCTGGACAGCATGGCCGGGCCCTCCGGGTCGGCGCGGTAGCGGTCGCCCCACTGCAGGAGCCCCATCACGGCCGGGACCAGATCCACACCCTTGGGGGTGATCACGTACTTCGGCCGGCTCCGCGAGCCCGGCTCCTTGTAGGTCTCGGTGGCCAGGATCCCCTCCTCCACGAGCATCCGAAGCCGCGCCGCGAGGAGGTTGCGGGGACAGCCGAGGACGCGTTCGAACTCGCTGAAACGGGACGAGCCGTAGAAGACCTCGCGCAGGATCAGGATCGTCCACTTCTCCCCCACGACCTCAAGGGTCCGGGCGATCGAGCAGTTCGACGCGTCCCGGTCGAGTCGGGGGTCCACGCCGGCGTCCTGCAGAGCTTCGGTCGTTGCATCCATGGGGTGATTCTAACCTCACCTGAGTTTACTTTTCCATACTCAGCAAGTAGCGTCATGGTCGGCACATCAACCCGGCCGCCCGAGAAACGGGCGCGCAGGGGGACCTGCCGGAAGAATCGCATCAACCACCCGGACACCCACACAGGAAGGCCGCCGGCATGAAGGCGTTCGTCGTCGAGAAGTACGGCAAGGACGGCGTACGCGCCGCAGAGGTACCCGAGCCCACCGTCGGAGACCGCGACGTCCTGGTCAAAGTGAGCGCCGCCGGCATCAACCCGCTGGACAAGATGGTCCGCAACGGGGAGTTCAAGCAGCTGCTGAAGTACAAGCTTCCGTTCGTGCTCGGTCACGACGTGGCGGGCGTGGTGACGCGGGTCGGTTCCGCCGTACGCGGTTTCGAGGTCGGCGACGAGGTCTACGCCCGTCCGCGCGACCTGCGGGTGGGGGGCTTCGCGGAGTTCATCGCGATCGACGTGGACGATGTCGCGCCCAAGCCGGCCCCTCTCTCCCTGGAGGAGGCAGCCGCGGTGCCGCTGGTGGCCCTGGCCGCCTGGCAGGTCCTCGTCGAGCGCGCGCACGTGAAGCCGGGGCAGAAGGTGCTCGTCCACGCCGGAGCCGGGGGCCTCGGGTCGACGGTCATCCAGCTCGCCAAGCACCTCGGCGCCACGGTGGCGACCACCACGAACACCGAGACCGAGGAGCTGGTCAGGAACCTCGGCGCCGACCTCGTCGTCGACTACACCAAGGAGGATTTCTCGAAGGTGCTCTCCGGCTACGACCTGGTGCTGGACTCCGTGGGCGGGGCGAACCTCGAGAAGTCGCTGACCGTGCTGAGGCCCGGCGGCCTGGCCATCAGTGTCGTCGGCCCACCCGACGCCGCCTTCGCCAAGCAGCTCGGCGCCCCCGCCTTCCTGGGCCTGGTCATGAACACCCTCAGCCGCAAGATCCGCAAGCGGGCCAAGACGCTGGGCGTGCGCTACGAGTTCTTCTTCATGGAGGCCAACGGCGCCCAGCTGCGCAAACTCGGTGCCCTCTACGACAGCGGGAAGCTCCGCCCGGTCATCGACAGCACCTTCCCCTTCGACCGGACGCTCGAGGCGATGGCATATGTCGAGCAGGGCCGCACCAAGGCCGGCAAGGTCGTGGTCTCCATGGTTCCCGACAACGACTGAGACGCGGCCGGCAACAGCCCCTCCGTTCCGGCACGGCCATCAGAGGACCACCCCGTTGGCGGTCCACATCGCAACTATGTCGCGGAGAGCTGCAGTTGCAGGGGTTCGGGTCATTCGGCACGCCGTATGCCCGAGGCACAGCGCGGCGCGCGGCTTGAGATGCCCGCGCGAAGTGTGCCCTGCGGCCCCAAATCCCGGTAGATCGTTCCTCGCCACCACTCGGTCCAGAACGCGCGCAACCGCGACAACGGTGGCACGCTGTCGGCGTGGTCGATGAGATCCGGCTCTGTACGGACGCGGTCAGACCGCTCCCATCAGCGGCAAACCGGCTGTCATGGACAGTATGGCTGCCGCATGTCTCGCGGCCCGGTCGAACATCTGCCGCTGCAGTCTGCGAGGCCATACGTTCCCGTTTCCCCATACGTTCCCGTTTCGTTGACGCGCGGCCCTTCTGCCCCTCCCCTCGCGCAAGGCGATGTCCTGCTCACGGCGGACGTGTTCAGGACGGCAGCGTCCGTCCGTCGAGCGACGCACGTTGCCAGGTGGGAGTGCGGTCCTTGTCGACCAGGGCGGCCCGGACGCCCTCCAGGAAGTCCGGCGTGCGGATGGTCGTGCGCGTGAGGGCGAGTTCGGCCTCCAGGCACTCGCGCAACGTGCGCTGTCTGCCTCGGGCCAGCAGGGCGTGGGTGATCTCCAGGCTCTGCGGCGAGGCGGACTCCAGGGCGCCCAACGCGGCTGCCGCCCAAGGGGTGTCGAGGTGACGCAGGCGTTTGTCGATCTCGCCGAGGGTCGGGGCGCCGAAAGCCCAGTCCACGTCCCCGCGAACCTCCGCCAGCCTGCTCTCCGCCACCGGGGAACGGCCGGCGAGACGGTTCAGGACGACGTCCACCGGCTCGTCGGGGCTGTCGGCCAGGGCGTCCCCCGCCGTGTCCAGCAGGTCCGCGGGAACGAAATGCGTGGCCAGCCCCGTGTACAGGGCGTCGGCCGCGCCGATCCTCTGCCCGGTCAGTCCCAGGTACATGCCGATCGCGCCGGGCAGCCTCGGCAGGAAGTAGCTGGCCCCGATGTCCGGGAAGAACCCGATCCCGGTCTCGGGCATCGCCAGCACCGCGCGTTCGGTGACGACACGGAAGCCACCGTGGACCGACAGCCCCAGACCGCCGCCCATGCACAGGCCGTCGATGAGCGACACGACCGGCACGGAATACTCGGCGATCCGGGCGTTGAGTCGGTACTCGGAGGCGAAGAACCGCTCACTGGCCTCGGCATCGCCGGCGAGGCTGTGCTCGCGGATCGTGCGGATGTCCCCACCGGCGCAGAACGCCTTCGTGCTGGTACTGGCGAGCACCACGGCGGACAGCGGTGCGTGCTCCCATGAGGCGAGCGCACGGTCGATGGCGGAGACCATGTCTGTGGTCAGGGCGTTGAGCGCCCTGGGCCGGTTCAGCAGGATGCGGCCGACGCCCCGGTGGATGTCGGCGAGAATCTCGGCCGCAGCGGTGTCAGGCATGGCTCGTCATCTCGTCCCCGCGGACCTGGCTGTCGTGGCCATCACGTTCCTTGACTCGCTGTCGGCGCCGCGGGCTTGAGGGGTAGGCACCAGGCACCTCAAGGTCCTTGCACAAGGCGCGGAGCGGCTCGACGAGCTTACCGGCGGCCACGGCGGGGCTGCGGCACCGCCTTCGCCCCCCGCCCTGGGACGCGTTCGCCGCCGGTACCCCAGGCTCCAGGTCCTCTGCCCGACCGCCGCGCGGCCCTCGACCCTGATGGGGTTGCGGTCTCGGACGGCCGCCAGGCCCTCACCAACGTCCAGTTGCTGCGTCGCGTCCAGGCGGCGGCACGTCACCTGCAGGACCTCGGGGTCGGCCCCGGCGACGTCGTGGCCCTCAGGCTGACCAACCGCGTCGAGTTCGTGCTCCTGCTGTTCGCCGCCTGGCGGCTCGGCGCCACCATCACGCCGGTCAATCCGAGCATGACCGACGTCGAAGTGGCCCGACAGCTCACAGACTCCGGCGCACGCCTCCTGGTGAGCGAGGACGGTGAGACCGCCGTGGCGGACGGGACTGCCGTCCTCGCCGTCGGCGAACTGCACCACGCAGCGGCGGAGCCGGATCAAGCACCCCTTGCGGACCCGTCCGCGCTGGCCCTGCTCATCTACACCAGCGGCACGACCGGGGTTCCCAAAGGGGTGATGCTCGACCACGCCAACATCGACGCCATGGCGGACATGGGGCGTCGGGCGCTGGAGGTCGGGCCGGCCGACCGGTGCCTGCTGATCCTGCCGCTCTTCCACGTCAACGGCATCGTGGTCGGCACCCTCATACCGTTGCTGGCGGGCGCGAGCGTCGTCATCGCCGACCGGTTCCATCCCGAGACCTTCTTCGACGTCGTCGAGCGCGAGCGCCCCACCTTCTTCAGCGCCGTGCCGACGATCTACAGCATGCTCGCGGCGCTTCCGGACCAGGTCCGCCCGGACACGTCGTCCCTGCGCTTCGGAGTCTGCGGCGCGGCACCCGCCTCCGCCGAGCTGCTGACCCGGTTCGAGGCCCGTTACGGGTTTCCGCTCGTCGAGGGGTACGGGCTGTCCGAGGGAACCTGCGCATCCACCATCAATCCTGTTGCGGGCCCCCGACGCGCCGGAACCGTGGGAGCGCCCTTCCCCGGCCAGGAGATCCGGATCGTCGACGCCGACGGCAGCGAGGTGCCGCCGGGCGTGGAGGGAGAGGTCGTCGTGCGGGGACCCAACGTCATGCGGGGCTATCTCGGCCGCCCGGAAGAAACAGCCAAAGTCCTCGTCGACGGCTGGCTGCACACCGGCGACGTGGGCCGGCTCGACGCCGACGGATACCTGACCCTGGTCGGACGTTCGAAAGACATGATCATCCGTGGCGGGGAGAACATCTACCCCAAGGAGATCGAGGACGTCCTCGTCGGTGACCCATCGGTGCTCGAGGCCGCCGTGATCGGCGTCCCCGACGAGAAATGGGGAGAAGTCGTCGTCGCCTACGTCCAGCCCCGACCGGGTTCGACCGTCGATCCCTCGGCTCTGCAGTCTCTCTGCGCACGCAGCCTCACGGGCTTCAAGCGCCCGACCGCGTTCTTCGTGGTGGAAGCCATCGCGAAGAACGCGGTCGGCAAGATCGACAAGGTCTCGCTGCGCGCTGCCCACACTGAGGTCTCTGCGCGGACCTGACCTCCATGGATGGCGCTGTGGGCTGTCCGCGGTGGCGGCCCTCAGCTCCGTGGCAGGGGCCGAGTGGCAGTTCCGGGCTCTCCCCCGGAACTGCGCGAGCTTCGCCACACGCCCCGCCTGCCGGGGACATCCGCGGAGTTGCTCGCAACGGCGGCGCAGGCCCTTGGCTGACTGGGCGGCGACGGTGAGGCCCGGGATCGTGGAGGAATTGCTAGGGCGCTGGGGGTGCGTGGCGGGCCCACAAGAAGACTCGCGGCGCATCACCGACTTCAGCGTTGTCGAAAACAGCGGCGAAACCGGGCTAAATCACCGCCCTTGCTGTCGGCGAACGCGGCTGTGCGCGCCCCGTTGAACACACTGATGAACCGCACGCTGCCCGCTGCCGCCCTTACGGCGGGCGCAGCGGTGGCGGTGGCGGCGGGGGTCAGGAACACCCCGATGAGGGCAGCGAGCCCGAGCAGTCGGCGACGGGGGCGGGACAGGAGAGCACGCACGAGAACTCCTGAAGGTCCGGTCCCTCACGAAGAGCAAAGGATCACGCGTCCCCTACTTCTCCAGGCTCCGCAGGCCGTATGCGGGCGTTCACCCGTGCGGAGGACGCAGGATCGATTCGGCGTCACCGGCCTCAGCAGGGCGCGGTTTCTGAGGAGTGGTGTGCGCCCAATCGCGGTTCCCTCGCGCCGGCTCCCGCGTCGTTCCGTGGCCCGGTATGCCCGGCCCGCCCGTCCAGCGCGGCCTGCGCCGCGGGTACGGCGATGGGGCCTGCCCCGTCCGGCTTGGGCCGGTCGAACGACACGGAACAGGCCGGGCGCCGCCGCCTGGCCCGCGCCCCTGCCGGGCCCGGCAGGCAGGGCGAACGCGCCGTCATGAGCCGGAGGAACCGTGCGGGTCGGGCGGGGGCCCTGGCCAGGACGGTGCCCCGGCGTCGATTGTCGCCAGACCTTCGGCGTTGTGTCATGGGGCTGTAACAGGTGGCGACCCGATCGGGTCGCGTGTGCCAAAGTCGTTGCAGCCACCACTGATCGTGTTCCTCCGGGTCGGACCGGACAGGGCCGCCGCAGGACGCGGGGCGACCGTATCGAAAGTGATGAGGGGTATGGACACCCATGCGCACGAAAGCCGCCCGCCGAGGTCTGCCGGTCACCGCGGCCGTCCCCGAGGGGCCGGCGCTGACCGCGTGCGGTGCCCGAGGTGCGGCCGGCGCCCCGTGGCAGCGGGTGAGGTTCCCCAGCGTCGAGGTCACCTCGCCCGACGAGTCGCACGCTCGCCTCATGTCACTGGGTGTCAACGGGCCCGCTGACGGGGCCTCCGGCGCCGTGGTCACGGTGGCCCCGGGGGGCGCCGGCGCGTGACTGCTCGAGGAAGCTGCCTTCCCGAGTTCGGCCCCTGCGCCACCGCGGCGGTCGAAGAGGCGGGACCGGTGGGACCGGGGCACAGTGACGGTCGCCTCCCCCGGGGCAACCGAGGATCGCGACCGCAGCCCCGGCGACGCTGCACGGGGCGGGGCCAGTCGTCCGCGCCTCCGCCGGCGAGGTCCGGGCACGGCTGGAGGATCCGCTGCCGCAGCCGGCTGCGGTGCGGATCGAACACGTGAGGTCAGCGGCGATCACCTGCGGATCGCGGCCCGGAGCCGGGATCGCATGACGTTCGGCCTTCCTGGCGGTCGGTGGCACACGTTCGACACCGAGGGCTGCGAGGCTCCGCACACCGTCGAGCGCGGCATCGATCACCCCGAGGGCCAGCCTGCCGGGGCCGCGAGACACGCCAGGCCCGCCGTCCACCACGAGGCCATCGTCGCCCTCGTTCCCGGAACAGCCGTCACCAGCGGCTGCGACCAGCACGTCCGACACTCAACTCGACCTAGGAGCAACCTCCTTGACCCGACTCGATCCCACGACCCGACGACGCCCCGCATCCGCGGACGTGCCCGCTTACACGACCGGGGCCTTCGGCCACCGGAGGACCGGCGAACACGGTCGGCTGCGTGCGCTGGAGGACCTGTGGGACCCGTTCACGGAGCACTGCTTGAGACAGGCGGGCGTGCCCGCCACGGCCCGCTGTCTGGAAGTCGGGGCAGGCGCCGGGTCGGTGGCCCGGATGCTGGCCCGGATCTGCCCGAGCGGTGAGGTCACCGCGACCGACATCGACACCCGCTTCTTCGAGGAGCTCGCGACCGGAGAACGCATCACCGTCCTGCGCCACGACGTGACCCGGGACGGCTTTCCCGCCGCTTCCTTCGAGGTGATCCACGCCCGAATGGTCCTGTGCCATCTGGCCGACCCCGCACACGTGCTGGCCGCCATGACCGAGTGGCTGAGCCCCGGTGGTCTCCTCCTGGTCGAGGACCTCGACCTGGGACCCGTCGACGCCCTGCCCCACCCGGTGATGCGTCGGGGCATGCACGTCGCCGAACGGATCCTCGGAGCGTCCCAGGGCAGCGACCTCCGCCTGGGCCGACGGTTGCAGAGCCTGGTGACCGACAGCGGCCTCACCTCGGGCGGCATGGGGGTGCAGCCGGTGCTGATCGGTGACGGCGGCCCCGCGGACGAGTTCTGGCGTCTGTCGTTCGCCCAGATCCGCGACTTCCATGCGCGGAGCGACTCCTCCCTGGCCGCCGAGCTGGACGCGGCGCTGTCCTTGATCGACCATCCGGACTTCACCGACCTCGGCATGAACGCCGTCTCCGTATGGGGCCGCAAGCCCGCGCAGCAGCCTGGCAGTTCCCCGGCCTGACAGCTCCGGGAGCGGCCTCCGCCGCCCCGGTCCGTGCACCTTCCCCAGCGCTCGAACGCTGACCCGACACACCCTGTTGCCGCTCACCACCCTCGGGATCCGAGCATGCGCCGCTTACGTGGAGGCCTCCATGGCTGAACCCCGTCCATCCACTCCGTACTCCCCCATCGCCCCCGACCCCGCCGCTCCGCCTGCCGACGCGGTGGCGGTGATCGGGGTGGGCATGCGTCTGCCGGGCGGCATCCACCGCCTGGACCAGCTCGGCCAGGCCCTGCACGAGGGACGCGACCTGGTCGGCACCATGCCCCCGGACCGCTTCGACATCGGTGCCCATCACGCCCGCCGTCGGGGAAAACCGGGCAAGTTCCACTCCCTCGCGGGCGGGTTCCTGCCCGAACGGGAAGTCACCGGCCTGGACACCTCGTACTTCGGCATCACCCCCAAGGAAGCCTCCCGCATCGACCCGCAGCAGCGTCTGCTGCTCGAGTGCGCGGTCGAGGCCCTCGACGACGCCGCCCTCGACATCACTGCCCTGGCCGGCAGCGAAACCGCCGTCATCACCGGTGTCTCCACCCACGACTACGCCGACCTCCAGGCGCGCCGCCTGCGGGCGAGCAATCCCTACACCACGACCGGCGGATTCCTGTCGATCACCGCCAACCGCGTCTCGTACGAACTGGATCTGACCGGGCCGTCCAGCGCCGTGGACACCGCCTGTTCCTCCGGCCTGACCGCGCTGCACCAGGCGTGCGAGCACCTGCGCACGGGCCGCAGCCCGCTCGCCCTGGCAGGCGCGGCGAACCTGATGCTGTCGCCGGGCCTCTTCGTCGGCTATGAGCAGGCCGGAGTGATCTCGCCGACCGGGCGCTGCCACCCCTTCGGCGCCGCGGCCGACGGCTTCGTACGCTCCGAGGGCGCCGTCATGCTCGTCCTGAAGCCCTTGGCCGCGGCACTCGCCGACGGCGACCGGGTGCACGCCGTCGTCCTGGCCACCGCTCTCAACTCCGACGGCCGCACCGTCGGCCTGTCCGCACCGAGTTCCGACACCCAGGCCGCTCTGCTGCGCCGCGTGTACGCCACCGCCGGCATCGACCCGCGTGACGTGACCTACGTGGAGGCGCACGGCACCGGCACCCTGGTCGGTGACCCCGTCGAGTGCGCGGCGCTGGGGGAGGTGCTCGGCAGCCAGCGTGCCGACGCACCGCTCCCGATCGGTTCGATCAAGTCCAATCTCGGGCACCTGGAAGCAGCGGCCGGGATGGCGGGGATCCTGAAGTCACTGGTCGTGATCAAGTCCCGTTCCCTACCGCGCACTCTGCACGCCGACCCGCCCAACCCGAAGATCGACTTCGACGGCCTCGGCCTGCAACCGGTACTCACCGCCCGCCCCGTTCCCGGCACCGGCCGGGTCGTGATCGGCATCAACTCCTTCGGCATCGGCGGTGCCAACGCGCACGCCGTCCTGGCCGCACCGCCCGTGCCGTCGGCAGGTCCCGCGCGGGCCGGTGCCACCGACAGCGCCGCAGCGAGCGACGGCGCCGCGGCGCCGGCCGTCAGCACCGCAGAGCGGCCGGTGCCGGTCCTCGTCTCCGCGCACACTCCCCAGGCGCTGACCGCCGCCCTGGAGTCCTGGGCGGAGCACTTCACGGCCATGGCCGCCGACTCCTCGCTGGGGCCCGAGGCCCTGTACGACGCCGCCTTCACCGCATGCCGACGACGGACCCGGCGCCGCCACGGTACGACCTTCTTCGCAACCGGCCTGGCCCAGGCCGCCGAAGTCCTGGCCCGGGCGGCACGGGGACAGGAAACCGGCACCGCAACCGAACGCCTCGTGAGCGGAGGCCGGATCGGCTTCGTCTTCTGCGGCAACGGCTCGCAGTGGGCGGGCATGGGGGCCGAACTCCTCGGCCGGGACGATGCGTTCACCGCCGAGGTCGAAGCCCTCAGCGACGCACTCGAGCCCCTCCTCGGCTGGAGCGTACGCGAGGAACTGGCCTGCGCGGACGCGTCCCGGTGGGACCGCACGGAAGTCGCGCAGCCGATGCTGTTCGCCGTCCAGGCGGGCCTGGTCGCCGCCTTGTCCGCCCGGGGCGTCGATCCGCACGCCGTCATGGGACACAGCGTCGGGGAAGTGGCCGCCGCGTACTGCGCGGGTGCCCTCACCCGGGCCCAGGCCTGCCGCGTCATCGCCGCCCGCAGCCTCGCACAGGCCGGCACCGCGGGTTCGGGAGGCATGGCCGCGGTGGGCCTGAGCGAACAAGCCGCCAGGGAACGGCTCGAGCAGGCCCGGCTGGACGGCCGCGTGGAGATCGCCGCGGTCAACTCCGACCAGGACGTCACCCTCGCGGGCCCGCACGAGGACCTCGCGGTCCTGGGCGCCGCACTGGATGCCGACGGCGTCTTCTTCCGGGACCTGCGCCTCGACTACGCCTTCCACACGGCAGCCATGGACCCCGTGCGCGACCAGCTGGCTCGTGCACTGCATTCCCTCGCCCCCGGGTCCTTCCGCATTCCGATGATCTCCACGGTGACCGGCCGCGCCGTCTCGGGGGACGCCCTGGACGCCGGCTACTGGTGGGCCAACATCCGCCGTCCCGTCCGCTTCCACCAGGCCGCCACCGCGTTGACGGCCGGGGACGCCGCCTGTGACGTCCTGGTCGAAGTAGGCCCTCACCCCGTGTTGACGACCTACCTGCGACGTGCCACCGCCGGCGCTCCCGCCCCCGGCGTGATCGTTCCCACACTGTCCCGGACCTTCGCCACCGCGGACGCTCTGCAACAGACCGTCCTGCGCGTACTCGCCGCCGGGGCGGCGGTGGACTGGGACCGCTACTTCCCCCGTCCCGGCGCGGTGGCCGACCTGCCGACGGTGGCGTGGCAGCGGGAGCGGCACTGGAACGGCGACGCGTCCTGGTGGCAGGAAGACGCCCCCGACGAGGACACCGCCGAAGTCCACCCTCTGCTCGGTCCGCGTCAAGCCGGACCCGAGGCCGCGTGGCTGAACCGTCTGGACGCCGAGCGGCTGTCCTGGATGGAGGACCACCGCGTCGCGGACGCCGTCGTCTGGCCCGCCGCGGGCTTCGTGGAAATGGCTCTGGCCGCCGCGCGGAGCCGGCACGACGGACCACTGGAAATCACCGGCCTGTCCATCGACCGAGCCCTGACCCTCGACTGGAGCGCCGCCCCGGCGAGCCCCGCGGACGGGGACGACGTCCACCTGGCCACCCACCTCGCCCAGGACGGTCGCCTGACCATCCGGAGCCGCACGGGTGGACAGGACTGGACCGAGCACGTCCGCGCCGGCGTCCGGAGCCTGCTGCGTCCACAGCGCCCCCGTCTGGACGTCGCCGCCCTGGAACGCCGCCTGCCGGACGAGCATCCCGCCGCCGACCACTACGCAGCCGCCCAGCGGGCCGGTCTCGACTACGGACCGGCGTTCCGCACCGTCACACATCTGCACACCGGGCCGGACGAAACCCTGGGACGCTACGAGTGCTCCGCGCCGATCCGGCCCGAGGCCGGAGTCATCGCCCACCCCACACTGGTGGACGGCGCCCTGCAGACCTGTCTGCCGCTGATGTTCACCGCGGACCGCCCGGCCCCGTTCCTGCCCGCCCGCGTCACCACCGTCCGCAGCTGGCGGGCCCTGCCCTCCTCCGGCTTCACCCACGTCACCCGCGCCACCGGCCCCGACGCCCTGTGGGACATCGCCGTGTGCGACGACGACGGTCACGTGTGCATGGAACTGCTCGGCTGCGAACTGCGACGCTTCGAAACCGCGACCGTCGACGAGCAGGACCGCCTCACCGAAGTCCTGCGCGCGGCACCCGTACCCGGGCCGCCCGGGGCCGGCCGGAGCCCGCTGCCTTCCCCCCAGTCGCTGCCGCAGCGGGTCAGGAGGCCGGACGACGCCCATCTGGGCCGGCTGCACCGGCTCAGCGACGCGCTCCGGCCGCGACTGCTCGAAGTCTGCGCCCACTTCACGGCCCAGGCCGTGCGCCGACTGCTCCCGGCCGTGAAACACTCCTCATTCGCCCTGACCGACCTCATCGACGCGGGAGTCGAGGCCAAGCACGCCAAGCTGCTCGACGTCCTGCTGCCCCAGGCCGTCAGCCACGGCGCCCTCACCGCCACCGGGCCCGGCTCCTGGAGCATCCCGGCCGCGCCCCGTGCCGAGGAACTGTTCAGCCGCCTGCTCGAGGACTTCCCCGGCCAGTCCGTCACCCTCCTCACCTACGGTGTGTGCGGGGGCCGCCTTGCCGATGTCCTCACCGGTGACGCCAACCCCCTGGAGCTGCTCTTCTCCGAGTCCGACGGCCTCCTCCAGCGGTTCTACGAGGCCAGCACCTTCTTCGCCCCGCACACCCATGCGCTCGTCCGCTGGATCCGTGGCGTCGTCGACGGCTGGCCCGCCGACCGGCCGCTGCGCATCCTCGAGGTAGGCGCGGGCACCGGCGCCACCACGGCGGCCCTGCTGCCGCACCTGCCGCTCGAGCGGGTCCACTACACCTTCACCGACGTGTCACCGGCGTTCTTTCCCGCCGCCAAGAAGCGCTTCCACACCTACGACTTCCTCGTCCACCGGGTCCTGGACGCAGGCAGCGACCCCGTGGCCCAAGGCTTCGAGCCAGGTGCCTACGACCTCGTCATCGCCGCGAACATCCTGCACGCCACGAGCGACCTCTCCCGCGCCCTGCGCGGCATGGCCACCTTGCTCGCCGAGGGCGGCCACCTGATCGCCCTGGAGACCCACAGCATGGAACTCCTGGCCCCGGTGTTCGGCCTGCTGGACTCCTTCTGGCTCCCCACCGACCGGGACATCCGCCCCGACGGTCCCCTGGTGCCCTGCGACCGCTGGCCCGGCCTCCTCGCCACCTGCGGTTTCGCCACCACAGCACACTACGACGACACCACCGCGGAACGGCCCTACGTCTCCCTCATCGTCGCCGAGCGCGGCGCCGACGCCGTCCTCGACGAGGCGGCGGAGCGTGCGTCGGCCGCCGCATCGGAGGTGTGGCACCCGTCCGCCCCAGCAGCGCCCGACAACGAGACGCAGCGGTCCTGGCTGCTGAGCACCCCTACCGCCGACGCCCCCACCGAGCTGGCGCACCGGCTGACCCGAGCGCTGCTCACCGCAGGCCCCCACGGCCGCGTCCGCCACCTCGCGGGAGCGGACGGGGCGGACGCCTGGATCCGCGAACTGACCGGCGCGGCCGAGGGAACCGAGGCACCCCTGCCGGTGAGCGACGTGGTCCTCCTCGCCGAACCTGCCGGTGGAACGGGGCCACGGCAGCACACCGACCACGGCGTACGGCAGCTGGCCGCGCTGCGTGACCTCACCCGTGCCTGGAGCCGGACCGGGCAGGCCCGCGACGGCAGCCTGCGGGTCTGGATCGTCGACGTCGACGGTCAGCAGCCACCCACCCCGCCGCCCTCGGTCCATTGCGCCCCGCTGTGGGGCGCCGCGCGAAGTCTGGCGAACGAACACCCCTCACTGAGCATCCGTCGCATCGCCCTGACCGAACCCGGCAACGAGGAAACGTTCAAGCGTCTCCTGCACGAACTGCACCATCTCCAGGGCAGCGCAGCCCCGGCCGGCAGCCCCGAGGAACTCGTCGACGACGAGGTGGTCCTCACACCGCACGGACGGTTCGCCACACGTGTCACACCGCTGCCCGCCCCTGAGGACACAGCCGCACCCGAGGTCCCCTACGCCCTGCACGTCGATGTGCCCGGACGACATCCCGTCTTCACCTGGCGCGCCACCACCGCGCTCCGGCCGGCCGCAGGAGAGGTCGTCATCCGCACCGCGGCCGCGGCGCTGAACCACCAGGACCTGCTGACCGCGACCGGTGACAGGCCCCTGCCCGGAGCCCGGCGCCATGGGTTCCTCGGCCTCGGCCTGGACTGCGCGGGCACCGTCACCGCAGTCGGCCCCGGTGTCACCGGTCTGGCACCCGGGGACCGCGTCGCGGCGATGGCCCACACCGCCCTGGCCTCCCACGTCCTCGCTTCCAGCGATCACGTCATACCGTTGCCCGGCACCATGGAATTCACCGCGGCAGCCACCCTGCCCACCGCGTTCCTCACCGCACACCACGCCCTCCGGCAGTGCGCTGTCCTGACCGAGGACGACACCGTCCTCGTGCACGCCGCCGCGGGGGGTGTCGGACTGGCCGCCCTGCACCTCGCACAGCGAGCCGGGGCGCGTGTCATCGCCACGGCCGGTACGCCCGCGAAACGGAGCCTGCTGCGCCTGCTCGGCGTCGAGCACGTGCTCGACTCGCGCACCCTGGACTTCGCCGAGCAGGTCGCCGACCTGACCGACGGCCGCGGCGTCGACGTCGTCCTCAACTCCCTGCCGGGCGAAGCCCGCCTGCGCAGCCTCAACCTGCTCGCCCCGCAGGGGCGCTTCGTCGAACTCGGCCGACGGGACGGGGAGGGGGACCATCCGCTGCCCGTCTCCCCGCCGGCCCGCAATGTCTCGTTCTTCGGAGTGGACGTCCTGGACCTGTACTACCGGCGGGCGCCCGTGGTCCGGCGCCACTTCACGGAACTGGCCGAAGCCGTCACCGCCGGGGAACTGAGGCCGGTTCCCTATCACACCTTCCCCGCGCACCGCTTCGGTGAGGCCTTCCGTCTGCTGCACCACGCCCGGCACACCGGGAAGGTCGTCATCAGCTTCGACACCCCGCCGCCGGTCGTCGACTCCGGGTCCACGGGCGCGCTCGACGCCGACGCGGCTTACGTCATCACCGGTGGCCTCGCTGGATTCGGTGCCGCCACGGCCCGCCACCTCGCCGCACGCGGCGCCCGCCACCTCCATCTCGTCGGACGCCGGGGCGCCCGAACGCCCGGCGCCGCGCGCCTGCTCGACGATCTGCGCGCCGCGCACGTCGAGGTCACCGTGCACGCTGCCGACATCACCCGGCCCGGCGCCCTCGATCCGCTGCGCACCGCCCTGCGCAAACGGCGCCTGGGCGGGGTCGTGCACGCGGCCATGGTCCTCGCGGACGCTCCCTTGGCCGACGTCACCGACACCGGCCTGGAATCCGTCCTCGCCCCCAAGATCGCCGGACTCCATGCCCTCGACGCTCTCGCCGCAGACCACGATCCCGACTTCTTCGTCGCCTACAGCTCCGTGGCCGCCCTCGAGGGCAACATCCAGCAAGCCCCCTACGTCGCCGCCAACGCCGCGATGGAAGCGCTGGTCCGAACCCGACACCGAGGCGGCCGTCCCGCCCTCGCCGTGCAATGGGGTGTCATCGCGGACGCCGGATACGTCCACCGCACCGGACGCACCGACGAGATGGCCTCCTACGGCATGGCCCCCGTCACCGCCACCGACGCGCTCAGCGCACTCGACCGGCTGCTCGACACCCGCACGGGACCCGTCGTCGCGCTGGGCCGCTTCGACTGGGACAGCATCAGCCGTGCCCTGCCCCGTCTCGAGGCGCCCCGGACCGGAGCACTGCTCGGACAGCACCACGTGGGCACCGACGGCCTCACCACCGTGCGCGGCAAAGTGGCCACACTGGACGACGACCAGGCCATCGCCGTGCTCGAGGACGAGGTCGCCGAGCTTGCCGCCGCCGTCCTGCACACCTCCGTCGACCGCCTCGACCGCACCTGCCGCCTGGAACTTCTCGGCATCGACTCCCTGATGTTCCTCGAACTCTCCACGGCGCTGCGCCGGCACCTCGGCTGTGACATCCCCATCCTGGAACTGATGGGCGCCGCCCACCTCCCCGACATCGCCAAGCGAGCCCTCCAGCGCATCCGGAAGCCCGGTTCCCCCGATCCCACCAGGACGGTCGCCGTCCCAGAGCGGAGTGAAAACGCGTGAACACCCACGGCGCGGCGGACGGTCCGGCCCGCCTCACCACCGCCATCGACCAACCGGACTTCGTCGCCCTGAGCCCGGCTACCGGTGACGCACACGTCCTACGCCTCTACTGCATGCCACCCGCAGGGATGAGCGCCCCCTACTTCCAGGCCTTCCTCCCGTACCTGCCGACCACCGTCCGCGTGCACGCCCTGCAACTGCCCGGACGCGGACGCGCCATCGGTACGCCGGTGCACACCGACCCCCACCGCCTGGGACAGCTCCTCGCCGAACGCATCCGGCAGGGCGACGACGGCCACCCGTACGCCGTGTTCGGTCACAGCGTCGGATCACTCATCGCCTACGAGACCGTCACATGCCTCACCCGGCAGGGGCACCGCCCGCCCGCCCTGCTCGCCCTGTCCGCGATGGCCGCCCCCCACCACCCCGACTTCGCCGCAAGCGCTCCGGACGTCCTGCTCGGCGGCCGGGCCGGAATCGAGAAGCTCTTCGGCCGGCTGCCCGACCAGGCCGGCCGCGACCCCAGGGCGCTGATCAACGCGTGGGTCCCGATGCTCGCCGATCTCCTGCTCGCCCTGCAGTTCCCGCCTTCCCACCAGGGACCACCGCTGGACACCCAACTCGCGCTCTACGGGGGCGAGGACGACCCGGTCATATCCCCGCAGGCCCTGGCCGGGTGGAACGACATCAGCAGCCAACCGGCCACCCCGCGCCTCTTCCCCGGCAATCACACCTACCCCCTCGACCAGGTGGAAGCCCTCGGCTCCCGGCTCACCGCCGACATCGGCACCTCACTGCGGGGGTGGGTGTGCCCGGTCAGCCCGAGGGAGTGTCCCCTTGGCGTTCCCCTGCACAAGGCTCGGTCGTGATCGGTTCGGCTGCGTGACTCCCAGCCGAAGGGGCCCCGACCGCCGGCTCACGGTTCCCCGGTGCTGTTCATCGGGGAACCGGTCCTGCCCCTCCGGCTGCCCTCAGGTTCTACAACCACCGGCCCGACGGCGGGTACCGTGGTGCATTCAGCGTCGGCCGGCGTCAACGGAGGTGGAGAGCGTGTACGAGCGCGTGCGGACACCCAAGGAGAAGGCGGACGCGCCGAACCGGGTCCCCGGGATCGTGTTCCTGGAGCCGCCGAGGAGCTTCGCGATCGAGGTGACGGTGTTCTCCGGGCGGGCAAGCAGGTCGCGGGCGTGACGTACCTGTCCCTCCGTCATCGCCGGCGGACGGCCGAGCCGGGCGCCGCGGGCGCGAGCGGCGTCCGGGCCCTCGTTGGTGCCCTGCACGATGAGCTCGCGAATGAACTCCGCTAGGGCCGCGAACACGTGGAAGACCAGGCGTCCGCCGGGCGTGGTCGTCTCGAGCGCCTCATGCAGCAAGGTGAAGCCGACGCCACGCCTTGCGCAGCAAGGTCTTCCAGGCCGAATAAAACCACTGAATGTAAGGGCTGAATGAACCGATAGCCCCTCACCGGGTGGAGCTTATCGCATGCGCACTTTCCTGAGGGAGGGATCCAGCGGGTGCGTTGTCGCCGAGGTCAGTTCCGGTTTTCGTACAAGAGATGACCTGGTGAACCGCCGTTCTACTCACCCGAGTTCAGGGTTGACGCGGGCGCGCTGTACTTGTCGGACCCGCGCCATATGCTGCTCAAGCGGTGGATCGTCGAGCGCCTCTTCGCCCACCTGACGCGAAGCCGCCGTCTGGTACGCGACTTCGAGCGGCGCGCACCACCAGCGCGGAGGCGATGATCTACTGGCCGATGACCCTGCTCATGACCCGCCGCCTGGTCCGCTCACGCCTGCAGCGAGGGTGAACCGGCCCGGCTGCTGCTCGGCCAGTCGGCCGCGGGCCACCAGACGTTTCGCCTTCGACCGCAGAGCCTCCACCCGCGACGGCACCACGTCCATGCCGAACAAGGCGGCCATCTCCTGGCAGGTCAGCGGCCCTTGACGGAGCCGGGCCCGTCCGCGAGCGCCGTGAGGATGCGCTGGTAGTCGGCCGACAGCGCCGACCAGGCCAACCCCTGGCGCCACACCGGCACCCGCGCCTTCGGCTTCGCCGCATCCCCAGGCGGCGACCGCACCTGCGCATCCCGCGGACCCGGTCCGACCTCCGCCTCGGCGGTGGCGCCGTGGTCCGGAGCCAGCGTTCAAGGGTGGTCTCGGCGCGGGGCCCGTCGTAGATCGGCGCGTCCAGTACGCTGGCCCAACAGGCGCTGTGTGCCTTCACCTCGCTCAGGGCGGCTTCGCACAGGTTCTTCCATGAATGCCAGCGATCACCGACTTGCACCGCGTCAGGCAGGGCACGGCGGATGGCCTCGGCATAGGTCGCCGAGCCGTCACGACACACGACCTCGATGTCCGGATGTTCGTGCAGCCACGCTTCCAGGGTGTCGGCCGTGCGGTCGGGCAACACGTCGATCCGTTCATGGGTCTCGGCATCGATGATCACGGTGGCGTAGCGGTGGCGCCGGCGCAGAGCGAAGTCGTCGACGCCGATCACACGGGGCACCCGCCCGGTGGGCAACGGCATCCTCAGCAGGGCGCGTAGGGCCGTGTGACGCGACAGGCTCACCGCCGGTATCGCCGGCAACGCGCCCCGCCCGGCCCGCTAACTCCTTGACCACGGCCTTGCCTTGCCTGGTCAGGCGGGTCGTACGCCGCTGGTACCGGTCCAGCACTCCGGGTACCTGTTCGCGGAAGGTGTGCAGGCGGCCGCAGGCGGGACACACCAGACGCCGCACCCGCACACGGACCACCACCCCTCGCCCGTCGACCGGAACGTCGGCCACCGTCCGCCAGTGGTAGCCGTGCACCCGTCCCGACGAGCCCCCGCACACCGGGCAGACCGTGGTGTCCAACGGCGTCCGGGCCCGCACCACGATCCGCTCACCCTCGTCGGCCACATCCTCCATGACCAGCGGTGGCAGACCCGGAAACACCGTCTGCGCAAGCTCGTTGACATCCATCACGTGAAGGTCAACGACCCTCGCGACTCTCCGTCACCACCGAATGTGAGGCAGGGCCGCCAAATTGACACTCCCCATGTCACGGCCAGATGGACTTCAACTGCCACGCCTGCATGTGGTCGAGGGTGGCGCTGCCGCCTTCGGCAAAGGCGGCGACGCCGGTGCTGGAGGGGTCGGGGAAGATCTGGTCGGTGAGGACCACCTGTTCGCCGCGCGTGTTCTGGGCATAGACCTCGACGGAGGAGGCGTCGACGAGGACGTGCAGGCTCAGTTGGCCGCCGTGCAGGTCCAGGGGGGCGCGCTGGACGCCGGAGAAGGTGGGGTCGAAGTCGGTGGCGCCGGAGGCGGTGCGGTCGATGTAGACCTCGCCCGTGGCGGTGTCGTAGCCGATGCGGGTGCGCTGTCCGGCGCCGGTGCGGACGTCCAGGCCGAAGCGGTCGGCGGTGCCGGCGGTGAGGTCGGCCTGGAGTTCCTGGCTGCTGCCGTGCACCGCGAGCGGGGTGGTGGTGTTCGTGACGCGCGTGCTGGGCACCTTGGTGCCGGCGCCGCGCAGGGTGGTCAGTTCGCGGACCGGCCGCTGGATCAGCTGGACCTTGCCGTTCACGGTCCTCAGGGAGAGCTGGCGGGGGGAGGAGTCGGCGCTGCGCCACGGGCTGGTGGGGATGGCCTGCCCGTAGTTCCAGTTGTTCATCCAGGCGATCATGACGCGGCGGCCGCCGGGGGCGTCGTTCCACGTGTTGGCGGCGTAGAAGTCCGCGCCGTAGTCGAGCCAGTGAGCGCGCTGGGTGGTGTTCAGGGCGGGCTTGTCGGCGGTGGTGAACTGGTCGGCGAGGACGTGTCCCCAGCCGCCGGAGTTGGCGTCCACGATCTGGATCTGGACCTTCTTGCCCTTGTAGGCGGTGGTGTTGAAGGAGGCCCAGTCGAGGTTCTCGGAGTCGGCGCCGGTGGCGTTCTGCACGACCTTGCCGTCGACGAGCAGGTTGACGCCGGTCTCGATGGAGGGGGGCTTCGCCTGGGTGTCGGAGAGGACGACCTGGTCGAGGTTGAGGTGTCCCCAGCCGCCAGAGTTGTCGTCCACGACCTTGATCTGGGCCTGCTTGCCCTGCAGGTCGGACAGGTCCCAGGAAGACCAGTGCAGGGCTTCGCCGTTGGATCCGGTGGCGGAGCGGACCACCTTGCCGTCCACGATGAGTTCCACCGCGGTGGGGGCGTCGGAGCTTGCGGGGTGGTAGCCGCCGCCGATGAGGAAGTCCAGGTACTTCTTGTCGATGGTGAACGTCGGGGAGGTGAGGGTGCCGGTGGAGGCGTCCCCGTTCAGGAAGGTGTTGGCCAGGCCGTTGCCGAGGTAGCCGGAGACCTGCTGCTGGCCCGGGAGGGCGCCCTGGGCCGGTCCGGTGCCGAAGGCGTCGCCGGTGGTGGTCCAGTCGCCGATGGGGCTGGTGTAGGTGCTGCCCTCGAAGTCGGCGAGGGGTTCGCCGGTGGGTGCCGGTTGGTCGCCCAGGACGGTATCAGGTTGGTACGGGTGGTTGCCGCCGCCGACCTTGAAGTTGATGTAGTCGCTGGTCACGGTGAACTCGGGCGAGGTCAGGGTGCCGGTGGAGGCGTCGCCGCCGTGGAAGCTGTTGGCGAAAGCCTTGCCCTCGATGCCGGTGACCTGTGACTGCCAGTCCACCGCCCCGGTCGCCGGCGCGCTGCCGAAGGCGTCACCAGTGGCCTTCCAGTCGCCGAACGAGCCGGACTCGAAGTCCTGCATCACGGTGCCGCTCGGCGGGGTGTAGCTGCCGTCGTCGTCGGAGGTGAACTTCTTGCCGTTGAAGTCGCCGACGAAGTACTGGGCGCCGGAACCGCCCGCTATGCCGCCGGGGTTGAGGTTGACGGCCAGTACCCACTTGGTCTTCTTCGGATCGCCGTCGACCGGGAGCGGGAACAGGTCCGGGCACTCCCACACCCCGCCGGTGGCGCCGGCCGGGCCGAAGTCGCTCTGGTGGGTCCAGTGCTTGAGGTCGGCCGAGCTGTAGAAGGAGATCTTGTGCTGGTCGGCGAGGGAGACCGCCATCAGCCAGCGGCCCGTGGGGGCGTACCAGAAGACCTTGGGATCGCGGAAGTTGTTCGAGCCGATGTCGAGCACCGGGTTGTCGTAGTACTTGGTCCAGGTGGTGCCGCCGTCGGTGCTGTAGGCGAGGGCCTGCTGCTGCTTGCCGGAGGCTTTCTGCGCGCTGGTGTAGACGGCGACGAGCGGAGGGTTCTTCTTGGTCCCGAAGCCGGTGGTGTTGGTCCTGTCCAGCACCACGCTGCCGGAGAAGATCATCTCCTGGTCGTCCTGGGGGATGGCCACCGGGAGCTGCTTCCAGTGCACGAGGTCGGTGCTGACCGCGTGGCCCCAGGACATGTTGCCCCAGGTGTTGCCGGACGGGTTGTACTGGAAGAACAGGTGGTACTTGCCCTTGTAGTAGATCAGGCCGTTGGGGTCGTTCATCCAGTTCTGGGCCGGGGTGAAGTGGAACTGGGGGCGGTACTGCTCGTGGTAGAGCGTGTCGGCCGTGGCGGGGGAGGCGGCGACCAGGCCGAGCCCGGACAGGACGGCCAGTGCGGCCAGGAGTCTGCGGCGCGGACGAAGGGTTCTGGACATGGCGCTCCTTGCAAACGGGCGGGCTTCGGCTCAGCCGTAGGGGACTTAACGCGTGACGAGTGACGCTTGACGCGTGTCAGGTGCGGGCGGCGGTTGCGCCGTGGCCTCGTCCAAGGCCACGGGCGAGCCCGGCTGTGGGGGCAGCACGGCACCGGCGGCTCCAGCCAGGGATTGGGGCTGGAAACGTTTCGCCGAACGTACGGGCAACATGTCGCCGAAGTCCAGACCCTGTGCGGGAAAACTCCTGAATGCGAGGATGAGGGGGCTGCACCGTGCCATTGATCCCCGGGAGAAATCGTTGTCCAGCGAGCAGAGCGACACGGGTCGGCGACCGGCGACCATGCGCGACGTCGCGACCATGGCCGGGGTTGGCATCGCCACCGTCTCGCGGGTCATCAACGGCCAGCGCGTCACCCCTGACCTGGCGGAACGGGTGACGCGCGCCGCTGAGCAGCTGGGCTACCGCCAGGATCTGACGGCCAGCAGCCTGCGCCGGGCCGACCGCCGCACACACACCCTCGGCCTGGTCCTGGAGGACGCGGCCAACCCCTTCTCCGCCGCGCTGCACCGCGCGGTGGAGGACGCCGCCGCCGAGCGGGGCATGCTGGTCCTGGCCGGGTCCACCGACGAGGACCCGGTCAGGGAACGCGGCCTGCTGAAGACGTTCACCGCCCGCCGGGTCGACGGCCTCATCGTGGTGCCCACCGGGCAGAACGACACCGACCTGGACGCGGCCCGCCGCGCCGGCACACCCGTCGTCTGCGTGGACCGCCGGACCACAGCGCCGCAGGTGGACACCGTGACGGTGGACAACCGCGAGGGTGTGCGGGCGGCGGTGAAGAGGCTGTACGAGGCAGGTCACCGGCGCATCGCCTTCCTCGGTGACCTCCGCACGATCTGGACCGCCCAAGAGCGCTACGCCGGGTTCGTGGAGGGGCTCGCCGCGGTGGGATGCGTCCTGCACCCTTCTCTCGTCGAGCGCGGCCTGCACGGCGCGGACGCCGCCCAGGAGGCCACCCGCGGACTCCTGGCGCTCGCCCATGCGCCCACGGCACTCGTCTCCGGCCAGAACCTCCTGACCATCGGGGCCCGCATGGCCCTGCAGGAGCTCCAGCTGCAGCGCCGCGTCGCGCTGACCGGCTTCGACGACCTCCCCCTCGCCGACCTGCTCGAACCGGGCATCTCGGTGATCGCCCAGGATCACTCCGCCATCGGTCGGGAGGCCGCGAACCTGCTGTTCGACCGGCTCGACGGCGAGGGCGGGCCCGCCCGTCACCGGGTGCTGCCCACCCGCTACTTCGCCCGCGGCTCCGGCGAACTCCCCGCTCCCGAGGACAGCTGACGACTTCCCCCTACTTCCCCGTGAACGAGTTGTTTCCGGTGTGTTGACGGGTCGGGCTTCTCGGTGCTTCACTGCCGGAACCGGTACCGAAACCGGTTCCGGAACCGCTGCCGGTACCGATTCCACCGATCTCTGTACGATCGGTCCTTCGGTGCGGGAGGAAGTTCTTCCGCCTCTGCGTGGAGTGAGAGGAGGTGGCATGGGAGTCACCATCGCCGACGTGGCCTCACGGGCCGGCGTCAGCAAGACGACGGTCTCGCGAGTGCTGAACGGCAAAGGCGAGATCAACGAGAACACCGTCCTGAAGGTCCGCGAGGCGATATCGGAGCTGGGCTATGTGCCGAGCGCCGGAGCAGTCGGGCTCGCACGCGGCACCACACAGATGATCGGCATGCTGGTCCCGGACATGGCCTGGGCCTGGGCCGGCATCGTGCAGGCGGTCGTCGAAACGCTGGAGGCCGAGGGCTTCGGGTTGCGCATGCTGACCTGGAACCGCGGTGAGGAGTCACTGCGCAGGCTCGGCCTGCAGGTCGCCGCCAAGTCGTTCGACGGTCTGCTGGTGATAGAGCCCGAGGGTGCCATGGGGTACATCACGGAGCTGCACGAAGCGGGGCTGCCGGTCGTGCTGATCGACGATCGCTTCCAGCGGCCGGGATTCCCCTACGTGGCCACCACCAATCGGGAGGGGGGTGCGCAGGCAGCACGGCACCTGCTGGAGATCGGGCGCCGTCGTCCCCTGGTGGTGACCGGTCCCGAGGCGTTCGGCTGTACCCGGGAACGGCTGGACGGCTTCGTCGATGTCTACGCCGAAGCCGGGATCGAGATCGGCCAACGCAGCATCATTCCCGGCGACTTCGACTTCGAACGCTGTCGTAGCGCGGTGGCGCGCGCTCGCGCGGACGGCGTGGAGTTCGACTCGGTCTTCGCGCACAACGATCCCTCGGCGGCCGGCGTGCTCGCCGCCTTGCACGAGGCCGGTCTGTGGGTTCCGCAGGATGTCGCCGTGGTGGGCTTCGACGACCTCGAGATGGCGTCGTACACCTACCCGGCACTGACCACCATCCGCCAGCCGATGCGGGAGATGGGTGAGGCGGCGGCGCGGCTGCTGCTGGACCACGTGCGCGGATCGCCGAAGGCCGCCCCCTCGTGCATCGTCCCCACCAGCCTCGTGGTCCGGGGCTCGACGTTACGGCCGGGATCGAACTGACGCTGCGGCATCCGGATGTGTACGGCGTCGGCGTCTCACCGACTGTCCGTCTCCGCCGCTCCAGCCCAGCCCCGCAGGCGGGGACGGACCCCATCCGCCCCATGAACTGACCTACCGGCCCTCGGGCAGGGCGGTAGGTCGGCCAGCTCCACCTGAAGCCGCTCCACGCAGCGGCCCCGACCGGCCTGTTCGCCTGCCGGCCGACTTCATCACCCTCCACGCGGAACCGTGTTCACGCGTCACCGCCGAGGTGCGGTTTCCCTCGGTGGGCTACCTGATCCGGCACACGAACGGTACGCCGGGCACACCCCGCCCGGACGCTGCCCGCTCCGGGTCGGACGTTCCAGCCGCGACCCGCGGCTGACGACCGATGCCGCTGCAGACGAACGCACCTCTTGGGCCGGCCCATCCGGGTGCCTGCCCGCTTCCACCTCTTCGCCGCCCCCCGCGCCCTTTTTCGCTCAACGGCAAGGAGCCGCCCCATGCGTACTTCTACTCGTCACACCGTCAGAACCGCCCAGGTCCTGTGCATCACCATCACCGCGGCCCTAATGGCCACCGGCTGCGGCCGCAGTGCCGACTCCGGGCCAGGCAAGGACGCACCCGCGAAGATCGGCAGCGGCAAGGCCACGGGGAGGGTCGTCATGTGGTCCATGGGCGACACCGACCCGGCCCTGTTGAGCCTGGCCAAGAAGTTCGAGAAGCAGAACCCCGGCGTCAAGGTCCAGATCACCCCGATTCCCTGGGCCTCCGCCCATGACAAGCTGACTACCGCGATCGCCGGCGGCAACACACCGGACATGTCCGTGGTCGGCTCCACGTGGATGGCCGAGATGGCCTCCATGAACGCCTTCCAGGCCACCCCGACGACGTTCAAGTCGTCGGACTTCTACGCCGGCCAGTGGGACACCACCAAGTACAAGAACACCTCCTACGGCGTCCCGTTCATCGCCGACACCTCGGCGGTCTACTACCGGACCGACATCACCGAGAAGGCCGGCATCAAGGGCCCCCTGGCCAGCGACCGTGCGGGATACATCAAGGACCTCAAGGCCATCCAGGCCACCGCCGGCAAGCAGAACCCCAAGCTGCGCTACGCCAGCGGTTGGTTGATCGGCTTCAACTCCTGGCTCTTCTGGGTGCCGATGGTCTGGCAGCAGGGCGGTGACATCTACGACGCCAAGACCAAGAAGTTCACCTTCGACACGCCGGAGGTCGCCAAGGCGCTGGAGTACTACGCGAGCGTCCCCCAGCAGCACCTGGCGCCGACCGACAAGGAGGACAACGTCCAGGGCTTCCAGGACGGGCTGCTCGCCGTCTACCAGGAGGCTGCCTGGGCCGGCGGCGCCTTCCACAAGGACTCCCCGAAGCTGGACGGCAAGTGGAAGACCATGCCGGTGCCGTACAGCGAGCAGCCCGCCGGGTTCGCCGGCGGCAGCGACCTGGCGGTGTTCAAGGGCGCCAAGAACTCCAAGGCGGCGTGGAAGTTCTCCCAGTTCCTGACCGAGCCCGCCAACCTCGCCGCCTACAGCAAGGCCACCGGCAACCTGCCCCCGTCGCCCGCCGCCTGGTCCGAGGGGAAGCTGACCGAGGACGAGACGAAGAAGGCGTTCGAGGAGCAGCTGAAGGTCAGCAAGGCGCCGCCCGCCATCACGACCTGGCAGCAGATCGCCGACGCCATCGACTCCGAACTGGAGAAGCTGTCCCTCGGCAAGGCCACCGTCGCCCAGGTGCAGCAGACGCTGCAGTCCAAGGCCACCAGCATCGGCACCGGCCGCTGAGCGCCGGCGCGTGCGCAGCCCTCCAGCAGCCTTCTCAGCCTTCTTGGCTTTCTTACGGACGGATGACACCCATGTCCACGAAAACGCTCCCCGGGCGGGGCGACGTCCATGAGCCGCTCACCGGGCGGCCGGACGGGAGTGCCTGCCGTCGGCACTCCGCGGTCCGCCGCACGGCGCGGGCGCAGGCCCGGGCCGCCTGGATCCTCGGCGTGCCCTTCCTCGCTCTGTTCGCGGCCTTCATGGTGTTGCCGGTGGTCTGGTCGCTGCTGATGAGCATGACCGACACAGAGAGCGCCGATCTGCGGACACCGCTGAACGTGTCGTTCATCGGCTTCGACAACTATGTACGGCTCTTCGAGGACGAGCAGTTCGTTCACGCGCTGCGCAACACCGGCGTGTTCGTCCTGGTCGGCCTGCCCCTGACCCTGGCCGCGGGGCTCGCCGCGGCGGTCGCCCTCGACCGCGGCATCCGCCGCTTCCGGGCCGTCTTCCGGGTCGGTTTCTACCTGCCGGTGATCACCAGCGTGGTGGCCGTCGCCGTGATCTGGAAGACGCTGCTGGACCCGCGCGCGGGACTGGTGAACACCGTCCTTGCCTGGTTCGGGATCGACGGCCCGGCCTGGCTGGCGGACACCCGGTTCGCGCTTCCCGTCATGATCCTGATGGCCGTATGGCGCAACCTCGGCACCGTCATGATCATCATGCTGGCCGGGCTGCAGTCCGTACCCCAGTCGCTGATGGAAGCGGCCGAACTCGACGGGGCCGGAGCCTGGCAACGATTCTGGCGGGTCACCTTCCCGCTCCTGCGCCCCGCCCTGCTGCTCACCGCGGTGACCACCGGCATCAACTATCTGCAGTTCTTCGACGAGCCGTTCGTGATGACCAACGGCGGACCGCTGGACTCGACCCTGTCGGCCACGTTGTACAGCTACAACCAGTTCGGCAACGGCAACTACGACCTGGCGTCGGCCGCCGGCTACGTCGTCTTCGTCCTCATCGTCGCGCTGACCGTTCTGCAGTTCCGGGTACTGCGAGACAAGGACTGATCCCATGAGTACCTTCACGCACCCTGGCACCGGACACGCGGGCACGGACCGGTCCGTGCGGCGCCGCCGCGCCCGGCAGAAGTGGGGTCAGCCCTGGCTGTATCTGCCGCTCACCGGCTGCCTCCTGCTGATGATCGCGCCGTTCCTGTGGATGCTCTCGGGTTCCTTCAAGCCCGAGGCCGACATCCGCAGACTGCCGCCCGTTCTGATCCCCACCGCACCCACGACCGCCAACTACAGCCAGCTGTTCCGCAGCCTCGACTTCACGACCATGTTCGCGAACTCCGTGCTCGTGTCCCTGGCCATCACCGCGGGCAACCTGCTCTTCTGCTCGATGCTCGGCTACGCCCTGGCCAAGCTGGACTTCCGCGGCCGACAAGTCGTGTTCAGCCTGGTCATCGGCACCCTCATGGTCCCCGCCCTGGTCACCTTCGTACCGCTGTACGTACTGGTGGCCAACATGAAGCTGACCGGCTCGCTGGTCGGACTGATCCTGCCGTTCCTGGCCGGCCCGTTCGGGGTGTTCCTGATGCGGCAGTTCATCTCCACCCTGCCCGACGAACTCATCGACGCCGCCCGCGTCGACGGCTGCGGTGAGCTGGCCATCTTCTGGCGGATCATCCTTCCTCTGACCAAGCCGGCTCTGGCCACGCTCGGGATCATCGCCTTCCTCGGCTCGTGGAACAGCTTCCTCTGGCCGCTGGTAGTGGCCCAGAACCAGGACCAGTACACCCTTCCCGTCGGCCTGGCCCTGGCCAGCAGCGGCCAGTCCTTCACGCGCTACGGCATCCTGCTCGCCGGCGCCGTGGTCGTCCTGCTGCCGGTGATGCTCGTCTTCCTCCGCTTCCAGCGCCAGTTCGTCGCCGGAATCGCCACCACGGGCCTGAAGTGACCTCCGTCGCTCGCCCTCATCAACTCTCTGACCTGCCATGACTCATGACTTGGAGACCACCGTGGGACAGCCGGTCCGCGCTGCCGTGTACCTGGATCCGGACGCCTCCGTGGAAGCGAGAACCGAGGATCTGCTGTCCCGGATGACCCTTGCGGAGAAGGTCGGGCAGCTGCTGATGCTCGACGCCCAGCACGGGGACTTGGAGGACATCGTGTCGGCCAAGCTGGCCGGGTCGGTCCTGCATGTGATGCCCGAGCGCATGCCGGAGGCCATGGAACGGGCCCGGCGGACACGGCTCGGCATTCCGCTGCTGACCGCCGACGACTGCATCCACGGCCACTCCTTCTGGCCCGGTGCGACCATCTTCCCCACCCAGCTCGGCATGGCCTGCACCTGGGATCCCGCTCTGATCCGCCGGGTCGCCCGTGCGTCCGCGATCGAGATCTCGACGACCGGGATCCACGGGACGTTCTCCCCGGTGCTGTGCATCACCCGGGACCTGCGCTGGGGCCGGATCAACGAGACGTTCGGCGAAGACCCGTACCTGATAGGCGAGTTGGGGGCCGCGATGGTGCGCGGCTACCAGGGTGAGGGCCTCGGCGACCCGACCGCCGTGCTGGCGTACGCCAAGCACTTCGCGGGCTACTCCGAGACCCTGGGCGGACGCGACGCCAGCGAGGCGGATCTCAGCCCGCGCAAGCTGCGCTCGTGGTTCCTGCCCCCGTTCGAGCGGGCGGCCCAGGCCGGCTGCCGCGCCTTCATGCTGGGATACCAGTCGATCGACGGGGTGCCCATCACCGCCAACGAGTGGCTGATCAACGATGTGCTCAAGGGCGAGTGGGGCTTCACCGGCACGCTGGTGACCGATTGGGACAACGTCGGCCGGATGGTCTACGACCAGCGGACCTGCGCCGACTACGCCGAGGCGGCGGCGGTCGCGGTCAACTCCGGGAACGACCTGATCATGGCCACGCCGGCGTTCTTCGAGGGCGCGCAGGAGGCGGTCGCCCGCGGCCTGGTCGAGGAGAAGCAGATCGATGACGCGGTACGGCGGGTGCTGCGGCTGAAGTTCGAGCTCGGGCTCTTCGAGGACCCCCGTGCCCCCGACCCCGAGCGGCAGGCGCAGGTGATCGGCTGCCGCGCACACGCCGACCTCAACCTGGAGACCGCCCGACGTTCCCTCGTACTGCTGCGCAACGAGGGGATCCTGCCCCTCGAAGGCAGGCTGACCGCGGACGGAACCGGCCGCGCCGCGAGCCGGGGCACGCCACGCACCATCGCGGTCATCGGCCCCAACGCCGACAGCACGGAGGCCATGCTCGGCGACTGGGCGGGTGCGACCGGCCAGGTGCCGTGGATGCCCGAAGGACATCCACGCGAGTTGGTGGAGACGGTGCTGGACGGCCTGCGCGCCGTCGTCCCCGCCGACTGGACGGTCACGCACGCCCGCGGAGCCGACATCGAAAGCCCCGCCTTCGACCCCGACCGGTGGGTCGCCGGGCCCGACGGCCAGCCGCAGCCGCCCGTGTTCCTCCCCGCGCCGGTCGATGAGGCACAGCTTCGGGAGGCCACCGCCGCTGCCGAGGCCGCGGACTACGCCGTCGTGGTGGTGGGGGACACCATCGCCCTCACGGGCGAGGTGCGCTCCACGGCCACCCTCGACCTCCAGGGCGGCCAGATCGCGCTGCTGGACGCGGTCGCCGCCACCGGCACGTCCATGATCGTTGTACTGCTGCAGTCCAAGCCGAGCACCCTCCCCGACTCGGCACTGAACGCGGCAGCGCTCATCGAGGCGTTCAACCCGGGCATGCGCGGCGGCCGTGCCGTCGCCGAACTCCTTCTCGGACTCATCGAACCCAGCGGCCGGCTCCCGGTCTCCTTCGCTCGCCACGTCGGGCAGCAGCCGGTCTACTACAACCAGGTGCGGGGCCAGCACGGTGACCGCTACGCGGACCTCACCCAGGACCCCCTGTTCGCGTTCGGCGAGGGCCTGAGTTACACCACCGTCACCTACTCCGACCTCACCGTGCACGAGGACGAGGTCTCCGCCGACGGCACCGTCCACGCCACGGTGCGGCTCACCAACAGCGGAAGCCGCCCTGCCCTGGAGACGGTCCAGGCGTACGTCAGTGACCTGACCACCAGCGTCACGTGGGCCGAGCAGGAGCTCAAGGCGTTCACCCAGGCCGAAGTCCCGCCCGGGGAAACCCTCGCCGTCGGCATCAGCATCCCTGCCGGACACTGCTCACTCGTCACCGCCGACAACCGTCGCGTGGTCGAACCAGGCGAGTTCATGCTCCGCGTCGGCCCCAGCTCACGACGGGAGCACCAGCTCAGCGCGGGATTCCGCATCCGGGCCTGAGGGCCGCCGCCCGGTTGCCCTCGGGGGCAGCCGGCGGGCCCTGCCTGACATACCGAAAGGCACGCGTGTGTCCACTCCACCCCTCGATCCGCACTACCCCGTCGCGCATCTGCGCCCGCCCCGCAACTGGCTCAACGACCCCAACGGGCTGGTCTTTCACGACGGCTACTACCACGTCTCCTACCAGTACAACCCGTACGGCGCGACACACGCGAACCTGCACTGGGGCCACTTCCGCAGTCCCGACCTGCTGAGCTGGGAGCCGCTGCCGATCGCCCTGTCCCCCACGCCCGGCGGCGTGGACGGCGACGGCTGCTTCTCCGGCAACGCCGTCTCCGACGGCGACCGGCTCGTCGCCTTCTACTCCGCGCACCTCGTGGCCCGCTCCCCCCAGCACCAGCCGGTCACCTGCGCCGTCTCCCATGACGGCGGCACGACCTTCCGCCCACGAGGCGAACTGCTCATCCCCGAACTGCCCGAGGGCTGCACGATGTACCGCGACCCGTACGTCTGGCGGGACGTTGACGGCTGGCGGATGCTGGTCGGCGCCGCTCTCGCCGACGGCCGCGCCGCCACTCTCCTGTACGACTCGCCCGACCTGGAGACCTGGGCCTACCGAGGGCCCTTCGTGGCCCGTCATCCGGAGCCCATCAGCGGCACCGACCAGCTCACCGGCGATGGCTGGGAATGCCCCCAGTACCTCCCGGCAGCCGGCGGACAGGCAGCCCTCATCTTCAGTACCTGGACCGAACCCACTGGCCCGATGCGCGTCGCAGCTCTGATCGGCGAAGAGCACGACGGCCGCTTCAAGGCAGGCGCACCGGTGTGGGCGGACCACGGCCCGGACTGCTACGCACCCGCCCTGCTGCGTGCACCTGGCGGCAGATGGCTGCTGTGGGGCTGGTCCTGGGAGGCCCGCGACCAGGCCTGGGCCGTCGCCGGCGGATGGGCCGGGGTCCTCACCGTGCCCCGCGAGATCCATGTCGGCGGCGACGGCACGCTGCGTCAGCGGCCCGCCACCGAGCTGCTCGCGCTGCGCGGTGAGCGCACCGTGCAGGCCGAGGGTGCGACCCACGGCCCGGAGCCGGTGGAACTGGGCAGCATGGGACGGGCCTTCGACCTCACGGCCCGTCTGGAGCCGACCGGGACCGCCGGCCTGCGGCTGCTCACCACCCCGGACGGATCCGAGTACCTCGACATCCGCCTCGATCCGGACGCGGGCGAACTGGTCGTCGACCGCCACCACGCCTCCTTGGACACACGGGCCCACGGCGGCGCCTACCGGATTCCCTCCCCCACCGGACAGCCGGTGGACCTCCGCGTGGTCGTCGACCACTCCATCGCCGAGGTCTTCCTGACCACCACCGGCCAGGTCCTCACGCTGCGGTTCTACCCGACAGGGCAGGGCCCGTGGCGACTTCAGGCCCGCACCGCACCGGGCACGCGCCTTCGCTACGCGGTCGACGCGTGGGAGCTGCACCCGCTCGTGATCAAGGCGCCGACCGCCGGCACCGCAGAGCAGTACTGAACCAACAGGTCTGAAGGAGGATCCTCAATGAGCTCGCACGGTCTTGGACGACGTCAGTTCCTCACCACCGCCATCGGCGTCGCCGCCGCTTGGACCCAGGTTTCCGGCAACGCTTCCGCCGCCACCTCGTCGCGTAGTTCGTCCGTGCAGGTCTGGCTGACCGACATATCGGCCAAGAAGTGGGTCGTCGCCCAGCGCGATGTGCTGTTCCGGACGAAGAACACGGACAACCCGCTCACGATCAAGATCGACGACAGCGTCAAGTACCAGAAGATCCAGGGCTTCGGGGCGGCCATGACCGACTCCTCCGCCTGGCTCATCAACAAGCTGCCCACCGCTGACCGAGCGAAGCTGATGCAGAAGCTGTACGCCCCCTCGAAGGGCATCGGCCTCAGCCTGATCCGCACGCCGATGGGCGCCACGGACTTCAACGCGTCCGGCAACTACTCCTACGACGACATGCCGGCGGGACAGACGGACCCGACGCTGTCCAACTTCTCGGTCCAGCACGACGAGAAGTACATCCTTCCGGTCCTGCGGCAGGCTCTGGCACAAAACCCGTCCGCCAAGATCCTGGCCAACCCATGGAGCCCGCCAGGCTGGATGAAGACCTCGGACTCCATGATCGGCGGCACCCTCAAGAGCGACTACGCCTCCACGCTGGCCGACTACTTCGTGAAGTACATCAAGGCCTACGACAAGGCCGGCGTGCCCATCTCCTACATCACGCCGCAGAACGAGCCCATGGGCACCCCCAGCTGGCCCGGCATGTTCCTGTCCGCATACCAGGAATCCGCGGTGATCCAGGAGATCGGCCAGGCGTTCGCGGCCAACCGCATCTCCACGAAGATCCTGGCCTGGGACCACAACTGGGATGTGCCCTCCTATCCCGAGACGATCTTCAGCGACCCCGCAGCCTCCCAGTACACGGCCGGCACCGGATGGCACATCTACAGCGGCAACCCGACGTACCAGACCCTGGTCCACAACGACTATCCGGGCAAGGAAACCTACATCACGGAAGCCAGCGGCGGCGTCTGGCAGGGCGACGACGAGACGGCGTTCAGTGACGCACTCGGCACGTGGATCATCAAGGGCATGCGCAACTGGGCGAACGGTGTGATGCTCTGGAACACCGCGCTCGACCCCAAGCTGGGGCCCCTCAACAGCGACACCAACGGCATCCCCATGTGCCGGGGACTGGTCACGGTCGATCCGGACAGCGGGCAGGTGTCCTACAACGTGGACTACCACGCACTCGCTCACGCCAGCCGGTTCGTGAGGCCCGGAGCGCATCGCATCTACTCGAACACCTTCGGGAAAGGAAGCATCGAGAGTGTCGCATTCCTCAACCCGGACGGCTCGAAGGTCGTGATCGCGTACAACTCCGGCAGCGCCGCGAAGAACTTCAGCGTCGCGGACGGGAAGCAGTCCTTCGACTACACCCTGAACGCCGGCGACGCCGTCACGTTCACCTACACGGGTGTTCGCAGCGGCGGGACCCCCGCGGCGACCAACGTCTCCGACCCGACCCATGACTTCACGTTCAAATCGTCGGCGGGGCTGATGACGGTCACGTACGACCCGGCACTCCTGCAGTACCAGAACGCCGTCCGCACCGGAAGCAAGCTGCTCACGTACTCCCTGCCGATGGGAGCGTCCATCAAGACGCCCGGAACGTCTCTGAGCCGTGGCAAGTGGACCGCCACGGCCTCGTCGAGCCCGGACTGGGGTGCGGCCTCGAACGCGCTCGACGGCGACATCAACAGCCGGTGGAATCTCGGCCAGGGGACGACCAGCGGCGCCTGGTTCCAGGTCGATCTGGGGAGCCCGACGAGCTTCAACAAGATCGTCTTCGCCACCGGAGAAAGCAACTCCTTCGACTACGTCACCAAGTACCAGATATACGTCTCGGACGACGGGGCCGACTGGGGCAGCGCGGTCGCGAACGGCAGCGGAAACATAGGGAAGATAGCCGTCACGTTGCCGGCCCAGACGGCACGGTACATTCGCATCGTCTGTGTCGCGGCATCCGGATTCTGGTGGAGCATCGCCGAAATCAACGTATACGGATCCTCGAGCGGCACCGGTTCCATCGCAGCCCCGACAGCGGTGCCCAAGGGCCTCCAGCTGAAGACCTGGACCAGTCCGGAAGGGGAGCAGGTCACCGCGGTGTTCAACGGCACCTCCGGCAGCCGGAGCTTCCCGGTGTCCGCCGACGGCTCGTACACCTACACCCTGCCGAGCGGAACGTCGGCGATGTTCACCACGCAGAAGCTGTCCGGCTTCCCCGCACCGGTCTTCGGAAGCCTGAAGCCGAAGCAAGGCATACCGCGCGCCAAGTTCACGATCAGCGGTTCTCACTTCGGTGACGCGCAGGGGCTGGGTACGGTGCGTTTCGGGAAGCTCTTCGCCGAAATCGACAGCTGGTCGGACACGAGCATCAGCGCGTACGTGCCGAGCGGTCTCGCAGTGGGTACGTACAAGGTCTCGGTGAACAGCGCCGGCGGAGCGGAAGCGGGTTCAGCTTCGTTCGACGTCATCGACCTGGGGCCCGCGCTGTCGCGCACGGGCTGGAGCGCCACGGCCTCCGACGCAAGCCCTGACAACGACGGTCCCGCGAACATGCTGGACGGCGATGCCGGCACCCGGTACAGCTCCGGAAGGGGCCAGTACGACGGACTGTGGATCCAGGTGGACATGGGGCAGACGCAGACGTTCGGCAAGATTCTGCTGGATTCCGGCAGCAATATTGACGACTATGCGCGAAGCGCGGACGTGTACGTCTCCTCGAACGGCACCGACTGGACCAAGGTTTCCTCCATAGCGGACGGCCAGCGAGTCGAGCTGATTTCCTTCCCGACTCAGACAGCTCGCTACATCAAGATCGTAAACACAGGCGATGTCGCGAGTAACTGGTGGTCAATCGCAGAATTGACCGTCTACAGCTGACCTCGGGCTTTCATGCGGAGTGACCATTCACCCTGCCTCCGAGATCTAGAAAGTGCCTCCGGCCAGCGAAAGCAGGGATCCCTGACCCCCTTGTTATCGCAATGGCCGGAGGCACTTCAGTGAGCCCTTTCCGACCTGATCAGTGACCCTGCAAGCTCGGTCCAAGCGGACGTCGTGGGCCCACGTCACGCCCGAGATGTTGATCAGTGAACGGTCGGCCGAGCCCGACGAACGGGCCGTTCCGGGACACTGGGAGGCCGCTGACACGCGGCCCCGTCGGCCCTCGGGCTGTCGCGGTGCGGGACGTTCAGACCGTGTCGAAGTCGGCCATCATCCCCATGTCCTCGTGCTCCAGGTTGTGGCAGTGCAGCAGGTACCGCCCGGGGTGGTCGGTGAAGCGGGTGACGATCTCGGCGGACTCGGCCGGGCGCAGGTCGATGGTGTCCTTCCAGCCGGCGTCGTACGGTCCCGGCGCGCGACCGTTGCGGGCGACCACCTGGAAGTGGTTCAGATGCAGATGGACGGGGTGGTGGAAGTCGGTGACGAACCGCCAGACCTCGGTGGTCCCGAGCCGTGCGGTCGCCAGCGGCCGACCGGGCTGGTATGGACGGCCGTTGACGGTCCAGCCGGCGGAGCCCGCCTGGCGCTGGAACAGGAACGTCCGGGTGGCGACCGCCTCGGCCGGGTCCAGTGCGGGGATGGTGGAGAGCCGCTCGGGGACGGCGGTGTCATCGGCCGGGGTGCCCGAGGCGGCGGAGACGTCGAAGCGCATCACCTCGCCGGTGGTGCCGCTGCCCAGCCGGTTGACCAGCCGGACGGCGGTACCGGGGCGGTAGCGGGAGAAGTCCACCACCACGTCGAACCGCTCGGCTGGGGCGATCTCCAGCGCCTCGTGAGTCACCGGCCGTTCCAACAGGCCGCCGTCGCCGCCGATCTGCACCAGGCCCCCGCCGCCGGGCGGCGCCGGGTCCAGTTGGAGGCGGTAGCGGCGGGCGTTGGAGGCGTTGAGCAGGCGTAGCCGGTAGCGCAGGCGCTCGGTGCGCAGCACCGGCCAGGGGGCGCCGTTGACCAGGATCACGTCGCCCAGGACGCCGTTCATGTAGGCGTCCGTCACGCCGGGGCGGCCGCCGCCGAGCGCCGGATAGCGGAAGCTCCCGTCGGCGGCGAAGGACCGGTCGGCGATCATCAGCGGGATGTCGCGCTCGCCGCGCGGGAGCGGGAGGGCGGCCTCCTCCTCGTCCTGCACCAGGTGGAACCCGGCCAGTCCGCGCCAGACGTTCGGTCCGGTGAATCCCATCCGGTGGTCGTGGTACCAGAGCGTCGCGGCCCGCTGGTCCAGCGGGTAGGTGTACGTCCGCTCGCTGCCGCCACCGATGCCCTGCGGCGGTGTCGCGGGCATGCCCGCCATACCCGCTGTGGCCGACCCGGTGCCGACGGGCAGGATTAGGTCGGTCGGATAGCCGTCGCTCTCCTGCGGGGTGTGGCCGCCGTGTAGATGGACCACCACGGGCTCCGGCAATTCGTTGCGGTGCCGGACGACGGTGCGGCGTCCGGAGCGGGAGACGATGGTGGGCCCGGGGAAGCTGTCCTGATAGGTCCAGGCGGGAGTCTCGAGGCCGGACAGGATCCGCAGCTGGGACGGCTGCTGGGTGATCTCGTAGTAGTCGGTGGTGGTGTCCGTCCTGACCGGGGCCAGCACCTGCGGAATCGGCAGGTCGGTCTGGTACGGGCGGGGGAGCCGGGTCAGGCTGGGCAGCAGAAGTCCTGGCTCCCCCGGGGAGAGCAGCCCGGCCATGCGTGACCAGGCCGACATCCCGAGGAAACCGGCCCCGCTGACTGCGGCAACGGCCGCCGCGCCGAGGAAGCCCCGCCGTCCCAGCAGTTCCGTCATGCCGCCACCGCCCGCTCGCCCTCGGGCCGCCAGACCCAGACCAGCATCAGCGCGATGCAGGCGATGATCGTCACACCGAGCGGCACATGCACGGCCAGCACCCGGGCGTATCCCATGGCGATCTGACCGGCCTCGGCCGCGAACAGCAGCGCACTCGTCCAGGCCGGCCAGGCAGGGCCGCCGCCGAGCCGCCAGAGCAGGACGCCGGCGATGGTCTGCACGACTGCGGTGAGGCCGGTGAGGGTGGCGTTGAGCGCGTGCAGGTCGAGGGCGCCGTAGTGCCCGGACAGGAAACTGCCCGCCAGGGCGGCCTGCCCCAGTGCGAAGGCGGCCTCGCAGGTCACCATGGTTCGAAAGACGGTTCTCGGCCAGTGCCGGACCGGTATGCGCTCAGCGGTCGTCACGGGACTCCCCCCAACAGGAATTTGGTTAGCGATGAGATAGTGCCATACGAAACCATCTCAGTCATCCCGTATGCTCGGTTGCGATGAACCAGGAACCCAGCACGGCAGACGGATTCGGCCCCCACCGCGGCCACCCGGCACCCGGTCAACTGATCGGCCCCTTGCTGCGCCGCGCCCAGACGCGAGCCGCGCGCACCTTCAGCGCGGCCCTGCAGCAGCTCGGCATCGATGGGCGGCACTACGGCGTACTGCTCAACCTGAACCTCCACGGACCGCTGAGCCAGCGCCAGCTGATCGACCGGACGTCGAGCGACAAGTCGACCATGGTGCGCACCGTCGACGATCTCGAGACGCGCGGCCTCGTCGAGCGCCACCCCTCCCCGGTCGACCGGCGGGCGTACGCGGTCGAACTCACCGGGGCAGGCCGGGCCCTGTTCGCGGACGCGAGCAAGGTCGCCGACGAGACGGCAGCCCGCCTGCTGGCCTGCTTCGACGACGACGAGCAGTCCCAACTCGTAGGTCTACTCAGACGGTTCGCCGACGCCGAGCTGCCGCCCGAAGCCACTGCCCAGCCGTCTTAGCCGAGCAACAGGGCTCGCCACCGCCCACAACAGCGAGATCCAGAGGTGACGGACGATCACCCCCTCGCGATTACGGGCCCGACCCGCCCGAGTCCCCTGTCCTCGACCGACTCCAGGTCCACTACCTGCGGATTCAGGATGGAACACCTCGCTGCCCATATCGTCGATCAGCGGCAGTACGCGGGCGGACTGCTCGAGGGTCAGGCGCGCGGTGTGCAGGAGTCCGTCGGACCAGCACAGGGCCAGATTCCCGATGAGGACTGCGGTGTGTTTCCCCAATTCCTCCGCCTCGGCGGGGCTACGCCCTGGGGCAAAGCGGATGGCCTGGGTATGGTGCACGGTCGGCTGGCCGCGGCGGAGCTCGGAGTGGTCCATGACATCGTCGTGGATGAGGGTGAAGGCGTGGAGCATCTCCAGCGCGGCCGCCACTTGCACTACCTGCTCCGCATCGCCTGCTCCACCGGCGGCCTGCCAGCCCAGCACACACAGCAGAGGCCGGATTCGTTTCCCGTCGGCGGCGAGGAGCTCGCCGAGCACGTGTGGTACTTCGGTAGGAAGCCGCGGCCCCGCACTGCGGCGCTGGGCTTCGATGAAGGCGGCCATCCACGCGGTGGCGCACCTGTGTCTCGTCGAGCAGACCCCACTGCTCTTGCCGTCCGGCCCGCAGCACGGGAACGGCGTCGGTGGGGTCGCCGACCGTGGTCATGTGCCCGTCTCCGCCTCGGTCGGTTCTGCTTCGGGATCTTCGGTGAGTTGGAGAGCTTCTTCCAGCACGGTGTCCATGATCGTGGCGCCGCCGTGGCGTCGTTGGCGCCGGCTGTATTCGGTGATGGCCTGCCACAGATCACGCCGGTCGACGTCGGGCCAGTAGTTGGGGGTGAAGTACAACTCGGCATACGTGGTGTGCCAGGGGAGGAAGTTGGAGGTGCGCTGTTCGTCGCCGGTGCGCCACAGCAGGTCAACGTCCGGCATGTCGGGGTAGGGCAGGTGGCGGGCGAAGTCGTCTTCACCGATGAGGTGGGGGTCGATGTCGCCGGCCTGGGCTGCCTGGGCGAGGGCTGCGGCTGCCCGTGTGATCTCGCTGCGGCCACCGTAGTTGATGCAGACGGTGAGGGTCAGGCCGGTGCGGTTGCGGGTGCGGCGCTCCGCGCACATGAGAGCTTGGACGAGTTCATCGGGCAGTTTGTCGGGACGGCCCAACCAGCGCTGGCGTACGTCGAGGTCACGAATGGGTCCCTCGTCGAGGTCGCGTCGCATCGCTTCCAGGATCGCGTTGATCTCCTTGGTGTCGCGTTTCCAGTTCTCGGTGGAGAACGCGTAGAGGGTGAGGTGGCGCAGGCCGATCTCCAGGGCGCCGTAGACCATCTCACGGGCGGCGGCGGTGCCGGCGCGGTGACCTTCCGGGCGGGGCAGGCCCCGCCGCTCGGCCCAGCGGCCGTTGCCGTCCATGATGACCGCCACGTGGGCGGGCATCCGGTGGGCCGCGATCTGCGGGGGCCGGGCACCGTCGCGGTGTGGTGGCGGGGGCCGAAGGGTGGTGCTTTCGGCCTCAGGGCTCAGACCGCTCACGGTCACCGCGGGTCGCCGGGGGCCGGGCACGGTCAGGGGCGTCAGACTCCAGGCCAGTTTCGAGCGGATGCGGGCGGGGGCGAGGATGCGGGTGCGGACCGCGAGAGAGGGGCGCGGGACGCGCTCTAGCACGGAGGGGCCGGCCCCTTCGACAGCATCGAGCTGGGCACGCATCAGGCAGGCGGCAGTGTCGAGCACCGTGGCAGCGCCCGGGTGCATACCTCTGGTCATTGCGGGCCTGGTCACCCATTGACGGGCCAGAGTCGTCAGCTCCCGGACCAAAGCCGCTGTGGCCGGGCTCCAGCTCCCCTGCCGCAGGTCGTCCTCGGCGCCAGGGAAGGAGTCCAGGGCCTCCTGCGGCAGTAGCAGGTCGCCTTGGGCGAGGTCGGCGCTCAGGTCGGTGAGGATGTCGGTGAGCTGGGCTCCGTCGATAAACCGCTTGTAGTCCTGCTGCCGGTCCAGCCGGAGCGTCATCGGCGCTCCGGCCTGTTCGAACAGGTGCCGTAGCTGGTCGACCCAGGGCACGAGCCCCTCGCCGCACCAGACCCGCCACTCGGCCCAGTCCGCGAAGTGCCGGCCGCAGGTGTCATCGCGTGTGCTGTTCAGGGCGCCTCGTAAGCTGGACAGGTCCAGGCCCCATCGCAGGACGGTGTCCACCAGGGCGTGCCGGACCGGATCCCTGCTCGTGCCGGCCGCCAGGTCGCATTGCAGTGCGTGGGTCCACATTTCGACGCGGGCCACACGTTCGGCCCGCTCTGCATCCCGCTGGTCGGCCAGGTCGTCCAGGACAGTCGCTGCCGCCCACAAGGCCCACCCGGCCCGGCGCAGCACGGTCGGCATCAGCTGGATGAGGACGTAGATCCCGGGATCGTGGACTCGTGTGATGCGCCGGCACAGCCGGTACGCGGCCCGCAGAGACGGGTCGTCGCCGGTGGGCGGGCGGTGAGTGGGTCGCGCTCGTTGTGCTGGAAGAGCGGCGTCGAGGTCTGCCGTGGAGGAGTGCGTGGTGGGGCGCATGTCAGGAGCCGGGACCTCAGTGCGCTTTCGTGTCGGACGCCGTAGCCGATGGACTGGCAGTTTGGCGCGGTGCGGGAATGCCGGGTTCGCTGCTTCCCGGCCTGGGCGGCGCAGTGGAGGCGGCCGGCAGGCAGTTGCGGGTGCTGTGGCGGAAGCCCAGCAGGGCGACGAGGGCGGCCAGCCCGAACCAGGTGAGCTGGAGGGCCAGATGCCCAGGGACCGGGCTGGTGGAGAATCCGGCCGCTGTACTGGCCTGCATGGCCCCGTACGAGGGCAGGTAGCGCATGATCGGGTTGTCGGCCCCGGAACTTGTGATGGGGTTTTGCAGCGCGAGATCGATGATGCTGGTCATCACGATGGCGAACATCCCCTCGACTTCCCGGCGCAGCAGGGACCCGAAGAGGACGCCCAGAGCGCCGTAGGTGAGCCCGGCGCATAACAGGGAGGCGGCGAGCAGGAGAGGCTGGCGGGGGGTCCAGGCCAGGCAGATGACCGCGGTGGCATAAGCCGCCACCGCCGCCGAGACCAGGGCCAGAGCGGTGCCTTTCGCCAGGACGAGGTGGGCGCGGGGGTAGCCAGCCATCGCCAGACGGCGGTCGAAGGCGCTGCCGGAGAAGGTGGCGGCGAACATCATGAAACCGGTGATCAGGGTGACGGCGTTGAGTGCTCCGCTGATCGCGGTCAGTTCATTGCCGTGCGGGGCCAATGCTTCCCCGGTGGCGCGAAGCCGCATTCGGGCCGGGGTGTCGGGCGTCGCCAGGTACGCCAGTGAGGTCCACACCGGGACGAACAGGATCACCAGAATCATGGCGAACCGGTTGCGGCCGTGTTCGACGAGCGTGAACCGGGCGGCGACAGCGAAGCGGGTCAGGTGGAACCTCACGCGACGGCTCCCGCTTTGTCCGCGCGCAGCATTCCGCTGTCCAAGCGCCACAGCTCGTCTAGGCGCTCAGTGTCGTAGGCGAGGTGGGAGACGACCAGGACCGAGCGTCCCGCATCCCGCAGCCGCGCGGCCAGATCCCAGAACCGCTGGTAAGTGTCCCAGTCGAAGCCCTGGTACGGCTCGTCCAGCAACAGGACCTGCGGATCGTGCATGAGCGCCAGCGTCACGTTCAACTTCTGACGCGTGCCGCCGCTGAGAACCCCGGCCCGCTCATCGGCGTATCCGGTGAAGCCCAGCACCTCCATGATCTCTTCGGCGTAGCGCACATCGGAGAGACGGTAGGCCGTCTGGAAGAACGTCAGGTGCTGCCGGACGGTCAGCGCGTCGTTGAGGACCACGTGCTGTGGGCAGTAGCCGAACCGGCCGCTATGAAGGACCGATCCCCGCGTGGGCGCCAGTTCGCCGGACAGAATTTTCAGCAGCGTGGACTTGCCGGCGCCGTTCTCCCCGACGATCCCGCACAGAGTTCCGGCCCGAAGCCGAAAGTCAACGCCCCGCAGAACCACACGCCGATGGTAGGCATGATGCACATCCCTGATCTCCACGCCCGTCTCCTCCCCCGTCGTAATCCGGACCGACCGTGACCGCATGGCCTAACGCTTCGCGACGTGTCACAGACACGGCCCCATGCCGCCAGGTGATGGCGCCAGAGGCATACAAGGCACTTCGGACAGCCAAGCCCACGGCTCGCTTCTGGGTGAACCCGTCCACGCCGCTTGCTTGGCTTGACCTTTAACCTCGCCGGGTCACCTGACCTGCTGATCTTGGCGGTTTCGTGAGACAGCAGGGGCGGCCGTTCTTCACGCTTCGAGGTGTCGAGCAACGTCGCGTGAAGGAACGGCCGCGGTGAAGAGTCTGGCTTCTGCAGGTCCCGCTGACGCCGCGCTGAGCGTGCTGTCCCACTTTCGTGTCGAGTTCTGCGACTGTCTTTACAGCCGTGCGGATGCGCTCTTCGAGCTCACCGACGCGGTGCTGTGCGCCGATGGCCCGGTGACATCGCTGGTCGGGCTGACGCTCACGGCGGAGCACCGGCGCGGGCACGGTGCGATGTACGACGCGGTCAACCACGGTTGGCTGGAACCGCGGCGCCTGCGCAGGCTGCTCGGCTCCACGCCGCTGCCGCGAGCCGCCGACGGGCGGATCGTCCTCGCCGTCGACGTGAGCAACTGGCTGCGTCCCGACGCACCGACCTGTCCTGGTCTGCTGTTCTGCCATGTCTACGGGCGAGGCCGTAGCGCGGATCAGTTCATCCCCGGCTGGCCATACTCCTTCGTTGCCGCCCTGCAGACGGGACGCACCTCGTGGACCGCCGTACTGGACGCGATCCGGCTCGGGCCGGCCGACGACGCCACGGCGGTGACCGCCACCCAGATCCGCGACGTCTTCACCCGACTGGTGCGTGCCGGGCAGTGGCGGCCGGGCGACACGGACGTCCTCGTCGTGATGGACTCCGGCCACGACGTCACCCGCCTCGCCTACGTCCTGGCCGATCTGCCCATCGAGCTGGTCGGCCGGATGGGCTCGGACCGGGTGATGCTCCGCGACGCCGGCCCGCGCCGCTCGGCCCCGAGCGGCGGGCAGCCCCGCAAGCACGGCGGCGTTCTCACCTTCTCCAAGCCGGACTCCTGACACACCCCCGACCAGGCCACCACCTGCGACACCACCCGCTACGGCCGGGCCGAATCCTTCGCCTGGGACCGGATACACCCCCGTCTGACCGCCCGCGTCCCCTGGCTCGACCACTGCGGCGAACTCCCATTGATCCACGGCATGTTGATCCGTCTCAAGGTGGGCCGCCTGCCAGGTGACCGCGACCCGAAGCCCGTCTGGCTGTGGTCCTCACGCACCGGCTTGACCGGAGAAGACGTCGATGGGCGCCGGCAGGCGTTCCTGCGCAGATTCGATCTTGAGCACACTTTCCGGCTGTTCAAGCAGACCCTGGGCTGGACGGTCCCCAAGGTCCGCGACCCCTCGACCGCCGACCTGTGGACCTGGCTGATCATCGTCGCCCACACCCAGCTCCGCCTCGCCCGGCCCCTCGCCGAAGACCTGCGCCGCCCCTGGGAACGACCGGCCGAGCCTCGCCGGCTCACACCAGCCCGGGTCCGCCGGGGGTTCCGCCACCTCCGCGCGAAGACCGCCCGTCCCGCCCGAGTTCCCAAACCGTCCAAGCCCGGCCCCGGGCGCCCACACGGTTCGAAAAACCGCAGGCCGGCCCCACGCCACGAACCGGGGAAGACCGTGAAACGAGCCGAAACCCTCACCGAACACGTCCGCTTGAAACAGCAGCGAGGATAACGATCAAGCTGAGGTCTGGATCCGCCCAAGAGCCCTCCACGCCAGACCATCGCCCCGACCAGGTCCGACCGTGCCGTGTCGGAGGAAGGACGCGAGCTGCGGCTCGCCCTGGACGACGTCCTGGACCTGGTCGTGCGCGCGACCGGCGACCAACTCCAGATCGTGGGCACCGATCGCAGGGCGACACGGTGACCAGCCCGCCCGGCCGCCGCTTCACCTCATAAGGCCCCGTGTTGCGCTGGGGGTTGCGGCGGCCCGATCGGGTGATGGCGCGCCCGCGGAGAGTGTCGGCGTTGGCGCGGCCGGGAGCGCAGGCCAGTCTTGTCGCGGAAGGGAGGCCCGCCACACCTGGCCGTGCACTGCTTCGGATCTCCGCGCCCCGCCCGCGACGGAGTGAAGTTCCGCCAGGCGCGGCTCAGCCGTCAGCCTCCAGGCCGACGGCTAGGAACTGGGGTGCTCCATCGACAAGCACCGGGAACTCAGTATGGACACACACCCGCAGGTCGGCGGGAACGGCCCGGCGTCACGGGACCCCGGCAGCGCCGCCGTGACGGCGACCGGGCAGTAGCGGTGGCTCCCGGACCCGGCGGCCGCCCGCACCGCACCGCCAGCAGCAGGCGCACGGTCGTGCGCCTGCTGCTCCAAGCGGTGACCGCGGCCGCACTGGCCGTGGACGCCTACGTGCACGCCAGCCTCGCCTCTCCGTATGACCGGGTCGGGCAGCAGATCAGCCAGGGAACGGTATTCCGCCTCGAAGCCGCCGTGGCGTCCCTGGCCGCGCTGCTGGTCCTGCTCCTCGGTCGCCGGCGGCCGGTGTGGGCGTTCGCCTTCCTGGTGTCCGTCTCCGCCCTGGGCGCCGTGCTGCTCTATCAGTTCGTGAACGTGGGCACGTTCGGTCCGCTGCCAAACATGTACGAGCCGGTCTGGGGGCCGAGTAAGACCGCCAGCGCGATCGCCGAGGCCGTCGGCGCCGTGGCCGCGCTCGTCGGCTTTCTGATCACCGGCCCGACGCGCTTCGCGTCCACTGGGGCCGGCGTTGCTCGGGGCGGCCAGGCCGACGGCGGGAGCGGCTGATCACGTGCCACGCCTCACCCTCCGCACCGAACCCGGCAGCTCCTGGGGCTGCTGTGGCTGCTGTGGCTGCTGCCCCTGGCGGTGACCGCCGCCTTGCTCTGGTACGGCCGGGTACACACTCGGGAGTACCGGCGCAGCTTCTTCGGCGCACGGCCACGCCGTGCCCCTGCTCAAGGCCCAGCTGGGCAGCGTCCTGTTGGGACTGGCTCTGATCCAGTTGTTTCTCGCGCTGTGGATGTACGACCGGCTGCCCGGTCTGCGCGCCGCGCCGCACCCGGTGGGCACCGGGCACCGCCTCATCGGTTGTTCGCTTTCCTGTTCTTCGTCCCGATCGCCCAGCAGCGCATCATCGCCTACCGCGTCAGCCTGAGCGGGCCCCGCGAGGCGCTGCACTCGCTCGCCGGCTGTTTTCTCTGCGGGGCCTTCGACGCCAAGGTCGTCGTGGTGCGCCACCGCCGCCGGCCGGGGCTGGGCGCTCCCGCAAGCCGGCGGCGCGCTTGTCACGGTGATCGCCCTGGCTTGGTACTCGGCGGCGTCCTGGTATCTAAACGGCTTCCGGGCGCCCGGCCTCGCGGACGGCGCCGGATCGGTGCCGTCGTCGGCCACTATCGGCAGTCGTCACAGCTCGCCGACCCGCCGCCTTCCCGAGGTCCGAGGTGACCGGTTCGCACGAAAGCCGTTCCGTTCCTCCGGCGCCTTGGTGCCGCCGGTCTTGAGATGCCCGGCGCCGCGGCATCTCGCGGACAGGTGCGGCACTGAGCGGCGCCGGAGCGACGTTGGCTGGCTGCGGGCCCGGCCCGCAAACACGCGCCTTGAATCCACGTGTCATATGCGAAAAATTGGACCTACGGTACATAGTGCTGAAGGTAAGCGAGAGGAGTGCCTCATGATCGCCAAGCTGCTCGCCAAGTTGTCCTTCACCCGCAACTACGGTGCGTACGGCGCCCACGACTGGGGAACGCACACCGGCGACGACAGGGTGTGACCACACGTTCGGCGGGCGCCCCGGGCTCCCGCCGACTCCTGGCCGCGCCGCAGACGATATCGGCCTGACTGGTACGAGAGGTCAGGGGCGATCTGATGGGCCGAGTGAATGAGCCGCCGCGGTTGCCCGGAGGCAGCTTCGCGGCCTGGAGCCGCGACCGGCTGGCACTCGCGCGCCGTGGCGCTGACGAGTGCGGGGACGTCTGGCAGCTGGAGCCGGGTGTCTACGTAGCCGCCACGGCCGGGGTGTGTGAAGCGGTCCTGCACCGCGCGCAGGACTTCCCCAAGCCGTCCTCGCCCCTCTTCCCGCCGTTGAAGCGGGCCGGCGGAGCGCCGATGCCCGAGGAGCGGGCGCACGCTCGCGCCGCTCGTATGCGTGGACTGCGCCCGCAGGCGGTTGCGGCCCGGATCGGTGAGATCGCGTCCGGGACCGCTCGGTTTGCCGATCAGTGGCCCAGGGGCCAGGACGTCGAGATTCTGCCCCTGGTCCGGCCCGTTCTGGCAGAGATCGGCGTGCGCTACCTCTTCTCCGAAGACGCTCCCGCCCTGCTGCCCTTCGCCTGGCAGCTCTTCGTGGCCCGGGAGGTGCTCGTACGCCCCTCGCACTGGGTGTGGCCGCGCTGGGTCCCCACACCGGCACGGCGGTTCCGCACACGGCGGCAAGTCGCCTTCACCAACGCCGTGCGGCCCATCGTCCGCCGACGCCGTTCATCGGGCCGGCTCGGTGACGACGTGCTGGGACAGATGCTCCGGCCCTCCCCCCGCTACGGCACGCTGTCGGAAGAAGTCATCCTCGACACCCTCCCCGGAATCACCGTCGCCACCTTCGAGACACCCTCCCGGGCAGCCGGATGGATCCTGCTCCACCTGGCCCGGCACACCCGGGCCGCGGACCGCGTCGCGGCCGAAGCCGCCCTCCTGCCCGCCGACCCGGCCACGACGACCAGCACCCACCTCGACAACCTGCAGTACACCCAGGCGCTGGTACGCGAAGTGCTCCGACTGCACCCCCCGAGCTGGCTGCTCACCCGGCGCGCCCCGCGGCAGACTCAGCTCGCCGGCTACACCATCGACGCCGGATCCACCGTTCTCGTCTGCCCCTACACCGCCCACCGTGACGCACGGGAACACCCCGAACCGGACCGGTTCCGGCCCGAACGCTGGCTCGACGAGTCGGGCTCGCCGGCGAACCCCGGGGCCTTCCTCGGCTTCGGTACCGGGCCGCACGGCTGCGAGGGAGCCGCTCTGGCCATGGCCATGCTCACGCTCATGACCGCGCAGACCGCCCGCCGCTACCATTTGAGTGAGCCGCCCGGCGCGGAACCCGGCTACCGGGTCACCACCTTCGAAGGTCTGGCAACCGCCGGCCTGCACCTGCGTGCCACCTTGCGCGACTGAAGGCAGTCCTGCTTCCGGTGGCAGGCCGCCTCCACCCGCGAACAACGAACGTCGATCAAGTCCAAGTGCCGTTCCACGCGCGCTCGGATCACCGGCTCATGGTTCGCTCATCATGTGTGGCCGGTCGAACTCGTCGACGAGCATGCCCATCATGACGAGGTCGTGGTGTCGGCCGGCGAAGAAGACGTGTTCCCGCAAGCGCCCCTCCTCGGTGAAGCCGAGCCCGCGAAACAGTGCCAGCGATGCCTCGTTGTGGGCCAAAACCGCCGCCAGGCACTTGTGGTACCGCCGCTCGGCGAACATGAAGCGCAGCAGCAGTACCACGGCTTCCGTCGCGTAGCCCTTGCGCCGGTGGCCGGCGCTGATGGTGATGTCGAACTCGAACCAGCCTGAGCGAGGGCCGGTGCGATGTGAGCCGACTGTACCGACCAGCTCTCCCGTGGCCGTCGCTTCGACCGCCAACCGGAAGCGGTCGTCATCGCACTCGGCAACGGCCTGCTCCTTCGCCCAGGCACGGTAGCTCTCGGCGGACCTCGGCAGATCCAGCCGGCCCGCTCGCGTCCCGTCCTCGTCGGCGAAACGCGCGAACGCCGTCCAGTCGTCGGGCTCGACAGCCCGCAGGCGTACCCGATTACCGGTCCAGGACGATGCCATACCCTATTTGATCACGCCGCTGTGCGCGCCAGGCCGACAGGCACGCCGAGACAGGCGTTGTCCCCCGTGCTCTGTCTCACCGCTGATCGTCGTCCTCGTCCGGAGCAGCCGAGTCGTGCAGCGGGCGCAAGTCCGACTGCGTCAGACAGGGGTCGTGCCGGCGCTGCCCCGCTCATGCTCCTCGGACTCAACGACGGCAGAGCTGTCATGGGACGGGAAGTCGGGGCAGCTCCTGGCGGTACCCGGCGTTCACCTCCCGGGCCATCGAACTCGCCGCTATCGGTGCCGCTGTACGCTGATGTGGTGACGGCTTTCCGGCGTACCGTGCCACACGGTCTCCGTCGAAACGGCAAGTCCAAAAAAGCGCCGCCTGTAACCGAAATGCAGCCGCACCAGCGATACGTCCTGTTCAGCCGCCGATCACCTGCGCCGCGATGATCAGTTCTTTCCATTGGGACCCGACGAGCGCGGTGCACCTCCCGGCACTTCGCAGGGGTGGACAGCGGCCGAATCCTCCCTGCGCGCCGGGTGCCGGCTGAGGGGCTGCAGCTCCCACTCCCTGTGGAGGTCGGGGTGAAGGTTGTCATTGATCTTTCCCGATGTGCGGGGGATGCGCAGTGCGCGTTCCTGGCTCCGGAGGCGTTCCGGATGCACGGCGAGGAAGCGCTCATGTACGACCCGAATCCGGATGACGCCCGGCGCGACCAGGTGCAACGCGCCGCGGCGGCGTGCCCGGTCCAAGCGATCCTGGTCGATCAGATGAAGGCACGGCACGCACCGGCGGAGGCGTCACCGTCATGACGAGTGCCGACAACCTGCGTGCGTTCAAGCGCGACGGCCGCATCGTGGTCGTCGGGGCTTCGCTGGCAGGGCTGCGGGCCGCGGAGGCACTGCGCGACGAGGGCTTCACCGGATCGCTGACCATGATCGGCGACGAGTCGGCCGAGCCCTACGACCGGCCTCCCCTGTCCAAGCAAGTACTGACCGGGTGGGTGCCGGCCGACGGGACCAAGCTGCCGCGACGCCGTGAGATCGACGCGGAGTGGCTGCTGGGCGTGCCCGCCAGCGGGCTGGACCTCGCGACGAACCACGTGCGTCTGGCCGACGGACGCGAGATTCCCTTCGACCGGGTGCTGATCTCCACCGGGGTACGGGCCCGGCCGTGGTTCGTCGAGTCCGAGGCGGCCCTGGACGGGGTGTTCGTCGTGCGGACCCGCGAGCATGCCGAGAGCCTGCAGCGGGCCCTCGCCGCCGGACCCTCCCGGGTACTGGTCATCGGCGCGGGATTCACCGGCTCCGAGATCGCGTCCGTCTGCCGCGAGCGGGACATCCCGGTCACCGTCGCCGAACTCGCGCCGGCCCCGCTGGTCGGGGCGCTCGGCGCCATGATCGGTGAGGTCGCGGCCGACATGCAGCGCGCACACGGTGTCGACCTACGGTGCGGTGCCAAGGTCTCCCGGCTGGAGGGCGACGCGCAGGGACGGTTTCGCCGTGCTCACTTGGCCGACGGCAGTATGGTCGACGCCGATGTGGCGGTGGTGGCACTCGGGAGCATCCGCAACACCGAGTGGTTGCGGGAGTCGGGCCTGGCGGCGGGCGTATGGGGCATCACCTGCGACACGGGCTGCCGCGCCCTCGACATCAACGGCCGCGTCACCGACGACGTCTTCGCCGCTGGAGACGTGGCACGTTGCCCGAATCCCGTCTACGAAAACCGGCTCATCTCGATGGAGCACTGGGCCAACGCCGTCGAGCAGGCAGAGGTCGCGGCACACAACATGGTCAGCGCCCCGGAGGACCGCAGGCCCCACCTGTCCATCCCGCTGTTCTGGTCGATCCAGTTCGGCGTCAACATCAAGTCCGTCGGAGTGCCGACCTTCGCCGACGAAGTGGCCGTCACCCAGGGATCGCTGGGCGATGACCGCTTCGTCACCGCATACGGCTACCGGGGCCGCGTCACGGCCGCCGTGAGCTTCAACAACGCGAAGTGGCTGAACCACTACCGACGTCTCATCGAGACGGCCGCGCCGTTCCCGCCCCCCTGCCCCACGCCGGACCAGCCGGCTGACATGAAACCGGTGCCCGTCGACCTCCCCGGCCCCACCCTGCTCGCTCAGAGCGCCACCGTGGTCGTCACCGGCCATGACCCGGGTGGGCGCCGCATCACGGCCGTACACCGGCGTCGGCAGGCGGAAGACCGGACGACCAAGACCGAGACGGCTGGCATACTGCAACGGATCTTCGACTACTCCGCCCGGGCCGACCCGTACCCGCTGTATGCCGAGCTGCGCGAGACGCCGGTGGCTCGGCAGGAGGACGGCAGCTACGTCATCAGTACCTATCGTGAGATCGCGGACACGCTGAACGACCCGCACCTGAGCTCCGACCTGCGCAATCTGTCGCATCCGATACCCCCAGTCGACGGAGGGGCCACGTCGTCGTTCATCCACCTGGACCCGCCCGAGCACGATCGGCTGCGGCGCATGGCGATGCGCCACTTCGGTCCCCCACACACCCCGGGCCTGGTGACCGGCATGGAAAGCGACCTGACCGCCACCGTCGGCAGCCTGATCGACGACTGTGCGGGCAAGGAGCAAATCGACGTCGTCGACGATTTCGCCTTCCCGCTCCCGGTAACCGTGACCTGTCACTTGCTCGGCGTGCCACGCGAGGACGAACCGACGTTCCACCGCTGGGTGAACGACATCATGAACTCCGTCGACTACAACCCCGAAACCGACCCGAAGGAGAAACTGGACAAGGGCGTACAGGCCCGCAAGGACCTGCGCCAGCGCCTCGGCGAACTGGTGGAACGGAGCCACAGCCGGCCGGGTGATGGCCTGCTGTCACGGCTGGCCAACGACGACGGGCACGACGGCCGGATGTCCGACGCCGACATCGTCGCCACCGCCAGACTGCTCCTCATCGCCGGCCACGAGACCACCGTCAACCTCATCACCAACGGCATGCTGACACTGCTGCGCCACCCACAGGTGCTGCATCGACTGCACGACGACCCGGACCTCGTCGTGCCACTGGTCGAGGAACTGCTGCGCTACGAACCCCCCGTGCACATCATTCCCTGGCGGGTGGCATACAGGGACATCACCGTCGCCGACACCGTCATCCCCCAGGGCTCCCAGATCATGCTCATGCTGGCCTCAGGTAGCCGCGATCCGAAGCGCTTCCACGATCCTGACCGCTTCGACCCGGACCGGCATGACAACCAGCACCTGGGGTTCGGCAGCGGCATCCACCTGTGCTTCGGGGGCCCGCTGGCCCGGCGGGAAACCCAGATCGCGCTGACCGGGTTGGTACGCCGGCTCGACCGCCCCAGGCTGGTCACTGACCCGCCGCCGTACCGGCCCAGCCCCGTTCTCCGGGGGCCGATCCATCTCGCCATCGAGCAGGGTGACGGTTGATACGGCAGCCGAGGGCAGTTGGAATGTCGCGCCGCGGACGGCCCGGCCGAAAGCCTCCTGGGCCTCAAAGGACATCTGGGAGGAGAAGAAAGTGAGCACGGCGCCGAAGGCGAGGCTGAGAGCCACCGCGGTCAGTACTCCGGCCCACAGGGGCGGGAGCCGGTCCCGACGGTCCGCGGCGGGGTCGAAAGCGAGGGCGACGTAGCCGCGGCGGGCGAACTCGTTGGCGTAGAGCCCCGAGGCCTGTTCCGTGACCGCGCCGAACGGGCCGCTGACCACCAGGGCGCACCCGGGCTTCATGCCACGCCAGTCGATGCCGTCCAGTGAGGGCCGTCCGTCGAAGTGCGAGCTGCTGCTCAGGTACACCAGGCGACGCGGCCCGCGCCGGAGCGCGGTGAGCAGGTACGGGGCGATGATGTTGACCGGCATGACCGCAGGTCCGCTCCAGACGCCGGCGTTGTGGACGACTGCGTCGAGCGGTGGTGTGGCGTCCAGTTCGGCGCCAATGTGCCGTACGGCGTCACGGTCGGTGAAGTCACCGACGACGATGCCTGCACCGCGGCGGACGAGTGGGGCGTGGGTTCTGGCCCGCTGAGGGGTGCGGGCGTGGACCACGACGTCGTGCCCTGCTGACAGCAGCGCTTCCGCCGTGGCATATCCGAGGCCGTCCGCGGAACCAGTGACGAGGACCCGGCTCATGATCGTCCTATGTGCTGCACGGAAGGAGCTCCTGGCGTTGTTGCCGGGAATGGCTGTGCTGGACGGCTTTCAGCGGGCCGGGGACTGCCGATTGGGCGGGTGTGGCGCGTCGGTGGCGGCCCAGGAGGCGAGCAGGCGTAGGCCGTCTTCGGAAGGCGAGCCGGGTTCGGCGGTGTAGATGGTCAAGGAATGCGCCTCGCGGGCGGACATGGGCAGGTCCAGGGGCTGGTAGATGAGTTCCAGGTCCCCGGCCTCGGGATGGTGGAAGCGTTTGACGCCGCCGTGATGGATGCGCACGTTGTGCGAGGCCCACCGGGAGCGGAACTCGGGGCTGAGGGTGGACAGCTCACCGATGAGCTCGCGCAGCGCCGCGTCGTTGGGGTAACGGCCGGCCTCGGCGCGCAGGAGTGCGGCAGTGATGCTGACGGCTCCGTCCCAGTCGGCGGCGAAGTCGTGGGAGGCGTCGTCGAGGAACCAGAACCGGGCGAAGTTGGGGCGGCCACGCGCGCCGACGGTCGGGCTGTCGAACACAGGTACGAACAAGGCGCGGGCGAGTGCGTTGGTGGCCACGATGTCCAGACGGCCGTTGGTGACGAAGGCCGCGGACAGAGTCATGGAGTCGAGCAGCCACTGCACGCGGGGCGGGACGTCGACGGCCTTGCGGCGGCGCCGGGGGTTCGGGCTGGGCTGTGCGGCCTTGGCGAGGTCGAAAAGGTAGGTGCGTTCGTCGTCGTCCAGCTGCAAGGTGCGGGCCACCGCGTCGAGGACTTCCTCGGACACGCCGCTGATGTGCCCCTTCTCCAGCCGGGTGTACCACTCGGTACTCACCCCGGCGAGGACGGCGACCTCCTCTCGGCGCAGTCCGGGGACCCGGCGACGGCCGCTGGTGGGCAGCCCGACCTGCTCCGGGGTGAGCTGGGCACGGTGGCGGGCGAGGAAATCACGGATGTCGGCACGGTTGTCGGAGCGGCGTTCCATGCCTTCCACGCTACGGCCAGACCCCGCCCGGAGGGGGGTTGAGCCTGTACCCCCATAAACGCAGCCTGCCGCGCACACAGCCGGAGCGGTTTCGTGGATCGCGCACCTCGATGTCGAAACCCTGCGGAGACCGCACATGACCCTGCGAGGAGGAACCCTCCACGCCCCTGCCGACCTTTCGGCAGGTGACCACAAGCGTCCGCCCGCCCGGCTGCCACTCGTCGTGTACGTACTCGCCCTGGCCACGTTCCTGATGGGCACGACCGAGTTCGTGGTCGCGGGCCTGCTGCCCGAGATCGCGACCGATGTGCAGGTCAGCGTGGCCCGGGCCGGGCTGCTGATCACGGTGTTCGCCGTCGGGATGGTCGTCGGCGCGCCGCTGATGGCGATGCTGACCCTGCGACTGTCACGGCGATGGACGCTGATCCTCGCCTTGGCCGTGTTCGCTGTCGGTCATGTCATCGCGGCTCTCGGTTCCAGCTTCGCGCTGCTGCTGGCGGCCCGGTTCCTGACGGCACTGGCGACCGGTGCGTTCTGGGCGGTGGCCAACGTGGTGGCCGCTCGCGCGGCCGGTTCGGCCGCGAGTTCCCGCGCGCTGGGCGTGGTGGGCGCCGGCGCGATGCTCGCCAACGTCGTCGGAGTGCCGCTCGGCGCTTTCGCCGGGCAGGTCATGGGCTGGCGCGGCCCGTTTTGGGCGCTCGCGGCCCTCGCCGTGGCCGCCATGGCACTGATCGCCCGCCACGTCCCGCACGACGGGCCCGCCCAGGAGGCGGTCTCGGTGCGGTCGGAACTGTCCCCTCTGCGGTCGGGACGCCTGTGGCTGGCGCTCGCGGCCTGTGCGACCACCACCGGCGGCGTGCTGTCGACGTACTCCTACATCTCGCCGCTGCTGACCGACCGTGCGGGTCTGGCCTCCAGGCTGGTGCCGTTGGTCCTGGTCGGCTTCGGGATCGGCGCCCTGGCGGGCTTCCTCGTGGGAGGCCGTCTCGGGGACCGTCGCCCGTACGCAACGACGATCGTGGCCCCCGCGGTCACGACGGTCCTCCTGCTGGCGATCTGCCTGCCGGCCGGCCAGGCCGTGCCGACGATCATGCTGGTCGCCCTGCTGGGCCTGTTCGGGCTCGGCGCGAACCCGGTGCTCATCGCGCTGGCCGTCCGTTTCGCCGGCCGCGCCCCCACCCTGGGCTCCGCGCTGACGGTGTCGGCGTTCAACCTCGGCACCGCCGCCGGCTCCTGGGCCGCCGGATTCGCCCTCGAATCACCCCTAGGGGCCACGGGCCCGGCCGCGGTCGGCGCCGTCATCGCCGCGCTGACCTTGATCCCCACCATCGCCAGCGCACTCACCCAGCGCCGCCGCCCATCGCCCCCGTCCTCCTAGACCAACCGGCCGGACTCGCCCCTGGGACGGGTTACGCCCTTCCAGCGGGCTCGGCGCGGTCAGGGCCCGCAAACAGTGGAAGCCGCGGCAGTCCCGTGCCTTCCTGAACAAGAACCGGCGCCCCACGGCGCCAGAACAATCAGCAAGGAGATGCCACCATGCGTGGAGTAGTGATGCACACCGCCGGCGACGTCCGTGTGGAGGAGCGCGACGACCCGAAGATCATCGAGCCGACCGACGCGGTCGTGAAGCTGACCGCGACCTGCATCTGCGGCTCCGACCTGTGGCCGTACCGCGGCATCGAGCCCGCCGACCACCAGGTCATGGGGCACGAGTACGCGGGCGTCGTCGAGGAGGTCGGCTCCGAGGTCAAGAACGTCAAGGTCGGCGACTTCGTCGTCGGGTCGTTCGTCATCTCCGACAACACCTGCGAGATCTGCCAGGCCGGGTTCCAGTCCAAGTGCGTCCACGCCGAGTTCGTCGCGCAGACGATCGGCACCCAGGCCGAGAAGGCCCGAATCCCGCACGCCGACGGCACCCTGGTCGCCACTCCGGGCCAGCCCGACCCCGAGCTCATTCCCTCACTGCTGGCCGCCTCCGATGTGCTCGGCACCGGCTGGTACGCCGCCGTCGCCGCCGAGGCCGGGCCCGGCAAGACCGTCGCGGTCGTCGGCGACGGCGCGGTCGGCCTCATGGCCGTCCTCGCCGCAAAGCAGCTGGGCGCGGAACGCATCATCGCGATGTCCCGCCACCCCGAGCGGCAGAAGCTGGCCCGCTACTACGGCGCCACCGACGTCGTCGAGGAACGCGGCGAGGAGGGCGTCGCGAAGATCAAGGAACTCACGAACGGGCTCGGCGCGCACTCGGTCATCGAGGCCGTCGGCACCCAGGAATCCTTCATGCAGGCCATCGGCGCCACCCGCGGCGGCGGGCACCTCGGCTACGTCGGCGTGAACTACGACGTCACCATCCCCGGCATCCAGCTGTTCTTCGCCGGCATCCACACCCTCGGCGGCCCCGCCCCCGTGCGCCGCTTCCTGCCCGACCTGATCCAGCTCATCTGGGACCGCAAGATCGACCCCGGCAAGGTCTTCGACCTCACCCTGCCCCTCGACCAGGCACCCGAGGGCTACAAGGCCATGGACGAGCGCCGCGCCACCAAGGTCCTCCTCACCCTCTGACGCAGGTCGTCGCACGTGCCTCGTCGCCGTGAACCGGCCGGGCCCCGGCTCACGGCGACGGCGCCCGCTGCCCCAGTCAGTCCCGCACGTACGGCTGTTGCGTCAACGATGCGAAGGCATACACACCATCTGGATGCGCGGGCCCGGCTTCGCGAATGCGTCCTTCGTCATCTAATCAGCCCTGGACGAACTCGCCGAGGAGCTCGGCATTGACCCGATCGAGCTCCGCCGTGGTAACGAGCCGCGTGAGGACGAGTCGACCAACCTGCCGTTCTCCACCCGCCGGTTACCCGAGTGCTACACCGTCGGCGCCCGGGAGTTCGGCTGGCACCGCCGGGAGCAGAGGCCGCGCTCACGGCGGGACGGCGACTGGCTGATCGGTATGGGCATGGCCACCGGTGTCTACGAGACCCAGCGCAACCACGCCGAGGCCCGGGTCCGGCTGGACGGCGACGGCACAGCGATCGTCGAGGCCGCCGCCGGCGAGAGCCAGGCCATCGGCGGCATCGTGGGCGGCATCGGCACCGCTCTGCTCGACCACACGCTCACCGACCACCGCGACGGTCGCGTCGTCAACGCGAACCTGCCCGACTACCTGGTCCCGGTCAACGCCGATGTCCCCGAGGTCAAGGGCATCTACCTGGACGGCGAGGACCGGGAGGCCGACCCGCTCGGCGTCCGTCAAGGGGCTGGGTGAGGTCGTCCACGTCGGCGTGACCCCGGCGATCGCCAACGCGGTCTTCAACGCCACCGGCCGCCGCATCCGCGAACTACCCATCACCGCCGAGGCATTGCTCTGATCCCCGGCACCGAGACCGGCCCGGCAGCCGCTCCCCCCGTTACGACTGCCGGGCCATCCAGGGCTGCCGCCGCTACCCGCCCCCGTCGGCGCGGCGGCAGCCCGCCCCCACAGACCTGTGCCTGCCCGGGAGACGCCCGATGCTGAACATCGCCGACCACTGCACCACTGGTGCCGCGCGGACCGCCCGTTCGCCCTGGCCGCCGTCGTCGAGGTCAGCGGCAGCGCACCGCTGCCCGCCGGGACGTCCATCGCGGTCGACGAGGACGGCAACGTGGTCGGCAGCATCTCGGGCGGCTGCGTGGAAGGAGCCGACTACGAACTGCGCCAAGAGGTACTCCGCGACCGGGAAGCCCCGCAGCACGCCCGGTTCGGCTACTCCGACGAGGACGCCTTCGCCGTCGGTCTTACCTGCGGTGGCGAACTGTATGTCCTCTTCCAGTACATCCACCCACCGAACATCCCCATCTGACCGGCGCCTTCGCCGCGTTCACCGGAGACCGGCCCGCCGCCGTGGTTCAGGTCGTGGACGGGCCCGGCCACCTCATCGGCGCGACGCTGACCATCCTCGGTGATGATCACGCCGCCTACGGGAACATAGCAGGCGAGACGACAAGACGGGCGGTGGCGGACCAGGCCCGCGCCCTGCTGCGCACGGGCCTCAGCGGACAGGTGACCATCGGCGGAGCAGGCCACGACTGCACCGCACCGCTAACCGTCCTCGTCCACGCCCACATGTCCCGTCCGCGCATGCTGATCTTCGGCGCCGTCGACTTCGCCGCCGCCCTCAGCCAGGCCGGAAGCTTCCTGGGCTACCGGGTCACCGTGTGCGACTCCCGCCCCATCTTCGCCACCGCGGCACGCTTCCCGCACGCGGACGAGGTCGTGGCCGACTGGCCTCACTACCTGGAGAACACCGGGGTGGACGCTGGGACGGCCGTCTGCGTCCTCACTCACGACACCAAGTTCGACATTCCCCTCCTGCGCATGGCCCTCGGTCTTCCCGCCGGCTACATCGGCGCAATGGGCTCCCGGCGCACCCACGACGAACGTCTGCGCCTGCTGCGCGAGGCAGACATGTCAGAGGAGAAGCCAGCCCGACTGCACTCACCGATCGGCCTCGACCTGGGCGCCCGAACACCCGAGGAGACCGCCGTCGCCATCACAGCCGAAATCGCCGCCCACACCAACGGGGGCGGCGGCCGGCCCCTGTCGCAGACCACCGGCCCGGGGTCCTATAAATCCGACCTTCTTCCCGCATTGCGGATTGTGACCGCTCGACGTCGCGCGCAACGAGCTCGAGGTGAACTACTTCGGGCTCATCGCCATGACGCAAGCCTTCGCCCCGGTCGTGGCAGCCAACGGTGGCGGTGCCTTCGTCAACATGCTCTCGGTCGTCTCCTGGGCGGCGTACCCCGTGGCCGCAACGTACAGCGCGTCGAAGGCGGCCGCATGGAGCTACACCAACGCCGCCAGGCAGCAGCTCAAGACGCAGGGGGCCGAAGTCGTCACCGTCCACGTCGGGCCGGTCGACACGGACATGCAAGCCGGCATCGACATCGCCAAGACCCCGCCCGCCGACGTGGCCCGCAGCGCCCTGGACGCGCTGGAGACAGGTCGGCCCGAGGCCATCGTCGATGAGCTCAGTCGCAACGTGAAGTCCCCGCTGCACGACGACCTGACCCTGCTGTACCCGGGCCTCGAGACGCAGTTCGCCGCGTACCTGGCGAGCTGACCCAGGGATGTGCCAAGGTCGACACAGGAGTCCTCGCCGCAGCTGCCTTCCCGCGTCGACGGACTCAGCTCCGACGCGGCCGAGTCCTCACACTCGCCACGGTTCTGCCTCACCCGAACCGCATCCCCACCAACCGCGGCTCCCAGGGACTGGGGAAGCAATGCCGAAACCTGTGTCTGGGAGCCGCACGGTCACGCACGGGCCCAGGGCGCAACCGCTGATGATCGTCTGGTGGCGCCTGGCCGATCAAGCGCGGTCGTGGAGTGTGACCTGGTAGCCGTCGGGGTCGGCGAACGTGAAGGTCCGACCGAAGGGGCCGTCGATCGGTGCGGAGACGATGGTGTGACCGTCGGCGACGAGCGCATCGTGGATGGCCTGGACGTCGGTGGCGTGGAGCCAGATCGCGGCGCCGATGCCGGGCTGAGCAACGGATGCGAGGTCCGTGCCGGGAATGACGTCGCGGAGTGCGAACGCGATCGGCTTCGTCTCGAAGACGACGGCGTGCGGAGGTCCGGCCGGCGAGCGGACGAGGCCCAGGTACTGCTCGTAGAACGCCTGTGAAGCGTCGAGGTCGCGCACTTGGAGCGAGATGAAGTCGGGGCCGGTGGCGGGCATGGTGACGCTCCTTCTTTACATGTCAGTATTCTGACACGCCTCAAGCTATGTCAGAATGCTGACATGAGTCAAGAAGATGTCGGCGTCGACCTGGAGACGTCGCTGGGCTACCTGCTCAAAGAAGCGTCGAGCGCCCTCCGTGCGGCCATGGAGGAAGTGCTGCGGCCGCTCGGGATGAGCGTGACGCACTACTCCTGCCTCGAACTGCTGGCGCAGCGGCCGGGCTTGTCGAACTCCGAGCTCGCGCGGGGCGCGTTCGTGACACGGCAGACGATGAACGTACTGCTCCAGGCCCTGGAACGAGACGGCTACGTCACCAGGCCTGCGCAGCCACCCGTCGGGAAGGTGCTTCCCACGCAGCTCACGCCTCGCGGCCGGCAAAGCCTCGGGAAGGCGAGCACAGCCGTCCGGTCCATCGAGGCCAGAATGCTGGCCGGCCTGACTGAGGCCGAGCAGTCAGACGCGTTCCGGATCCTGCAGAGCATGATCCATTCCCTGCGCGATGACCACGAGGGTGCATAGCTCGTTCCGCGGCGCACGTCCGGTCGCGCTCGGACAGGAGCGCAGCCGAGCCTGAAAACCGTGCCAGCGACCCCGAAAACCGAGAGACCCCGACTACACCCTCTACTGCGATGAGCCAGCTGTGAGCCGGGGCCGACTTGCCCCGGAAACCGGGGCCACTTCAAGGGTCTGGCACAAGTTCCGTGACCCGGTTGCTGACCGTGATGTCAGCGGCATGTGTTGAGATGACGGGACTCTGTTTGCCGACTTGCTGGGAGATCGTCTCGATGCCTGGTGCGTACCCCTCCTTGACGCGAGCTCTGGCCGAGGCTCTGGTCGATGTCCTCTGGTTCGTCGAAGGCTGTGAAGACGAGCAAATGGATCCAGACGACGCCGTCAAGGTCCTGGAGGGCGTCGCTCACGTCGTGAGCAAGCTGTCGCGTGAGCAGCAGGACGAGTTCCTCGCCCTACTCGCCACCATGGCCCGCGAGGAGTCTGATCCGTCGCGGCGAGCGTTTCTGGAGGAGTTCCCGGACGGCTTCGGACTGGTGGAGGGCGCGGTCTGACCGCACCCTCAGGAGAGAAGGACCCGTTTACGCAGCAGGCCGAAGCCGGCGCGGCCGAACATCTGCCGCTTGAGCATCTTGATCCGGTTGACTGCTCCTTCGACCGGGCCGGAGTTCCAGTCGGTGGTCAGTCCCGCGGTCACCGCGTCGAAATCGCTGTTCAGGCCGACGGCGAAGCTGCTGATGCCGGGCAGGTCGGCGTCGGCGGCCTCGGTAATCCACTCGGGCAGGCGATCGCCGCTGAGGGTGGTGAGCATCTCCGCGAACGAGCTGGTCAGCTCTGCGGCGGAGGCCAGTTCCGGGCAGCGGTCGAGTACAGCCTTGCGGCGCAGCTTCTCCTCTTCCGTCAGGGTGGCGGGATGCCGGGTGAGCCAGCCGGTCACCTGTCGTATCGACAGTGGTGGTGGGGCGGGCGTGAAGCCTTCCTGTCGCGGCAGATCGCGGCGGATCCAGTCGCGGACGGTGGAGTAGTGGCCGCGGAAACCGCGCGTGGTGATCTCCCGGTGGAGACCGAGGATGGCCACGTTCCCGTCGGTCTCGGCCCAGCGGTCGGCCAGGTAGGGCTTGAACGGGTCGAGTTTGCTGGGGAGTTGCCGCTTGCGGCCTTTGACCATGTCCTGCCAGCGAGCGGCGCGGGCGTACCTCTGCACGGTGTGCCGTCCCCAGCCCAGGTGGTGGGCAACGCCCCGCAGGCTCATGCCCCGGGCGAGGAGATCGTGGACGAGAGCGTGGTGAGCGCGGGCCCGTTCAGCGAACTTGCCGGTCGGGTCATCCGTTTCGGCCTCCTGGCCGGGTGCTGCCTCGGCCGGCGTCTCCCATGCGGGCTCGGGTTCCAGGCTGGGCGGCGGTAGGTCGCGCAGGCAGGAGCGGTGGTCGGCGACGGTCTTCTCGACCGCGGTAGCGAGGTTCTGCCAGAGGTGGAACCGGTCGGCGACCTGGAGGGCCTGGGGTGCTGCGGTGCTGGCTGCCTCGGCGTAGGCGCCGGCGCGGTCGCGGCAGATGACCTCGATTCCGGGATGGGCCGCGAGCCACGGGGCGAGGGTGGCGGCATCGCGCTCGGGCAGCAGGTCGAGGACCTGGTGGGTCTGGGCGTCGATCACGACCGTTCCGTAGACGTGGCCGCGCCGGAGCGCGAAGTCGTCCACGCCGACGGCGCGGGGCTGCGTCGCTGCCGGGTCGGGCAGGTCCATCACCCGGCGCAGCAGCGTGGTGCGGCTGGTTGTGATGCCCATGACCCGGGCGAGGCGGGCACCGGCCCGGCCTGCCAGGGCCAGCCCGATCTCACTCATCGCCTGGCGTAGCCGCTCGGTGACCCGGCCGTGCCGGCGGGTCAGCCCCGGCACCTGCTCCACGAACGTCCGCCGCCCACAAGCCGAGGCCGTGCAGAAGAACCGCCGAACCCGCAACGCGAGCTGTGCTCGTCGCCCGGCGGCAGGCAGATCTTCCGGAAACCGCAGGTAGGAGCTGTGGACCCGGTCCGTCCAGTGAGCGCAGTCGGGACAGGCGGCCCCGGTGGGCGTGCACCGGGCCTCGACGCGTATCGCCTCGCCGTGCGCATCTACGGCCACGACGGCGACGCCGGGGACCGACGGGAACAACAACTCCTGGAGCCGGGACAACACCTCGTTCACGGCCACCGAATGTCGGCCGTGCCACCCACACGAGGAACGATTTCAAGGCGACTTCCGCACCCACCGCAAGAAGATCAACAACTACAACGCGTGACCGGCTCACGGAACTTGTGCCAGACCCCTACTCAAACCGCCAAAGCCACCAGGAGTTGGCACCTGCGTCGCGGCCACGCAGATCACTTTGAGACAGCCACGGAGGATTCGGACTTGCCTTGTACTGGGTGTCGTTACTGTGTGCTTACGAATCAACTCGTTTCGTGTCGATCTGTGTGAACCGATTCAGGCGAGAAGTGGGCATGGCTTGGACCGACCGCGATGGGGCGGGGCAGTTTCGGGCTGTGACTCCGCTGTGACAGCAGGTAGGAACGCAGGATGGCAACAGAAGAACAAGCAGTGCAGGAAAGCGGCGTCCTCGAGGACGGCAGCCGGGCGACACCGCCATCAACAGAGCGGGTTGGGAGCCGGGAGCGGGGCGGACCCGGCGCACGATCAGCCGCACGGCGACCGGTGTCTTGGTGTGCGCGAAGCAGGTGCAGGTGGTCTCGGCGACGTCCGCGCCGGAGACGTCCGGGGTGGACCGCCAGTACGGGATCGGCGTCCACGCGTCGTCGGGGATGGCGGCGATGGCGGCCTTGATCTTCGGGTCCTGACGGACCGTGATCGAGAAGCGCACATCCAGTTTGCGGGCGGTCAGCAGCACGCCCTTGGAGTAGGACGCGGAGTCCGCCCGGACGGTCAGCTGCCCGGATGCCGTCGCCGACCGTCCCGCGTGGCGGGTTCGGCTGACGGTCTCGGTCAGGAAGGACTTCGCTCCGCGGGCCGCACCGGCGCTTCCGCCCTCGCAGGCGGGAGAACAACACCTGTCGGCTCTGGGCCAAGGTGACCAGTTGCGGGTGATAGCCGCGGGTCTTGGTGTAGCCGAAGGCAGCACCCTGCTTGGCCCGTCCGTAGACCGGAACGATGGTGGAGTCCAGGTCGACGGTCAGCGGTCCGGCCAGGTCAGCGGGCCCTGCGCCTGCAGCCCACAGGCGCTTGAGGAACTCGCGGGAGACCACGGCGAGCTGGCGGATGTTGTGCCAGCGGAACGACCTCAGCCACGTGCCCGCGGTGGAGGGAGCGCGAGTGGCGTTGAAGACCTGACCAGTCGCACCTGCCCGCAGTACGGCGGTGTCGTCGATCGAGTCACCCCCCCGGCCAGCACCGACCCGATGACCGTGAGCGCCTTCGCTCCGCCGTGTGCTCCGTGGACCTGCAAGTGCACACGGCTCTCGACCAGTTCTGCCAGGCCGGTCCGCTGGGCGAGATGAGCCGGAGCCAGCGACCCGGCGCACGGCACAAGGTTCGGCTCGTCGAAACTCACCGGCACCCGGCCCAGCCCATGAGAAGCCCGCACTAGTCAGATGCCCTCTCGACGCGGAACGATTCGGCCTCAGCAACCGAGATCATCCCAAGCCAGAGGGCACCTTTCCGTTCGAATCCGTGATCCGTCCACACCAAGAGGCGGTGGATCCCGGGCTTAGTCGTTCTCGAGGACGGTGAGCAGCTCAGCGAGGGCGGGTAGGGCGTGTTCGATCGCTTCGCGGCTGTTCGGGGTCAGATTGGCCAGGGCGCGGTGCAGGGCGGCCGTGCTGGTCCGGTCGTAGGTGTGGAGCATCTCCAGTGCGGTGGGTGAGGGGGTGAGGTGGACGGTGCGCAGGTCGGTCATGGAGGGTTCGCGCTCGACCAAGCCGGCGGCGGACATGGTGCGGACGAGGTTGCTGATCGTGGAGGGGGCCAGACGCAGTCTGTCGGCGGCCTGGCGTGGTGACAGCGGCCCGGCTTCGGCGAGTGCCCGGAGTAGCTCGATTTGGGCTTCGGACAGGTCGGGGAGGTCGGCAGTGCGCCGTGTGCGCAGTATGGCCCGGCGTAGCGGGCCGATGAGGCGGCCGAACTCGGTGGCAGTGTCCATGGGGCCGAGTCTCTCGCACCAATGATTTTGCTGCAAAATAGTTTTGTGGCAAACTGAAATGGTCGAACAGCCCACGTCAGCGAGCACCACCCAAGGAGGTCACCCATGACAAACGACGGCACCACCAGTAACGGGGCCTTCCAGGCCACCGTCGAGCAGCCCGCCCCACCACAGGACCTGTCCAAGATCGTCGGCCATCGCTTCATCTACACCTACGCCAACGGCTGGCAGTACGAGATGTACGTGAAGAACGACCACACGATCGACTACCGGATCCACTCCGGAATGGTCGGTGGTCGCTGGGTCAAGGACCAGCAGGTCGACCTCGTCCAGTTGGACGATGACAACTTCAAGGTCTCCTGGAACGAGCCCACCGGCACTTCCGTCGCGGTCAACGTCATGCCCGCCAAGCGGCGCCTGCACGGTGTGATCTTCTTCCCACACTGGGTCGAGGAGCACGGTGAGCGGACCGTATGCTTCCAGAACGACCACCTGGACGACATGCGCCGCTACCGCGACCAGGGGCCCACTTACCCGATCTACGTCGTCCCTGAGTTCGCGAAGATCACCTTCTTCGAGTACGTCGGCACCGACGACGACTCCGTCATCTCCGTCGCCCCTGATGACCTCCCGGCCGGCTGGTCCGACCGCACCAACTGACCGCACTGAACCGCCCCGTGTCAGGTGGAGACTCGACTCCAGGTAAGGATTGAGTCATGGCACGACCCTCCCGTTGCCCACTGGAGCTGCGCCGTCGCGGGGCCGCCCACCTGCTGTTCGACCACGCCGGCATCACACCGCTCTCTCCGGCCACGTCCCAAGCGCTCCTCCCTCACCTGTCCTCCGAACTGGTACGACAGGTGCTCGAACGCACCGGCTACGACGAACCACAGGAGCGGGAGGCCGAACTGCCGGCTTCGCTGATCATGAGCAGGGTGGCCCGAGCCGGTATGGCGTCGCTGCACCGCGAGCGGTTCCTGGGCCTCAACGTCTTCTTCGCTCCGGCACCGGACCAGGACGGCCGTGACTGACATCGCCCTCTACCTGGTCGCCGCGATGTTCCTGCTCAGCGCCTGCTACCTCCGCCGCGTCCGCTGGGAGGGCCTCGCGGCCGCTCGCCGGTACGGCTCTCTCGCGGCGGCGGCACTGGGCGCCAAACTGAGCCTGCCCGATCCCTTGACCATCGAAAGTGCCGCGCGCCTACGGCTGGTCCTGCTGCCGGTGTTCCTGGGTGCCGTCCTTTACATGTTCGCGGCGTGTGCGTTCCGGCTGCTCGCTCTCGCCCTGTACGCCGCGGAGCCGCCACGATGTGCCGTCTGCCGTGAACTGGTCCTGGCTGGAGGGGCCCTGCTGACCTCACGCGCACTGGAATTCCTCGCTCGTCCGCGGCTGGTCAGCGGCGATCTGGTCACCAGTCCGTCGCACCGGTGGTACCTCGTCGGGTACGACGCGATCATCACGCGTGCTCGCGTCGATGACGACCACGACGTGTGTCTCGGCCACTGCCTGGCTGCCTTGGTCCGCCCGCTCGCCCGGCGTGCCCGCCTGGCCGGACCCGGCCTCCTGCGCACCGCGATGTGGCTGTTCACCCTCGGCACCCCGGCCGGCCTGGCGTGGGAGCCTCAGGAGTCGACGACATGGTCCGCGAGGCGATGACCAGCCCCCAGGACAGCGGGGACGACACCTTGTCCGCCGTGCTGGGCGCGTTGTGCATCGGGCTGCTCGCGGCCGGGGCCGGGGCCGGCACCACGTTGTGGGCACCGATCTCCACCGCCGTGCGCGGTTGGTTCGGCACCTATCGCCGCTACCGGGCACTCACCCCGTTATGGGGCGAACTGCGCGCCGTACTGCCGGAGATCAGGCTCATTCCGCCGCGAGGGCAGTTCGGGCCGTCCCAGGTGCACTTCGCGCTCTACAGGAGAGTCATCGAGATCCAGGATGCCCGTATGATCCTCCGTCACTACACGGATCCCCGCACCTTCGACTGGCTTGCCGAGGCAACCCGTCGGTTTCCCCCGGCCGCAGAGCAGGTCTCCCTCATCGCCGAGGCCGCGTCCCTGACAGGGGCCTCGAACGCGCGGCCGTCGGCGCCCTCCCGACACCCCCCGACGCCAATGCCACCGGCACGGACGCGCTCCACCAGCTGCTGGAGGCCGAGGCCGACTGGCTCGCGCAGCTCGGTGTCGTCTTCGCCACCTCACCCGTCATCGCCCACGTCTGAGCCAGCGCCCGCGAGCGCACCGCTCCGGCGGCCGGCGGCCGGCGGCTGAGAGGGCCTGTCAAAACGGCCCTGCCGCCGCAGGGGCCGCAGCCGACGCTGATCGCGTGGGCCGGATCACCCCTCAGGAGCGGGGGAGCCGTACATCCGGGTGGGGTGGGGCGGCGCCCGGGCGGACCCCTCAGGGCGCGGGAACCGGACCGCCGGGCCGGAACCGCTCCACGCCGACGATGTGCCGCACCTTGACCGGGCGCACAATCACCGCGACCCGCTGCTCGCCCGGCATGACCCACTCGAACCGCTCGCTGCCCAGGTACTTGCGGGCCAGCCGGTCCATCCGGTCGTGTGCCTCCTCCCCCTCGATGAAGCGGACCACCTCTCCGCTGATCTGTACCCGGTCGAAGGGATCGGCGGCGTCCGCATGTGAAAGGTAGACACGGGGGTCGCGGCGCAGGTTCTCCTCCTTCACCCGCCCCACCGAGGTGTTGAACGTCAGCTCCCCCTCGCCTTCCAGATCCACCCACATCGGGCTGACCTGCGGCGCTCCGTCGGCGAACACGGTACCGACGTACCAGATGTTGGCGGCTTGCAGCCGGCTGCGGACGGCCTCGTCGAAGATCTCAGTCATCCGGACAGACTAACGACCGTGATCAGCGGGCGGGTCGCGGAGCCTTGGACCCGCCGGCTGGAAAAGCCCAGCCGTGCCAATTCTCCGGGCGAGGCGCCCAGCGTGAGGACGCGCTCACCCGATGACTCGATGGGCGGGTGCGTACCTGTGGCGATGATCCCCATTGGACTTGCCTTCTCCGAATTCGGTCTCCCATGGCGAAGCGTCGAGCAGACCGTCACGTCTCCCCCCTTTCCGCTGCGCGGTGAGACCTCATCTGCTGCCTCCTGGTTGAGTGGACGGTTTCGTCGGAACCGTTTGATCAGCTCGGCAGGGACACGCTGGTAGCACGCATCGGCGAGCCTCCCCCGCTGTGGCACATCGCGCGGCACTCCACGGGCCAGGGCCTCGCTCAGATCATGACGGGCGGGCCACCGCGGCGGGCTTGAGGACGTGCCTGCACCAGGTCCGGAAGTCCGTTGGTGTCGGTTTGGCGGTCGCCCAGTCCTCGTCATAGATGCCGTGGTCCTGTGCGGCGAACGCCTCGGTCAGGTCCTTGACCGTCTGGCCGCCGGCGCCTTGGGAGCGGAGCAGTGAGGCGTAGTCGTCGATGCCCATACGGCGGTAGGTGACCGGACGCCCGAGTTCGGGCTGATCACCTCGGCCATACCGTCAGGGGACAGCCGATCGGGGCCGAACACCGGGAGGTTCTCCTGCCCGGCCCAGGACAGATCGGTGAGGAGGTCGGCGGCGGTACCGGCGATGTCCTTCGTCGCGATCGACGCCAGTGGCAGGTCACCCGCACAGGTCAGGTAGAACGCACCCTGCTCACGGATGGCATCGAGCTGTCGCAGGAGGTTCTCCATGTAGAAGGGCATGGACAGCGCCCGGTACGCCGCACCGGATGCGCCCAGTTCGGCGTCCATCGCGAAGGCCGCCGACAGGACGCCGGCCGGGGCCGGCCAACCGTGTCCTGCGCTGGAGACCCCGACGACGTGGCCGACGTCGTGGCGGGCAATGGCAGCGGCGCCTGCCCGCGCGAAATGGAGGTAGTGCGCCTGCGCGCTCGGTGCCCGCGAGTTCGGCGGCACGAGCCAGAACAGCGCTTCGGCGCCGGGCAGGGCCTGGTCAAGCACGGCGGGATCGCCGTGGGAGCCGACGACGGTCTCGACCTGCTCGCGGACCGAGGTCGAGCAACCGACGGATCAGTTGACTGCCGATCTGGCCTGTCGGGGTGGTGACGACGATCATCGAACCCTCCACAACATGAACCTGAACTCCGGTTCTGAATGCAAAGGTGCCTTCCACGCATCGTCAACTACAGTGGAGCGACCATGACCGCACCCGAACGCCCGCTGCGCGCTGACGCCCGGCGCAACCGCGAGGCCGTCCTCGACGCCGCCGGCGAACTCTTCGCCCGGCGGGGCGACACCGTGCAGATGACGAGATCGCGAGCGGGCCGGCTTGGGCGTCGGCACCCTCTACCGGCACTTCGCCGACAAGCGGGCGCTCCTCGCGGCCATCATCGGCCGCCGGTTCGAGGAGATGACCACGCTCGCCCGCACCGCCGACGCGACCGAGGACCCCTGGACGGCGTTCGAAACGCTGCTCTACGGCTATCTGGAGTCCGCGCAGGCCGACGCCGCGTTCCGCTTCGCGCTCCTCGGCCCTGAGGAGCCGCGCTGGAACGACATCGCCGCCGAGAAGACCGACTTCTCGGCGATCACCGAACGCGTCGTGCAGCGCGCCGTCCGCGCCGGCTGCCTCCGGGAAGACTTCCACGCCGAGGACTTCATCCTCATCACCCGCGGCGCCATGGCCAACATGACTGGTACCGGCGATTGGCGCAGGCACGTCGCCCTCCTACTCGACGGCATCCGCCACCGCCAACGCTGACCCGTCGAAGTACGGGCAGGCCGGGGTGCCGGGGCGAAGACCAGCCGGAAGGCGTCTTCCGCGATGGCGAGGATGATCTCATCCTTGCTCGCGAAGTATCGGTAGGCGGCCGCTACGCGTCAGCGCATACACCTACGAGCACATCGAGGCTCTCCTTGACGGCCGCGTCTCCATCGGCGGCGTAGACGCCACTTTCGAGACGGCTCCACTCCGATGGCTATGCGGCCACCGGCCATACCGGCCCCGGGCCCCCACGGACCAGGGACCGCGCGGCCATTGCTGCGCGGTCCCTGATCCTGTGCCCGGCCCGGCACGAGAGCGAGCGTCTTCACCCAGGTGGGCGGCAGGGCCCGCACGGGCGGAGGTCACCGGACGCGGCGTGCGCATCCCTTGTCGGCAACGGCCGCATTTCACCCGTTGCCGAGATCCCTCGCGCAGGTCTGCGAGATCAGGCCAGGTTGATGTTCTCGGCCTGCGGACCCTTCTGGCCCTGGGTGACGTCGAACGTCACGGTCTGGCCCTCCTGGAGCTCACGAAAGCCTGTCGAGTTGATCGCGGAGTAGTGGGCGAAGACGTCCGGGCCGCCGCCATCCTGAGCGATGAAGCCGAAGCCCTTCTCCGCGTTGAACCACTTCACAGTTCCCGTAGCCATGGTCATGCCTTCCAGTCGATGAACGCCTCCCACTCCCTGTGGCAGACGGAGGTGATCGCCCTGGTTCCTGCGGCACAGCACAGCAAAACGTCCACGCCGGAGGCGTGGGCAAGAGGGAATTCCGAACCACGACAGCTGACACAGACGCTACACGCCCACACACCGCGTCACCATAGGAATGATCACGCCGCTCAGAGAAACCGGGCGCGCGATGCCCGCCCGACGCTGACGGGCACTCTCATCTCATGCCGTTGCCGTTGGGTTCACCGATTCGGCGGCGCGGCGATACTCGGCATTGATGCGCTGGGCTTCCTCGAGCTGGTCTTCGAGGATGACGATCCGGCAGGCGGCCTCGATGGGGGTCCCGTGGTCGACGAGTTCCCGGGCGCGGGCGGCGATGCGCAGCTGGTAGCGGGAGTAGCGGCGGTGGCCGCCTGCGGAGCGGAGTGGGGTGATGAGGCGGGCTTCGCCGATGGCGCGGAGGAAGCCCTGCGTGGTGCCGAGCATCTCGGCGGCCCGGCCCATGGTGTAGGCGGGGTAATCGTCGTCATCGAGACGGCCGAACGTGTCGTCTGCTGTCATTGCACCTCACTGTGGAACGCGTCGAGGGGCCCTGGCGCCGTACTGGCACCAGGGCCCCGGAGGAACTACTACACCATCTGCCGGACCTGATACTGCACCGGCCCTCTGTTTCCGCAGACCCGACCGAAAGACTGTCGGGAGCGCTGGGATCGCGGTTGTCTGACCGGAGACCACCTCACTATCGATGTCCTGCGGTACCCGGGTCCTGGACTTCCACCCGGACGATCCTGATGGCGCTCGGCTCCTCCATTCTTCTCTCTTGATCAACTACTCACCTACGGAACTGCGCACTGCTGGTACCGCATACTGCTGGCGGCCTCGAACAGGCCACTCTTCGGCAGCCAGCCCCGTCGCCCGTCCTGCGTCTGCTCTGGCTTGGAACCCCACCGCCGAACCTCCCGGTGCGCGCGCCCGCAGCCGACGCCTTCACCGAGGTACTGCTCACTTCACTGCTGGGTGCTGCGAACTTGCACTTATCGGACTGCCACTGCGGTTCTGCTCATGGTGACCCCTGATCACTGCGGGCCACCCCGTCCGGTCGTCAGTCCCGTCGCCATCCTGTAACCGCTCTGGCTTCGGAACTCCACCACCGCACCGTCCTGCGAACTGCAACTCCGGTGTTGCTGCCCGGCAGTTCATCTCTGCCGGGCTCGTTCGATCTCGGCTACGACAGAAACCATAACCACGCTGCCCCCTAATGTCTACTCTGGCTGGCATAGATTTCCGGATGCTCGAAGGCGAGGTAATCCACCTCGGCCGGTCCATGGGTGGTTCAAGCAGCTCCGCGGCTCAGTCCGGCGCTCACACTGGCCCCCGCCGTACAGCACCTCGGGCTGAGCGTGACGTCGCCGACTGCGCCACGGCTACCGTCGGCGGGCACCGGCCGCCACTGCGTCTCGCGAAGAACACCGCCGACCGGGACGGACGCTTCCAGCCATGCCCCCCTCGGTCGGCCGCTGACGGGCGCGGCACGAGGGTCTGCGCCGCCCCCGACGATCCCAGGACAGTCGACCAGGTCGTGGAGGTGTGCACGCGAGTGCCGCGATCCGCGGGTCGACGCCCCTGCTGCCGCCTCAGCGCCTTGACGAGGATCCGCATCCTCAGCGCGCGATCACTCTCTCGCGCTCGCCCGGCCGGCGGTATCGCCGCGGATGGGCCGCTTGCGCGAACCGGCACTGCCCCGACTCGGGCAAACCGCGGGCCGCCGGGACAGGGGTTCACGGCAGTCAGGTGCCGTCATGAGTCGACGACTGTGGTCCTCCCCCTTCAGGCAAGCACTGTGGCTCTGCGGCGTCGGCGGGTGGCAGGGCCGGGCACAGGTGGGGTGGGCACGGGCAGGGCGTGGACGATCCATAGACCAGGTGAACCCTGATGATCACGGTGCTTTCCTGCGCCGCCGCCGTCCGATCCGCAGCATCAATGCCTGCTCCACGGCAGGGGCCGCTGCACACTGGAACTGGCCGCGCACCCGAGGCCATCGAGGTGGCCGTCCACGAGACGGCAGTCGGCATGCGCCGCGCATGAGCACCCCTGACCTGAACGGCGGCACCGGAGGCTTCGGTCGCCCATCGTCGATCGCCTCGCTCACACCACGACGGTCACTCGCCGGGCCTCCGGCGGCACGACCGTCAGCGCCTGTCCTGCCTGGTAGCGTCACCGCTCACGCAGCCGGATGACCGGCGAACATGGTCCGCCTCATGTCGCAGCCCGACGAACTGCAGAAGGACGGGCCGCCAACGCATCCGGACCTCCAGGTCGCCCAGTTCCCGTAGAGCACCCTGGGGATCCCGGAGATGGATGGGATGTCCCGGGTTGCGATCGAGGACGTCAGCGCCTGGACTACGGGCGACTTCAGCTGTTCCGACCACTGAGCGATGGTGACGGGAACCCACCGCACGTAGTGCGGGGCCGGACCGGCGTACCGGTCCGGCCCCCACTGCTGGTCAGATGTCGGATCGCGCCTGTTGACCCGGTCAGACCGCCACGGGGGTGCCGAGCATCGCGGAGGCGTGCTGCGGCGAGCCGGGAATGCCCCGAGGCGCGGCCTTGGTAAGGGGGCGGCAGGTGAATCCGAGCTGGGTCATGGCCCGGAGGACTTCGGCGGCGCTGAAGTCACGACGGTCCTGGCGGGTGATGACTTGGCCGACTTGCTTGACGGGGTAGTGGCGGCGGCCGATGATCACCGATTCTCCGGCGACCGGTTCGGGCTTGATGCCCTTCATCGATTCCAGAACTCCGCCCTTGGTGAGTTCGAAGGGGAAGCGGGCGATGACGCAGCGCATGTGACCTCGCGGGGAGAAGGGAAGAATGGTCCGACCAGAAGGCGAGGCGGTTCAGCGGGAGAGGACAGGGAGCCCGGGGCGCTCCCTTGCTCGTCTACGACTCGCAGAGCACCGAGGGGACGGGGGCGCATCGCGTGCTCGGCTTCGCCATCGTGGTCATGGGTGGGGTGACCGATCCGTGGAAGCCGCGGATGTCGCGCAGGCGGACGCTGTCCGTGTGAGCGCCGCTGTCGCGGACGGTGATGAGGTCGGTTCGGGTCACCAGACCGATGCGCTGGTCGTCCTGGTCGCAGACGACCAGTCGGCCCGTGCGTGCGGCGGCCATGACGGCCAGCGCGACCTCGACGCTCATGTCGTCACAGACCTGCGGTCCGGCCGCGTCCATGGCCTCCACCGCCGTCCTGTGCACCGTGTTGGCGTCCGCCGTGCGGAGCTGCACCTGAATCAGCGTCAAAACGTGCCTCCTGCAGAGATGGGTCAATTTTCTGATCACGAAGGTCCTAGGCCACTGTGTCGAGGACAGGCCGGCGTGCGGGGGCGCGCCGGGTCGCCGAGGAAGGGCTGCGTCGGCCTCGGGAGGAAGCGTTGCGCTTGGGGCGTTCGACCACCGGTGCGGTGATGACGACCGGGATGCCTGACGGTGCCTGGGCTCCGGTGATCCGGCTCAGGGCCTCGTCTCCCGAGCGGATCTGGGTGGTCTGCGGCCGGATTCCGGCGTCCGACATGAGGCGGACCATGGCACGGCGCTGGTTCGGTGTGACGAGCGTGACGACGCTGCCGGACTCGCCGGCACGGGCGGTACGGCCGCCGCGGTGGAGGTAATCCTTGTGGTCGGTCGGCGGATCGACGTTGACGACGAGATCGAGGTTGTCGACGTGGATGCCGCGCGCCGCGACATTGGTCGCCACCAGCACGCTGACGTGCCCCGTCTTGAACTGCTCAAGCGTGCGGGTGCGCTGCGGCTGCGACTTGCCACCGTGCAGCGCCGCGGCCCGTACCCCGCTGTTGAGCAGATCCTGGGTCAGCCGGTCGACGGCGTGCTTGGTGTCCAGGAACATGATCACGCGGCCGTCGCGGGCGGCGATCTCGGTCGTGGCGGCGTGCTTGTCGGCGCCGTGGACGTGCAGGACGTGGTGTTCCATCGTTGTGACCGCACCGGCCGACGGGTCGACCGAATGCACGACGGGGTCGGTCAGATAGCGGCGCACCAGCAGGTCGACGTTACGGTCCAAGGTGGCGGAGAACAGCATCCGCTGCCCCTCCGGACGCACCTGGGCGAGCAGCGCGGTGACCTGCGGCATGAACCCCATGTCGGCCATCTGGTCGGCCTCGTCCAGCACGGTGATCTCCACGTGGTTCAGCCTGCAGTCGCCGCGGTCGATGAGATCCTTGAGCCGTCCGGGCGTCGCGACGACGACCTCGGCCCCGCCGCGCAGCGCGCCGGCCTGCCGGCCGATCGACATTCCGCCCACCACCGTGGCCAGCCGCAGTCCGACGGAACGGGCGTACGGTGTGAGCGCGTCGGTCACCTGCTGCGCCAGCTCACGCGTCGGTACGAGGATCAGCCCCAGCGGCTGGCGGGGCTCAGCACGCTGTCCCACGGTGCGGGCGAGCAGGGCGAGGCCGAAGGCGAGGGTCTTGCCGGAACCGGTGCGCCCGCGGCCCAGTACGTCACGGCCGGCCAGGGAGTTCGGCAGTGTCGCTCCCTGGATCGGGAACGGTGTGGTCACACCCTGCTTTCCGAGTTCGGCCAGGAGCTGCGCGGGCATGCCGAGATCGGCGAACGCCTCGACGGCGGGCAGCACGGGGGTGATCGTCCTGGGCAGCGCGAACTCACCCTGCACTGCGGCGGCCCGGCGGCCGTGACCGCCGGAACGGGCAGGGCCGCCGGAACGGTGCGGTGCCTGCGAGGCGAAGCGGCTGCCGCCCTTTCCGGCGTCGGCACTGCCCTTACGGGCGCGGACGGATCGGTCGTTCGTGCGTGTGCGGTTCATGCGGAACCTTCCTCGATGTGGCACATATCAAGGAATTCCTGCGGCATTGAGCGGCGTGGAGAATTACAAGTATGGACCGATGACAAAAGAAAGCAGATCTGGCCTACGGAAATCTCCGCGGCCCAGGCGCTGCGGGGGGACGCAATGGGGATCTTGAGATCCGGGCGTCGACTGCGGTGCAGCTCTTCAGGATGCGCCTGCACGCCCGAAGGAGGAGTCGCGTGTGTTGGGACTGCGGATTCCTCCGCGTAGTCCCGCGGGTGAAACCGACGCGGGAGACGCGTGCAGCTGGGGCCCGCACCCCGAGGGATGCGGGCCCCAGCTACAGATTGTGCGTGAGCGTCAGGCGAGAACGATGTTCTCGGCCGTCGGGCCCTTCTGGCCCTGCGCGATGTCGAAGGTTACCTTCTGACCTTCGAGCAGCTCACGGAAGCCCTGCGCGGCAATGTTCGAGTAGTGGGCGAACACGTCAGCGCCGCCACCTTCCTGCTCGATGAAGCCGAAGCCCTTTTCCGCGTTGAACCACTTCACGGTACCAGCAGCCATGTCATATCTCCTTGGGGCAGTACATCGGACATCCGCACCGTGCGGACGCCGCGTCGCCGCGATGATTACCCCGCCGGAAACGACCGGAAATACAGAAGCGCTCCAACCGGCAGAACCGGATGGGACACTTGAAGTTTCGGGAACCACAACTGCAACTGAGATCGACAGTAGCACACTGGAACGCCCCGTGCACAATAAGCGATTTCGCTCTGCTCAGGGCGGCAAAAACTCTCACTACGGGGTCCGTCAAAATCTCACTTCGCGAGCACAGATTTTGATCCAATCGGAGCGCTGTATTTCAGGAAGAGTGGTCTGACGAGGTGCAACCCTGACCCCCAGGGGGCGATGACGTGGCTGTCCGTAAGACTCCTCAGAAAAGCGTCCAGCGGTACGCTCGGCTCGCTCCTTATGCGGGCGGGACAACCGACGACGTGCCCTGCAGCGTGACACTGGACAACCAGGCGGCCGACCCATGCAGCAAGGCCGCGATCCGTGATCCGTGCGATGTCCCGGACCTCCCGCCCGTCGCCTTCCCGGTGCCCGAAGGCGGTCTCGCGACCGCGGGTATCGACCTGAGGTATCGACCTGATGTGTTGCTGCCCTGGGCTCCTTGGCCACCGGGAAACCCCTACTTGGTGCGCTGCGGGCTGCCGAGGACGCCCTCCTGTCCGGTGTAAGCGACGGCGGAGTCCTGAGGAATACACGGAGGCGGAGGAGGCCGTCCGCCGACTCCAAGACTGCCTTGCGCGGATCGCTGCCGGGTAAGTCGGCTCGTGCTCAGGGCCGCGGTTCAGGCCGGGGCAAGGCCAAGGTGATGGCCCTGATCCTGAGAACGATCAGTCCCGCTGGACTTCGTCATCAAGGTCATCAAGGTCATCGCGGACGAACCCCGAGGCGCCCCTCGGACGGCTGACGGTTTTGGTCGTCAGGTGCAGGAAGGCCTTCGCCCAGGTCGCGAGCTGTCCGGCATGGACGGAGTCGGCCCAGACGGTGGTGCTTTCGAGGTGCATCAGCCGCAGCCGGACAGCACTTCCTTGGCCGCGTTGCGGCCGGTCACGTCGGCCGGGGTGGCCATGACGAACAGCGTCAGGCCCTTGGTGTCCACGGCCAGGTACCGACCGGCGGGTTCGGGTTCGTTGGCCTGCGGTTGTCGGTGAGGGCGTTTCAGGTTTCGGGATGGGCCAGGCGGCCGAGCAGGGCTACCGCGTCGTCGAGGGGCACTGGTCGGAAGAACCGGGCGTCGGCACGCTCAACGGCGGCAATTGCGCGTGGGGCCAGGTCGGCGCCGCTGTCGGTGACGCGCAGTCGTTTGGCGCGGGTGTCGGCCGGATCGACTTCACGCTCGATGAGTCCTTTGTGTTCCAAGGTGCGTAGGACCTGGGAGGTCATCTTGACGTCGGTGCCGGCTTGGCGGGCGAGGGCCAGCTGGTTGGGATGCTCGCCCTGGGTGTTGAGCCACCAGGTGCAGGCGAGCAGCACGAATTGCACGTGAGTGAGATCGAGCGGGGCCAGAGCTGTGGCGATGTCGCGCTGCCAGCGCAGGGTGGCGTGCCACAGCAGGAATCCGGGGCTGTCGCCGGGGCTGAGGGGCATCAGCGAAGCGCCAGCTCGGCCAGCGAGGCCATTGTCTCGGGCCAGTCGGCGGTGATGCCCGGGCCGATCTGCGGGCCGGCCTCGTCGGCGCCGGTGCCGGTGATCTCCATCCGGTACACCACGCGGATCCGGTTCTGCTCGATCCGGTCGATCCGGTGGGTGGTGCGCAGCAGCAGGCCGTTGAAGCGCGCCTCGTCGACGAATAGTTCGTCTTCGACCGCCTCGGCGATGCGCAGCAGTACCGGGTCGTCCCCGGGCGGCGTCATCGTGATCTGCGTGCCCGCCGCGAACGGGCCATTCATCTCGATCTTCTCGATCTCGGCGTTCCAGGTGCCCCAGTTCTCAACGTCCGCCCAGAGCCGCCAGATCGCCTCGGGGGTGGCGCTGGTCTCAATGCTGTGCTCGTACTCCCACATGAGTGGTCTCCTCGACTAGGTGATCTATCCATAGATTATCTGTGCAGAGACTATCTGTCCAACGGTGCACGGCCTCCATCCCGCGATGCCGCGATCACCCACCCGAACCACCGCTCGCGCCACCGCCCGCGCCACCGAGGAGGTCCTGCCCAGTACTCCTCCCCGGACGGGGACTTGAGGGTCTGGCCGGCGCCGACACGTACGCCGTCGGCCGCCGTAGGGGCGACGAGGCCGACACCGTCGGCAGTGCAGAGGGTCTGGCCGTTTGCGTGACAGTGCCTGTTGGTGCGGGCACCGGGGTGAAGCGGACCAGGCAGATCGCCAGCCGGGCCGGCTCGGCCGGCAGTCCGCAAGCCGGGGCACGAGCAGTGCCACGAGCCGGCGCAACACCTCGTTGGTGTCGAATTGAGGTCAGTGTGGCGGCCCTGGCAGTTCGGGCCGCGCAAAGACCCGGCGGCCGTGAAAGACGCGTCGGGGGCGCCCGTCCCGAACGGATCTTCCAAATCCGGGGTGCCCTTGGCCTGTGGTGCCCGGACCATGACCGGCGTGCTGCTCTGCACGCCGACGAGGACTTCGGCGCACTCAACCGGTACACCCGCTCCCCCGGCCCCTTCACCAAGGACATCGAGACCGCGGGCTGGCTGCCGGCCTCCCACGCCGCCATCGCGCTGTCCGACGCCCGCACCATCAACCGGCTCGAACACGCCCTGATCAAACTGCGTGACGTCGCCCAACGGTTCACGGCCGGACGCACCGACCCCGCCTGATGTACACACAGCCTTCGCATCGTTTTGAGTTGTCCCCTCGACGTACAGTTCGTCCGGGGGCGGCGCTGCGGAATGCCGCGTACCAGCAGGAGGGGAACCATCGTCATCACCCCTTTGGCCACCGGCCGCAGGCCATTGTCGTGCTGGCTCAGCGTTTTTCGGCGCGCGTAGCGCGCCGGTGCGGGCGTAGCGCGCCGGTGCGGGCGTAGCGCGCCGGTGCGGGCGTACCGTCACGAACGCATCCGTCGGCTCGGACGCCCCGTACGGGGCGCCCGAGCGGTGGGTGCGGCCGGACGCTTCGGTTCTGCCGGGCCGCACCCGTGGTTACAGGGTGCGGGTCAGGCGGTCGGTGAGCAGCCGGGTGAAACGGGCCGGGTCGGGCAGGTCGCCCCCCTCGGCGAGGAGCGCGCTGCCGTAGATCAATTCGGCGATCTCCGCCAGTGCGGGGGCGTCGGCGCCCGCGGCGTGTGCCGTGCGCAGCGCGGTGATCAGGGGGTGGACGGGGTTGAGTTCCAGGATCCGCTTGACCGGAGGTATCTGCTGGCCCATCGCCCGGTACATCTTCTCCAGGGTCGGTGTCACGTCATGGGCGTCGCCGACGATGCAGGCCGCCGATGTCGTCAGGCGTGACGACAGGCGGACCTGCTTGACGTGGTCGGACAGGGTGGTGGTCAGCCAGGGCAGCAGGGTGGCGAAGTCCTTCTCGCGCTGGGCCTTGTCGGCGCCGGTCTCCTTCTCGCCTTCGGCGGACTCGTCGAGGTCGACCTGGCCTTTGGCGATGGACTGCAGACGGTGACCGCCGAAGTCCGGAACCTGGTCCACCCACACCTCGTCGATGGGGTCGGTGAGGATCAGGACCTCGTAGCCCTTGGCGGCGAAGGCCTCCATGTGCGGGGAGTTCTCCACCGTCGCGCGACTCTCGCCGGTGAGGTAGTAGATCGTGTCCTGGCCGTCCTTCATGCGCTCGACGTACTCGCGCAGCGTGGTGGTCTTCTCCGGGTGGTGGGTGGAGGCGGTCGACACCAGCTCCAGCAGGGTCTCGGTGTTGTCCGTGTCCTCGACCAGGCCTTCCTTCAGTGCCCGGCCGAACTGAGCCCACACCTTTGCGTAGCGCTCGGGGTCCTTGGACTGCATGTCCTTGATGGCGCCGAGGACTTTCTTGACCAGGCGCCGGCGTACCCCGCGGATCTGTCGGTCGTGCTGGAGGATCTCGCGCGAGACGTTCAGCGACAGGTCGTGTGCGTCCACGACACCCTTGACGAAGCGCAGGTAGTTGGGCATGAGCGCTTCGCAGTCGTCCATGATGAACACCCGCTTGACGTACAGCTGCACGCCGCGCTTCGTCTCGCGGGAGAACAGGTCGAAAGGTGCCTGCGAAGGGACGAACAGCAGCGCCTCGTACTCGAAGGTGCCTTCGGCGCGCATGTGGATCGTCTCGGCCGGGGGCAGCCAGTCGTGGCTGATCTGCTGGTAGAACTCGTTGTACTCGTCCTCGGTCACCTCGCTGCGCGGCCGGGCCCACAGCGCCTTCATTGAATTGAGGGTGTCGATGTCGCGGGTGGTCGCGCCCTCGGCGTCCGTGCGCTCGGTGGCCATGCGGATCGGCCAGCGGATGAAGTCCGAGTACCGCTTGACGATTTGGCGGATCTTCGGCTCGGACAGATAGTCGGCGAGTCCGTCCTCGCTGTCGGCAGGCTTGAGGTGCAGGGTGACCGAGGTGCCCACATCCAGGCCGTCGACGGCCTGGATGTCGTAGGTGCCCTCGCCGTCGGACTCCCACTGGGTGCCGGAGTCAGTGCCGGCCCGCCGGGTGCGCAGGGTGACCTTGTCGGCAACCATGAACGCCGAGTAGAAGCCGACGCCGAACTGCCCGATCAGGCTCTCGGCGGTGGCGGCATCCTTGGACTCCTTGATCTTCTCCAGCAGGCCGGCGGTGCCGGACTTGGCGATCGTCCCGATCAGCTCCACGAGATCGTCCCGGGTCATGCCGATCCCGTTGTCACGGACGGTCAAGGTGCGGGCGTCCTTGTCGACCTCCAGCGAGATGTGCAGGTCAGCGGTATCGGTCTCAGCAAGGCTGGAGTCGGTCAGCGATGCCAGCCGCAGTTTGTCCAAGGCATCAGAGGCGTTCGAGATCAGCTCGCGCAGGAAGATGTCCTTGTTCGAGTAGATCGAGTGGATCACCAGTCTCAGCAACTGGCGGGTCTCGGCCTGGAACTCCAGTGTCTCGACACTGCTGCCCATGTGAGTCTCTTTCTGTGTGAACGTCAAGAACGGACTTGGACTTGGCCTTGGACCTGAGCGGAGACGGACCACTGCCCGCCGTCGGCGTGGTTCGGCGCGGGCCGTGCCGCACCGGCATGATGTGACTCCGCGTGGTGCGAGTCAGTCATCGTCAGCGGCTGTCGTCGTGCGCCGGTCTTCGAGGGCATCCAGGGACTCGATGAGGCCGGCGTGGCGGGCATCGATTGGGACGCATGCCGGCCGGCACCGAGAGCGACATGCAGGACGGCCTGGGATGAGCGCGCTCCGGGCGCGAGGTGGTCGAGCGCAGTGATCTGTCCGGCGAGGCGTCGCAGGTCGGCGGCGGTGGCGCGGGCCCAGGTGGCGGTGGCGCGGGCCCAGGTGGCGGTGGCGCGTTCGGCGGCCCTGGCCTGGCGGGTGGCCGTTACGCGCTGTTCGCCGGTGGTGCCGACAGCGCCGGGGCGGCCGCGCAGATAGCGGCGTTCCGCAGCCTGGCGGCTGGCGACGCCGAGCGGGCCGGCGAGGTCGGCCCAGCTGGCACCCACGTCGCGGGCGGTCTCGATCAGGCCGGTCTCCCGTCTGGCGAGCTGCTCACGCACCTGCCGCAGCAGCGTCAGGGAGTCCAGCGCCTGCGCGGGGCCGGGGATGACGGCGTCCTGGGCCTCGTGCCGGGCATCGCGCGGCGCGTCGTCGATGGCGGCAAGAGCCGCTGCGGCGGCAAGGAAGGACGCCGGGCTGTGGATGACGGTGCGGGTCGTGGACGGCTGGTCGGCGGCGGTCACGGGGCACCTCCTCGGACAGTCATCAGGTCGACGACCTCACATGTGTCATCGATTGGATGACACATGTTACAGCGGTGTCAGTGCGGCGCATGGGCAACAACCCCTCGAACCTGCTGGAGGTGTTCTCACGATGTTGAGGCGCACTGGTCCCTTCCGTGAGCTGGGCCGGATGGCGCAGCAACTGATGGGACCGGGCACTTGGTCGAAGCCGTCGCTGATGCCGGTGGAGGCCTACCGCAAGGGCCAGGAGTACGTGGTGGTCTTCGACATCCCGGCGTGACCGCGGACGCGATCAACGCCCAGGCACTCGGCTGGACCCGCCCCAGGCTCCGCGACCCCGAGGCTGCGGACCCGTGGACGTGGCTCGTGATCGCGGCGCGCACCCAGCTCCGGCTCACCCGCGAGGCCGCGGCCGATCTCCGCCGCCTCTCGGAGAAGCGGGCCGAGCCCACCCGGCTCACCCCGGCCCGCGTCCGCCGGGGGTTCGGGAACCATCGCCCTCACCTGTACCGTCCGGCCCGCGTACCTAAACCAGCAACTCCCGGCACAGGGCGACCAGTTGGCTCGACGACATCGATGTCATTGCCCGTCTCGCCTTGGCCCACCGCCAGGGCTCCATATGGGACGGCAGCCCCGAACGACTGAAGCACCGCGAGTGGTTGGTGATCACGACGTGGTCGGAGCCGGGGGCCGGTACGAACCAGCCTTCGAGTGGACTCCCGTCCTCGGAGGGGGACGTGATGTCTGAAGTCCAGCCCGTGCTCGGCGCGGGAGTGAAGCACGGGTGAGCATGGCGAAGTGCTGAATCGGTCGGCGACGGCTTCGAGCATGTCAGGCTCCCGTACGTGTCATGCCGCCGTCGACGTGCAGGATCTGGCCGGTGATGAAGTCGGCGTCGTCGGAGACCAGGAAGCCCAGGGCGTTGCCGAGGTCCGCCGTCACCGACCGGCGCTTGATGGTCTGCAGGGCCGTTACACGGGTGAATACCTCGTCGGCGGATGGGCCGTTGGGCCGGGCTCGGCCCAGGAAGCCCTGGGTCGCTACCAGACCGGGTGCTATCGCGTTGACCGTGATGCCGCTGTCGCCGAGTTCGTTGGCGAGCGCCCGGGTCAGCACGTGCACGGTGCCCTTGCTGGTCATGTATGCGAGGTCGCGGTTCTGGGTCAAGGTGATGGCCGAGCCGGTATTGACGATGCGCCCCCATCCTGCGGCCCGCATCCCCGGCGCGAACGCCCGCGCGAAGAGCAGGATCGACTCGACGTTGACCGCCTGCACCTTGCGCCACAGCTCGATCGTCATGTGTTCGAGGTCGCTGAAGGGGAAGATGCCGGCGTTGTTGACGAGGATGTCGCAGCGCCCGTACCGGTCGAGGACCGTGCGGGTCACTGCGTCGACCTGCGACGGCTCACTGATGTCGCACATCAGTCCCAGCTTGTCGCCGCCGCCCGCCAGCTCGCTCACGGCGTCCACCGGGTCGTCGATGTCGATGGCGACCACGTGCGCGCCGTCCGCGGCGAGCCGCCTGCAGTATGCGTGGCCGATGCCCCGGGCCGCCCCGGTCACCACCGCCGTCTTTCCGTCAAGCGCCACGGGTGAACTCCAGTCCGATCTGGGTGGCGATCGAGAAGTAGTCCTCCAGGTGCCAGGTCCGCACGATGCGGCCGCCGACCATCTGGTGGAAGTCGGCCGCCCGGAACTCGACCTCGCGGCCGGTGCCCTCGACGCCGAGCAGCTCCCCGGTGTGCTTCCCGTGGCTGACCGCCCGCACCGCGACCATGTCCCGGTTCACGACCACGTGCTCGATCTCAACGGTCAGGTCACTGAACACACCACGGAGGTGAGCAATACTCGCCTTCCATCCCTCCGGGCCGCCCCCGGTGCGCAGAGGCGGGACGGCCTCCCAGCTGGTGGCGAGGGCCTCGTCGACCAGCGCGCCGTCACCGGTGGAGAGTGCCTCGTAGAAGCGCCGGGCCGCGATTTCATTGTCGTTTGCCATGGATCTCACGGTAGGGACACAGAGGCTCGATCATCAAAGACCTGTTCCGGAACACGTCATACCCTTCAGGCATGACGGATCTCGACCTTCGGCTGGTGCGCTACTTCACCACCGTCGCGTCACACCTGCACTACGGCCGAGCCGCGGCCGAGCTGCACATCGCGCAGCCATCGCTGAGCCGGCAGATCAGCCAGCTCGAGGCCCAGGTGGGTGCGCGGCTTTTCGACCGGACGCGACAAGGCACGCGGCTCACCGAAGCGGGAGAGGCCTTCCTCCCCCACGCACGCGCCCTGGTGCGCTCGGCCCAGCAGGCCTCGGCCGCCGCCCGGGCCGCCGCGCGGCCCGCCCGGATCACCGTCGGCTACACCGCAGGCCTGATCGTCACCCCGGTGGTGCGGAACCTGCGGCACAAACACCCCGACGCCGACGTACGCACGCTGCACGTGAAGTGGAACGAGCCGCGCGAGGCCCTGCTCGGTCGGCGGGTCGACGTCGCGATCACCCGGATGCCGCTGCAGACCGACTGCCTGGACGTGACGGTCCTCTACGACGAACCGAAGGTGCTGCTCGTACCGGTCGGCCACCGGCTTGCGGGCAAGGAGTCGGTCACGCTCGACGACATCGAGGGCGAGCCGATTCCCCGCTTCCCGGATCCAGAATGGGACGCGTACTGGCGCATCGACCCTCGTCCGGGAGGCCGGCCCGCACCCGGTGGACCCCCGGTCGAAACCATTGAGGACAAGCTCGAACACGTGGCCGCCGGGCAGGCCGTGGCCATCATTCCGGCCGCTCTGCACACCGGCGCCACCCGACCCGATCTCACCACCGTCCCACTGCGCGGCGTGGAACCGGGCCACGTCGTCGTGGCAACCCGGTCCGGGGACCGCAGCCGCCTGGTGATCACGTTCCGTGCGTCGGCTCGTGACTGCATGACGGCATGACGGCATGACGGCATGACGGCATGACGGCATGACTGCATGACGGCATGACGGCCTGAATGCTTCTCGGCAGACTGCCCGTCCAAGGTACGACGGACACGCCGGCCCGAGCCGAGGACGCCTGCCACGGTACGGCGCCGGTTCCGACTCCTCCTCTCCGCCGGGGCCCGCAGCATGCCCAGCTCGGGTCAGTAGACGCTGGTGACCCGCCCGAGGGCCTCGGGCCTGCTCCGACATCCTGACGGTGGAGGCGCTGTCGACAGCTCGTCCGGGCCGCTGTCCGCATTGCCAGAAGCAGGCGAGACGGGTGCACAGTCCGTACCAACGCAGCCTGGGTGACCGTCCGTCGGGATCGCGGCGGGCCGTCGTCCGACTCCGGGTGCGCCGGTACCTGCGCGACCGGAAGGAGTCCCGCAGGACGTTCGTCGAGCAGCGCCGGGCCTGTCCGAGCGGCACCACCGGTCGAGTACCGGGCTGACGGGCTGGTTTCGGTCGATCGCGATCGAACTCGGCGCCCGCCCGGCCGCACGGATGTGCCACGCAGACGGGCGAGTGCGCGGGACAACAGCCGGGCGGCACCGGAAGTCCGCCACCAGTTCCAGCGCCTGGCCGCCGTCCCGATGCTCACCATGGGGTTCAGTGCACCGGCTACGGTGTCGCGGTCGGGCGGGTAGGTAGTAGCGAATGGTGGTGCCGTCGGGCCTGTGCGGACACGGACGAGGTCGGCGAGCTGGTGGACGAGCAGGAATCCACGGGCGCCGGGCTGGGTGGGATTCGGCGGGCGGCGGCCTGCCAGACGATCGGTCAGCTGTCCGCCGTCGTGGACCTCGCAGACGGTCCGGTCGCTCTCGGCCCGGATCCGCAAGGCCCCCGAGTCGGCCCATGGACGACACTGTTCGTGGTCAGCTCCGCCACCACGAGTTCCAGATGTCCCAGGCTCACGCCGCACCCGGCCGGCAACCGCGCCCAGGACACGGCGAAGTCGCGGGCGTCGGGCAGTGTCTGTGCGGCGAAAGGGCGGACCGCGGCGCCGAGTGACGCGAGTGGGGGCTCGTTGTAGCGGCGATGACTTGCTCGGAGCCGTAGGCCGTGGATCGCGTCTCGCCGTCGGCGTCGATGACGACCGGGCGGGTCGCCAGGGCGTCACTCCTCTGCCGGTCTGTTCACTGCCTTGGGCCGGCGCCGTGACTGTCGGCGACGGCTCCTCCGGTGGGCCCGTTCGGCGTGCCGGAGGCCGCCAGGGACTTGGCTGCCTGGACTTTGTGGACACGGAACCGGCGCAAGTAGGACCGTGCCATGGGGCCCAATGGGACACCCCGCGCAAAGGCACGCATGTTGCGCTCGCCCGTGTTGTAGCCCAGAGCGAGGAGTTCTTCGCGGGTGTAGCGGCGCACATGCCGCTTCGGAAGGCTCCGGTCGAGATCCTGCAGGTGCAGGGCGGCGACGCGGATGGCCAGGGCGGGATCGTCGCGGAGCTCCTGCCACCGCCCCGACAGACCATGCGCCCGTCGAACCCGCTCGAACGTCACACGGTGCATGTTGGCCACGCCGAAGGACGCCGCAGGCTTCCACCACTGCCACAGCCGCTCCAGCAGTGGATGGTGGGGCTTGTAGGCCTCGTTGTACAGCACCGTCATGACCAGTAGCGGCGACACCCCCGCCTCCCCGGCGCTCCGCACCACGACGGCGGCGTAGTCGGCCGGATCGTAGCCGCCGGGCAGCAACGGTGGAGTCGGCACCTCGTCCGCCTCCACCGGACGGAATTTCCGCTTCGGCACCGGTGTCGACCTCCTGACCATCTCCACTCACTTTCTGGGCGTGGGCAAAGGTGCCGGAGCCCGTCCCGAGGCCGGGGCCGCTGCCGGGCACGGAGGCCAGGCCCCCCGGTAAGAGGTGTCTCGCACGCACCGGCTCATGACCACTGGGCATTCCTGGGCGGCTTTCACACCGCTGCCGAGGGGAACCGATCGGGCCCATCCGACCGCTCTCGGTGAAGAACGCTGCGCCATTTCCCTCCTCCAGCCGAGCACCTGCTCGTCCCTTCTGCCCCGCAAACGGCAACGCCAACGTAGTGAAGGGGACCGGCCGCCGAACCGGCCTTGGCACGAGACGGTCGTCTATGAGGCGCACGTCAAGGGCCTCACGATGGCCCACCCGGATGTCCCGGGGGAACTGCGCGGCACCTACGCGGGCGTCGGCCACCCGGCCTACGCCGCCACCGGGCCCCGCGGGGAACACGTCACCGAGTTCAAGACCATGGTCAAAGCACTGCAGACCGCGTGGCGTCGTCCGGATCGACGAGCCTTTCGAAGAAGAACTCGTGCTTCAGGAACGACACGTCGTACTCGTGTCCCGGGTACGGCGGGATCAGCTGAGCCGCCTGGATCAGGCGCCAGCCGTCGCACAGGGCTGCCACGGCCGTCGCGTAGGGAGGCTCGTCGCTGTCGCCCGTGGTGGGGGACGTGCGACCGGTGCCGTCGTAGAGCGACCAGCCGACGACCGGGGAGTCCAGCGCAGACGTGGCCAGGTACAGGACCAGCACCTGCTGGCGGACCGTGGAGGCGGTCGGGGCCGGGGCGGGGGTGGTCGTGGTCATGCGGGAACCTCCTGCGGTCGGTTGGAGACGCGGGTGACCCAGTGGTCGAGGTCGAAGTCCTTGTCGCCGGTCAGCGCCCGCCACATCAGGACGCGGTTGTAGAGCTCCAGGCGGCCGGTCGCGTGCTCGTACCAGGGGAAACCGGTGTTCAACTCCTGCGCCACACCCGGATCCGAAAGGTCTGAGGTGTCCCACAGCCGCTGCTGCCGGACCGTCGGGTTGAAGCGGATCTTGAACATGTAGCGACGGACGCCGCTGTCGTTGCGCCTGCCGCAGTGCCAGAGGCCGTGGTGCAGAAACACTACGGTGCCCGCCGGGCAGACCAGTCGGCTCTGGCCGCGCAGGTTCTGGTACCGGCCGGTATCGCTCTCGTTGGTGCGCCGCAGATGACTGCCGGGCACACTGAGCGTGCCCCCCATCTCCAGCGTCACTTCCTGCGGGTAGTACATGAGCTGCACGTCGAACGCGTCGGTCCGTGTGTCGATGATCGCGTCCCCGTGCAGTGGCTGTGCCGCGCCGTCGTGTGGCTCCCGGACGTGTACGAAGTGGTGGTCGATGTTCGGATCGGGTCCGACGAGACTGCGCAACGCGCCCGCCACCTCGGGGACTTCGACGAGCCGCCGCATGAGGGATCCCTCGGGATAGGCCTCCGGGACCGGTGTGCTGTACGGCACCGGCGGGATGCCGGCCTCGAAGGTCTCCATGGCCTCGGCGTTCATCTCCGCGGGCACCACGGCATCCATGCGTAGCGAGCCATGGGCGACGAAGTGCGCCATCTGCACCGAGCTGAGCAGGTGCTCTCCGGTTGTCTCCATGTCCACCAAGGTAGGGAGCGCACCGCGTAGGGCGCGTGGGCCGGGCTCACCATCACTGGTAGATTTTCACCATGCTTGAGGTCGAGGTACGCCTGGACGAGCCGCCAGTCGTGGCGAACGTCGGCGTCGGCGTCCACGGCCCGGCCGGGCACACCGACGTCTTCCGCCTGCCCGACCTGTGGCAGCTGCACCTCTACCGCTACGAGGCCGACCTCACCGTCGACGGCACGGCCCACACCATCCGCCCCGGCCGGGTCAGCCTCGTTCCGCCCGCCACGACCGTCCGGTACCGCTACCGGGGCCGCTCCGAGCACCTGTACGCCCACCTGCGCCTGCCCGCCGACGGCGGACCCCGCACACTGCCCGTCATGCAGGACGCGGGCCCGGAACTGCCCGCGCTGTCCGCCCTGATGCTTCAGGCCGTCGCCGCCTGGCCGAGCACCCCGGTGCGGGCCGCGGCCGAGGTCTGGGCCGCCCTGTGGCGAGTCGCCCACCTCACCCCGCCCGCCCCGCAGAGTCCCCGGAACAGTCCGCATCCGGCTCTCGCCACCGCGATCTCCCACATCGAGTCCCGCCTTGCCGACCCCCTCACCATCCCCGGCGTGGCCCGCGCCGCGGGGGTCTCCCACAACCACCTCACCCGGCTCTTCCGCGCCGCCACAGGCGACACGGTCGTCGCATACATCCGGCAGCGCCGCCTGGAACGCGCGCGCCACCTGCTGCGCGAGTCCACCTTCTCCATCTCCGCGATCGCCGCCACGGTCGGCATTCCCGACCTCCAGGCGTTCAACAAGGCCTGCCGCCGGGAACTCGGAGCCTCCCCCCGGGCCGTGCGCGGTGCACAGGAATCTGTGTAGCGAACGATGGAACTCGGTCGGTTTTGTTCAGCGTCGTCCGGCGGTGAGTCGGCCGTCGAAGGTGATGTCGAAGGCTTGGAGTGCGGCCTTCCAGCGCATGGTCCAGCGTTTGCGTCCGGTGCCGGTCGGGTCCAGGCTCATGACCGCCAGGTAGACGCATTTGAGGGCGGCCTGGTCGGTGGGGAAGTGTCCCCGGGCCCGGACGGCCTTGAGGATCCGCGCGTTGATGCTCTCGATCGCGTTGGTGGTGCAGATGATCTTGCGGATCTCGACGTCGAACCGGAGGAAGGGCACGAACTCCGCCCAGGCCGCTTCCCAGAGCCGGACGATCGCCGGATACTTTTTGCCCCAGGCGTCGGTGAACTCCACGAACCGCTCCAGGGCGGCGTCCTCGGTCGCCGCGGTGTAGACGGGCCTGAGGGCCTTCGCGATCTTCTCCCAGTCCTGCCGGGCCGCGTAACGGAAGCTGTTCCGTAGCAGGTGAACGACGCAGGTCTGGACGATCGTCGCGGCCAGACGGTGTTCACGGCGTCCGGGAGGCCGGTCAGGCCGATGCCCCTATGGATGTCAAGCCGCGATACTGCCGCGGACAGGTAGCGGAGCGGAGGCGATGGCTCGGTGGATTTCGCGGGCGACGTACC
>NZ_JBIAGM010000025.1:0-69104 GCF_042869815.1 Streptomyces sp. NPDC006739
GAGGCCCTGTTCGTATGCGCCCAGCACCCCGCGACCACCCGATCGGGACTCCCGTTCGACGCGCATCTCTCAAGATCGAAAAGACAACAGCTACTCAGGCCCCCGACGACAGGGCAGCTTGGGGCGGTGCGCGAGGGCCACTTCGCTTCTGGCCGACCGTTCCGGCAGACGCAAATTCTTCGCATTAAGCTGCATGCATGAGTTCCCGAGTGACCACACGCCCCGGCGGGCGCAGCGCCCGCGTCCAGCAGTCCGTGCACCAGGCCGTCCGTGATCTAGAGGCGGAGGTGGGGCGGGATGCGCTCACCGTGCCGCTGATCGCCGCCCGTGCTGGAGTGACGCCGTCCACCGTCTACCGGCGCTGGGGGGACCTGCGGGAACTGCTGTCCGACGTGGCCGTCGAGCGGTTGCGCCCCGACGCCCCGCCGGCCGACCACGGCAGCCTGCGGGCGGACCTGGAGGCGTGGGCCGTGCAGTTCGCCGAGGAGATGTCCTCGACGGCGGGCCGCACGTACATCCGCGACGCCCTGCTGGGCGACCCCGGGCAGGGCAACGCGGTCCGTTGCTCCGACTACGCCGCCGAGCAGTTGAAGGCCGTCGGCGTGCGCGCGGCCGGGCGAGGGGAGGCCGTGCCCGGTGTGGAGACCCTGCTGGACGTCGTCGTCGCCCCTCTGATGTACCGGATCCTGTTCCGCCCCTCGGACCTGTCCGGGGCCTACACCGCCCGCCTGGTCGCGGCGGCGCTCAGCAGCGCCGTGCCCCCTCCGACCAGCTAAAAGCTAATAATTTGCGTTATGGGGCTCCGGGCGCCTAAAGTGCTTAATGCAAAAAATTTGCCTTAAGGCTCAGAGGTGCTTCCATGACCAGCGTCACCGCCCTGCCGTCCAGCCCCGGCCGCCTGCCCGCGCTGTGCCGCCGCGGCGCCTTCCCGCTGTACGCCTCGGTCCTGGTCGCCCTGCTGGCCGCGTCCAGCGCACCGCCCCCGCTCTACGCGCTCCACCAGGCCGCCTGGCACTTCTCGGCCATGACGCTCACCGTCGTGTTCAGCACCTACGCGCTTTCCCTGCTGCTGGTACTGCTGACCGCCGGAACGCTCTCGGACCACCTCGGCCGAGGCCCGGTCCTCGCCGGGGCGCTGCTGGCCGAGGCCGTCGCGATGGCCGTCTTCGCCACCGCCCAGGGGGTGCCCGGGCTGATCGCCGCCCGGATCCTGCAGGGCCTGGCCACCAGCGCCGCCGGAGCCGCCCTGCTCGACTTCCCCCGCCGCCCCGGCCGGGCAACGGCCGCCAACGGCATCACCCTGGTGACCGGCATGGCGCTCGGCGTGCTGGCCGCCACCGCCCTCGTCCAGTACGCCCCCGCCCGCACCGTCTACCTGCTGCTGCTCCTGCTCTTCACCGCGCAGGCCGCCGCACCTCTGCTCGCCCCCGAGACGGCCCACCCCCACCCCGGCGCCCGGCGCTCACTGCGCCCCGCCGTCACCGTCGCCCCCGCCTCCCGGCCGGCCCTCGCCCTCGCCACGCCCGGCATCGTCGCCGCCTGGGCCCTGGGCGGCTTCTACTCCTCCCTGGGCCCCTCGCTCGCCCGGCTCATCGCCCCGCACGCCGCCCGCGCCACCGGCGGCCTGCTCTTCTTCACCATGACGGCTGCGGCCGGCCTCGCCGCCCGGGCGTTGCCCGCCCGTGAGCCTCGCCGGTGCCGCGCTGCTGATCCCGGGAGCCCTGCTGACCCTGAGCGGCCCCCAAGTGCACAGCCCGCTCTCGCTGTTCGCCGGCGTCGCGGTGGCGGGCGCGGGCTTCGGCGCCGTCACCCAGGCAGCTCTGCGCCTGCTGCTGCCCCTGGCCGCCCCGGCCGAACGCGCCGGCATGCTCGCCGCCACTACGTCCTCAGCTACCTGGCCATGAGCATCCCCGCCGTCCTCGCCGGCCTGCTGACCCACGTGTACGGCCTGCAGACCGCCGTCTCGCTCTACGCCGTGACCGTCGTCCTGCTGGCCCTGACCGGCCTCACCCGCGCCGTGCGGCGGCCCCGCACCACCTGACCGGGTGCCGCACGCCCCTACCCCGCCCACCCGGAAGGGACCCACCGATGAGCACCACCACGCCCCGTCAGAGCACCCCCCTCACCACCACCGGATGGACCCTCGGTGACATCGCCGTGCGCCGCGTCGACGAGATCGAGCTGCCACGGGAGACCGGACCCTGGTTGCTGCCGGACGCCACCCCGGAGGTGCTGGACGAAGCGTCGTGGCTGCGGCCCGACTTCGCCGACGCCGACGTCCTGCGGCTGGCGAGCCACAGCTTCGCGGTGGAGGCTGGCGGGCTGCGGATCGTCGTGGACACCGGCATCGGCAACGCCAAGACCCGCGCCAACCCGGCCTGGAACGGTCTCGACACCGACTTCCTGCAGCGCCTGGCGGCGGCCGGCTTCCCGCCCGAGTCCGTGGACCTGCTGATCACCACGCACCTGCACACCGACCACGTCGGCTGGAACACCCGCCTCACCGGCGAGGACTGGGTCCCCACCTTCCCCAACGCCCGCTACATCACCAGCCGCACCGAATGGGACCACTGGGCAACCACCGACCTGGACGAAGCCCGCACCCAGATGTTCCGCGACTCCGTCCACCCCATCCGAGACGCCGGACAGTACGACCCCGTGGACGTGCCCGAGCAGGGGCACGAGGTGGCGCCGGGCGTCCTCCTGGTCCCCGCCCCGGGCCACACACCGGGGCAGGTCGCCGTCGAACTGCGCGGCAGCGACCGGCGGGCACTGATCACCGGTGACAGCATCCACCACCCCGTGCAGCTGTCCCACCCCCACGTGCACAGCTGCGTCGACACCGACCCAGCCCAGGCGATCCGCACCCGCGCCCGGCTGCTTGACCGTGTGGCGGACACCGACGCGCTGCTCCTAGGCACCCATTTCCCGCGGCCCACGGCCGGCACCATCCGCCGGGAGAACGGCCGCTACCGGCTGCTCGCCGAGCCGGGCGTCGAGATCCCGGCCACCGCGGCCTGATCACGCGGCCGGTGCCGCCCGGCCGCCCCGCGCGGGCCCCCGAGCAGCCGCAGCGCCTGCAGCTACCTAAAGCAAATCATTTGCCTTTAATCTCGGCTACTCCGCCGCTCCAACCTCGACCGAGAAGGAGAACATCCATGTCCACCGTCGAACTCACACCGCCGGAGGTCGCCCGCTGGGCCGCCCGCGCCGGACTTGTGCTGCCTGCCGAACGCCACGCCGCGGTCGCCGCGGTCGCCAACCACATCCACGGCGTCGTCGCGGTCCTGCGCGAGCTGGACTTCGCGGACGTCCCGCCCGCCGCCGCCTATCGCGCCGGACAGGAGCCGCACGATGCAGCCGTATGAGCTGTCCCTCGCCGCCGCCGCAGACGCGGTCCGTGCCCGGCGACTGTCCCCCGTCGAACTGGTCGACTCCGTCCTCGATCGCATCGAGAAAGTGGAACCGCACCTCGGTGCCTACGTCACGGTCACCGCGGAGGGGGCACGCCGGGCGGCGAGCGAGGCCGAACACGAAGCGGCGCACGGCCGTTACCGGGGACCACTGCACGGCATCCCCATGGGACTCAAGGACCTGATCGACGTCGGCGGGATGGCCACCACGGCCAGCTCCCGGGTCCGCGCAGAGCATCGCGCGACGGCGGACAGCACGGTCGCCGCGCGTCTGAGCGCGGCCGGCGCCATCCTGCTCGGCAAGACCCACACCCACGAGTTCGCGTTCGGCCTGACCACCCCGCAGACCCGCAACGCCTGGGACCACGGCCGGGTCGCCGGTGGCTCCAGCGGCGGATCCGCGGTCGCCGTCGCATCGGGCACCGCGACCTTCGCCCTGGGCACCGACACCGGCGGGTCGATCCGGGTGCCCGCCGCACTCAACGGGGTCGTCGGCCTCAAACCGACCTACGGCCTCGTCCCCCGACACGGCGTCACCTCCCTGTCCTGGTCGCTCGACCACGTCGGCCCGATCACCCACACCGTCGAGGACGCCGCCCTGGTCCTGACCGCGCTCGCCGGACACGATCCGCGCGACCCCGCCTCGCTGACCGAGCCCGCCACGGACTACCGGCCCGGCCCCGGCACGGACCTGACGGGGCTGCGCATCGGCCTGCCGCGCACCTACTACTTCTCCAACGTCGACCCGCGCGTGGAGACCGCCGTCCGGAACGCCATCGGGCAACTGGAAACCCTGGGCGCACGGGTCGTCGAGGTCGACATCCCGATGACCCGTTACATCCAGGCCACCCAGTGGGGCCTGATGGTGCCGGAGGCCGGGGCCTACCACGAGAGCAGCCTGCGCACGGTCCCCGAGCTGTACCAGGAGGACGTCCGCATCCTCCTGGAGGCAAGCGAGTTGATGAGCGCCGGGGACTACGTACGCGCTCAACGCGCCCGCACGCTCATGCGCGACCAGTGGGCCCGGTTGCTGGATCAGGTCGACGTGATCGCCGCGCCGAGCGTGCCGATGACCGCGGTCGGCGCCGACGAGGCGACGGTCACCTGGCCCGACGGCACGGTCGAGGGCGTCTCCGACGCCTACGTGCGCCTCTCCGCCCCCGCCAACATCACCGGGGTGCCCGCCCTGACCGTCCCGATCGGCCACGACCCGGCCGGCATGCCGATGGGCATGCAGCTGCTCGGCCGTCCCCTCGGCGAGCCCACACTCCTGCGGGTCGGCCACGCCTACGAGCAGACGCAGCCGGCCCGGGAACTCGCCACGGTGGCCTGAGCGTGGCGCACGAGCGCGCCCTGGCACTCCAGCCATACTTCGGGATCAGTTTGGCAAGTCGGCGCTGGTAGTACCTATGTGGGCCCGTCCCTGGTGCGTCCGGTCCCATAGCGACCAGCGCAGGGGGACCTGTCCCGGGGTGGTGGACACCTCTGAGCCCGGCCCCGGCAGGGGCCGGGGAGGAGGGATCTCTTATGGTGATGAAGGTCTACTCGTCGGCGCAGGAGCGCCAGCGGTTGGCGAGGCGGACGACGTGGTCGATGTCGACCTCGGTGGACGGCCTGGTGGAGCCCTTTCCGTCGTAGGCGCTCACCCAGGTCCCGGAGACGGCGCGGCACTGGTCGTCCTGGACGACGTCCTGGCCGTCACGTTGCAGGACGACCTCGCGGGTGTCTCAGGTGCCGTACTGGGCGATCCAGTGCGGGAACTTCGAGCGTGAGTAGCCGGTCATCGGATGCGGGGCGGCGACGGTGAGTTCACCGAGTTCCTTGCGGACGACCTCGGCCGGCGGCGGCTCGGGAAGATCCCGGCGCACGCTCGGAGCACCAACCGCGTGGGTGGCGGGCCTGGAGGACCCGGGAGGAAACGTTCGGCGAACGGTCATAGTGACCGCACCACGAACGCATCCGAAACCCAACGTCGGTCAGATCCCAGGCACCCGCCCCCGCGAGAGCATCTCTCACGGGGCAGGGGACGTGGAGCCGGTGAACCCGAAGTGGGCCATGCCGAAGCCCGTCGCCGCGAAGAACAGCCTATGATCACGAACACACCGAGGAACGCCAGCGGCAGCAACATCAGCGCGGACGATCCACCGGAGGCGGCGTCCGCGGTCACCGCCCGCTCCGGCGCCTCGGGCAGGTAGCGCACCAGGACCCGATCTCCCGTCCTCGCTGCCGCCGATCGCCGCGCCCAGGGAGGCCGACGCGTAGCCGTTGGAGGCCAGCTGGGCGGGGCCCGATCACGTCGCACGCCGTGGACGGCTGGTCGCGCGGGGTTGGCTGGCCGAGCGGCAGCCGGGCCGGATCAGGCCTCGGCGATGGCACGCGCCCTGTGCTGGATGATCGAGCGGACCTTCTACTCCCCGACCGGGCATCCAGGCCGGCACCGGCAGCAGCGGCCGGACCTGGGCCCATTCCGCGTCCGTCATGTCCGAGGGGGCATCGTTCGTTTCCTGACCTGGCTCAACGACACACCGAGGATCGAAAATGGGCACTGAAGGAGATCGCCGAGCGCCGCTACCCGGCCAGCGCGGAGGTATGGAAGACACGCTGCAGGTAACGCCGGGGGCCGTTCAGACTGCCGCCTGCTTCTGGTTCTTCTGCTGGCTCTGATCCTCTTCGGCGCGGTCGCGGATAAGAGCCCACCGAACGTTGACCCGTCGCCGGGCCTGCGCGAGCACGGCTGGGCATCGGAGTCAGCCGACAGCCGCACCATGTTCTGCCGCCCCCTACTCGTCCTGCTCGCAACCGCCGCACCGACCTTCGGCGCGACGGCCGGAGCGGCGGCGCCGACGGGGGAGGAGGCGGACACGGGCATCGCACCCTCCCCGGCGCGTGATCAGCTGTCAGATGGAGTCCGGGGCCAAGCCCGGGGCATCCCCGCACGGGGGCAGGAGGGCCGCGATCTCGTCTGCCGGGCGGGCTGTGTGCAGACTGAGCAGGTCGGCGATCAGGTCGTCCAGGGGTGGCCAGGGAATGTTCCCGTGGTCGTTGTAGAGGCTGACCAGGCCGTGCAGCGCGGTCCAGAGCATGAGGCCGGCCTGCCACTGCTGCTCCGCCGAGGGCTGCCTGCGCTCTCCCTCGGCGGCGGCCGCCAGGGAGGTCACGACGGCCTCGAGCGGTTCGGCCCCGGCGCCGTGCGCTGATCCGGGGACAAGGTCGTCCGGCATCCGTCCGCCGAAGAGAGTGCGGTAATGGCCGGGCTGGCCGATTCCCCAGCGCACGTAGGCCGCGCACCGGGCGACGAGGTCGGCCAGTGGATCTGAGGCCGACTGCGCGGCCTGGTCCATCAAATGGGCCAGTTCCTCATAGCGCAGCCGCAGCACGTGCTGGATCAATGCGCTCAGGTCGGGGAAGTGGCTGTAAATGCTGGCAGGTGCCACCCCGACCTCACGCGCTACCTGCCGCAGCGTCAGCGTCTCCGGCTGATCAAGGGTGGACAGCAGCTTCGCCGCGGCATCCACGAGCTGGGCCTTGAGAACCTGCCCCTGCCCGCGTGGATTGCGGCGACGGGGAGCGGAGCGCTCCTGAGACGACATCTTCGCCCCCTTCTGAGCGGTGCGAACAATTGAGCAACAGATGTTCACCGTACAGGCAGCTCACGCCTTGACATCACTAACCAACGGTTGTTTGCTTAAGTAGCCAACAGTTGTTCAGTTAAAGGGTGAATGATCATGCGCATAGCCGTACTCGGAGCGTCAGGGCGGACCGGCAGCGCGCTCGTCGACAAAGCGCTGGAACGGGGACACGAGGTCGTGGCCCTGGTTCGCACGCCGGCTAAGGTCACCGTGCCTGCGCCGCGGCAGGTCGAGGTCCGGAAGGCGGATGTCACCGTCCCGCAGAGCTTCCCCGACCTGACCGACGTCGACGTGGCCGTCTCTGCCATCGGTATCGGTAAGGGCGACGGCCCGGGCGCGCTGGTCGCCGGGGCCAAGCTGCTCGCGGCGGCCGACGTTCGCGCGACGGTATGGCTCGGCGCACTGGGCTCGGGCGTGTCGAGTCGATCGGGTGGGCTGATCTATGCGGGGGTGATGCGGATGTTCGTCGGCTCGGAGCTGGCCGAGAAGGTCGAGGCCGACCAGATCGCCCTGGATGCCGGCGCTACGGTGTTCCACGCCCCGGACGTCACTGATGGCCCTCTCAGTCCTACCCGCCACATCGTGCCACTGGCGGACCTGCGGCGTCCGCTGCTGCCGCCCCGAATCTCCCGGGTCACGCTGGCCTCCTTGTTGCTGGACGAGGCGGAGACGGGCCGGCACGGTACCGGAATCGTCGTACCCCTGAGTTAGTCATCGGTCGACGCGGCAGCCCCCGTTGCCCCCAGGGCGGGTGCGAACCACCATCGGCAACCGCGATCGCGGTTGTGCAGACGGCCGCGCCCGCACCGACGCGTGACAGGGGGCTGCCCCTCGTCCGGCACGCCGAGGTCAACGAGCACCGGCCGTCGCGGTACCCCGAACAAGGTCACCTGGGCGAATCAGGCACCGCCTGGTGCGAGTAACTGCATTGGAAGGTCATCATGAGCAACTTCTCTGGAAAAATCGGACTCGTGACGGGTGCTGGAAGCGGACTCGGCCGCGCGACGGCGATCGAGCTGGCCCGGCAGGGCGCCACCGTCACCGTCACCGACATCAACGAGGCAACAGCCGTCGAGACCACCGAATTGATCAGGAAGGACGACGGAGAGGCACTGGCACTCAGCGTCGACATCGCCGACGAGGACGCGGTGCGGACGGCCGTCGAACGCACGGTCGAGGCGTACGGCGGCCTCGACTTCGCCGTGAACAACGCGGGCCTCGACTCGCACCACCGGCAGCTCGACCAAATGAGTCTGGAGGAGTTCGAGCGCGTGACCCACGTCAACCTGGGCGGGACCTTCCTCTGCATGAAGTACGAGCTGCCCGCCCTGCGCAGCCGCGGCGGCGGCGCGATCGTCAACGTCGCCTCCAACGGCGGCCTGTACGCGATCCCGACCGCCCCCGCCTATGTGGCAGCCAAGCACGGCATCGTCGGGCTCACCAAGGTCGCCGCCGTGGACTACGCGCCGCACAACATCCGCGTCAACGCCGTCTGCCCCGGCCCGACCCGTACACCCGGCTTCGAAAGGGTGGCGGCCGGCACCGACTTGATCGCGATGCAGGAGGCGATCACCCCGCTCGGCCGGATGGCCACATCGGAAGAGGCCGCCGCAGCCGCTGTCTGGATCTGCTCGGACGCCGCGTCCTACATCACCGGGAACGCGCTGTCGGTCGACGGCGGACGGCGGGCATAAGGGTCCTCGCGGTCGAGGAGTACACGGCCGCCGAAGCCCTCAGCCTGCCCGGCCTCGGAACGTCCGTGGCACGGTGAACAATTCCACCGATACAGGAGAGCGGGAGGCCGCCGTCCCAACTCAAGGAGCGCAGATGAGTGTCAGGAATGTCCCTGCCGACGCCGGCCAGGGCCCCGACAGCGTACTGGTCATCGACGACGACCCTGGTATCCGTCAGTTGCTGATCTCCGCGCTCACCTTCGCCGGATTCACCGTGGACGTGGCGGGCGACCTGACCGAGGCGCTGGCCCAGGTCGCCCGCCGGTCGCCCGACGTCGTCGTCCTGGACGTCATGCTCCCCGGGGCGGACGGCTTCGAGATCCTTCAGCTTCTGCGGGAACAGGGCATCACGGTCCCCGTGCTGTTCCTCACCGCACGTGACGCGGTGGAGGACCGGGTTCGCGGCCTGCGCCTGGGCGGCGACGACTACGTCACCAAGCCGTTCAGCGTCGTCGAGGTCGGCGCCCGCCTCCAGGCACTTCTCCGCCGCGCCCGAGGCGGCCCGCCCACCGCGGAGGAGTCCACACTGTGCTGCGCCGACCTCGAGATCGACGACCTGCGTCACGAGGTGCGCCGCGGCGGCGACGTCATCGACCTGTCGCCCACCGAGTACCGGCTCCTGCACCACCTCATGTCCCACCAGGACCAGGTGCTTTCCCGGTCGCAGATCCTCGAAGCCGTCTGGCAGTACGACTTCGGTGGCGATTCGGTCGTCGTCGAACGCTTCGTCTCCAACCTCCGCCGCAAGATCGACCAGGGCCGCACCCCGCTGCTGCACACCGTGCGCGGCGTCGGCTACACCCTCCGACAGCAGGCCGCCCGATGAACCTCGCCGGTCTCCACGGTCGCCTGCACTTGTCCCGCGCCAGCGTCCGACTGCGCATCCTGGCCGGACTCGCCATCCTGCTCGTGGCTGGGCTGACGGCCAGCTCGGTGACCAGCGCGCTGCTGCTGGAGGACTTCCTCCACAAACGCTACGCCCGCACCCTGCAGGACACCGCCGGCCGTATGCGGGCCGTCATCGCGCAGGGCCCCCAGGTCGCCAACGGCGACCAGCTCTCCGCTCTGGTGGGCCCGCCGCTGGGCAGCATCGCCGTCGACGGGCACGACCGGATCCTGCTGTCCACCGGAGCGGCCGACCTCGCTCCCCAAGCGCTGGTACGCGTCACCGCCGCCGTCCCCGTGGGTCGCGTCGTCGCTTACGACAACGTCGAGGGCCTGGACGACCTCAGCGCCATCCGCATCCCCAGCCCCGGCATCACCCTGGAGAAGGCGGACGAATCCGTGAAGCCGGCCGCGTTCATCCTGGCCATCGACACCTCCGTCGACGACTCCACCACCGACGCCCTGATCGCCCGCCAAGCGGCCATCGTCGCCGGCGCTCTGGTCCTGCTGCTCGCCCTCGCCGTCCTCGTGCTACGGCTGGGCATGCGGCCGCTGGCCAAGATGGCCGCCAGCGCCGACGCCATCGCCGAAGGACACCTGACCGAACGCCTTCCCACTCGCGGAAACCGCAGCGAGAGCGACCAGTTGGCCGAAGCCGTCAACCGGGCCTTCGACGCGCAGGCCCGCGCTGAGGCCACCGTCCGCTCACTGGCCGCGGACACCTCGCACGAACTGCGCACCCCGCTGTCCACCATCTCCGGCTGGCTCGACCTGCACCGCCAGGGCGGACTCACCGGGCCGCGGCTGGAGACCGCCCTCGGCCACATCGAGAACGAGGTCGGCCGCATGCGGTTGCTGGTCGAGGACCTCTCGCTGCTCGCCCGCCTCGACGCCGGCAGGCCCATCGAGCAGGACCCTCTCGATCTGACCGCGCTGGCCGCCAGTGTGGTGGAGGACGCGCAGGTCATCTACCCCGACCGCAGCATCACGCTGACCGCCGGTGGACCCGCCCCGGTGACCGGCGATACCGCCCGCCTTCAGCAGGTGCTGCGCAACCTCGTCGGCAACGCTGTCCAGCACACCCCGGCACAGACCGCCGTGCAGGTCGCCGTCACCACCACCCCCGGACACGCGCAGGTCGAGGTGGCCGACGACGGCCCCGGCATCGCACCCCAGGACCTGCCGCGCGTCTTCGAGCGCTTCTGGCGTGCCGAGGCCAGCCGCAGCCGCGCCTACGGCGGTTCCGGCCTGGGCCTGGCCATCGTGGAGGCGATCATCCATGCCCACCACGGTCAGGTCTCGGTGGAGTCCGCCGTGGGCGTCGGCACCACCGTCACCGTCCGACTCAACGCGCAGTGCACCGGTACCGCGCCGCGGGACTGACCGTCAACCCCCGCCTGGCGGCGCGTCCATCAGTGGATTTCCGCTGCACTGCGGCGTGCTCGTCTCCACGATGTTGCGGCCCTTGTAGTCCTCGGCACCGAAGCCGATGGGTCGCCTGGGGTGTATGCGGCGGTGGGCGCTCGAGAATGCCTTCCGGTGTAATCGCGGAATCAGCGGCCCACGCTGCGAGAGTGGCGTCGACGCACCCGAGCGCGGCCGCGATCAGCGAATGCGGCGCGGTTCGGCGGCGTCAGACGCATCCGTCCCCAGTCGCCGCGCGATCTCCGGTCGAAGCAGCGGATATCAGCGGGCGTTCTTCTCGTGGTGCGCCGCGGCCAGGGCAAAGTGGTTGGCGAGAAGCGTGACCAGCTTGTGCCCTCGGTCCGCGTCGTCGGTGTAGCGACGAGTGATGGTGCCGAGTGCATTGACGGCCGGCCGGATCCCGCCTCACCGTCTCCGAAACGGTCCACGCGCACGGCCTGCGGCACCGCCGCTACCGCGGCCTGGCGAAAACGCACGTCCAGCACGTACTCGCCGCTGCCGGGGCCAACATCATCCGCCTCAGCGAACAGTTCCCACCAGGCATTACACCAGCATCGCCGCCTCGACCACCCAGCCACTTCCAGCAGCTCTGCCGAAGGCTCCCACCTAGAGATCACCAACAGCGTCCAGAAGATGAGCCAGAGCCGCTGAACGTGAACAAAGCCAGGTGGGTGAACGTCAGCGGGCCGAGTGGGCCCCGGCCATCAGCGCGGCGAGGTCCTCGGGCTGCAGGAAAGAGGGGGGAGGGGGCGGGCCCCAGCTGAAGAGGCTCTTGGCTGCCTCCCAGACCTCGGGCTTCCACAGCGCGTCGTCTACGACGCAGTCCATGTCGGAGTAGTACTCGGAGAAGTTGCCGGCCGGGTCCTTGAGGTACCAGAAGAAGTTCGAGCCCACGTGGTGGCGTCCCAGACCCCAGATGTGGCGCTCGGGGTGCTCCCGGAGCATCGCCGTGGCGCCGCGGCCGATCTCGTCGACGTCGTCGACCTGCCACGAGGTGTGGTGGACGAAGTTGACGGGCGCGCTTGACACCAGGATGTTGTGGTGCTCGGTCGAGCAGCGCAGGAACGAGGAGAGCCCGGGTACCTCGTCGCTGATCTTCAGGCCGATGCCCTCGGCGAAGAAGCGCTGGCTGGCCTCCTGGTCCGTCGAGCCGATGACGACGTGTCCGAGCTTGCGCGGACGGACCCTATCCTCGCGCAGGATCCCCGGGGCGCGGCCGGTGCCGCGATCCGTGCGGCCCGGCCCGTTGTACGCCGTCGCCGGCGCCGCCGGTTGCTCGATGCGCGGGGTGACCGTCACCTCGACCTGTACGCCGGTGATCGGCTCGACGGCGGCGACGCGCGTGTCCGAGGCGTCCGCCTTCAGGTCGAGCTGGCGCAGCCGGGACTCGATAGCGCCGATGTCGTCGGGGTTCTCCGCGCCGATCGACAGCGCCACGAGTCGACGGGCGGGTGAGGCGACGAGGCGGAGCTGGCGGCCTCCGTCGGCGGTGGAGAGCCAGCCGTCGTCCTCGCGGGTCAGCCCGAACTCCTCGTAGTACCGGGTCGTGGCGTCCAGGTCGGGGACGCCGATCGTGACCGAGCTGAGTCGGTGCAGGACCATCAGGGGACCTCCTTGGTCGCCTCGGCGACGAGGCGCTGGCGCAGCTCGCCGATCCCGTCGAATGGTGTGCCGCGCAGTTGACGGATCGTAGGCGGGGGCGGACGCGGGACCGGGGTCGACCCCGGCGGATCGCGGGAACCGGACCTGCCCGCCGATCCACGGTACGGACATCAGCCGCCGACCTGTGCGAACTTCTCAGTACGGCTGCTCACCCCGCAGGTCTCCGCCGCCTTGACAGCGATAACCTACACTTGTTTACTCATCTCGCCAACAGTTGTTCAGTCACGAGTTGGGCCGGGACTGCACCGCGGTGGTCGGCGCGACCGGAAGGACCGGTCGTCGGCTCGTCGACTCCGCCCTGGACTCCGCGCCGGACCGCTCGCGGATCTACGACGCTCCGTCCTGTCGCCGCGCTCATGCCGGGCGCGGTGCGGGTTCTTTCGAGGACCGGTGCCGGACACCGGGGGTGATCCACGCGCTTCCCCGTCGGACGCCGGGACCGCTCCGGTCCCAGGGGCCGGAGCGTTCGTGACGTCGGGGCGGTACCGCACACGAAGGGCGCGGACCGTCAGACAACCGTCAAGCGCAGCGCGGGCCGGCCGTCAAGTGGGCCGGTGAGGATCACTGTTGGCACTTCCACTATCTGAAAGGGATTGAGTCATGGCTTCGCTCCTGTACCGGCTGGGCGCCTTCGGCGCTCAACGATGGCGGACGATGACGGGCGGCTGGCTGTTCGTCCTCGGGGCCGTCGTCGGCCGGGGAGCGGAGTTCCACGGATCGTTCCAGAACAGCGGATCCGTCCCCGGCTCCCCGGCCCAGACCGCGCTGACGAGGATGGGCCGGCCCTGGCCGGACCCGAACGGCATCGGTGATCCGGACGCGAGGCGCTCGGGCGGGTCCCGCGCTCGATCCGCGTGGACGAAAGTTTGCTGACGGGCGATCACCCAGCTGAACACCGAAGGATCCCGCGGCCGCGGGTCGCCTTCCAGCGGATCACGTCCGTTGCCCGACGGCCGACGGACGTGATCCGCCACCGCACGGCCGAGCGCGTCTTCGGTGTCGGCCAGGCCACACCATCGTCCCCCTGTGGACGTCACCGCTCGCTGTGTGCCCTTCTTACCAGCGACTGAGCAGAGAGAACGGATCATCATGCGTATTGCAGCGCCCGGCGCTCGGACATCAGCCGCCGCGTCCGCGGGACGGCTTGCCGTCAAGGTCCCGGAAATCACGGCCCTGTTCTGGGTCGTCAAGATCCTCACCACCGGGATGGGCGAGACCTTCTCGGATTTCCTTGTCGGCCACCTGAATCCGGGACTCGCCCTGGGCTCGGGCGCGACCGCGTTGGCGATCGCGTTGATCGTCCAGTTCCGCAGCGACCGCTACCACCTCTGGATCTACTGGTCGGCCGTGACCATGGTGGCCGTCTTCGGCACCATGGTGGCCGACGCCCTCACCTTCCTGGTCGGGCTTCCGTACCCGGTGACGACGGTGGGGTTCTCGATCGTGCTGGCCGTCATCTTCGTCCGGTGGTACGCCCGGGAGAAGACCCTGGATGTGCACAGCATCACCACGCCGCGCCGGGAACGCTTCTACTGGTCGATGGTGATGACCACCTTCGTCCTCGGCACCGTCGCCGGCGATCTGACAGCCGACATGCTGCACCTGGGGTACCTGGGTTCGATCGTGGTGTTCGCCATCGCCATCGCAGTCCCGGCCGCCGCGCACCGCTGGGCGGAGCTGGGCACCGTTACCGCGTTCTGGTCGGCCTACGTCATCACCCGCCCGCTCGGCGCGTCGATCACCGACTGGCTGTCCTCGTCCCGTCAGGACGGCCTGGACCTGGGGTTCGGCTGGGTCAGCCTCGGCGCGACGATCGTCATCGTCGCGCTGCTCGGACTGCTGACGACGCGCGGCGATCGCCCGGCCGCCAGCCTGCGCTCCGACGTCGTCCGCCCCGCAGAAGCGGACGCCTCGCTGTAGGTTTCCATCGTGCTGGTGACGACGTGCCGTCGCGGTCGGTCGCGCGCCGGAAGGGACTCGGCATGGAGATGGTCGCGCCGCAGGAGCCGATCAGTCCGGGCGGCGGGCACGGCCGACGCTTCGGTTGCTGGGGGAGGTCGGTGGAGCCGATATCGCCCAGCGTCGCCGCAGGCACCCGTCATACGGTGGCGGCTGGCGGCGGAGGCGGGGCAGGCACCGGGGCGGGAGTCAGGCTCACGTCGGCGCCCTGGCGGCTCACCGGGGGAGACCGTCGCCTGGCGTGCTCCCCCTCCGCACCGCCTGCACTCTTCGAACAGCGGTCGCGTGCTGAAGTCGACGTGCCGGCTGAGCGCCGCGACGGCACCCGGTACCCCGGGTGATGGCCTACTCGCAGACGATCTTGCACATGAGGAGCGCAGGCCTGTTCGCGCCCTTCCGGGGCATTGTCGGCGACGCTTGAAATGTGAGCCGATTCCGGAAACCAAGCGCCGCCCCTGGAAGGGGCTTGCCCGGATCAGAAGGAGCCTGTCGTCCAGGTCCTGTTCCGGCACCTCGACAAGTTCGCTGCCGAACGCGAGGCACGTCCGGCGCTCAGAACTCAGATTGAGCGGGACACCGGCCGAGCCTCCGTCTCGCCCAATCTGCACCAGCGCTGATCACAGCCCCGAGGTGGTTCACCTGCAGCGAGACGGGTCACTCTGCGGTTTGCGCCACCACACGGCCTCACCTCATCGAAGTCGACGCCTTCGCCACCACGCAGCGAACCGGACCACTCCCGTCCGTCCAGCCGCACGGACAGGGCGGGCGGCAGAAAACAGTGCCTGTGGGCGAGGACGGTGCCGTGCCGACGCCTGAGCCGGTCCAGACGGCGGTAGCTCTGGAAGGCGACGGCGGCTTTATCGCTCAGGCGCGGCAGGTGGCCGCCTCGTCCATGGACCTGACCCGGCTGGTGGTGAGCGAGCTGGTCACCAACGGCCGAAAGTACGCACCGGGCCCCGTGTTGATGGAGTTACGGATCGTCGGGGACCTGGTCGAGGTGAGCGTGTGGGATGCCTGGGAGCGTGTCCCAATAATCAGCGCCAGGCCTGTCATCGGGCGATCGCACCACCTGTCCGAAACGCGATGTCGGATTACCGCCAGCGTTGGCGTGTCGCTCACGAAAGAGTCAGCGACGGTTCGTGTTCCTGTTCGCGGACCTGTCCGTCCGGCACTTTGCGAAAGGCACAGCGCATGCACGTCGTCCCAGGGCTCAAGGTCCTGTACTTCGGAACTCCGGTGGTACTGATCAGCTCACTCAACGAGGACGGCACGGCGAACCTCGCGCCGATGTCCTCGGCATGGTGGCTGGGCCAGTCCTGCATGCTCGGTTTCGACAACAACTCCCAGACCACCGCGAACCTGCTTCGGGAAGGCGAGTGCGTGCTCAACCTGCCCTCGTCGGCGATGGTCGATACCGTCGACCGGATTGCGCTCACCACCGGAAAGCCTGTCATGCCGGACTACAAGGCGAAGCAGGGCTACCGGTACGAGCCGGACAAGTTCTCGACCGCGCAACTGACGGAGCAGGCATCGGACCTGGTCCGGGCCCCCAGGGTTGCGGAATGCCCGGTCCAGATGGAATGCAGGGTCGTCTCAACCCATCCTTTCGGCGGTCCCGAATCATACGCAACCGCCTTCGAGGTCGAGGTGCTTCGCGCCCATGTCGAGGAAGACCTGGTCATCCCGGGGACGCACTATGTGGACCCGCTCGGCTGGGACCCGCTGATCATGAAGTTCTGCGAGTTTTTCGGCGCAGGACGCAACGTTCACCCGTCGAGACTCGCTGAGGGCTGGAACATGCCGCACCAACTCCAGTCGACGACCGTCTGAGTAGGCATCCGGCGGCCCTCACCCCGCATCTCGCGCGTACGAGGGGTGTGTCAACTTAACGGCCCTGTCTCACATTCGGTGGTGACGGAGCGTGCTGTTATCCGAGGAGGATGCGGTGCCGGAGCAGGGTGAAGCCTGCTCGTCCGTGCATCTGGCGCGCGATCCGTTTGGTCTTGGTGTTGACGCCCTCGGTAGGGCCGTTGCTGTACGGAAGCGTGAGCCCGGCGATCACGGCGTCGATGTCCCGGTCCAGGCCCCGGGTGAAGGCGTGTAGGTGGGGCAGGTCGGCTGTTCGGACTTGGGCGATCCAGTGCGTGAGCGCATCGGCGTTGTCGGTATGGGGCGTAAGGAGCGGGGCGAAGTCTCTGATACCTGCGGCCAGTTGGGTCATCTCGGGGCAGGCGGCGGTGAGCTTGGCCAGGAGCTCGTGCTGCTCGGGCTTGAGGTTGTCGGGTCTGGTCAGCAGCATCCGGGCGAACCGGCGCGGCGAGATATGGCTGCGGTCGGCGTCCGCGCGGCCTTGGTTGATGTACTTGTGCAGAAGGTTCAGGCAGCCCGTGAAGCCGAGAGTCTTGATCTCTTCGAAGAGGTGCTGGACGGGGACGCCGGGGTCTTCACTTCGGCGTTTGCGCAGGTGCTCGCGGTAGGGATCGACCAGGCCGGCACGGTACTTGGGGACGCGGAGCATGCGCTCGGGCCGGTCGGCGCGGGCGTAGCGTTTGACGGTGTTCAGGGCCAGTTGCAGGCGGCGGGCGCATTCGAGCAGGCCCACGCCCTTCTCGAGCAGGCCATGAACCTGATGCCAGCGTTCGAGGGTGGTCTGAGCGCGGGGCCCGTCGTAGATCGGCGCGTCCAGCACGGTGGCCCAGCAGGCACTGTGTGCCTTCACCTCGCTCAGGGCGGCTTCGCACAGGTTCTTCCATAAATGCCAGCGATCACCGACTTGAACCGCGTCAGGCAGAGCGCGGCGGATGGCCTCGGCGTATGTGGTTGAGCCGTCGCGGCACACGACCTCGATGCCCGGATGCTCGCGCAGCCAGGCTTCCAGCATGTCGGCCGTGCGGTCGGGCAGTACGTCGATCCGCTCATGGGTTCCGGCGTCGATCACCACGGTGGCGTAGCGGTGGCGCCGGCGCAGGGCGAAGTCGTCGACGCCGATCACGCGGGGCATCCGCCCGGTGGGCAACGGGATGCGCAGCAGGGTGCGCAGGGCCGTGTGACGGGACAGGCCCACCGCGAGTATCGCCAGCAAACGTGATCCCGCCCGGCCCGCTAACTCTTTGACCACGGCCTTGACCTGCCTGGTCAGACGAGCGGTGCGTCGCTGGTATCGCTCCAGCACCCCGGGCACCTGTTCGCGGAAGGTGTGGCGGCAGCCCCGCGTGGGGCACACCAGACGCCGCACCCGCACACGGACCACCACCCGCCGCCCGTCGACCGGAACGTCGGCCACCGTCCGCCAGTGATAGCCGTGCACCCGTCCCGACGAGGCCCCGCACACCGGGCAGACCGCGGTGTCCAGCGGCGTCCGGGCCCGCACCACGATCCGCTCACCCTCGTCGGCAATATCCTCGATGACCAGCGGCGACAGACCCGAAAACACCGTCAGCACAAGCTCGTTGACACTCATCACATGAAGGTCAACGACCCTGACAACTCTCCGTCACCACCGAATGTAAGACAGGGCCAACTTAACGGCTGATCGCGGTTGTTGGGTTATCGCTGGTCGGTAGGGGGCAGGCGGCCATCGAAGGCGATCCGAAGGCGATCCGAAGGCGCTCAGGGGTGCCTTTCAGCGCATCGTCCGGCGGCGGCGGCCCTTGCCGGCCGGGTCCAGGCTCATCAGTGCCATGTAGACGCCCTTCAACGCCGCGGCCACCGAGGGGAAGTGGCCGCGGGCCCGAACCGCCTTGCGGATCCTGGCGTTCACGCTCTCCATCGCGTTCGTGCTGCAGATGACCTTACGGATCTCGACGTCGAAGGACAAGAAGGGAGCCATCTCGGCCCAGGCGTCGGACCACAGCTTGATCACGGCCGGATACTTGGTGCCCCACTTCTCGGAGAACTCCAGGAACCGTTCGGTGGCGACGGCTTCGCTCGGCGCGGTGTAGACGGGCTTGAGATCCTTGGCGACCTCGTCCCAGTCCTGGCGAGCGCAGTAGCGGATGCTGTTGCGAATCAAGTGAACGATGCACGTCTGGACGACCGTGCGGGGCCAGACCGTCTCGACCGCGTCCGGCAGGCCCTTCAGCCCGTCGCAGAGGAGCATGAGGACATCTTCAACTCCGCGATTCTTCAGCTCGGTGAAGACCTGGAGCCAGTGCTTGGCGCCCTCGCCGCCGTCACCGGCCCAGATCCCGAGAATGTCCCGGGTGCCCTCGACCGTGACGGCCATCGCCACGTAGAAGGACCGGTTGGCGACCTTGCCATCGCGAATCTTCACGTTGATGACGTCCACGAAGACGACCGGGTAGACGCGGTTCAGCGGGCGGGCCTGCCATCCCGCCATGCCCTCCATCACCTTGTCCGTGATCGTGGTGATGGTCTGCTTGGACACCTCCGCCCCGTACACCTCGGCCAGATGAGCCGATATCCCCCCGTGCGTGAGGCCCTTCGCGGACAGGGAAAGCACCATTTCGTCCACGCCGGTCAGACGGCGCTGCCGCTTGCGGACGATCTGCGGCTCGAAGGTGCCGGCGGTGTCGCGGGGCACCTTCACCTCGACCGGGCCGACGTCGGTCAGCACCGTCTTGGCCCGGGTGCCGTTCCGGCTGTTGCCGCTGTTCCTGCCGACCGCGTCGTGCTTGTCATAGCCGACGTGATCGGTGATCTCGCCCTCCAGGGCGGACTCCAGCACCCGCTTCGCCAGCTGCTGCAACAGACCACCCTCCCCGGTCAGCTGCAGCCCCTCCGACCGGGCACGCTGGCGACGAGCTGCTCGTCGGACACGGGCACAGGCTGCCCCAACTGGGCACTCTCGACAGGCTCCATTGTCTCCAACTCCACTGCGGTATCAGTCACTTGCCGTCTCTCCCTTGATCGTCGGATCCGCCGTTAGATTTACACTCCGCCGCTCAGGGGTGAGGCCCATGCGGGGTCGTGCCATGATCTGTTCGTCAAGCGAGTGAGTAGATAGTCCGCCGTGCTGGATGCGGTGTCCTGTGGAGCCCCGACCGCGATGAGGGAGGTGCTGACCCTTTCGGAGGCACCCTCCGAAACATCCGGATCGCCCAGGAGGGGCAGGGTCAGCAGGAGGCGGGCGGCGCAGTCGTCGACCCCGGCGGCCCCGGGTGCTGGGTGGTCCGCGATCTTCACGAGGTCGGGCCACGGCAGCCCATTTCCTGACGGCTCCCCTTCCCAGCCGGCGATCTGTTGCACGCCGCCTTGGCCTTCCGGGACGAGCAAGTAGTCGGTGCCGTAATCGCCGACCAAGTTGCGGTAGACCACGACGATTCCGGGGCCTTTCGCGGCCGGCACCCGGAACACAGGCCACCAGTCGGGATCCATGAGGGTCTCGGACAAGGCTTCGGTATCGGCACCATCATCGCCGAACCACTCCGGGCTGGGACGCCCAACGCCCGTCCCGCCAGCGCAGATCTCCAGTAGGTAGTTCGACCAGAACCCGGGGCGAGTCAGTAGAGACTCCCCAGCAGCCAACGGGCCGTCGTCGTATCCTTCGATCAACATCCCGCAAGCCTGTCACCTGTCGCTGATCAGCTCGCACCGGGGACCGGCGCAGGGGTCCACCGGTTAGGGGCAGTCGTTCATGCGGGTCGTATCCCTTGATGTGGTGTAGCCGATCACGGCTCAGGCGCACGCCGGGGGCGTGACCCTGCGTGGTCTCTTCTCCCTGCCCGCAGGGCGGGCCACACGCAACTCTCCGAAGTGAACGGCCAGTTCAACTCAGTAGGTGCAGGGTGGGCCCTGTCTCAGCATGACTTACTGCGACTGCTGGAGTCACTACTTTCGGGGACGGGCTCGAACTCGTCCGCGGCGTGGCTGAGCGGATGCTCCAGGAACTGATCGAGGCCGAAGCCACCGCGAGGATCGGCGCCGAGTGGAACGAGCACACCGACACCCGGACCACGTTCGGCAACGGCCACCGCAACAAGACCCTCAGCACCCAGGCCGGCGACCTTGAACTGGGGATCCTTAAGCTGTGGTCCGGGAACTTCTTCCCGGTGCTGCTCGAACGCCGACGCCGCATCGACCAGGCCCTCTACGCCGTGATCATGGAGGCCTACGTCCACGGCGTCGTGAAGTCTCCCGGATCTGCCAGGACCTGGACGGCCAGCTGACCGCGTTCCGCACCTGGCCGCTGAACCACGTCCGCTTCCCCTACGTCTACCTCGACGCGACCTACTGCAAGGCAAGGGTCGAGCACCAAATTGTGTCCCGGGCCGTGGTCTTCGCCACCGGCATCACCGAGGACGGCGGCCGCGAAGTGCTCGGGGTGATGATCGGCGACAGCGAGACCGAGCTGTTCTGGACCGAGTTCCTGCGTCACTTGCGCGAACGCGGCCTGACCGGCGTCCGGCTCGTCATCGGCGACCACCACCTCGGTCTGGTCAAAGCTATCCGCAAGGTCATGCTCGGCGCCGCTACCAGCGCTGCAGGGTCCACTTCCTGCGCAACACCTTGGCTGTGATCAGCAAGGACGCAGGCGAGATGATCGCCGCGACGATCCGCACGATCTTCGCGCAGTCGTCCGCGGACGCGGTCCGCACCCAGCTCGACACGGTCGCCGACATGCTCGGCAAGCAGTTTCCGAAGGTCAAGGAGATGCTGCTGGACGCGAAGGACGACCTGACTGCCTTCGCCTCCACGCGCGGCTACCCGCCCCGACCTGGTCCTGCGGGACTTCCGCCCCGATCACAGCGCGACCGACGCCCGCTGGTGCGGCGACATCACCTACCTCGCCATTGACGAGGGCTGGCTGTATCTGGCCACCGTCATCGACATCGCCTCCCGCCGAGTGGTCGGCTGGGCCACCGCCGACCATCTGCGCACCGAGCTGGTCGCCGACGCCCTACGAGCCGCCTGCCACCAGCGCCGCCCCGACGGACCGGTGCCTAAGTCTTCGATGAACAGCTACGCTCACTTGAACAACCCGATGTTGCATCGACCGGTTGAGCTCGCCCAATACGGCTCCAGGGCCTTCGCCGGCCTCTGCGACCAACTCGGGGTCACCCGGTCGGTGGGCGCGGTCGGCACCAGCGCCGACAACGCGGCCTGCGAAAGCTTCCACGCGTCCCTGAAACGCGAGACGGGCGCCCGAGACTATGGCGACGCGGGCACCTGCCGCAGGACCGTCTTCGCCTGGCTGACCCGCTACAACACCCGCCGTCGGCACTCCGCCAACGGCCACCTCAGCCCCAACGAATACGAACACCGACACCACACCGCTAAACTCACGCTCGCCGCGTGATCAAGCCGCGTGCCCACCTTCACGGGGGAAGGCCCGACTCCCTCGGGTCTTCCTTGATCTGTCATGCGATGGTCACGTCACGGCTGCTCAAAGCGAGTTCGCCATCGTCCGCTGGGCAGGTCTGGTTCCTTCCGCTCAGGATGGGCTGCTAGATCTGCTGGCGGCCTACCATCTGCAGACGCAGGTCGAGAAGAGTGAGGTCATCGCCGATGTGGATGGGTTGCCGGACTAAACCGCCCCGGGTTCGAGAGAGATCTCAGCCGATCATCGACCCACTGCATCCGGTCGCGGCTGGTGAGACGCAGGGAAAGCAAGCGGCGCCGACCGCTGGAGGAGGCCGGAACAGTGGGCCGTGACAGTATCCGCTCCGTACACGAGACCGGCAGTCGCAGCACCTGGTGGTGGGCTGCGTTGCGCCGGACGCCGGTGGCGGTCTGGAATGACGATGTAACGGACTGGGCCGCCGCATTGACCTACTACGCGGTCCTCGCCCTGTTCCCCGTACTGCTGGTCATCCTCTCGGTGCTGGGGCTCACCATGCCCGCAGCGAAGCCCGAAGTGATCGACCGGGCCGTCCGGGTCGCCCCCGCCGCATCCCGTGACCTGCTCCGCAGCACTCTGCTCCAGATGGCAGGCCAGTCATCCGCAGCCTGGCTGCTGGTCTTCTTCGGCGCTGTAGGGGCCCTGTGGTCGAGCTGCAGCTATCTGAGCGTTTTCCGACGCGCCCTGCATGCGATGCACCACGTCAGCTCGCACCGGCCGGTGTGGCGGACCGCCCCCCGCATTGTCATCACGGCAATGCTGTTGATCACTCTGCTCCTGACCACCACGCTCGCTCTGCTGCTCAGCGGCAGCTTCGCGCGCCGTCTGGGCCGGGCACTGAACATGGGCACTGTCCCTGAGACCGCATGGGACACCCTGCGCTGGCCTGTCCTCGCAGGGGTGGCCATCGCCCTGGTCCTGCTGCTCTACCGTTCAGGTCCAGGTCCCTCGCGTCCGCTGCGCAAGATGGCGCCGGGCGGCGGTCTGGCGATCGTGCTCCTACTGGCTGTCTCCCTCGGCTTCACCGTCTACGCAGCGCATGTGAGCACCTACCACCGCCTGTATGGCTCACTGGCAGGCGTCGTCGTCTTCCTCGTCTGGCTATGGCTGTCCAACCTGGCACTTCTGGTAGGCGTCCAGTTCAACGTGGAGTTGGCGAGACAAGCGGGTGACGCTCACGTGCGTGGGCCCCGAGAGGCCTGAGGCCCGGCTGCAGGGGGCCTTGATGGGGTTCCGGGAATTCGGGCATGGCGAGCAAGACGGTCGAGGCTCTGCTGTTTCCGGGAGTCGATGTGTGAGTGGAGCGCGTCGGCGACTTCTCCGACGTCCTGCTGGTGGAGGCGGTGTCCACCGCTCGCCCGGGCCGGTGCCCGGGCTGTCGGAAACAGGCGTGGCGCACGCGCAGCTCGTACCAACGTGACCTGTATGAATACCCGTTGGGCTCTCGTCGGATCACAGTACGGCTGCGGTCCGTTGATACTTCTGTGACCGGAAGAGCTGTTCCCGCAAGACGTTCGTCGAGCAGGTGCCGGGCTTGTCCAAGCGGCATCGCCGCTCCAGCATCGGGATGACAGGCTGGTTGGGGTCAATCGCGATCGAGCTCGGCGGATGTCCGGCCGTGCGGTTGTGCCGCCGCTGGCCGCGGGCCGGATCCGGCTGCTCGGGCTGCTGATGGCGCCGACGGTGCCGGCCCGGACCGCGCGCCGAGAGTGTTAGGGATGGATGAGTTTGCCGCGGAGAACGACCAGCCCGTCCACAGATGACCGCGCCGGGCCGGGGGGAGTAGCCCGGCAACCGTGCTTGCTCGCTGTTTGGGAAGAGTAGTGGTACGGCCAGCGAACTGAAGGCTGCCATGGTCGTCGAATCTGCCGAGCGGCAGGGTGCGCGGAGAGGCGAGTGTGCCGGTGATTGCGCCGACGATCGCTTCGGTGGTCTCACGCACCACTGGTGGAGAGTCGGTATTCGAATTTGCCGGCTGTATTACGCGGTGCGCGGGTACCAGGGCCGCAAGGAGGAGCCGAAGAGCTTCGGCTGGCGGACTTACTGACCTGATCGTCCGGGCCCGCAACCGGCTCGGCGGGCCGATCGTGCTCGCGGGGGAGGAGGTCCGCCTACACCTGACTGCCCGGATGCGGCACTTGATCTGCGCCGACACCGGGCGGATCACCATACTCCAGCTGTCGGTCTACGCTCCGGACCTCAATCCGCAGGTACGGGTCTGGTCGCTGGTCAAGCGCGGTCTCGGCAGTCCGGCCGCCGCTGACCTCAGCCAGATCACACGCGCCGTGCAGCACCAGCTCAAGGGCATCGCGTACTGTTCCGAACTCATCGATGGCTGCCTTGCGGGCACCGGCCTGATCACGGATGGTTGAGCAATACTGCAAACTCATTCGGAAGGCGAACTCGGCGCCAGGAGCAGGGAGCCCAGCAGGCCGCGCGGAAGGCCGGTGGCCGGCCCTCCCGCTCTCGTGCCTGACGCGGGCAGGTCTTCCGCCCGGCGCGGGCAACCCTTACTGGCCCTGGGTAAGCCAGAGCACAGCATCCGTGAAGGCCGAGGGCGAACCGGACAACCCTGCACCCGAACGCGTTCGTTACGATCGGGTTATGACTGCGAGAAGAGAGCCGATCAGCCGCCGGGAGCGTCCGGCGAAGCCCGCCCTGTCCCGGCGCTGGATTGTGGACACCGCCGTGCGGATCATGCGGGCGGAGGGGCTGGGGAAGGTCACGATGCGTCGCCTGGCGCAGGAGCTGGACACCGGTCCGGCATCACTGTACGTGTACATCGCCAACACCGCGGAACTGCATGCGGCCGTTCTGGATTCCCTGCTCGGCGAGGTCGACCTGACCGGGCGGGACGGCGGTGGGGGCTGGCGCGAGCAGCTCCGTGCCGTTATGACGTCGTACACCCAGGTGCTGTTCGAGCACCCGCAGCTCGCGCGGGCTGCACTCGTCGCCCGCCCAAGCGGTGAGAACTACGTGCGCCTGGTGGAGCGCATCCTCGATCTCCTCTCGCAAAGCGGCGCCGACCGCGAGCAGGTCGCCTGGGGGGTGGACAAACTGCTCCAGGATGCGACAGCCACAGCTGCTGAGCACTCCACCCGTGAGCACGACCCTGCCTCCGATGAGGACTGGAACGCCACCGTGCGTGCCCTGCATGCCGTGGACCCCGCCACGCACCCGGCGATCACCGCGCACATGCCCGCCCTGATCGGCGGCTCGGTGCCGGACAGGATCCGCTGGAGTTTCGACGTCCTCGTCAACGGCATCACCCACACACCCGTCCCGGGCGCAGGGGACTGAGCCCGGGGCGGGGGCCCGCCTGACGGCGGACGCCGCCAGGAGGCACGGAAGTCCTCCTCGCCGCCCGCCGCTACCCAGCATGGAACTTGTTCGTAGCGAACATGTTCGTTACGGTGGCAGTGGCCGAGGCACCCCTTGCCGCCCCGCCGTGCACGCCGCCCTTGCAAGGAGCCTTGCGGCGTCGGCGGCGATGACTCGGCGCACCGAGGTATTCCCCTACTGCTTCCGGAGGCCCCCCTTGAGCACCAGCCATTTCCCGATAGCGATCATCGGCGCAGGGCTGGGCGGCCTGACCGCCGCCCGCGTCCTGCACGTCAACGGCATCGAGTCGGTGATCTTCGAGTTGGAGGCGTCGGCGGCGGCCCGTACGCAGGGCGGGATGCTCGACATCCACGAGACCAACGGGCAGAAGGCCCTGCACGCCGCCGGCCTCCACGACGACTTCCTCAAGATAGTCCACGAGGGTGGTCAGGCCGTGCGCCTGCTCGGCCCCGACGGCACGGTGCACGTGGCCGAGGAGGACGACGGCACCGGCGGCCGGCCGGAGGTGGACCGCGGCGACCTGCGTGACCTGCTGCTGAACTCCCTGCCCGACGGCACGATCCACTGGGGCCGTAAGGTCACCGGGGCCCGGGCGCTGGGCGACGGGCGTCACGAGGTGACGTTCGCCGACGGCTCGGCCATCACCACCGATCTCCTGATCGGCGCGGACGGCGCCTGGTCCCGGATCAGGCCGCTGGTCTCCAGAGCCTGGCCCGCCTACACCGGCATCTCCTTCGTCGAGACCGACCTGTTCGACGCCGACACCCGCCACCCGCGCAGCGCCGCGGTCATCGGCGGCGGGTTCTTCATTGCCCTGGGACACGAGCGTGGTGTCCTCGCCCACCGGGAGACCGACGGCAGCCTCCACGTCTACACCGCGCTCAAGGCCGCCGAAGGCTGGCTGGACACGGTCGACTTCACCGACCAGGCCGCCGCCAAGGCCGAGGTCCTCGCCCACTTCGAGGACTGGGACGAGGGCCTGCGCGCCCTGGTCGCCGACGCGGACACGATCACCCCGCGCCGTATCCACGCCCTGCCCGTGGGGCACCGCTGGGACCGCGTCCCGGGCGTGACGCTGCTCGGTGACGCCGCCCACGTGATGTCCCCCTTCGCCGGTGAGGGCGCCAACCTTGCCATGCTCGACGGCGCCGAACTCGCCCTGGCCATCGCCGCCCACCACGGCGACACCGAAGCCGCCCTGGCCGCGTACGAGGAGGCCCTCTTCCCGCGCAGCGAGGAATCCGCCGCCGAGTCCGCCGCCAACCTGGACACGATGTTCGGCGAGCGCGGCCTGGAGCAGATGGTCGCCTTCTTCACCCCTGGCCCGGCAGCCCAGTGAGGCCCGCGCTCACGGCCGCCGCGCCCTCAGCCACTGAACCTCCCGCATCCAGGAGCACCTCATGACCGCACCCCATCAGCGCACCATTCCAGTACGGGCAGGCCTGGACCTCGAAGTGCGCGAGGCCGGCACCAGCGGCAGCCCGGTCCTCGTCCTGCACGGCGGCCCCGGCCCCTCCAGCATCTCCCCCCTGATCGACCACCTCGCACCGGATCACAAGGTGGTCGCGCCCACCCATCCGGGCTGGGAGGGCACCGTACGGCCTCACGACCTGGACTGCGTGCCCGCCCTCGCGGCTGCCTACCTGGACCTGCTCGGCCACCTCTCGCTGAACGACGTGACGGTGATCGGCACGTCCTTCGGCGGCTGGGTCGCCACCCAGACCGTCCTAGAGGACCGCGAGGGCCGGATCTCCCGGCTCGTCCTCATGGACGCCATCGGCCCCGTCATACCCGGCCAGCAGATCACCGTGCCCTCCGGGCCACCGGCTCCGGCGGCCGGAGGACCGGCGCCGCAGGGCGGACCGTCCGCGCAGTCGATGGCCGCCATGCGCGCCTACGCCGGGCCGGCCATGGCAGATGCCGGCTTGCTGCCCCGCCTTTCCACCGTCACCTGCCCAGTCCTGGTGATCTGGGGCACCGACGACACAGTCGTCACCCCCGACTTCGGCCGCGCCTACGCCGTGGCGTTCCCCCACGCGCGGTTCGAACTCATCCCCGGCGCAGGGCACCTGCCCATCCGCGAGAAGCCCGAGACGGTCTTCACCCATCTCGACTCCTTCCTCACCCCCCGGGCCCCGGCCACCAGCCACTGAACCCCTGCCCTCTGACTCCCCGCCCGCGGGCCGACACCGGCACCGCCCCTCGGCAAGCGGGCGCCCATGGGGCTCATCACGCGCGGTCGCAGACCGACCGCCCGGGGGCGGGGAACCGACCGTCCCGCCACCGCCCGGTGGGATGCGGCAGGCCGCCTGTTCGCTCAGTGACCGGTCAACGTCGCGCATCCCTGCGAGAAGTCTCATAGAAGGCGGATAGCCCGCAGGTCAACGACCTACACCCCATGATCAACGGATGTGCAGTCACCTCTTCGTTCGCTCTACCGCTCCTCGTCAGCACGACGTACAACGCCACCGGACGCGGTACGCAGGGGGCGCCGCCGTCGCGCCGCCGGGGGAGTCATCGAAGCAGGCGGTGAGGGTAGAGGGTAGTGACCAGCCGTTCGCAACGAAAGGGATGCCCTGCTATGCCCGAGACACAGGACGTCGTCGAGCTCATCCTTCAGGATCACCGGCGCGTGGAGGATCTGTTCCGTCTGATGCGCAGTGTCGATGCCGACCGGGCCGCCGCGCTCCGTGAGTTCGCGGACCTGCTGATCGCGCACGCGGTGGCCGAGGAGGCCAAGGTCTATCCCGCCCTGAAGAGGTACAAGAACATCGACGACGAAGAGGTCGAGCACGGCGAGCACGAGCATGACGAGGGCAACGAGGCCCTCCTGGACCTGCTGGAGGTGGAGGAGGTCGGCTCCCAGGAGTGGGACTCCAAGCTGGAGAAACTGGTGGAGGCCGTCACCCACCACGCGGACGAGGAGGAACGCACCATCCTCAACGGAGCACGCGAGAACGTGGCGATGGAGCGGCGTGAGGAACTGGGAGCGGCGTTTTGGCAGGAGCGCGAGCGGCAGCTGAAGGCCGGCTGCGGCTCGGTCGACAACGTGCGCCGCATCGTCAACTCGTGACTGCACCCCGGCGCGGGACATCCCGCGCCGGAGCCGAGGCCCCGGCCCCCCGGGCCCGGCCGCACGTCACTACCACCACCACGAACTGCCTGACCACTACCAGCAGTACAACCGGGACCACGCCCGACTACGCGCTCCTGGCGAACGCGCATTCCCCCAGCTGAAATCCTGGCGCCTCCTTCGTCGAGCCCGGTGCTCGACAACCGCATCGGACGCATCGTTGCCGCCATCCACACACTCCTGACCTGCGGATACGAAGGATGAAAGAGGTTCACTCAGCTGGTGGTCAGCGAGCTGATCACCAACGCCCGCAAATACGCCCCGGGCCCGGTGCAGCGCGAGCCGGTCGGCAAACACATCACCGCCCGCAGCGCCCTGGCCGACGACCCCGGCGGCGCCATCTCTGGGCGCAAGCCCCTGTGGCTCGCCTCACGCCTGGCGCCCCACAGCGTGGCGGTAAAGAGTCTCGTCGTGTCGGTTGACGGGGTGAAACCACCTCTGTCAGGCACGCCCCTGGGAGGCCTCCTCGGATGGGTGCGGTTCGGGATGGTGCATGGAGGCCTCCGCGACCTGCTTGAGCGCCGATGCCGTGGCAGTATCACCGACCCTGGCCGGTTGCTCGTGCGGGTGATCTGAGGGGCGGCCCTGGTGGAAATGGGAGGGCGCCAGCCTGTCGCCGGCACCGTAGGACTCCGTGTCCGTCGTTTCCGGGGGCGCAATGCCGGTATCGGAAGCAGCCGGCTGCCTGCCGTCCGTTGCCATGTACGCCCGGTCGGACTCGGTACGGCTGTGCCAGCCGCTGGGCATACGTCCGCCTGGGATCTTCACGAGGGCGGGTCGGCCAGGTGAGGGGTCGGGTGGTGGCTGGTGCGGACGGCCAGGGCGGCGACGTCGTCTTCGGCATGCCGGGCGTCAAGGCGGTCCAGTACTTCGTCGAGCAGTTCATGGACGGTGCTGTCAGGCGACGGGTGCAGGCTGGTCAGCCGGGCGAGTGAGTCGTCGATGTCCTCGCCGCGGCGCTCCACAAGGCCGTCGGTGAACATCAGGAGCGTCTCACCGGATGCCAGACGACGGGTCGACAGGTCGTATCCGCCGAGCCCGGTCCCCAAAGGAGGCCCGACCGGGACAGAGACCAGCTCCCCGGCACCGTCTGCGGAGAAAACCACCGGGGGCAGGTGGCCGGCGCTGGCGAGGGCCACGGCACTCCGGGCTGGATCGATCCGCGCCAGCAGGCACGTCGCGGGCCGTCTGCTGCCGTCGTCCGTGACTGCGGCATCCAGCTGGCGCAGTACCCTGTGCGGCGGCAGGTCGGTCGAGGCGATGTACCGGAGCGCCGAGCGGTACGCGTTCATGTCGACGGCCGCGTCGAGTCCGTGTCCCATGACGTCCCCCACGACGAGCAGGGTGCGCCCGTAGTGGAGCCGTACGGTCTCGAACCAGTCGCCTCCCACCAGGACACCGCTTCCGGAGGGGAGGTAGCCAGTGGCCAGGTCAAGGTTGGGGTGCGGCTGCCCCGGATCGGTGAGCAGCGTGCGCTGGAGGTTCATCGCCGTGTCGCGCACCTGGGCGTGGGCGCGGGCGAGCCGGACGTGGACGGCGGCCAGCCGCGCCGCGAAGTTCGCCACGGCCGAGTCCTCGTGCAGGAAGGGCAGCCGTGCGCGCAGCGCGACAGCGGTGCCATACAGGCGGCCTTGGCTGATCAGCGGCACCGAGAGGGCGTACGGTGGCCCGCCCGAAGAGGCGATCGGTTGCCGCTCGTCGTGTGCCCCGGCAGAAGCGGCAGCGTCAGGGCCGGGGCCTGCGAACAGGCCGCAGGGATCGTCCACCACGCGGACGGCGACGTCCGGTCGGTCGGGATCCGCGGCCCCACCGGCCAGATCCACGGATGCTGCGTCGCACAGGTGACGACACAGGAAGCTGGCCAGTTCCTCGCACGTGGCCTGCTCGTCCAAAGCCGTGCCGATCGTCTCGACCGCCCGCTCGAACAGCACCAGCCGCGGCGGAGCCGGCTCTCCCACCGGCCCGCCGTGCTCGCCACCGCCGCTCCGGATCACCTGCCGTCCTGCCGCCTGTGCGCCATGGAAAGAGCCATACCATCAGGTGAGCGGCACGGAACACCGCATCGACGCACCATCGTCACCCTACGCTTTCGGCCTCTTGGTACCTGACCGACGCACAGCGGGAGAACCGGCACCACGGCGGAAGGCGCCCTGTGCGACGGGGTGCGACTGGTGCACGCTTAGCAGGTGCTCAGCAATCCAGGGGCGGTGCTGCCGGCGGCACAGCCCGTGCGTTCTCCATCTCCCGTGAACCGGTAGGAAAGCCCCGTCATCGAGCTTCTTTGCCGTGACGACTATCTTGGTCGTGCGCAGTTCCCGGGGCTGACTGGATTTGACCGGCGGCCCTGCCATCACGTCAGTATGCGCCGGACGCAGTGGGAAACAGGAGGCATGTCCGAACGGAGACCACCACACCTTCCCACGGCACACTCGGTGCGTCTGGGGGTTCTGCTGGCCATTGTCGGCGGGGGTCTCGATGCGTACACGTACGTCGGGCGGGGTGGTGTGTTCGCCAACGCGCAGACCGGTAACGTCGTCCTGCTGGGCGTCGCCGCCGCGGGCCGCCAGTGGTCGGAGGCCCTACGTCATATTCCGCCGATCATCGCCTTCGTCCTGGGCGTGCTCGTCGCGGAGTCCCTCAAGCGGCCCCGGGTGGCCGCCAGAGTGAGGTGGCCGGCCCGAGCGGCCCTCGTTCTGGAGATCCTGGTCCTGTCCTGCGTGGGCCTGCTGCCGTCAGGCAGCGCCGACACCGCCGCCACCGTGCTGGTGGCCTTCACCGCCTCTCTGCAGGTAGCCACGTTCCGCAAGCTGGTGGACACCGCCTACAGCACGGCCATGACGACCGGCAACCTCCGCACCGCCACGCAGAGCGCCTATCTGGCGGTCGTCGAGCGCGACTGGGACGCCGCCCGCCGGGCCCGCCGGTTCTCTGCCGTCATCTGCGGCTTCCTCGCCGGTGCGATCGCAGGTGGTTTCCTCACGCACTGGGAGGGTGTCCACGCGGTGTGGGCGCTCGCCGGCCTTCTCGCGCTGGGACTGGTGCTCTTCGTCCACGACGAACATGCCGCCGCACGGGCCCGCCGAGCCTCGGAGGCTGAAGCCTGAGCGCCTGCCGGTGGGCAAGAGCCCTGCGCCTCGTCCTCAGCGCCGGGATCCCGGCCATACCCTCCGGGAGGGTGCCGGGTGTGTGCTTGGCCAGGTCGAGGGCGTTCTCCATGTCGGTGAAGGGCCGGCGGGTGCCTTGGCGGGCGGGGAGGGGGCCGCAGGTGATGAGGCTGGCACGGCCGGCGAGCTGGGCGCCGCGGACTCCGGTAAACAGCGGGGTTGAGGCGACTGAACTGCTCCTCACCGCCTCTCCCGTGGAACCGCTCACCACCTTGCCGATGACCCTGCACCCCTCCTCCAGATCGAGGGTCCGCGCCTGGAAGGGCCACATCCTTGTCGGGGTGGGCCGCCCCAAGCAGGACGAATCCCGCGCGGCATGGCTCCAGCGGTTGTCGCAGCAGCTCGGCACCACCTACCCGGCCCTCGCGGGCGTCCGCCTCCGTCGCGGGTGGGGCGGTCCCATCGATGCCACCCCGGACGGGGCCGCTCTCATCGGCAGGGATCGCTCCCGCCCCTTCCTCTACGCGGCGGGATTCTCCGGCCAGGGACTGTGCCAGGCTCCCGCAGCCGGAGAACTCATCCGTGATCTCTATTTCGGCAAGTAACCCGGACTGCCTGTCCCCCCCGCCACGCGGAGACGATCCAGACAACCGGCCCGCCGTGAGGATGGACGCGACGCCCCCACCCACAGCCGACCAGCAGCGAGCCACTACAGATCATGAACTACAACTGCCGTGACGCTGTCGGAGAGCCGTCTGAGGGAGAAGCGCATGCAAGGTTCGAAGCAGCGGGAACTGGCAACGGAGCATCAGCAACCACGTCAGTCCCCGACCCTGCTCAGAGCGAGGCAAGGATCTCGCCACCCGGGCCGTGCACGTACCAGGCGAGGTGCGCTGTGAGCACGGCGGCGTCGACGGCCAGATCGACGTGCCCGATCAGTCGCGCCACATTTGTCTGGTCGAATTCCTTGGCGCAGCGCAGGTAGGGGCGATAGACACCGATCCTGTGATTCAGGAAGTGGTCCGCGTCGGTGAACCCTTCCACACCGTCCTGAATGACCACCTCAGGGATCTCCAGGACCTGGGTGAGCGCTCTGAAGGTGTCTCGCAATGGCGTGGAGTGGGCGTTCGTCAGATGGTAGACGCCGGTTCCCGTGTCGCTGAGCGTGATCTGGACGGCGGCCCGAGCAGCCGCGTCGACGGGGATGTAGTTGGTGCTGCCGTCGGACAGGCCGTTGATCCGCAGTGGCGACGGGAGTGCGCCGCCGGCGCCGCGTAGTTCCCCAACCGCGAGGGCGAGGCCCAGAGCGAGGTTGTACAGGCCGCTGGTGGTCATGGCGGCGAGGGTTCGGCTGTGCCCGATGACCAGGCTCGGGCGGAAGATCCGCACGCTGTCGAAGGGCTGCGCGCGGACCTCGCACTCACTGACGACCTTGCTGTACTCGTACCAGTTGTTCACGGCAATCGAGGGGTCGGCCGGGTCGGCGGCGATCCAGCCGTTGCGCCGTCCAGCTACCAGCGCGCTGCTGATGAAGTTGAACGTCGCACAACGTGCGGTCCTGGCGAGGTCCAGCGCGTTCCGGGTGCCGTCGATGTTGCGGGAGACAACGTCCTCCTTGCGCTCGTACTCGTATGCCATGGAGGCGGCGACGTGCCAGAAGTGGACCGCGTCGCCGATGGACGCCGCGCCGCAGTCCGGCTCGGTGATGTCGCCGGGGACGCCGTGGCAGCGCCCTTCGATCTCGGGTTCGAGGTCAGGGCGGCCGTAGGCCCTCGCGGCACGTCGGAGCTCCGATTTGAGCCGGGTGTCGGCATCCAGGCCGGGTCGTGGGCGGACCAGGCAGGTGACCTTCGCGTCGGTGCGTTCCAGCAGTTCCAGGACGATGGCGCCGCCAATGAGGCCAGTGGCGCCAGTGACGAGGTGGTGTTCCACGGCTTCTCCCAAAGACGAGTGTGCCCGATGTGCCCAGCGATCGAGAGCGACCAGTGAGCGGGTGAGCGGTGTGCCGTTGCGCCGGAGGCGGCCGCTGATCCGGTGTGAGCCCGTCAGCGGATGAGGATTTAGGCGCGGGCTCGCAGGCCCAGTCGGGGGATGTGATAAATGCGGCGGTTGTCCACCCACAGCCAGCACTCGGCGAAAACGGTCCGCTCGTCGGGGCGTTCCAGGATCCGGGCCTCGACGGTGACTTCCTTGTCGGTGGGCAGGACCTGGCCGCGGAACTTCCAGACCAGTGGGGAGACCACTTCGTAGCCGGGCGACCCGAGATACCACTGCAGGGCCTGGACGATGGCCTCGATACCGATGGAGCCGGGCATCACCGGGTCCTGGAAGAAGTGAGCTTTGAAGAACCACTCGCCCGGCTGTACCCGTTTGCGGGCCCTGACGTGTGCCGATTCCTGGTCCCCGACGGTTTGGAGGCCGGCAATCTCGTCCAGCATCAGCAGCATCGGGCCCGGCAGCCTGCCGCCGGGTGTCAGGCGGACCCGGGTGTCGTACGGCTCGGCCAGACGCCGGCGGTCGGCCTCGGTCGGGGGGAAGCCGACCTGGTTGGCGAGCGCGGCCGTGGTGAAGGATCCGAAGACGGCCGTGCCGTCCAGGAGGGGACGGTCATCAACCCCGGCGGTCACCGCGAACGACTGGATGATCATCCCGTTGAGTTCCGAGATCTCCGTGAGCTCGACGCGGGTGGTTATCCGTCGGTTCACCGGGCTCACGGTCGTGTGCAGGGCCAGGTTGCCGTCGAGATTGCGGAAAAGCATCTCGTTGTCGCTGCGGAGCATGACGCCTCCGTAGGAGCTGAGCCAACCGCACGGTTGAAGCGCGGTCTCCACCAGCACCGAGACGGGCATGACGCCGTCGGGGTTCTGGACGAAGTACCAGGCGTCAGCGGGAACGTCGTACTCGGCGTGGACGACGCTTCCGGTTTCCAGGCCGCCGTACGCGCCGCAGACGTCACGGATCCGGGTCACGAAATGGTACGGCGGGCTAGGGAGCCGAGGTGCGCGCCGGGTCCCGTCGAAGCCTTCGCCGATGCGCCCGAGCGCTTGGGTCTGCGGGCCTTGAGCATGGGCGAGCAGCGCGTTGTGGTCGAGGCGAATCCCGTCGATCTGCGCGGCGGGCCGCACGTCGGTCACAGGCGCGCTCGGCGACGGCCAGTCCGGGACCAGCCGGACAGCCAGTCCGGCGACGTGGACGGCCTTGACCCCGTCGGCGGTGAGCAGGACGTCAGCCGTGAGGGTGGGGTGGGGGCCCGCGCTGAACTCCCGTACGAACACCTCGTAGGCGAGTTCCTTGCTCTGCGGGGTCACCTGCCCGCGGCACACGATCCGGTAGTTCTGCTCGGGGACGGGTTCAAAGCGCCATGCGTCGCGGGTCAGGGTGCAGCCGGCGGCGGCGAGATAGAACGACATCGCCTGAAGGCAGCCGTCCAGCATGAGGGTGCCCGGCATGCACGGGTCGTTGTGGAAGTGGCCGTCGAAGAACCAGTCGTCGGGGTGGAGCGCCGTACGGGCCTGTAGATAGCCACGTTGCCAGGGGCCTGCCGCGGTGTCGAAGCACACCACCTCCGTGAGGAGCCGCATGCGGCCGGCCGGGATGCGCGGGGTCCGGACGTGTGCTTCGGCTGCCCGCCACTGCTCGCCGAAGCAGGCGGCAGGACGGCCCTGGCTGAATGCTTCGACCTCCCGCTCGGAGAACCGCTGCCGGGTGCCGCGGACGGGGGGCGGGTCGACGTGCCCGGGGCCGGCCGGTGCGGCCTGGGCATCCCACAGGACCCCGCCGCTCTGCGCCAGTTCCTCGTCGGTGAAGTAGCCCGCCTGCCCGTTGCGGATCGTCAGCATCGGCCTGCCGTCCACGCGGCAGTCGAACTCGAAGGTGAACAGTCGCTGGCTGCCGTTGACCACGTGGTCGGTGATCCGGATCTCGTAGTCGAGCAGTGCGCCGCTCGGCGGCGGTGGTGCGTGGTACACCGCTTCGGCGCCCAGCAGCCGGTAGACACGGCGGCCGCGGTTGTCCAGGTCCGCGCCGAGCCAGCTGATCAGCATCAGGTCGGCCTGTCCGGCCTCGATGACCAGGCCGGGCGGCATGCGCCCGGTGTGATCGAGGTACCAGGCCCCCGGGGTGAGGTCCGTCTCGGTCCATATCGTCCCTGTTGCCAGGGAGCCTGGGACGGCAGCGATCCCGGTGACCCGGTCTGCCAGCAGCAGCGGTGGCCGCGGCATACGAGTCTGCCGCTCATCGTGGTCCTGTACGGCGAACATCGGCCCGAACAGCCGGGAGACGTTCCCCTGGGCAAGGTATTCGAGGTCCTGCCGACTGAACTTCGGTCCCGGCCGCTCCTGCGATACGCCGGGCATCGGCACCAGGGCAGACGAGGGGACGGGCGGCGGCATCGGGGCAGACGAGGGGACGGTCCCGCGCCGCGGCCCGGACGAGGCGGCGTGTGGCGCAGGGGGAAGCGCGGCGGCGATCCGGGTCTGCTGCGCCAGGAACCGCACCTGTGCTTCCTGACTGGTCGCCAGATGACGGACGTGGACGGAGGCGACCTGGGCGAGTTGCTCGGCCAGCAGCGCCCGTACGGTCCGCGCCGGCGTCGGTGCTGCTGGTGCGGGAGCAGCTGGGCCGGGGAGAACCGCCTCCGCCAAGGGAGGTTGGGACGGGACGCCGGCAGGCCCGGTGTCCGGGCGGGTGGCCCTGTGCGCCGAAGGAGTCGCCGGAGCAGCTTGCCGCGGCATCGGGAGGTGGGCGGGAACGCGGAGGACGGGGTCGGTTCCCTCGGCTCGGCGCGGCCCTCCGGGCCAGGTCACGGGCACGCCGGCGGCGGCGAGTTCGGCGAGTGAGCCGAGCAGGCCGTCGAGACCGCCGCCGCGCAACGGGTCGAGGGCGACGGCGAGATGGGGGCGTGTCCCCAGAATGCGGCTGATCCAGCCCGTGCACAGGCTGCCAGGGCCGTGCTCGATGAAAATCCGAACGCCGTCGCGGTAGGCATCCTCGATGCAGGCGGTGAAGTCGATCGTGCCGACACACTGGTCAGCGGTGGCCTGCGCGGCCCGCTCGGCCGTCACGTCGTAGGGCCGGCCGGTGGCCCCGCTGTAGAACCTGACTCCGGGAACGGATCGCGTGGGCAGCAGGTGCAGCTCGTAGAGGCGGTCGCGCACGGCGGCTGTCTCGGGGACGTGGGCGGCCACGTCGTAGTCGAGGAGGAGCGCGTTCGGCTCGCCCAGACGGGCCAGGGCGGCGGCGCACGCGTTCTTCTCGCCGCCGAGCACGCACAGTCCGGGCGCGTTGACCGCCATCAGGTGGACGGCGGGCAGGTCCGCCAGGGCCGCTCGGACCCGGTCGGCGTCGGCGGTGACCTGGTAGGCGGTCCACCGCGTGCCGTGCACGCCGGTGTCCTTCCAGGCGGCACGAACGGTGTGCATCGCACCGCCCAGCTCGGCGGTGAACAGGCCGGAGGTGCGGGCGGCAGCGTACAGGCCGGTGCAGTCCGGCCAGGCGCCCAGCGCGGCGAGTGCGGCGGCTTCCCCCGAGGAGTAGCCGATCGCCGCAGCCGGATGGATGCCGAGGACCTTGCGGGTGATCAGAGTGTGCAGGACCGAGAGGAACGCCGCTCCGCTGATCTGGTCCATCGCGTCCCCGGGACGGCCGTCGTCGCGGTAGGCCCAGCCCACCAGCGGTTCGAGGGGGCCCAGCCGCTCTCGCACCGTGTCGATGAGTTCGGGGAAGGCCTGCAACAGCTCCCTCCCCATGCCCGGATAGGCAGCGGAGCCGTTGGTGTAGACGAAGGCGATCTGCCCCTCCAGCGGTGTGTCGCGCAACGCGACACCTCGGGGGCGGATCGCGCCGCTGTGCAGCCACTCCCGGATCTCCGGCGCCCGTCGGGCCGCCGCGTCGGCCGACTCGGCGACCACGGCGAGCCGAGCGGGGCCGCTGTCACCGCCGCGGCCGGCTTCCAGGGCTGACAGCGCGGCAGCCCGGTCGCCCCCGGCGAAGACTGTCACCTGTGCCGCTGTCGGTGTCCAGCCCTGGACGTCCGCCCCCTGCAACCGCGTACGTCGCAGGCCGCCGTCGCATCGGACCGTCGTGACCTCCGCACTGCGCAGCGCGGTGAGCGCCGAAGGCGAGCCGGCGGGCATCCGCTGGTGGTGCAGGGCGAGTACGCCCGCGGCCACGGCGACCAGGCCACGCGCCGCATGGCTGTGGCCGAAGAGCGTCGCGGGGTCGAAGGCAGCACCCTCGCCAAGGACGAGATCGGCCGGCTCGCCTGCCGACTCGGACAAGAGGGCGAGCACAGGATCATCGTCCCTGACGGCGTCCTCCAGGCGCTTCAGGACCAGCACGACCGCTGCGTCAGCAGGCCGGTCGGACCGCCCCAGCGCGCGTACGGCTGCTGCGTGGACCTGTTCGGAGGACAGGTCGACGGCCCCGACGACGGCTGCGTCGACCTCTCCGCAGCGCAGCGACCGGATGGCGAGATCGAGAGCGATCAGGCCGGACTCCTCCTCGGCGAGCACCGCGTAGGCGGGGCCGAGCAGGTCGAGCTGGATGCTGATGCGATTGGCCGTGCCGTTGGCCATCGTGCCTGTCAGGCGTGCCCCGCTCAGGCGGGGACCGATCGGCTCGGCGAGACCTGGGGGCCTGCCGTGGTGGGCGGACCAGGCATCCAGCCGCCAGCGGGCGGTCAGGCGCGCGCCGTCCGGGTCGCATCCCGTTCCGATCAGCACCGAGGTGCGGCGGGGAAGCCGCACGTCGGCCACGGCCTCCTGGGCCGCTGCCAGCACCAGCAGTTGCTGGGGCAGTGCTTCCTTCAGGTCGTTCGGGGGGAACCGGAGCCCGGTCAGGCCCAGTTCGACGTCCTGGCGGCTCATCTCCGGAGCCTGCCCGGTGAACAGGGCGGTGCGGAAGTCGCCGACCCCGGTGCCTGAACCGGCGCGCACCCCGAGGGCGACAACCGCGATCTGCGGCGGCTGCTCAGGTGTGGTCCGCGGGCGCCGGGGACGGCGCGGGCCGTGGGGGGTCGCGATTGCGTCCGGCGGGTCGATGACGAGGTGGGCGTTGTTGCCGCCGAAGCCGAACGCGCTCAGCGCCGCGCGCCGCCGGCCGTTCCACGGTTCCGCATGCCGGAGCAGCCGGAAGGGGGTCTCGTGCAGGGCCTCGATCGGGGAGTCGATCCCGGGTGTGCCGGGGCGCAGCCCGGAGCGGAACGCGCCGAGGATCTTCAGCAGCGCCGCGATTCCCGCGGTCGCCAGCAGATGGCCGACGTTGGCCTTGACCGAGCCGATGGCCAGATCCGCCGCGTCCTGGAACACGGCACTGCTGCTGCGGACCTCGATGGCGTCGCCCACCGCCGTCCCGGTCGCGTGGCATTCGAGCAGCGTCACCGTGGACGGGTCCAGGTCGGCTGCCGCGTATGCCGCCCGCATCGCCTCCTCCTGGCCGCGCGGGGAGGGGGAGAGGAAGCCGCCGGTGTTGCCGTCGTTGGACAGGCCGATGCCACGGATGATGCCGAGTACGGTCCGCCCCGCCCGGACCGCGTCCCGGTGGCGCATCAGAGCGACCAGCCCGGCGCCTTCACCCGGGATCATGCCGTCGGCGCGCTGGTCGAAGGGGAGGGGGCGGCCACTGGGGCTCAGCGCGCCGAGTGAGGCGAATCCGACATGGATCTGCGGTCCGGCGGCTCCGCTGACCGCACCGGCGAGCATCAGGTCGGCGGACCCGTCCTGCAACCGGTCGCAGGCCATCTTGATCGCGTAAAGCGAGGACGCGCACGCCGCCTCCAGGCCGAACCCGCCTGCGCCCAGGCCGAGCGCCCGCGCGGCGCGGACGATCGGCGTCCCCGAGCAGAAGCGGTCCGAAGGATGCGGCTGTCGACGCCCCGCGGGTGCGGACCGGCCGTCCGGGCCGTCGAGACCCAGTCGGTCCAGCCACACCTGTTCGGCATAGGCAGTCAGACCGCGCCAGGCGAAGCCGAGGTTGCCCATGATCAGACCTGCCCGCGCCGACGGGCCGTCCCAGTCGGCCTCACGTAGCGCCTGCTGTCCGGCGTGCAGGATCCACCGCAGAGCCGGATCCCAGCCGGCCACGGACTCGGCGTCGACCGCGAACCCGGACGGGTCGAAGGCCTGCTCGAACCCTCGGACGAGTCCCGAAACGGGCCGAAAGCCCTTGGGCAGCCACTCCACCACACCGAGATCGGACCAGTTCTGCGGCAGACCCCACTCGTCCGGGGCCACCTCGCTCAGGTTCACCCGTCCGTTCTCGACGCCGTTCCAGAAGGCGGCCGGATCGAGCGCGCCGGGAAGCACGCACCCCTGCCCCACGATCGCGATCGGTTCGAATGGCACTTACTGGTCCTCCATCGATGCGGCTTCGCAGTGGTCACGGGCAGGGGGCGAGGGTGAGCCCGAGCAGTTCGGCGTAGAGGGTCTGGTCCTCGCGCAGCAGGGCGATGTCGCAGACGGCAGGCTTCCCGGCCCGTCCACGGCTGTGCAGCAGACAGTGCAGGGTCCGGCCCGCGGGACCGAACCGGTGCCTGCGGTACTCCTCCAGGCCCACGGATGCGACGGAGCAGCCGAGCACGTGGTCACCCCACAGGACCGCGAGGTGCAGGACGGCGTCGACGGCGATGGCTTCGAGGTGCGGCACTTCCCCCGGCACTCCACCGCCACCGAGCTCCAGCAGGGCGACGGCGCCGGGGTCGCCGACCCGCACGCCGGCCGCCGGCATCCGCAGCACGGCACCGCGGCCGACCACGTCGTCGCCGGCCTCGCACCCGTCGAACGGGGGCAGATACGGATGGTCGGGCCAGACGCCGCCGCCCGGGACCCCGCCGAGCCGGGCGACTGCCTCGACTCGAGAGGGTGCACCCAGCAGCCGCAGCTCCAGCCGATCGCGCCGGGGGAAGCCCTCGACGCGCACACTGCCACGGACGCCTGGTGACGCGGCGTCCCCCGGCGCGTCGAAGGTGATGTCGCGCAGTGTCACGATCGGCTCTTTCGGAGCTCGGCAGCGCGCGGCCGCGGTGAAGAGCTCCACCGCCGTCGCCAGTGGGTGGAGGCCTGCTGGGAGGCTGAGGGCGCCGGGCCCAAGCGCTTCCTCCTCCCCGGTGGCAACCGGTGCCTCGGCCCTCAGCGTCGGCGGATCGGGAAGCTCCCCGACCGTCAGGACGACATGCGCGAATCCCCGTCCGGTCTCCAACTCCGCCGCGAAGGCGCCGGCTCCGGTGTCCAGCGGGATCAGCTCCAGTCCCTGCTGCTCGAACCGGGTGGCGATGTCCGAGGTGACCATGCCGCCGTCCCAGGGGCCCCAGCCGATGGAGCGGACCAGGCAGTGCGGCCGCCGAACGCGTTCGACGGCGGCGATCTGGCCGAGAACCTCGTTCGCCATCGCGTAGTCGCTCTGGCCCGGGTTCCCCGCCCACGCCGCGATCGAGGAGAACAGGCAGAGCAGTCGCAGCGGGTCGTCCCGGGTCGCGTCGAGAACCACGCGCAGACCGTCCAGTTTGGTGGCGAGGACCGCCTCGTACTGGTCCGAGGTCTTGTCGGCGATGCTCTTGTCGTGCACCACGCCCGCAGCGTGGATCAGGCCGGTGATGGGCCCCAACTCCTCCCGCACCGCGGCGAGTGCGCGCCGTACCGAGGGCGCGTCGGTGACGTCCAGGGGGAAGTACCGCACCTCGGTGCCAAGGGCCCGTAGGGCGGCCAAAGTCCGGCGCACCTCCCGGGCGGCCAGAATCCGGCGTGCCTGAGCAACAACCGCCGCCGGGCCGGAGTCCGGAACGCGGGCGGCCAGTCGGGCCACCAGAGCAGGCTGGTCCGCGGCGGCCTCCAGCCCCGGGGGCTCCTCGGTGAGCTCGGTCCGGCCGAGCACGGCCAGTCGGGGGCGGTACCTGGCGGCCAGTTCGGCGAGAACAGCGGGTGTCACCCCGCGGGCGCCGCCGGTGACGACGATCACGCCGTCCTCGTCGAGCGGGGCTTCCACGGGCTCGGGGCCGCGGGGAGTGGCAACCATGTCGAGGGTCAGGCGTCGGCCGTCCGGGGGCAGGCCGACGTTGAGGGCCGGCCCCCCTGACACGAGCTCAGTGACGATGGCCTCGGCGACCGCCGCGCTGTCGCGGTCGCCGCGGGCGCAGTCGATGGCTTTGACGCCGGCCTTAGGCCACTCCCGCGCCGCCGTCCGCGCCAGCGCGGCAATGCCGCCGAGCCAGGCACGTTCCCCCTGCCCGCCGCTCAGACCGAAGTCGCCGCCGGTGTCCTGAACGACGGCGAACAGGCCACCGTCCGTCGCCATCGCGGCGGCAACCTTCTGGGCCGCCGTGAACACCCCGCGCATCGCCGCCAATCCGTCCTCAGGTGTCGCAACGGGCGCCATGCCACCGAGCAGCAGTACGGCGTTCGACCCGCTCAGCGAGCCGTCCTCGACCGCCTCGACCGCCTCGATCCCGCGTGCGCGCAGTCCGGGCACCACGTCCCGGGCCAGCCCGCTGCCGCCGTCCACCACGTGGAGGACGACTCCTGTCAAGCCACCCGCCCCGACGCCCGCGGACGGCAGTTCCACGGCCCGCACCACGCGCCGTCGCAGCGCCGGCCGGCTCCGCTCAGCCGGCGCGTCTTTCACCCTCCTCGGCCGAACCCTCACCCGTGCGCTCTTTCCCGTGCCGGCCCGACCCGGAGGTGCCGGTGGCCAGCTCCTCGACGATCGCGTTGACGGTACGCAGCTTGAACAGGCCGGCCAGCTCGGGGGAATCGGCGCCGGGCAGCCCAGCGACGCGCTGCCGGACCGCGGAGAGGATCTGTACTTTCTTGATCGAGTCAACACCGAGCTCCGACTCCAGGTCCATGTCGGCACTCAGGAGCTCGACGGGAAACCCGGTCATGTCCGCGACGATGCCCAGCAGCAGTTCAGCGCTCAGCACGGTGGTGGGCGGCTCGGAAGCAGCCGCCACGGGCGTCGCGGCGCGCGAAGCCGGGGGTGCCGGAGCTGCCGGGGGTGCCGACGGGGCGACGGTCTGCGGGACGACGAACGACGCGGGCGCAGCCGGGGCCATGATCTCGGGCGCCGGGACCTGGATCGCCGTCGTCGGCACAGGGCTTTCGGGCGGCGGGGGCGCTTGCCGGACCGGGGCGGCGAGCGGCGCGGTCACCCCCGTCGCAGGGTCGGCCGCACCCGGGTTCCCCGGACCTGCCAGGCGGCCCAGTGCGTTGTCGACGAACTGCAGGTACGACTGGTGGCCGGTCAGCAGGGCCTGCTGGAAAGCTGCCTGGGCCTGGGCGGTCTGCCGCTGGGTCTCGGCCAGCACCTGCAGCCATCCCGGGTCGGGTGCGGTCTGGTACTGCGGCATCGGCGTGCTCGCTTTCTCCATGGACGCGGACGTGAACGAAACAGGTTCGGGAGCCGCCGTCGACTCGGGCCGGGACTCCCTGGGGAGAGCGGCCCAGGACGATGAGGCCGGTGTGCGGACCGGTGCGACCGGCGCCGCCTCGGACGGCGGGCAGGGGCGTCCGTACTCGGCCCCGTTGATCTTGACGGCCGCTGCGCCAGCGGGCCGGGGCGCCGGATCCGGCGTGTGCCACAGGGCCTCGAAGTCCAGCTTCACGCCGTTGACGGCCAGTTGGCCCAGAGCGGTGAACAGTGACTCCACCGGACACGTGCCCCTGCGGTCGAGGTTGATCGCGAGATGCGGCCGCTCGCCCAGGATCGAGCGGACCATCCCGGTGATCGCCGCCCCGGCTCCGACCTCGACGAAAATCCGACTGCCTGCGGCGTACATCGCCTCGATCTGGTCGACGAAGACGACCGGCGAGGCACCGTGCACGGACACCATCTCGCGCAGTCGTGCCAGATCCGAGCCGTAAGGCTCGGCTGTCAGGTTGCTCCACACCTCGGTCTGCGGAGGCGACAACCGCTCCGCGTCGAGAAAGTCGCGAAGTGCCGTGTTCGCCGAGGCGACAAGAGGGGTGTGCGCGGCGATGACCACATCGAGCCGCCGCGCCCGGACACCGCGCCTGGCGAGCCGCTCCTCGAACTGCTCGATCGCGGCGACCTCTCCCGACACCACGACCTGGTCGGGCTGATTGTGGTTGGCGACCCAGATCCCTTCTGAGCCCTCCAGCTCCGCCTTGACCTGGTCGAGCGGGAGCGCGACGGCCAGCATTCCACCGGGAACCCGCGAGGCCGCGCCCATCACCTCCCCGCGCCGCCGGGTCAGGCGCAGCAGGGTGTCCGCGTCGTACACACCGGCAGCGTGCAGGGCCACCAGTTCGCCGAGGCTGTGCCCGCCCAGACGATGAGCCCGCAGTCCGAGCACGTCGAGTACCGCCAGCAGCGAGAGACTGTGTGCGGCCAGCGCGGGCTGGGCCCACTCCGTCCGGGTCAGCAGTTCGTGCTGTGCCGCACGCTCGGCCTCGCTGAACGCCGGTTGTGGGAAGACCACCTGGTGCAGCGGAACCGGCCCCAGTTCCCCTCCCGCCACCCGGTCCCAGACGGCGCGGGCGGCGGGGAAGGCGATGGCCACCCCGGCGCCCATGCAGGGATACTGCGACCCCTGGCCGGGGAAGAGAAAGGCGAGGGGACCCGGCTGGGCCTCCCCGGTGGTGTAGCTGACTCCTCCGGGCGCCGTCATCGGCCGGTTCGGACGCAGTGCGAGGAACCGGTCGAGCTTGGTTCCGGCTTCGGTCGCGTCGGCGGCGACCAGGGCCAGTCGGCATGTGGCGGTTCGGTCGAACGTCCGCCTGCTCTCCCGGGCTGCCTCGGCGAACGGCAGTTCGTCCAGCAGGTGACGGGCCGTGGCCCTGAGCCCGTCCAGCGAAGCGCCGCTGAACAGCATGAGTTCCTGCGGCAGCGCGTGGTACGGCGCCGGCTGGGGTCGGCCGTGACGCGGACGGTACTCCTCCAGGGCGGCATGGAAGTTGCTGCCACCGAAACCGAAGGCCGACAGCGATGCCCGGCGCGGCTGGTCGTCCGCCCTGACCCACGGCCGAGCCTGCGTGTTGAGGTAGAACGGGCTCTTCTCGATCTCCAACGCCGGGTTGGGGCGGGTGACCTTGATCGTCGGCGGAAGCACCTTGTGATGCAATGCCAGTACCACCTTGATCAGCCCCGCGGCGCCGGCCGCCGCTTTGGTGTGACCGATCTGCGACTTCACCGACCCGAGAGCGCACCAGGCGGTGTCGGCACCGTCTGTGGCGAAGACGTCCCGCAACGCGGCGAACTCGGCGGCGTCCCCGGCTCGTGTCCCCGTGCCGTGCGCCTCGACCAACTCGACCGTGCGGGGCGAATATCCGGCGATCTCGTAGGTGCGCCGCAGGGCCCGCGCCTGTCCCTGCGGTTCCGGCGCGTAGATGGCACTGCCGCGCCCGTCGGACGCCGTTCCGACGGCCCGCACGACCGCGTACACCCGGTCACCGTCGCGCTCGGCGTCCGCCAGGCGTTTGAGGGCGACCATGCCGAGGCCCTCACCGATCACGGTGCCATCGGCGTCCGCGTCGAAGGGCCGTACCTCGCCGGAGGGGGACAGGGCGGGGGTCTTGCTCATCGAGACGAACATCAAGGGGTTGTTGAGCGTGTCCGCGCCGCCGGTGAACATCACGTCGGCGTGCCCCAGAACGAGCTCGTTCACCGCGGCGTTGAGGGCAGCCAGCGAACTCGCGCAGGCCGCGTCGACCGTGCAGTTGGTGCCGTGCAGGTCGAAGCGGCTCGCGATCCGCCCCGCGATCACGTTCGAGAGAATCCCCGGGAAGCTGGCCTCCTGCCAGGGCACGAACTGGTCGGCGATGCGGTCGCAGGCGGCCTGCGCCACTTCCTCCGGAATGCCCTGCAGCCGCAGCGCCCGCAGCCAGACAGGCCGCTGGACACGGGCTGCCATGGTGCCGAACAGGGGGATCGAGCCGCTGCCGAGGATCACCCCGATCCGCTCTCGATCCAGTGGGCCAGCCAGGTTGGCTTCCGTGTCCGCCAGCAACCGGTCGGCCACGACCAGGCCGAGCAACTGTGTCGGGTCGATGGCGGGCATCGTCGTGGGCGGGATGCCGTGTGCGATCGGGTCGAAGTCCACAGCGGGCAGGAAGCCGCCACGTCGGCTGTACGTCTTGTCCGGAGAGGACGGGTCCGGGTCGTAATAGTCGTCGATCGGCCAGTGTGTCGACGGCACATCGGTGAGGAGGTCCTTCCCGGCGACGACATTGCGCCAGAACGACCGGACATCCGCGGCGCCCGGCAGCAGTGCGGCCAGTCCGACGACGGCAACGGGAACCGGATCATGGGCATGAGACTCGGGCATGGGCGGCATCTCTCTCGACAACCGGGCGGAAACATGGGGAGCACGCTCACGGCGATTCAGGTGAGGAGGCGGGGCGCGTACACACCCGTACACGGAACGCGGACGCCGTAACTTCGCAGTTGATGGGCGCGGGTGACCGCAGCCGCGCCCTCCATCAGATTGCGGGCGATCTGCACGACCGTGCAGTTCTGCGGCTCGGCCAGCGGGCTCCCGGCCACCCACCGGTTGAACGAGCCGATCGCGGGCCCGCACCAGACCTGGTAGTCCGCCCGTCTGGACGGCTCGCCGGTGATGGCCCAGTGGCTGGCCCGGCCAAGGTAGGAGCGGAAGATCAGGGCCATACGGTGTTTGGGGTCACGCTCGGCGACCGCGATCTGGCCCGGGTCGCGGTCCGCCCAGTACAGACGAGTGGCGGCCCACGCCTCCTCGAAGCCGGCCCGTAACAGGTCGCGTTCCATCCGGGCGCGAACCCCCGCGGGAATCTGCTCCAGTGAGTCATAACGGCAGTAGGCCTCGTAGAGCCCGGCCGCACGGCTCGCGTACATGGTGCCCCGACGCAGTACCTGCACCTTGACGCCGTACTCGAACATGTCGGAGGCCGGGGCCATCGTGACATCGGCCAGGTCCGCTTCGGTGAGCAGCCGCTTCACCTCGTCGGAGGTCCCGGCCTCGACCGACCGCTGGTTGACGGTCCCCGTCACGACGTAGTCCGCCCCGCAGGCGAACGCCGACGCCACAGCGAGCGGGTCGCCCAGCCCGCCGGCCGCACCGACCCGGACAGGCTCGGCATAACCGTGGCGGCGCCAGAGCGCGTCCCGCAGGGCCAGCATCGCGGGCAGGATGACCGTCAGCGGACGGTTGTCGGTGTGGCCGCCGCTGTCGGCCTCAACGGTGACGTCCGTCGCGAGCGGTACCCGCCGGGCGAGCGCGGCCTCGTCAGCGGTCAGCCGCCCCTGATCCAGCAGGACCCGGAGCAGCTCAATGGGGGCCGGAGACATGAACTTTTCGGCCACCTCGGGGCGCGACACCTTGGCGAACAGGCGGGTCCGCCGGTTGACCTTGCCCTGAGCGTCCGCGTGCAGACCGGCCGCGGCGCACCGGACGACCGCTGGAGTGAGGTCCATGAAGGCGGAGACCGACACGTTCACCACTCTGTAGTGGTGCATCAGATCGATCACCTGGTCCTCGTAGCCCGGTTCGTTGGGCGAGTGGAGCAGGTTCACGCCCCAGTTGGACGAGTGACGAAGCGTCTCGGACAGTTCCTGGAGACCCGCTTGTACGCGCGCCATGCCGAGCCCGCCGGCGCCGAAGAAGCCGAGCATGCCCGCGCGGGCCATGGCCACGACCATGCGGGTGGTGGAGATCCCGTGGGCCATCTCGCCCGCGATGTACGGGAAACGGACACCGTGCGTCGCGCCGAAGGTGGGATCGCCGAGCCACTCCGGATACATGACGGGAAGCGACCCGATCACCTCGAAGCCGCTGCCAGGACGCAGCTCTCCCTCGCCGGCGACAGCCCGGACCGCTCCGTCGCTCAGAATTTCCAGTCGGCGACGCGGGTCGGCGAGGAGTGCTCCGACATCGCCAGGCGTGACGGATGCTGACCGCGGTCGCGGGTGCGGGCGCAGAGGATCACGAGAGAGAGGGCGAGTACGCGCAGCAGCATCGGCTTCTACCGAGTCATCGAACATGTCCGAAAGGACCACGCTCGCCATCCCTTGAAATAGTCAATCACGTTGGAACGGGACGGTCGACGAGGACGTAGCCGAAGCCGAGTGTGCCCGGGCACGCTGCGCCGACGCGGTCGGCGGCCGTGGTTCACGCACCACGAAACGTAGAGCAGCGTGCCCGACACCCGACAGGTCCCCGTTCGGGGATATGTGCTTGACCTTGCGGTAGGGCCTCCTCTCCCTAAAGGGGGCGAAAGACCGTCCTGGGGATGACGCCCATGAATGGGGACTCGAATCCATGAGAACTCTCGGCCCACACTGAGCCCGACCGGACCGCCACCAGAAAGACGGGTTCGATGAACAACGGCATCACGCACGATTTCACCGGCATGACCTTCGTCATCACCGGCGCTACCCGGGGGATCGGTGCCACCACCTCGGAAATGGCTGCGAGCTACGGAGCCAATGTGGTGGTGTCGGGAACGAACGCGGACGCCGGCGACGAGGTCGTGGCCAAGATCGCGGCGAACGGAGGCAGCGCGGCCTTCGTCGCGTGCGACGTGGCCGAGGCAGACCAGGTGAAGGGGTTGATGGCCGCTGCCGCCGACACCTTCGGCGGCATCGATGTCCTGCTCAACAACGCTGGGATCCACGAGAGTTCACTGACGGGCGACCTGTCCATAGAGGAGCTCGGGATCGACGTCTGGGACCGCGTGCTCGCCGTGAACCTCCGGGGCCCCTGGCTCTGTTCGAAGTTCGCGGTCCCCTACCTGAAGCGGAGCAAGCGCAACCCCTCCATCATCAACACCGGTTCCACCGGCTCGCTGCTCGGCTTCCCAGGTTCGCTGGCCTACGGGGCCAGCAAGGGCGGCTTGAAGCTGCTGACCAAGAACCTCGCGGTCGAGCTGGCGCGGTACGGCATCCGCGCCAACTGCGTCTGCCCGGGCCCCACCGAAACCGACATGGTCGCCGACTACCTCGCCGCGGCCGACGACCAGGACGCGGCACGGCGCTCCATGACCGCCACCCATCTCGTCCCCCGGCTCGGCCGGCCCGACGACATCGCCCACCTGCTGTGCTTCCTCGCCAGTGAACAGGCCTGCTTTGTCAACGGGGTGGACTGGCTCGTCGACGGGGGCGCGCTGGCCTGGCGCGGAGCCAACGCCTGACCCGATCGCTCCTGACCATCCCTTCGCTTCCCCGCCGAAGAGAGGCTCTCTCGGGCGCTACAACACCGTGTACTGCTGCGTCGAGATCCGAGGGGAACCGATCATGTCGGCCATCCGTAGCTGTAGGCGAGGCCGGTTCGAGTGCCGGGCCGCGGACCGCAAGCCCTGTGGCGACCCGGTGAACCCTCAAGAGCGCGGGGAGAACCGGTGGACGGGAGGAACGCAGGGCCGTCCACCGGTCTGCGTCCTGGAAGGACGTGCCGTCACGGAAGGAGCAGTTCATGTCCCGTTGGGAGACCCTCGTCACGCGTCTGTCGCCGCCGGGCAGGGGCGAACAGCCCGGTACCACGCCGGAGGAACTCGACAACCCCGTCCTTGTCGACGAGTACGACGGGCTGACGCTGCTGCGCCCCACCGAGCAGGCCGTACCCGGCCCGAGCGAGGTGGCGGAACTCGCTCGAACCCTGGGCGGCGAGGCGGGGCGGACCGTTGCCACCGTTGTGGTCGGAGTGGACGGCCCTGTGCCCCCCGCGCTGTGGTCACGGCTCGGGGACGTCCTCGACTCGCTCCGGGACGACGGTACGACCACGGTCCGCCTGGTGGTCTCCGGAGCGGGAAGCGGCGACGCGGACAGGCCCGCTCTGGCACAGCGGATCGCCGACACGTGGGGGATGGGTGTGATCGCCCCCGACGGCACCGCCGTGCTCGTCCCCGGCGGATCCCTGTTCGTCCCCGACGCCCCTGAGCCGTCCGGCGGCTGGCGGCTCTTCCAACCCGGGACGGAGTCGACACCTCTGGGGGCGCGGCATCCGGCTCCTGGCTGGCAGACGGCCCTCGCTGCGCTGCCCGACCGTACCGCCTCAGGGTCCGAGGTCTGGCCCATTCCCGCCGGTGTCCTCCTCCAGCCGTCGGGCACGCGGCCACCCGCGCCCGGCGCTCTCTGCTATGCGGTGCCCGTCGACGTCGGTCGCCCGACCGTGCTGGTCGGCGTCCCCGGTGCCGGGGCCCTGGTCTCCGTCGACGACCTTGCCGCGCTGCTTGCCGCGCTGCCGCCGTCGGTGCGCGCGCAGGTCCGCTTGGCGCCCGGCGCCGAAGGCGATCTGTTGCCGACCGCCCAGCAGGTCACCGACGCGCTGGGCATCGAGGTGGAGGTGCTGACCGGCCCGCCCCTGGCGGCCCCTTCGACGGCGCAGTCCGGGGAGGCGGTCGCTCCTGGGCCGGTCCTCGTCGACGCCACAGGCCGTCCGACGTGGCGGCCCTACGTCGAAGCGGTGGTCTGCCGCCCCACCGCGTCCGGTGTCGACGCCGACGGCACCGGTCCTCGGCTGGTTCGCTGGCGTCTCCCGGTGCCGGACGGCGAACCCCAGGACGCCGGCGTGGTCCGCGTGTCGGAGCGGTGGCAGGTCACCGTGAGCCGGTCGGGGCTCGCGCTGGGAACCGTGGGACAGCGGCTGCCGCTCGCAGAACGCCCCGTGCGCGCGGACCAACTAGCCGTCGAGATCGGACCGTCGGATCAGCCTCTCGACGAATCCTGCTGGTCCGCGCTGTCGCAGGTGCTCGACTACCTCGACGCGGGGGCACGCGAGTACGCCGTCATCCACGCTCCCGGCCGCTCGGCCGAAGAGTCCCGCATGCTGCGCAGACTGGCCACGCAGCACGAGGTCCGGATGCTGTGGCCGCAGACCGCCGGCGCCGACCCGGACGCCTTGCCCGAGCCGGTGACCGAGCAGCCGGCCGGGACTCCCCGCCCGGAGCCCACCGCGGCGGACGGCTTCTCCCTCTACCACGATCGGATCGGACGTATCGTGCAGGCCGCCAACGCGAGCCGGTACGAGGACGCCACGGCCCTCGCCACGTCTCTGGAACGAGAAGCGTTGGTCGCCCACGGTCAGGAGCACCCCACGTCGCTGCAGATCCGTCAGATCAGAGCGCACGTGATGCGGCTCAGCGGGCACAGCGCCCTGGCGGCGGACCTCTACCGGCGCGTGGCGGTCAGCCTGCTGGTGACCGCAGGCCTGGACAGCGTCGACGCCGAGCAGGCCGCCGCCAACGCGGACGCCTGCTGGAGGGACATCGGCGACATCACGCTCGCGCTGCGCATCGCGCCGTCGATCATCGCGTTGCGGGAGAAGGTGCCGGGACCGGATCGCCGTCTGCTCAAGGCCGCGCAACGCTATCGCGCCCAACTGGGCGCCGCACAGGCCCTGCCGACTGCCCCTGAGACTCCGTCCGCCGTGCCGGTCCCGCTGGCGTCCCCGGCGACCGCCACACAGGAGGTACGGCGTCCTGATACGCAGCGCGAACTCGTCACCGCGGCACCCGCTCGGCCGTCGAAGACCACGGGTGTTCTCTCCGTGGACGAGTCGGCGGTCGGCCGTCCTTCCGATTCGGCAGCCCCTACGTCCCGCTCGGCCGTGGCAGGGGGTTCCCGGTGAGGAGACGGAACGCCGTCCTCGCCCTCACCGCACCCTGACGTCCAATCCGAGAGCGAGCGGCGATGACCCCGACAAGCACCGCCACGGCCCACACGGGTGACGGGCCGATACGGATCGAGGAGCACGACAGCTTGGTGCTGCTCCGCTCCGCGCAGGATCCCGCCCCCGTGAGCGGCCTAGACGAGCTAGCCCATGCGCTCAGTTCGGCGGGCGACCGGACGGTCACGCTGCTCTCCGATCCGAAAGCGACCGACGAGCCGGACTTCTGGCCCAGCGTGGGCCGACTCCTCGACTCGCTGCGCGCCTCCGGTCACACCACGGTGCGCCTGGCCCTGACAGGCGCGGGCGAGGAGAGGTCGGGACAGCCGTCGCCGGCCCGGCGGATCGCGGACGCCTGGGCCGTCAAGGTGGAGGCACCCGCCGGCCCGGTCCTGGTTGCGGCAGGAGGCACGATGTACGCCCCTGCCGGCCCCGACGGACGGGGCGGATGGCTGGGCTTCGCGCCCGGCGCGACGCCGGTGCCACTCGGCGCGCGCTGTCCCGAGCCCGTATGGCAGAGCGCGCTCGACGGCGTTCCCGGCGAGGCGGCGGACGGGTACCTGATCGAACACATCCCCGCGGGCCTGTTGGTGCGACCCGGGCGTCCGGCCGAGGGCGCGTCCGCAACCGGCGCGACCGCGTATCACACCATCGCGGTGGACCCCCTCCGTCTCACCGTGGTGGGGGACGGCCCGCCGGGGGACAGGTCGCTCTGGCCGGCGCTGGAGTTGCTCCTGGACTCGTTGCCGCATCAGGTGCGAGCGAGTACGGCCCTGCTGCTGCCCGAAACCGCCCTGACACCGGACGGAGTTCACGCCCCCGCCGCGTTGCAGAACCGCTACGGTGTGCACACCGTCCGGGCCCTTGCCACCCTGTACGAAGAGCGCGGTGGATCCGTCGAGGTGCCGCCAGGGCAGGATGTCGTCCCGTCCGGTCGTCCGGCGCGCGCAACGGTGCCCTCGCCGGTGCCGCGCACCACGGCGGACCCGGTCGCGAGGCCCGACCTGACAGATGCGTGGGACCACCTCAGCCGGGGACGGGAGGCGGTCCCGGCCCCCCGGGAAACGCCGGCTCCCGATCTGCCCCCGGGCCCGGATCTCGAAGCGGCCTGGGAGCAGCTGAGCCGACGCCCCGAAGCGAAGGCCGCGTCCCTGGACGCGCAGGCTCTCCGGTCTGGCACGGCCCGTCCCGACGGCACGGAACGGGTGCGGCCGGTGCCCGGGCGGCCCTCCCTGCGTGCCGGCTACCGCAGCCGCCCGGCGGAGCACGCGGCCCTGCGACTGCTCGCGGGACCGGCCTGGGAACGCCACGCGCCCGTGGTCGCCCGCGCCCTCGGCCGTCTGCCGGCTCTGGCGGACGAGGAACGGCAGGCGGCGGAGGCGGAACTGACGGCGCTTCGGCTCTATCTGGACGAGCCCGACGGACTTCTCGACCACCGCGCGCTGGCCGCGGCCTGCCACGGCCGCGACGACCGGCTCCTGCCGTTCGCGGCCTGCCTGGTGTCGGCGTTGCGCCGGCTGCCGACGCACCGTGGAGCGGTCCTGCGCGGCGCGGGCTCGGCGCTTTCGGCGGAGGTGGACCCGGAGACCGATCCGCTTCGGCCCGGCACCGTCCTCAGGGACCGAGCCCCGCTGAGCGGCGTTCCCGCCGCCGGAAGAGCGGGCTGGCCGCGTGGCCCGCGCTATGCCATCTGGTCGGTCACCGGGCGTCTGGCCGGCAGGCTCTTCGACGACCCCGCCGAGGAAGTGGTATTCGCACCCGGCACGCCCTTCGTGGTCCTCGACGTACGGCGCACCGGTTCGTCCCCGGTCGTCCTGTTGCGTGAACTGCCGGCGTCGGGCGGGGCCCCCGCGCACGACATGGTCAAGGACGCCCAGGCCGAACTGGGCGAGGCCGACCGGGCCGCGCTCGCCGGGCTGGACGAGGCGCTCCGAGGCCGCAACAGCCCCAGTGGCTCCGGGGGTTGGCCGCAGCGGTGCGCCGGCCCTGTGGGCGAGGGCCCCTGACCGGCCTCTTTGCCCGAAACCGGTGTCGGACACGTCCCCTGCCAGGCAGGGGACGTGTCCGTTCGTCATGCTCCGCGGCACGCGGCGCGCCGGGACACCGTCCGACGCCCGCCGGGGACACCGGAAAGGGGATCTGTCCGCCGGTGCCGGTCGCTGCGAGGCTGATCGGGCAGGTATCGCGCCACCCGGAGAGGAAAAGTCATGTCGACAGACTTCAAGGTGACACCGGAGATGGTGTCGCAGGCCGCGACATCGTGCGACGGCACGGCGGCCGAACTCCAGGCCCAGCTGGCGGACCTCAAGACCTATGTGGTCAATCTGGAGGCCTCGTGGCAGGGCATCGCCCAGAACACCTTCCAGGATCTCATGCAGGAGTACGACATTTACTCCCGCATGCTCCACGACGCGCTCACCGACATCGCCAGCGGCCTGCGCGGCAACTACGTCAACTACACCGACGCCGAGCAGCAGAACATCAAGTCGATCAACACCATCCAGGCCGACCTCTCGAGCGCGAAGCTCAGCTGACGCCCGGACGCACCGCTGGTCCCCGCCACAGAACCCACACCATCAAGGAGTGATCATGTCAGGAAATGTCGACGGCGCGAATCTCATGGTCAAGCCGGACCTCGGCGGCGCGGGCACCCACATCAACGCCTGCGCCCAGACCATGGCCGACGAATTGGCGAGCCTCGCCGGCAAGCTCCACCCGGTCCTGGACGGAACGGAATGGTCCGGTACGGCACAGCAGTACTTCGACGGCCTGGAGTCGGAGTGGAACTACGCCGCGAACGGCCTCTTCGGCCCGGACGGCGTGCTCGGCCAGATCGCCAACGCCATGCAGGTCAACTGGAACAACTACTCCGAGGCCGAGTACTCCAACACCAGCACCTGGCGGCACTCCTGACCCGTCGCGCAGGCGACGGATGACCCCCTGACCCTGAGGAATCGTCACTGTGGATGAGCACTGCCGTATCACCGTCGTGGGAGAGCGCCGGAAGGTTGATCTCGCGGTCCCCGCCGGCGCTCCGATCGTGAGCTACGCCGACACCCTGGCTCGTCTGTGCGAGCAGGACGAGGCCGACATCATGCCGGCGGCCTGGACCCTGGGCGCGGCGACCGGGAGCGCGTTCGCCCCGGAGTGGTCGCTCTCGGAACTGGGCGTCACCGACGGCCAGGTCCTCTACCTGCGGGACGCAGCCGCCGACGAACTGGACGACCCGGTCGTGGAGGACGTCGCCGTGCGGGTGGCCGAGGTCTCCCAGGGCGTGCTCGACCGCCGGTGGGACGTCCGTTCCCGGACGTACACCCTGGTGGCGCTCGCCCTCGGCTGGCTCGTCGCCACGTTGTTCGTGCACGCCGTGGGGCACCGGTCCGGCACGGGACTCCTCCTGGACCTCTCGCTGGCCGCGGGGCTCGCCCTGCCCCTACTGGCCTGGGTGGCGCTGGAGCGGCACTGGTCCGTGCCGACGGGACTGCGGATGACGTTGGCCCTGTGCGCGGTGCCGGCGTTGGCGCTCGGCGCCTGGTCCGTCGTCTCCGCCTGCGGGGGCCGGGGACTCGGTCTGGAGGGAGTCATGACCCGGACCGGCCTCGCCCTGGCGGCTGTCGCCGTGGGCGCGCTGCTCGGCGCGTTCCTCGCCTCCGTGGCGGCGCCCGGGGTGACCACCTCCGCGACCCTGTTCACGACGGTGCTCGCGGTGGTGCCCTGTGTCGGCCTCGCCGCGCTGCGGGCCGATGGCGTCCAGGCGGCCTCCGTGGTCGCCGCGGTCGCGTTCGCCCTGCTGACCGTGGTGCCGACGGCCGTGACCGCAACCGTGGCCTACTCCTGGCGGCGGGTCAGCATGCGGGTGCAGGAGGAGCCGCGTGACGACGAGGTCGCCGTCGCGGTACGCGCCGCCACCGTCCTGCTGGTGCTGTGGACCGGAACTCTGTGCCTGGTCCTGGCCGGCGCGCTCGTGGTGATGGCCGCGTCCACGTCGCTGTACGCCAACGTCGCGGCCGTCCTGCTGGGGCTCGCGGTCCTGCTGCGTGCCGGGTCGGCGCGCCTGGTGGCCGAGGTGGTGCCGCAACTGCTGGCCGGCACTGCCGGGCTGTTCACGCTGCTGGTCAGCGGTCCGGAGCGCTTCGGCGTGGCGAGCTGGGCGGGCCCAGTGGTGAGCGTGCTTCTCGCGGTCGTGCTGCTGGTCTACGGATTCCGGCGCATGATGCGCCGCCCGGACCTGCCCGCGATGGCACGGCCCCGCTGGCTGGCCGGCCTCGGCTCGGTGCTGGCCGCAGGGAGCGTGGCACTGGCGGTCGCGACGTTCGGCGCGTTCGGCGCGATGGCCGGCCTCGGACGGCACATCTGACGGTATGTCACCGCGTGGCGCGGCAACGGTGCGTCACCGCGCCGCGCCCGTTCGGTCGGTGGGCGGCAGGAAGGGTGCGCCGCGGTGTCAGGCGGCGGACGAGTAGCCGGAGGCGAGGGCGCCTGCGGGGACGCCGCGCCCGTCGTCGTGGAGCAGGCCCAGCTCGATGGCCTTCCGGGTGAGGTCAGCCTTGTTGCGGACGTTCAGCTTGTTCCTGATCCGCTTGACGTAGGTGTTGACCGTGGCCTCCGTCAGGCCCATGCGCCGCCCGATCTGACCATGCGTCAAGCCGGTGGCCAGCAGCCGCAGCGCCTCCTGCTCCCGGTGCGCGAGCGCCGGGACAGGGGTGCCGGCCGGCCGCCGCAGTTCGTGGTGGAGCCGGGTGGCGAGACCGGACGCCACATACAGGCCGCCCAGCGCCACCGTCTCGACCGCGCGCAGCAACTCCTGTTCGCCTGCCTGCTTGCTGACGCAGCCGAAGGCCCCCGAACGAAGTGCCTCGGTCACCGGCTGCCAGCCCGCGAAGTCCGCCACGACCAGCACCCGGCCGATCGCGGCGAGCGTGTCGACGGTCCTGGCGAGGGACGGGTCGGGCTGTGCCGGAGCGCCGTAGACGATGACGTCGAGGCGCTGCGCGGCCGGGTCCGGCAGGCCCGTGGGGTCCGCGGCCAGGGCGACCACCCGCAGCAGGGAGCTGCCGGAGAGCAGGTTCTCCAGCCCCAAGCGCACGAGGCTGTGCTGCTCGACGACGGCGATCTGAGGAATCTGGGGGGACATGGCGCTCCTGCCATTCTCAGGTTCAGTGAGTTCCTGAGTACGAACGTAGCCTCCGCGTCAGGTGTTTTCTGCGCCCTGGCCCGGGTGAAGAAAAACACGTGAACCTGCCCGCGACCGCGTCCGTAACCCAAGGTAGGTGCCCGATGGCCGAGTTGGCCATCCGTGTGTCACGGGGCTGGCTGTAGTCCCATCCCTTTTCCCAGAATTCCGCGGACCCATGACAATTAGGGGTGCTTTCTCGCATGATTGATGAGGACTGGCGCGAGTTCTCCTCCGCATTCGCCGAATCCGTACGACCGGAGGACCCACGGGGCCGGACCGGCAGGCGCCTGCTCGTGGTCAGCGTCTCAGCGGTACTGGCCGTCGCCCTCGGAGCGTTGGTCTACGGCGCGCTCGGCGGCCCGGCCTTCGCACTGCCCAGCGAGGTCAAGCCGATCGCCCCCAGCCCGGACGCCACGCCCTACCAGGCCGGCGGCCAGAGCTCCGGACAGGTCTGGAAGGCCATCGCCGGCCCGGCCTGTGCCGCGAGCAGCGACGGCTCCACCAGCTTCGCCGCATACGGCTACTCCACCGGCACCGAAGCCGACGGGACCGCCGCCTGGACCGACTCGGACAGCGGCGGGTACAACGGCGAGGCGTGCACCGGCGGCTATCTCTCCATGCCGGTCTCCGGCAAGGCCGACGCCTACGACGCCACCCACTATGCGCTGTGGAAGTACAACTTCAGCTCCCACTTCACGGTCGCTTCCTGCCGCGTCTCCAGCTACGTCCCGGCGAACTCCTCCCGCACCAAGGTCGGCGGCTCGCCCGCCTACTTCTACTACTACAACGACGACTACGCCCCGGGCACCACCGCGGACAAGCAACCCCAGCCGCTCGGTGGCTTCCTCGTCGACCAGGTCGGCGCGGCCCACCAGGGCAAGTGGTTCACCTCCCCCGCGTTCACCGTGCGGACCGGCAGGGTCACGGTCAAACTCGTGAACGCCGGGGCCGAAAGCTCCGCCGTGCCCGAGGGCGTGCACGTGGCCGCCGCCCAACTGCGGCTGACCTGCACCTCGACATGACCGCCGGACTGCGTGTCGCCCCACGCGGCTGGGGCACGTTCAAGACCATCGTCGCCGCGGTCCGCGAGGCCCCGGACGGGGCCGTGATCTCCGTCCAGCCCGGCACCTACACCGAGAGCGTGGTCCTGAACCGCGACATCACCATCACCGCCGAGAAGGGCCGCGGCACGGTACGGATCGTCGCCGGCGCCCACGGCCCCGCGCTCACCGTGCAGAGCCCCGGCGGCACGGTGCGGGGCCTGGTCCTGGAAGGACGCGACAAGGAACCGGCCGTCCTGATCACCGCGGGCGCGGTGGAGATCGACGGCTGCGAGATCACCGGCGGCGGCGCCCACGTCACGGGCACCGCCACGCCCGTCATCAAGGACTGCGAACTCCACCACACCGGCGACGTCGGCCTCTACCTCGGCGGCGACAGCCGCGCCGTCGTCGAGAACACCGGCATCAACGACGTCGACGCCGTCGGAATCCTGGTGGACCACGGAGCGGCCCCCACCCTCACCCGGGTCTCGGTGACCCGCACCGGCGGCCACGGCATCCGCGTCACCGGCTCGGCCCGCGCCGCCCTCGACCTGTGCGCCGTGACCCACAGCGGGGCGGCGGCCGTGGCCGTGGACGACAGCGCCCGGCCCGTGCTGCGCTCCTGCCGGATCGGGGACAGCGAGGGGGGCGGAGTCGTCATCACCGGCGACGCCGGGACCGATGCCGCACCCGACGACGACGGCACCGGTGAAGCGCCGTCCGCGGGAGGTGAGTTCGGGGTCGCGCTGCGTGGCTGCGAGATCGCCCGTACAGGCCGCGACGGGGTGCACGTGACCGGTCGGGCCGTCGCCTCGCTCATCGACTGCCGGGTCAGCGACATCAGCGCGGCCGGCGTCGTCGTCACCGGCGCCGGCCGGCTGCGGCTGCACGACACCACGACCACGGACACCACCGGCTCCGGCCTCGCGGCCGGCGGCGAGGCACAGGTGGAAGTGCGCGGGGGAGCATTCACCCGCTCCGGTGCCAACGGCGTCTACGCGGCCGACACCTCCCGAGTCACCCTCGTCGACTGCGCCGTGACCGTCTCCGCCTACACCGGCGTCCACGCCGGGGACGGCAGCCGGGTGACGCTCAGCGACTGCCGGGTCCAGGGAACGCCGGAGCACGGCCTGCGCAGCGTGGAGCAGGCCCTGCTGACCCTGACGGACACGAAGATCGACGACAGCGAGCTCTGCGGTATCGAGGTGGACGGCGGGGATCTGTCCGCCCGCGGCTGCCGGATCACCAAGGCCGCGACCGGTATCGGACTGCGCACCGAACACCGCCCCCTCGTCGACGACTGCTCCGTCAGCTCCTGTTCGGGTGTCGGCATCGACATCGGCGCCGACACCTGCGCGCTCGTCGTCGACACCCGCGTCACCGGCACCGGCGCCGCCGGGGTCTTCGTCCGCGAAGGCGCCGGGGCCTGGCTCACCGACTGCTCCATCACCGACACCAAGGGCACCGGTCTCGTCGTCCAGGCGAAGGCCGCCCCCCGGGTGCGCGGTACGACGGTCACCGGCACCGCGAAGAACGGCCTCTACGTCGCCGACAACGCCGCGGGCCGCTTCGAGAACTGCGACATCAGCTCCACCGGCTTCCCCGCTGTCTACGTGGGCAGCGGGGCGACGCCCGTGCTGCGCGGCTGCCGTATCCACGACACCGACGAGGACCTCAAGCTCGCCGACGGCGCCGAACCCACGATCGAGCACTGCCGCGTCGACGACGTCAAGATCAGCACCATGCCGGAGGAAGGACTCACCACCGAGCCGTTCGACGAGCCGGGTACCAGCGGGGCGCTCGCCGTGGCACCGGGCACACGGGCCGGCGCTCCCGCGACGCCCGACACCAAGAGCACAGGAACCCGTAAGGCCCGCGTCGAGAGCCTGTCCGAGGTGCTGGCCGAACTCGACGACCTGATCGGCCTGGAGAGCGTCAAACAGGACGTCAGCACCATGGTGAAGGTCATGCAGCTGGTCCGCCGGCGCACCGAAGCCGGACTCGCCGCTCCGCCGCTCAGCCGCCACCTCGTCTTCGCCGGCAACCCTGGCACCGGCAAGACGACGGTGGCGCGCCTGTACAGTCGCATCCTCGCCGCCCTCGGCCTCCTCTCCCGCGGTCACCTCGTCGAGGCCGACCGTGCATCCCTGGTCGGCGAGTACGTCGGCCACACGGCGCCGAAGACCACGGCTGTCTTCAAACGGGCGCTGGGCGGCGTCCTGTTCATCGACGAGGCGTACGCCCTCACTCCCGCCGGACAGGGCAACGACTACGGCCGCGAGGCCATCGCCGCCCTGGTCAAACTCATGGAGGACCACCGCGACGACATCGTCGTCATCGTGGCCGGTTACCCCGACGACATGGAACGCTTCGTCGACATCAACCCGGGCCTGGCCTCCCGTTTCACCCGTACCCTGATGTTCGACGACTACGGCAGCGAGGAGTTGGGGCGCATCGTCCAGTTCCACGCCGCCAAGCACGAGTACGAACTGCCGCAGGACACCCGCGAGGCCCTGCACGGCTACTTCGGCGCCCTGGTGCGCGACGACCGCTTCGGCAACGGCCGCACCGCGCGGCAGATCTTCCAGCGCATGACGGAACGGCACGCCCAGAGGGTCGTCGAACTGGTGGAGCCGACCACGGACGACCTGGTGACCCTGCTCCCGGACGACCTGCCGCCCCTGGCCACCGGCTGAGCCCAGCCGGGCCGCCCGGTCCGGATACGGAAAGCCCGACGGCGCCCGGCCGATGCTCGGCCGGGCGCCGTCGTCGCGTTTTCGGGGACAGACCTTCGGCTCAGCGGCGGTCAACTTGTCGCCCGGCAGGAGGGCTCCGGTCCGGCCGAACCCTCCTGCATTACCGGGCACCCCTCCTGCAGTACCGGGCCGACGGGGAGTTTCCCCCCATCAGATCGCCTTGGCCTGCGCGCCGATGTCCGGGAAGGCCGACTGCGTGTCCGCCTCGGCGTACGTCTGGCCGGCGTTGTTCAGCAACGCCGCGAACGTACCCATCAGCTCGATAGCGCCGGCGGCGTCCTGCATGACCTGAATCAACTGGGGGTTGACCGCTGCGGCGAACTGCGCACCGCCGTCGGCGAGGGGGTCCGGGGTCCACGTCAGGCCGCCCGCCTGGTGCGAGTCCCCAACCGTACCGTCCTGCTGGCCGAACAGGTTGGGATCGTCGATGGCGGCCTGCACCTGGTTCTTCGCGTCCTCGTACGCTTCGGTGGCCAGCGCGCATTCGTCGACCCAGGTCTGCTCCGTCGCATGCAGTGTGCCGAGGTCGATCATGAAGGGCTCGCTGTCCGGCAGGGTGGGCATGGCGCCGCCCGATCCGCCTCCCGGCTTGCCGGGCACGAAGTCCGGGGCCACGTTGTAGGCCGTGCTCAGCGTCGGCATCCCCTCCATGAACAGGAGCGCGTCCTGAAGGACCCCCAGAGCTTGGGATTCCGGGGATGTGTCGCTGTTGTCGGAATTCTTCGTCGCCGAGACCCCGTAGACGTCTTCGTAGCTTTGGGCCGCCTTCTTCTGGTCGCTCTGATCGCTTGAGCTCGGGTCGATGTTCGGTACCCAGGGGTCGCTGTCGTATTGCGATGCGATAGGGCTCAGTTTGTCGGTCATGGGAATCCCCGCTCTCTCAGGCCGGCAGCCTTCTGATCGACCATTCATGATGACGTGTCGCCGTGCCCGGTTTCGACGTCCCCTTTCGTGGACGTCATCCAGTGATCGGAAGGGGATCTATTCAGTCTCGGGCCGCCCCATGACCCTTAACGTGCGGACATGTATGAGGTCGCCTCCGGGGCGGGAAAGAGGAGTCGTGCGGTATGGCTGACACGAACGCCGATGGTGAGGTACTGGTCCATCTGGCCCGGGAGCTGTTCGAACCCGCGAGCGGAGACCCGGCAGGCCAGGACGTCCAGGCGCCGGATTCCGGGAACTCCGCTCTGAACTCCTCTGCGGCGCAACCGGCGGTCGACGGTCACATCTCCCCCTCCGGCGATGCCGGACAGTCGTCTGACAGCGGACCGCTGATTCACCTGGACAGGGGCTTCTTCAGCCGCACGACCAGCGAGAGCAGCGGCGGAGGCCATGCCGGTCACGGGGGCCAGGCCGGGCACGGTGGCGACACGCCGACTCCCGCTACTCCGCCTCCCGCTCCCTCGACTCCGGCGGATCACGGGAGCGCCGGCGGTGGCACGACCCGGGCCGACTCCGCAGCCGGCGCGGGGCAGAGCGAGGCCGCGCCCCGGCACGTCTCGACGGTGCCGGCGCAGCATTCGTCCACGTCGCATGACGCGACGACACCGGCGGAGCATTCACCGACGTCGCATGAATCGTCGGCGCCGGCGAACCCGACTACTACGACACCGAGCTCGGGCGACTCCGCCTCCAGCGAGGGCATGTCACATGGGCAACCCCTCGTCGAACGCACCATCGACGGCCGGCACTTGTGGGGCTCGCAGACGCAGGACGGCGGCTGGATTTCCCAGGACGGAAGGACCTATGTCTCCAGTGGTGGTGAGGTCCAGCATGGTCTGACGGCTCCGGATCGTTCGTTTCTACCGAATGGCGAAGTCCGGCAGATCGATGGTCATTCGGTTTATGGTTCTCGGTTGGATGACGGGTCGTTCCGGTCGGAGGACGGCGGCACGATGGTCTCGGCCGATGGCGTGGTCGAGCTCGGACGAACGGCGTCCGACGGTCACTTTTTGACGGAGCATTCTGTTGATGGCCGGCAGATGTGGGGTTCGGATGCGCGGGACGGCGGCTGGATTTCTCAGGACGGCACGGCCCACGTCTCCGGTGACGGTGCTGTCGAACATGGGCTGACCGCGCCGGACGGTTCGTTCCTGCCGAATGGCGAAGTCCAGCAGATCGATGGTCAGTCGGTTTACGGCAGCCGACTGGACGACGGATCGTTCATGTCCCAGGACGGGACGACGATGGTCACCGCTGACGGCGCCGTCGAGCACGGTCAGACCATGCCCGATGGGCAGTTCCTCACCCAGCGGACCATTGACGGCCGGGATTTGTGGGGCTCGGGTACGCAGGACGGGGGCTGGGAATCCCAGGATGGATCGGTCTACGTTTCCGGTGACAGCGAAGTCCGACGTAGCCTGACAGCACCGGCCGTCGCCTCCGCGACGGACGGCCAGGCGCAGCAGGTTGACGGTCGGACGGCTTTCGGTACTCGTCTGGGTGATGGTTCGTTCGCGTCGCAGGACGGGACGACGACGGCCGCTTCGGACGGCTCCGCCGGTGGCGGGGTGACGACGTCGGACGGGCAGACCCTGTCGGACGGGTCGTTGGCGCCGGACGGCCAGGCCGCTTCGGACGGGCAGGCGGCTTCGGACCGGCAGATGGTGTCGGGTGAGTCGTACGCGTCCGATGGCGGTGTGTCGGGTGGTGACGGCGCCACGGCGGCGACGGACGGCGGCGTTGCCGACAACGGGTCGACGGCATCGGCCGATCAGACCACGACGGGTGGTCAGGTCACTCGCTCGGTTGGCCAGACCACGACGGGCGGTCAGGTCGCCTCGGACGGCCAGACGGCGACGGCCGCGCAGGCTGCGGCGGACGGGTCTTCCACGGCCGGCGGCGGCCTGTCGAGCGGGGACGGCACGGGGACGGCGAACGCGACGGACGGCGGTGCCTCCGGCGACGGGTCGACGACGACGCAAGGTACGTCTGACAGCACCTCGTCTGACACCTCGTCTGACACCTCGTCTGACAACACCACGTCTCTCACGTCGCGGACCGTGGGTGGTCAGACTCTGTTGGGCACCAGCACCGCCGACGGGGGGTGGCTGTCGCAGGACGGGACGGTGTACGTCTCCAGCGACGGTCAGGTCGAGAACGGGCTGACCGCGCCGGACGGCTCGTTCCTGCCGAACGGCCAGGTGCGGACCGTCAACGGACAGCAGATGTACGGAAGCGTGCTGAGTGACGGGACGTGGCAGTCGGAGGACGGGACGACCCGGATCAGCCCGGACGGCACGGTCGCGACCGGACAGACCACGTCGGACGGGACCTTCCTCACCTCGCGGACCGTGGACGGCCAGACGCTGTTGGGGACCAGCACCTCGGACGGAGGGTGGATCTCCCAGGACGGGAAAACCTATGTCTCGGCCAGCGGAGAGGTCGAGCACGGCCTCAGCACCCCGGACGGCAGTTTCCTGAAGGACGGGGTCACCAAGACCCTGCCCAACGGCCAGGTTCTCTACGGCTACATGTCCGGCGGTGACTTCTACTCGTCCGACGGCTCGACCGTCGTCCTGGCGGACGGCGCCGTTCTCAACGGCACGCTCGACTCGCAGTCCGGCCTCTTCACCGCGTCCGACGGCTCCACCTATCTCGTCACCGACAACGGCATCGAAAGCGCCACGAAACAGAGCGACGGCTCGTTGCTTCTCGCCAACGGCCAGACGGTGATGACCCCCGGGGCGTGGGCCGTGGACCTCGGCCACCTGGGAGATGCCATCACATTGGTACAGAACCGGGCCGATGTGATCCAGGAAAATATCAAGGTCATCCAGGATCAGTACATGAACATCGAATTCGCCTGGACGGGTCCGGCCGGTAAGACATTCCAAGACGTAGCCTTCGAGGCCGATGGCACCATGACGGCCCTCCAGGAACTCCTCACCGAGATGATCGAACGCATGACGACCAGCAGGAACAACTACATCTCCGCCGAGACCACCAACGTCTCCAATCTGCAGGTCTCCTGAGGGGGTAGCCGACCATGCAAAGCATTCCCAAGGACTACAACTCCAGCAAGCTCGCGGTAGATCCGATCACGATGAACGACAGCTGTGACAGATTGACCAATGCCGCTCAGAACATCAGTACCGCACTGGGTGACATCATGAACTGTCTGAGTGAACTGAGGATTTCCTGGACCGGTGACTCGGCGGACGTCGCCGCTGACTTCAACCAGCGCTGGTCGAAGGTGACGGGCGAGCTCTACGGTACCGAGGGCGCTCAGATCGTCAATGCCCTCACCAATGGGGGGTTCTACACCGCCGATCCCGGAGCCGAGGGCGTCATCCCCGCCCTGACCAAAGGTGTCGCCAAGGCGGCCGGGAACTACGCCAACGGCGAGGGTGCCGTGAAGGCGATGTTCTGGAATCTCGGTAACGGGTTGGCGCAGGCTGGTGGTTCGGGTGGTTCGTCGCACACCACCGTGGACCAGCCGAGCGGCACCAACGGAAATTACCACACCACCGCGGTCAACGAAATCGGACTCTGAGGTAGCGCCAGATCATGTCCAACGACTCGAACCAGCTCACCACCAAAAAATGGGACCCAAATCCCGTTTATAACCTCGGGAACATGCTGATCAATTTCGGTGATCTGTTGTTCGAGAAGTTGAGCACCATGATCGGCTCTCTGGGTGGCCTGTCGTGGACCGGTAGCGCCTGGCAGGCCATGAAGGATGCCTCCGGCTCGGTGTCGGACGCGGTGAAACAGGTCTGCGAGGAGATCTGGCACACCGGCGAAATGATCAACTATTACGCCCTGGAGCGCACCAGAGAGGAGAAAACGCAGGCGGAAGATTGGGTGCGGCAGCTCGTCTCCGCTCTAGTCGGCTTCATTCTCGGGGTAATCGCGTTCGCGTTTCCTGCAATGCTGAGTGCGCTCGGGGCGGCGATGGCTGCCATGGACGCGGTCCTCGAAACGGTCGGCAATGCCGTCTCGGAGCTCGGTGCCATGCTCGCGAACGCCGGCAAGTTCGTCAGCTACGCCGACAGTTCGGCCAGCGCCCTCGCCAAAATCGGCCAGTTCGGTGTAGACGCTCTCCTTTTCTCCGCCGGAGGCTTCGCTTTCAACGCGGCCTCGGTGGCCGCGGGCAATGCGGCCGTCGGTCTGCCGACAAGTCTGCAGGAGCTCATCCCGGTCCCCACGTCCCTTGAGGAGCTACCCGGCTTCATCGCAAACACCCTGCTGTGGGGCGGGTTGGGCGCTGTCGCGGGTTCGGCCGTGAAGGGCCTGGCCGACTCACTCAAGGTGAAATTCGATGCCAAAACTGCCCTCAGGGTAAACGTCAACACCGCCGATCTCGGGGTCTCGACGGGTGCCGCGACGGGCAAGGGGACCGGGACGGGACTTACGCTGCCGTCGTCGGTCACCTCGGTCGACGCGGCGCTGGTCGACTCGTCCAAGGGCCTCAACAAGTCCGACCTGACGCTGTCCTCGGAGGCCCAGGTCAACTCCGCCACGATCACAACGGCCGGTACCGGCGGGGCTTCGAAGGTCACGACCACGGCACCTCGGACCACTGCGGCGACGGAGCCCGCCACGACCGTCCGGGCCGGCGGCGATGCGCCGACCGTAACGAACAAGGTGACCCCGGTGGACGCGGGCACCTCGCCCGGAGGCTCCTCGGCGGTCAAGGCCGCCACCGACGGCGCCCAGCCGGTGCAGTCCGCCCCGAAGACCGATGCGGTCGGCACGAACCCCAACGCGACCACGAGCGGAGTCGGGGACCACTCCACTGGTAGCAGCAGCGCAGTCCTGAAGGACGTCAGCAGTGGCCTGAGCGGAGTGGCCAAGACGGCACAACAGGCTGTGCAGAAGCCGACGGACAGCTCGGCGGTCGGACAGCAGGCCGGCTCCTCTGGTGCCTCCGGTGCCGAGTCGGTGGGTGCATCCGGCGCAGGGCGAGGGGTGCGGACGAACCTGGAGGCCCAGCCGACCACTGCCACGCCGCACGAGACCGTCCCCCAGACCCCGACCCCGTCCCAGACGTCCGGCGCCGCTGACCACACCACGCACGCCGCGGACTCCGCCACGTCCACGGCGGCAAAGACGATCGACACCGGGGTGAAGCAGGCGCAGAACGCGCTGCGCACCGCCGACGACGGCAGCCGTCCGGCTACGCCGGCCACGCCGGAGAGCGCGTCCGCCAGGTCTTCCGTCGACAGCACCGGTCCGACCACGCCGGCCACCTCTGTCAGGTCTTCTGTTGACAGCGGTCGTGTGTCTACGCCGGACTCGGCGTCCCATGCGGTGTCTGCTGAGGAGAAGGTTTCTCCGGTGCGCCCTGTGCCGGCAGGGAAGCCGAAGGTCATGCGGCCGGCTGATGTGGAGGCGGCGCATCGGGACGAACTCGTGGACGGTGGCGCTGGCGCGCACGACACGGCGGGCAGCGCTTCTGCCAGGCCGTCCGTCGACAGTGGTCGTTCGGCTGCTTCGGATGCAGAGTCCCGTGGTGAGTTTGGTGAGGGGTTGGTCTCTTCGACGGGAGAGGTGCCTCGGGGTACGGCGCAGATTGTGCAGCGGGCTGATGTGGTGGAGCATTCGGCGGATTTCGTGGGCAGTGGCCCCGGCACGCACGAGATGACGGGCAGTGCCTCTGTCAGGTCCGCCGTCGACGGGGCGCAAGCGGTTCCTAACGCCGGGCGCGCTCCGCTCACGTCGGAAGTCGGCCTGGGCGGTCGCCAGCTACAGCCGGCAAAGAGCGCGGCGTCGGCACCGGTCCGGGTGCCAGGGCCGATCACGAAGCCACTCACCAGGCCGGACAGCGAGTCGGTGCCGGGCGCAGTCGGCGGCCGAACAGGGGCCGACGGACCGACGGCGGACAAGACCGCGTCGGTGGAACCCGCCGGAGGGACGCCACCGTCCAGCGGAGTGGTGCACGGGGCGTCGGCGAGGTCGGTGGCCGAGGCCCGTGGATCCGAACCGACGACGAGGGACGAGTCGGGCGGGACCACGAGTGCCGGGCGGGGGTCGGCCGAGGCGCAGCCGTCGGCCAGGAGCGGGGACATCGGCTCCGAGCGGGTGCCGGGGGCGGAGACCGCCAAGCGGGACACGCCGTCCAGCGCCCAGGCTGCCGAGGCACGGCCGTCCATGACCGACACCGGCGAGCGGACCTCGCAGGTGGAAGCGACGGCGGGTGAGGCCCAGCGGGTCGCGGACGCGCTGCGGTCGGACGCGGATGCCGCTCGGGCCAGGTTGGACCAGCTCAAGTCCGAGTTGGCGCCCAAGGTAGAGGCGGCGCGGCAACGCCTTGACGCCGACACCGCAGTGGTGGAAGCCGTGAAGATCCGGGAGTCCGAGGCCCAGGAGGCCGGCCGGGAGGCGCTGTCGAAGCTCAACGGCGCCAAGGCGGAGTCCACGCGTGTGGCGCAGGCGAAGCGGGACGGAACCGCCACCTGGGCGGAGATCAAGGCGGCACGTGACGTGCTGACCAAGGCACGGGAGGGCCATGCCGAGGCACATGCCGCGTTCAAGGCGGCGCGCGCGGACCGCTTGAAGGCGGAGCAGCGCAAGACCGCCAGTGCTGCGGACCTGAATGCGCTGCGGTCAGCGGAGCCCGACGCGGAGTTGGGAGTTCTGTCCGCTGACAGGAAGGCCGGAGAGGCGGAACTCGCGGCAGCTCGGGCGGACTTGGACAGAGTGCTGCGGCAGCAGCGGGACGACGCCGCTGCTCGCGAGGCGGCGCGCGACCGGGTTGACAAGGCCGAAGAGGCGCTGCGCGAGGCGCGGGCGCAGGAGCAGGCGCAGGCCCAGCGGGCCGCGGAGGCCCTGCGGTCGGAGATGGACGCCGCTCGGACCAGGCTGGATCAGCTCAAGTCGGAGCTGAAGTCGCCGGTGGAGGCGGCGCAGCGACGCCTTGACGCCGACACCGCCGCGGTGGAGGCCGCAAAGGTCAGGGAGTCCGAGGCCGAGAAGGCCGACCGCGAGGCGCGTTCGAAGGTGGAGAGCGCCAAGGCGGAGTCAGCGCGTGTGGCGGCGGCGCAACGGGACGGAACCGCCACCCAGCCAGAGATCAAGGCGGCACGTGACCGGCTGGCCGAGACGCAGAAGGCCCATCAGAAGGCAAGCCGCCAGCTGTATCGGGCGCGCGCCGACCGGGAGGCGGCGGAGGTACGCCAGACCGCCAGTGCCGCTGATCTGACCACGCTGCGGGGGCCGGTCGCAGACGCGATATGGGCCCATCACACTGCTGAGGTCAGGGCCGAGGCCGCACAGGCACGAGCGGCGGAACCCGAGGCCGCCGTGCGGGCGCAGGACCAGGAACATGAGGGGGCCGGAAAGCCCGCGGCGGAGCAGCCGGGTGCGGTTGCCGACTCGTCAGCGGACACGGTCACGCCCCGGGCCGATGCGGTCAGCGGCTCTCCGGACGTGGCCAAGAGCGGAGCAGGGGACCATGCCACGGGCGGTACGGTCCTCAAGGACGACGGCAGCGACCTGAACGGAACGGGCAGGACTGCACAGTCCGCGCGGGGGTCGGCGGACACCGCCGTACCCTCTGGCGCGGACCGGAACCCCGGCGCCGAGGACGCCGGGCACGTCGGTACGGCAGCGAAGGACACCGACAGGCACACGGACTCCGCCGACACCGCCGGACGGCCCGGGACCGACCAGCGCTCCGGCCGTACGAATCCGTCCGAGGCGGACCGGCGCCAGGACGCGGTTCGCGAGGAGACAACTGCCGAGATCGCCGAGGCGGAGCGTGCGCAGCGGGAGGCCGAGGGGCGGGGCGCGGTCGGTAAGGCGGCCGAGGCGCCCGACGGACCGGCCGAAGCGGCGAGGAAGGTCGCCGCAGCGCGAGCCGCACGGTACGAGGCCGAGCGGCGCCAGGACGCGGTTCGCAAGGAGACAGCTGCCAAGATCGCCGAGGCGGAGCGTGCGCAGCGGGAGGCCGAGGGGCGGGGCGCGGTCGGTAAGGCGGCCGAGGCGCCCGACGGACCGGCCGAAGCGGCGA
>NZ_JBIAGM010000025.1:69201-73296 GCF_042869815.1 Streptomyces sp. NPDC006739
CGAGGAAGGTCGTCGCGGCGCGAGCCGCACTGTACGAGGCCGAGCGGCAGGAGCTGCACGCACAGGGTGCCGCGCGGGTCGTGGCGATCCGGGCCGAGGCGGCGCGGGACCGGGCGGATCGTCTGCTCGGCGAGCGGCCGGAGCAGACCGCCGAGGGCACCGCTGGGACGCCGTGGAAGAACGTGCTGGGAAAGAGCACGGACCGGGGCCTGCAAAAAGGCGTTCTGACTCCGGAACGTCTGTCGTACTACACGGCGTCGTACGCGGGGCGGAAGTTGCCGCAGAGCGACGCGGCCCGCTGGGGCGAGGCCGACGAGTGGGGCGAGTGGGCCGCACAGGAGTACCGCGACCATGGCTCCGTCGGCGTGCAGAGGGTGATGGACGCCCTGCAAGAGCGGCTCGCCGCCCTGCGGTCCGACGCGGACGCCGCTCAGGCCAGGCTGAATCAGCGCAAGTCGGAGCTGGAGCCGCAGCTGCAGGCGGCGGAGCAACGCCACGCCGCCGACACCGCCGCGGTGAATGCTGCGCAGATCCGGGCGTCCAAGGCCAAGGCAGCGGCCCATAGGAAGTGGCAACAGCTCGAGGTCGCCAAGAACGAAGTAAAGGAGTTGGAGGAGGCAAAGAAGAACGGATCCGCCACCCCGGAACAGGCCAAGGCGGCGCACGACAGGCTGGCCGTGGCGCAGAACGCCGAGGCCAGGGCGGAAGCCCGGTGGAAGAAGGCGAACCAGGACCTGGAAGGGGCGACGCAGCGCCAGAAGGCCAGTGCCGCGGACCTAAGTGCGGTGCACACGGCGATCCGGGACGCGGAGCGGGACGGTGACACCACTCGTGGCAAGGCCACGGGGGCGGAGCCCCAGGCAGAACGGGTGACGGGCGGGCAGGCCGAGCCGGCGCGGACGCAGAGCCAGGCGGACGCCGAGACCGCACAGGCACGGGAGTCGCAGGAGGAGGCCGCCCCGCAGGCGGCGGAGGGGGCGCAGATCCAGGCGGACGCCGAGGCCGCACGGGCGAGGGTGTCGGAGGCCGAGGCCGCCACGAAGGCGGCGGAGCGGGACCTGGAGCAGACCCGAGCGGACCTGGGAGCTGCCGGGCAGGGCAAGGGCGCTGATCGCGCGGATGCCGGGACGGCGCGGGAGGGCGCGGGCACTCATCCGGCGGATGGGCGCGCCAGGGCAGAGGAAGTGGCCGCGCGCGTGCGGATGGCGGAAGCCGAACGCGATGTGGCCGAGGCCAGGGCGGACGAGGTGGCGGCGCGGGCCGATCTCGCCGCGTCCGATCTTGCAGTGGCACGGGCGGACCTGGACACGGTGCTGCGGCAGCAGCGGAACGACGCCGACGCTCGCGAGGCGGCGCTCGACCGGGTGCACCAGGCCGAGGACGCCCTGTTCGACGCTCAGGTGCATGCCGGGGTGATGCGGTCCAGGTCGGACCGGGCGGCTGCCGCGGTCGACAAGGCCGCATACGCTCCGCGCACGGCCCGCGAGGACGCGGCGGAGGCCCCGTCAGGGCGTCAGCAGGCGCATCTCGGCGAGATTCTCGATCCGGCGGTGCGGGAGCGCGCAATCAGCAGCCGGCTGGCCGATGAAGAGGCCGCCCTGCGCGAGGCGGAGCAGAGGCATCAGGATGCCGTCGCGGAGCTGAGGGAGACGCGGGAGCGCGAGGCCGCCAGGGTCGCGGCGGAGCAGGACCACGAAGGCGGCGCGAAGTCCGCGGAGCAGCAGCAGAAAGAGGTCGCCGACTCGCCGGCGGTCAAGGCCGCACGGGCGCGGGCGGCGGAGAGGGCCCACACCCTGTCCGTGGCGAAGGCGACGGTCAAGGCGGTGACGGAGGCGCTGCAGCACCGGCAGGCCGACAAGGCAGAGCTCACCTCGGCTCAAAAGCACGTTGCCGAGGCCCAGGACGCACTGCAGCGGGCTAGGGAGGAATTGGCGTCGGCGCGGGCGGACTTGGACACGGTGCTGGCGCAGCAGCGGGACGACGCCGACGCTCGCGAGGCGGCGCTCGACCGGGTGCACAGGGCCGAAGACGCTGTCAGGGCCGCCGAACCGAATCTGCGGAAGGCACAGTCGGAAGCGGCACCGCAGCAACGGGACACTCCCGCGGCACACGAGCTGGTGACGGAACGCATCCTGGCCGACTCCGCCCGAGCCCGAGGGTGGCGGAACGAGGCGGAGAGGACTCAGGACGGGACCGACGAACGGCGCGGGACCGCCAAAACCGAAGCGGCATATTGGTCGAAGCAGGCCGAGCAGGCGCGGCTCGACGCATCGGACGCGCGGCAGCAGGCGGCCAAGGCCGCGGTGCGCGAGGCCCAGGTGAAGGCCGAACTCGGCCCGAAGCTGGAGGCACTGGAGCAGCGGACCGCCGAGGCGGCAGGGGCGCGGCTCGATACTGCCGAAGGGTCCCGAAGCGAGGCGCCGTCGAAGTCGGCGGCGGCCAAGTCGGACACGCAGGCGGCCGCTGAGGCGGAGAAGCCCAGGGAGGCTGACGCGCAGTCCGTCAGCGATCTGCGCAGCCGGCTGGCCGAGGCCGAGCAGACCGCCCGTGACACGGCGGCGAAGGCCGAGGTGGAACAGATCTGGGCGGATCACCTTGCTGAACGTGCGGAGGTGGCCGCGGCGCGGAAGACGGAGCCGGATGCTGAGGTGCCCGGTGCGCAGAAGGCCGGATGGCACGCCCTGGTGACGGGCCGGGAGTTCGATCCGCGGCGCGGCAACCTGACCGAGGAACGCGTCGCGTATCTGGTGGAGCACTATGCGCTCGAGCAGCGGGAGGCGACGCAGTCTCTGTCGACCTTGAAGGCGGAGGCGGAGCAGGCCAAGGTGTGGGGCGCTCTGGCCGGGAAGGAGTTCGACCGCGGGGGCGCAGCCGCCGTACAGACGGTGATGGACGCGCTGACGTCGCATCTCGCCGATCTGCGGCAGGCAAGGCAGGGGGACAGGTCTGCGGTCGCGGCGGAGCGGCAGGAACATCCCGTGCTCGCCCTGGCGCTCAGGTCCGGAATGCCGTTCGAAGTCGCCCTTGATTGGGCGGCCCATGTCCGTCGGACGTGGGAATCGGGCGATGCCACGGCGATGCGCGGCGCATGGGCGGACTTCCAGCGTGCGACGGACGCCGTGACGAGCTGGACCGATCGTCCTGCGGCCGGCCAGAGCGCGCACGGCACGAAGGATCCGTCGGCTGCCGGTGAGGGCACGTCAGGACGTGACAGCGGCGACGACATGTGGAGCGAGCCGGACGCAGACACCGAGAGCGTGTCCAGCGACCGCAGCGACGCCGGGTCGGACGCCACCGCTGCCGAGAGGCCGGAGAGCGAACCGGAGCCGGAGTTCCAGCTTCTGAAGTCCGAGGACAGCGGCGCGGACTCCGCTCGGGAGGCGCGGCCGCAGGTCGCGGTGATGGAACGCGCCGAGTCCGACTCGCCGCTCTCCGCCACTATGGCCGAACTGCTGAAGGGGATCTACAAACCGGACGGGGAACCCCACCTCCCGGCCGGGGAGGGGGAGAAGGCGTCCGGCGCCGAGTCCACGCTCGGGGACGCGGCCGACGGCCGCGAAAGCACCGACGATTCCGGCCGTACGCAGACGGAAGCGGACACCGCGCGGGCCGGTGAGTCCGCTGATCGCGGCATCGGCGATGCGGCTGCTGCGGATCGCGGCAGTGGTGATGCGGTTGCTGGGGATCGTCCTGCGGCTGCGGAGGCGGTCGGGACTCCGGCGGCCGGGCGGACCGGAGCCGACATCGCGCGGACCGCCGAGTCCCGGGCTTCCGCCGCTGATCGCGGCAGTGGTGATGCGGCTGCTGGGGATCGTCCTGCGGCTGCGGAGGCGGTCGGGACTCGGGCGGCCGGGCGGACCGCAGCCGATACCACGCGGACCGCCGAGTCCCGGGCTTCCGCCGCTGATCGCGGCAGTGGTGATGCGGCTGCTGCGGATCGTCCCGCGGCTGCGGAGGCGGTCGGGACTCGGGCGGCCGGGCGGACCGGAGCCGACATCGCGCGGACCGCCGAGTCCCGGGCTTCCGCCGCTGATCGCGGCAGTGGTGATGCGGCTGCTGCGGATCGTCCCGCGGCTGCGGAGGCGGTCGGGACTC
>NZ_JBIAGM010000025.1:73392-121371 GCF_042869815.1 Streptomyces sp. NPDC006739
ACTCCGGCGGCCGGGCGGACCGGAGCCGACACCGCGCGGGCTTCGGCCACCGTTGATCACCAAGCCACGGCCAAGGCGGCGGGCACCCAGGCGGGCGAACGGACCGTGGAGCCGGGGCGGAGGGCCACGCCGGAGGATGTGGCTCGCTACAAGGCGCAGATGGAGGAGTGGGACCGCAAGGTAGCGGAGCTCGTCCAGCGGCAGGCGGCTGCGGATGCCACGCGGACCGCCGAGTCCCGCGCTTCCGCCGCCGATCACCATGCCACCGCAGAGGCCGCGCGCACCCCGGCGGGCGAGCGGACCGTGCAGCCGGAGCACCGGGCCACGCCGGAGGATGTGGCGCGTTACGAGGCGGAGCTGCGGCAGGCGGCCCGCAAGGCGCAGGAGGACGTGTCGGCCGCGCGGCAGGCGGTTGCGGACGCCACGGTGAAGCGTCAAGCGGCCGAGGCCGAACTGTCCGCTGCCCGATGGCAGTTGAAGACCGAGGTCGAGGCGAACCTTGCCGCGGACGCGGTGAACGGGGACGGGCAGTCCACCGGCAGCCGTGCCGCGGTCGCCGCCGACATCGAGTCCGAGGCGCCGGTCGACGAACCCGGCACCGACACGACGCCGTCCGAGACCGCGGGGGACGAGCCGTCCCCCGACTCCGCCGAACCTTCCGAGCCCGCCGGCTCCTCCGAGCCCGCCGGCCACACCGAGCTTGCCGCTTCCTCCGAGCCCGCCACTCAGGCCACGCGCCAGGACCCGATCGCCGACGCACGCCAGCCGCAGGACGAGCTGTTCCGAATGGTCGCGGACTGGCACGAGCAACGCGTCCAGGAGACCACCGCGGCCGCGCACGCCTCGGCCGAGACGGTGCGGCAGGCCCAGGCCCAGGCTCAGGCCGGAGATGGCACGGCCCCCGAGACAGCGGTCCGGCAGGCGGCCGCCGACGAGTCCGCGGCACAGGCAGCCCGCGCCCAGGCGGAGCGCTGGGACGAGCACCGGCAGGCCGCGACGCGGGCGCAGGCGTCCGACACCAAGACGACGGCCCCGGACACCGCTGTGAACATCGGCTTCACCGGAGCGAGGATCGTCGGCCGGCAGGACCTGTCCACGCCGAACCGCGTCTCCCCGCTGCTGCCGACGAGTGACCAGGCGATCATTGTGGACGGCCCGTACAGGATCGCCGACAACCGCATGCACGTGGACGGGCGTTGGCTGACCGCGGCGGAGGTGGCGGAGTACATCCGGCAGCAGACGCGCTGGGATCCGGCAACCCGCCTGCCGGTCGTTCTCATGGCGGGCCAGGCCGGACGCGAGAACGTGCTGCCGTCGTTCGGCGGGCAGGTGGCCGAAGCCCTGAACACCCCGGTCATCGCTCCGGTGGGGCAGCCGGTCCAGCTCGGCCCCACGGAGATCGTCGCCGGAACGCCGGTCCGTCGCGAAGAAGCGGACCAGGTGGACCTGCGCGTCGACACAGGTGAGGGCTTCGCGCTGAACGTGCCGGGACAGCGGCGAGGCAGAGCGCTCACGCACGACCTGGGTACGGCCCTGAGCCATTTCGGAGCCACCCTGGAGCCCGGCACCGCACCCCCGTCCGAGCCGGTCATCTGGGGCTTCGGCCCGGAGGCCCCGGCCGGCATCGCCCGCTACACCGCGCCGCCCACTGCGGCTGACGGCTCATCGGACGTCAGCAGTGCCGTCAGTCACGAGGCGTCCGCGGATGCGGGCACTGCCCCGTCCGCCGAGGACCCGGTCGGCGATCCGCTCGTCCACTCGGTTCCCACCACCGGTGGCACGTGGATCCGGGCTTCCTTCCCGGAGGTGGAGTGGGCGGAGAAGGGCGCGGCGTATCCGCATCTGGCTGATCTGACGACGTTCTCGCAACATGCCATAGATCCGGTGACGAAGAAGCGGTTCAAGCAGGAGCTGCCGTTGCCGTGGCTTCCCGGTCCCGGTTCCACGGCCGGCGTGGATGCGCCGAGGGTGCATTTCTGGGGTTCGCACGCCAGCCCCCACGGCTTTGACATCGCCCAGCAGGACGGCAAGAGCCGCCGGGCCGGCGCCACGGCGACAGGTCGCATGCTGAACCGGCGGAACAGTTTCGCGGCGTTGCCCAGGACGGACATCCTGGTGCTGCTCACGTGTGAACCGGGCGAGCCGCAGAAGGTGGCGGACGAGACAGGGATGATTGTCTACGCTCCCGACGGCGGCCGGGTTGGCCTGGAGCCGCCCGAGGTGACTGAGAGTGGCGAGACGGAGCTGTCCCTGCTCGAAGACGCCCAAGGTATGCCCACCAACTGGCGGGCATACCACCCGCGCCGGCCGTCCGCTCCGGCCGCGGAGCCGACGGCCGGGCCCGCGGCTCTGTCGGGGGGTAACTGGGTTGCCGGGGAGGGTCCTGGCGAAAGTTACGTGAACGCCCCGGGTCAGGCCACGACCGGCGGCGGGGCGCCTGCTTCGGAACCGCTGTCCGGGGACCAGCTGCCCGAGAACGTCCAGCAGCTGCTGCGGTATCCCGTGGTGCAGGCGTTCGTGCCTTTCCTGGGGCTGGCGAGCAGTGAGGATTTGCCGGATCTCGTCGGTGGTGTGAGGGCACCGCTCTCCGGGGCCGAGGTGCAGGCCATTGCCGGGGTGCTCGGTGGGTTCGCGCTGGGAACGCCGCTGAGCGCCGACGAGTACCAGGGGCTGTGGAAGCTGGTGGTGGAGATATCGGCCGCCGTCCGGAACCACCTTCGCACCGCGGACCAGCGCCATGGGTGGGTGCTCGGTATCGTGCGGGGGGCCGAGTCGGCGCTTCTGGAGCTCGATCCCCGCCGGCCCGAGCCGGAAGCGAGGATGGTGCCGAACGCTGTTGTTGCCACGAACAAGGCTGACATCTTCCCGCCGCCGGCATGGTCCCCGACACGACTGTTCTTCGTCGCGGCCGGTGGCACCACTCAAACGGTCTTCCGCGATGGCTTGAAGCCCGCCAAGAGGAGCCTGAACATCGTCAATCGAGTCCTGGCGGACAACCCATCGAATCACGGCTTCGTGGCCGCCTTCGGTTCGGCTGAGAAAGCTGCGGGGCGGTTGAGCCGTGGGCGCGTCTTCGAGATCGACGCGCCGGGCGGTATCGACGTCGAGGCGACCCTCGCCGCGCTCGGCGACGATCGCCCGGACGCTGGCGGGTTGGAGGTTTTCTTCGCGGGCGGCGTCGCGTCGCGCTTCATCAAGGGCTTCTGGAAGATCAGCGACGGCATTAAGAATATCGAGGACCAGCCATGGGTCCCCAACCCGCATTACGCGACCATGCCCGAGAGCCTGGCCGCGGGTGCGCAGCAGGTGTCGGCTGTTGTGTCGGCTGCGGCTGGCGGTGACGGTGGGTCTGCGGTGTTCCCGGAGCAGTTGTCCGGGGGCGGGTTGCAGGGGGCTGTTTCGCAGGTGGTTCGGCAGCGGGCGGTGGAGGCTTTCCGGCCTTTCGTGGAGATGCTGGGCTGGCAGGTCATGCCGGTGTCCGGTGGTCTTCCTCCCTGGAATCCGTTCAGCGTTGCCCAGGTGGAGTCCCTTCTCGCGTTGCTCGGCAGGGTCGAGCAGGGAGCTTGGTTGTCGCCTGTCGGGTACGGACGGTTGCGGCAGCTGGTGGAGGTCGTGGCGCGGGCTGTCTGGAGGGAGCTGCCGCAGGTCGGAGCCCTCAGTGGCGGGGATCTTGATCGGGTGGGTGCCATCGTCCGGGAGGCCGCGTCCGTTCTTGGGCTGCTCGGGCTGCTCGACCCGGCCCGGCCCCCGGTGACCGCACAGGAGGCGGCGAACGCTGTCGGTGCCACGTATCTGGCAGCGATGTTCCCCGAGGAGCAGTCCGGGGGGCGGCTGGGAGAGCCCGTCCAGAGGGTTGCAGAGCATCCTGTGGTGCAGGCGTTCGTGCCTTTCCTGGGGCTGGCGAGCAGTGAGGATTTGCCGGATCTCGTCGGTGGTGTGAGGGCGCGGCTCTCCGGGGCCAAGGTGCAGGGCATTGCCGGGATGCTTGGTCGGTTTGCGCTGGGAACGCCGCTGAGTGCCGACGAGTACCGGGGGCTGTGGGGTCTGGTAGTGGAGATATCGGTCGCCGTCCGGAACCACCTTCGCACCGCGGACCAGCGCCGTGGGTGGGTGTTCGGTATCGTGCGGGGGGCCGAGTCGGCCCTTCTGGAGCTCAATCCCCGCCGGCCCGAGATGCAGGAAGGGCAGCCGCCGAGTGCTGCTGTTCACGCGCCCATCGCCCACATCCGCCCGCAGCCGGCATGGTCCCGGAAACGACTGTTCTTCGTCGCTTATGGTCGCAACCGCGATGAGAAATTCAACGATGGCTTGAGGCCCCTCGGTACCGGCCTGAACATCGCCAACCGTGTCAGGCTGGGGAGGGAGGACACGAACAATACCTACGGCTTCGTCATCGCTTTCGGTTCGGCTAAGGAGGCTGCGGGGCAGCTGAGCTACGGGTGGGTCTTCGAGATCGACGCGCCGGGCGGCATTGACGTCGAGGCGACCCTCGCCGCGCTCGGCGACGATCGCCCGGACGCCGGCGGGTTGGAGGTTTTCTTCGCGGGCGGCATCGCGTCGCGTTTCATCAAGGGCGCCTGGAAGATCAAGCGCGGAACGGAGATCGAGGACCAGCCGTGGGTCCCCAACCCGCATTACGCCGCCGAGCCCCAGAGCCAGGCCGGGAGCGCGCAGCTGGCACCTGCTGTCGCGGGGTTGGCGGCCGCGGACCTGCTGCCGACCGGGATCGAGGGGCCCGCGGCTCTGCCGCCGGGTGACTGGGTACCCGGCGAGGACGACGGCCTCGCGGGGTTGGCGGCCGCGGACCTGCTGCCGACCGGGATCGAGGGGCCCGCGGCTCTGCCGCCGGGTGACCGGGTACCTGCCGAGGACGATGGCCCTGGTGAAAAGTATGTGAGTGCTGTCGGTTTGAGGGTCATGGACCCGCATGTCCTGGAGGCGGCGCCCGGGGAGTCGGTGCCCCTTGAGGGGGTGGAGCTGGCCGCGAGGCCCGGTGTCAAGGTGGTCCTGAGTTATATGGACTTCCATCGGCGTGATGACGGCGTGTGGCATCCGGGGTTGGGACCGCTGGCGGGGGATGGTCAGCCGGAGTCGCCGACGGAGAAGTTCCCCGTCGCGGAGTTCGTAGTCGAGCCGGTGAAGCTGGGTGAGGGGGAGCGGCGTCAGAGCGCGGATGCCGGAATAGCGGCGCTGGTGGCGGGCCGCACGGCGCTGCGCTTCACTGATGAGACGGAGTTGTCCTGGGGCTTGGAATGGCTTTTGGGAAAGGAGTGGACTGTCACGGCGGAGGGCCAGAAGCTCACTGTCCGGGCCAATGCTCATGATGTGCAGTTGCCGGCATATGTCCGGCCCACGCTGGCTGGGCCGGCTGACAGTCTGAGGATGTATCAGGATGCTGCTTACCAGCGGCTGGTCGCCGAGCAGTGGCGGCCGCTCGTCTTCATGGGGCGGGTCTTCGGGCAGGAGCTCGTCGAGTGGTTCGTACGCGGTGTCACCGACGAGGCCGATGTGAAGGCCCATCATGTTCCGTTCTTGTCGGTGATTGCGGACATCGATGAGGTGTGGGGATATGCCTGGCGTCTGTTCACTCATGTCGGTGCTGTGTCGGTGGCGGAGACGTTCCCCAACCCGCAGCTGGCCGGGAACATGTTGACGGCGGCGTCCGAGACGGAGTTCGCGGACGACCGCCCGGGGATCAGGGAGATTCTGCGGCCGGGCACACAGGAGTTTTTCGGCCGGGAACACGACGCTGTCCGGGACCATTTCCTCGCGCTCCTGGATGGGGTGACGGCGTACTACCAGCAAAAGACGGGCAGGCCGGGCGGGAGCGTCGACGTCGACCGCCTGTCTGTTCTGCTGCGCGGGCTGCCAGGTGCCCCTCAGGCGGAGAGTGACGCGACGGCCGGCCATGATGCGACGGTGTCGATGGCGGGGGCCGTGGTGCCGGTCGACGGCCAGGGGCGACCTGAGAGGGCCACGGTGCCGCTGGATCCGCAGAGGTTCGGCTTCAGCGGCCGGCTCATGAGCGATGCGGAGATGGGGCAGGTCGTCCAGGAGCTGACGGCCGTGACGGACCGCGCCCACCTCCGGTGGGCGAAGTCGTCGGAACCGCTGTCCGGGGACCAGCTGCGAGAGCAGATCCTGCAGGTGCTGGGGCATCCCGTGGTTCAGGCTTTCGTGCCGTTCCTGTATATGGCGGGCAACAAGGGCTTGTTGGAGCGTATGGGTGGTCCGCGTCCTGCGCTGGATGAGTTCGAGGTGCAGTCCATCGCCGGGATGCTCGGCGGGTTCGCCCTGAAAACACCGCTGAGCCCCGGCCAGTACCGGGATCTGCGGAAGCTGGTGCTGGACATATCGAAGGCCGTCCGCAAGCACCTCCACGATGAGGACCGTGAGTGGGCGCTCGGCGTCGTGCGGGGTGTCGAGGCCGCGCTTCAAGAACTCGACCCCGGCCGGCGCGTCGTGGAACCAGGATGGGCGCCGGGTGCTGCAGTTCCCACTCGGTGGGCTCGCATCAGCCCGGAGCCGGTCGAGTTGGAGAAACGACTGTTCTTCGTGGCGTACCGTCGCGGCCCCGACGTGGCTTTCCCTGATGGCTTGAGGACCAATGGTCGCGACCTGGACATCGTCAAACGTGTCCGGGAGGGGAGGGACCACCGGAGTTACCGTTTCGTGGGCGCCTTCAGTTCGGCTGAAAAGGCCAGGCAGCAGCGGAGTGGGTACGTCTTTGAGATCGATGCGCCGGGCGGCATCGACGTCAAGGAGACGCTCCTGCGGGCGGGCCACGTGGGCCTGGGCACCGACGGGGTGGAGGTTCTCTTCCCGGGCGGTGTCGCGTCCCGCTTCGTCAAGGGCGCCTGGAAGATCACAGCCAGAAGGCCGATCGAGTCCGGGGAATGGATCCCCAACCCGGGCTACGCGGCAGAGCCCGAGGACCTGGCCGAGAGCGCGCCGCAGGCGCCGCCTTTCTGGTCGTCGGCGGCTGGTGGTGCTGGCGGGTCTGCGACGCTCCCGGAGCCGGAGTTCGGGGACCTGGCCGAGAGCACGCTGCAGGAGCTGCCTGCCTGGTTGTCTGCGGCCGACGCTGATGACGGGTCTGCGATGTTCTGGGAGCCGCAGTCCGAGGGCCTGGCCGAGAGCGCGTTGCAGGAGCTGCCTCCCTGGTTGTCTGCGGCCGACGCTGATGGGGGGGCCGAGATGCTCCTGGACCAGCAGTCCGAGTTCTGGCTGGAGGGAACCGTTTCGCAGGAGTCGCCTCTCTGGGCGGCCGCGGACCCGCTGGCCACCGGGGCCCCGGGGCCTGCGGCTCTGCCGCCGGGTAACTGGGTTCCCGCCGAGGACGACGGCCCTGGTGAAGACTATGTGAACGCCGCGCCCCCGAGGCGGCGCTCGTCGGAGGAGATCCTCAAGGAGCATCTCCAAGGGCTCACGGTGAAGTCGGTGGGCAGGCGCCCGTCCGTCCTCACTCCGGTCAATGAAGTCGCGCAACCCCTCTCCGCGGACGTCCCTCGTGATGCGGCCCGTCAGGGATGGGGCATGCCGGCCACTGACCAGCTGCTCTTCCATGAGAAGTCGAACAAGCACGATGCCGTCATCGATATGCGCGGATCCAACGTCGAGGCGGCGCGCCGACGGGAAGAGGGGGCTCTGCCCAAACCAGAGGAGATCAAGGCCAAGACCGTCAACCGCTATGACACCTATCTGGGAGCCTCGCCGGAGGACGCCGGACTGGTGGCCTATTTCAGGCCGGTTCTGACAGGCATCCTGCCGGACGACGCCGAGACCGTCGCGGCGATCCACGAGCGGTACAAGCAGCGGCTGGAGGAACACTCCCAACTGCGCGAGAGCATGGCGACGCTGACGAACAGCGGTCGGTACCGCGTCACCCCCACGGGGCTCGTCCAGGGCCGGGACAAGCATGGCGAGTTCCGCAACCTGGCCTCGGACAACGACGCCTATGACCTGTTCAGGCGGGACGGACGCCGTGTCAGCGCTGAGGGGGCTCGGGCGATCATCGACGATATGCGGGCGTCGAACATGGGCGTCATGCACGGCGCCCACAAGTTCTGGCGCCCCGTCGACGAGTTCAGCCGGAAGATCTACGACAAGATCGTCAAGTCCCACAAGAGGCCTGACAAGGGTGGTGACGGCGAGCACCTGCTCCGGTTCGTGCCGGGGCGCAAGCTGCCGACGGTGGCGCATGACGAGTCGGAGATCGTGGAGGAGGGGGAACAGGAGCAGGTCGCCGCTTCGTCAAACGCCCGCCCTGACGGTGACGCCGCCGGGGACGGGCACGCGGGCCGGGCTCCGCTGACGGAGGGCCCCGGCGCGCCGGGGGCGCCTGGTGCGCCTGCACCCAAGATCGTGGTCACCGCGCCGGACGAGCCCGGCGACCGTACGCCCTGGTATCTCGAGTACGGCGCGATGGGCCAGGCCGTCGTGCCGGACTCCGTCAAGCAGGTCGAGTTCACCGACGAGCAGGCCAAGCTCTGGGCGGAGGCGATCAGCGAGCGGCTGGAGCTGCCGGAGTCGGTGCCGGATCCGGAGGGCGCGCTGCGTGCCGGGATCCGGGACGCCGTACGGACTCTCCTGCTGACCACGGAGCCGAAGCACTGGGACGACCTCCTGGCGGCCGGGCGCACACTCGTCGTGGCCGGCCGGCTGGTGTGGCTGCGGCCGGTGCTGCGGGATCTGACGTTCCTTCCGTCGGAGAAGAAGGATGTGGCCGAGTATGCGGTCGGGTTCACGTCCACCCTGACCGGGGGCGGGAGCGGCCGCGAGACCGTGCAGGGCGCGGACACGGTGCTCTTCACGGGCCTGAACCTGGGCGGGGGCGTGGCCGCGTCGGCCGCCCTGGCCGGCGCGCCGCAGATCAACGTCGGATCGTCGAAGACCAAGGAGCAGAGCTGGGCGCGGACGGTGCTGTTCGGCCGCAAGCCCTTCGTCAATCAATTCAACCGCTTCAGCGCCGGGCTGGAGATGCGGGTCTTCGTGGGCGGCAAGGAGGCCACACCGCATGGTCACCGGGTGACCGTGCCCGACCGGATCCACGTCGACCTGCCGACGCCGTACTCGGCGGAGCAGGGCCATCGTCCCGATCCGGTCGCGCCGCAGGGGCCTCTTCCGCAGCAGCCGCGCAAGCACGGGCCGTCGCAGGCGCGGGACATGCTGAACGCGGTGGACATGACACCGGTGATCGCCGGTCTGCACAGCAGTCTGCTGGACGCCGGGCTCCCGGCGCCGGCGGTGAAGAAGTTCATGGACGGCCTGGAGATGAACTCCACGAAGGGCTTCCTCACCGAACCGACCGCCCGCAACCGCTACCTGTGGTGGGCTTCCGGCGACACGTCGAACAGTGTCGAGGTGAGCGGTCCGCTGCTGCGCTCGAAGTTCAAGGGCCATGTGCGGCTGCAGGCCTCGATCGCCAGCCTCCAGTACGTCGGCGACACCACCGTGGGCAGCCGCGAGGACATCGGCGCGGGCACCAACCGGACGGCGTCCAGCAAGGGCGCGTCGGTGGGCGGTCTGGGCGGCGGGTACAACACGGCCGGCATCGGTACCGGGGCCGACGCGGCGGCGGCCGGCAGCGACCCGGAGAACGTGCTCGGGACGGGCCAAGGGGCGTCCCATCCCGCTTCGACGACGGTCCGGGTGACGGGCATCGCGCCCGCCATCGGCGGCAGTCTGACCAGTCAGCGCGGCACCGGCTACGCGCTCGATGCCGGGCAGCTGAGCCACGCGGTGCTGAACACCTTCGACGACCAGAGCAGGTACCGCGTCGGACTGCGCCTGACAGCGACCGTGGAGTCCCCGACCCACACCATCGAGCCGGTGGAGGTCACCACCGAGTCCGAGCTGAGCGTGCCCCAGCGCGAGGCGGCCGACTTCGTCAACCGGACGGTGGGCGCCGGGTGGACCCCGGACCTGCGCCCGCTCGACGACGGTCCGGGCGCGCCGCGCCACCAGGTGCTGACACCGCCCGCACCACATACCGTACGACGGCTGCCCACCGCCCGGTCCCCGTTCAACTTCGGTCTGCTCGAGGACTCCCGGAAGGGCATGCGGCTGAACCCGCACCCGCGGGAACCGCTCGCGCTCGCCTCCCGGCGGGGCTTCGGCTTCAGCATGCCGATCGCTTTCGCCGGAGCCGAGATCCTTCAGGCGGACATCCGGGCGGCCATCGCGCAGCACCACCAGAACGCGGTCGGCGCCCGGAAGGCCAAGAAGACCGACTGGGCGACCGCGGACCGCGATCTGGCGGTGTTCTACGGCTCTTCCGGGCTTGCCGACCCCCACAAGGCGCTGCTGGGCGTCCACGAGTCCATCGAGCTGGGTGGCCTGCGCTACAACGTCTCCGCGAGGCTGCGGTGGGGTGACCGCATCAACGGTCCCAACCCGCTGGCCGGCCCTGCCGACCCGGCGAAGGATCCGGTCGAGCAGACGTACAAGATGAAGGTCAACGCCCGGGCCGTCCGCGGCGCCACGGTGTCGGGGGAGCGCAGCCGCGGGACCACCGGCAAGTTCGGCTTCGGCGGCGGTTTCCGAGTGGCCGTACCGGAGCACGAGTTCCGCCTCGGCGAGCTGCACTTCACCACCCCGTCCTTCCGGCTCGCGCTCGGCGCGTTCAAGGGGTTGTTCGGTGGCTCCCGGAAGAAGGCCCAGAAGTTCAGCGGTCTGGCGAAGAACTACCGGCGGACGGAGACGGCCGGCGAGGTCCACGAGGACCGCTACTGGATGATGTACGAGTGGGCGGTCACCCCCGCGTCGGGCGAGCCGTCCTACCTCAGCGGCCGGGTCCCGGTCGTCGGCCGGGTGGTGACCCCGCTGGAACACGCACCCAAGCAGCCCGTCACTCCGAGGCAGGCGGAGACCGCGGGCAAGGCCAGGATCAGCAAGAACCGCCCGCAGGCCGACCGGCCGCTGGACTTCGCCACCGGCACCCAGGGCATCTACCCGGGCTTCCTGATGATGCCCGAACTCGCCCAGCTCGCCGCCCGGATGTACGCCCGGGAGCACGAGCTGCCGGACAGCTGGCTGGGCGACCCCTCCCAGTGGCCGGAGGAGATCCTGGACCTGGCGCATCCGGTGAACCTGGGCTCCGGCTTCGGTGGGATGACCGCGGCGCACGGACACGAGACCGAACTGCCGAAGACCGGCAAGTACAAGGAGGCGTTCCGGGTCAAGCTCCTCACCGACGCCCCTGAGGACCTGGGTCCCAGCAGCGAGGTCGAGGTCGAGCACTACCTCCAGGCCGCCGCCGCGTACGAGAAGGAGAAGAGCAGGGAACTGGAGCTGGGCCTCAGCGGTTCGGGCGGGCCCCAGTTCCGGTTCGGCGCCGACAGCGAGGAGGGCCACCACCACGGCGGCATCGGCGGCCGTGCCACCGTCCTCGGCTACGGCGAGGCCGCCGCCAGGTGGGGCCACGGCGAGGCCGACAAGGCCGGCCGGATCGACATCACCCGGGCGACCTACGGCGGCGATGTCCACACGATACGCACCAACCCGGTCTTCGAGCTCACCTACGTACGGTGGCGGGGCAAGGAACTCATCGAGACCACGCGGTACGTGAGCGTGGAGCGGGGCCTCGACCTCCTCGTCCCCCAACGCCGGCTCGCCGACGTGATGCCGCCGACGCCCGAACCCGACGCGCAGTCCGAATCCGCCTCGCAGTCCGAGGCCGGGCCGGCGTCGGAGCCGGAGGCCCGGCCGAAGGCGGAAGCCGGTTCGCAGTCCGGTGCGGAGCCGGAGTCGGAGCTCGGTTCTGACGCGGCGGCGGATGCGGCGTCGGAGTCCGGGGCGCAGGTCCAGCCGGAGCGGACCGGCGACACTGCCGAGGACCCGGCACGGACTCCGATCCCGGACATTGTCGTCACCCCGCCCGCCGACGAGGACCCGAAGCTCACCCGGACGTACGTGTCCCCGGACCTGATCGCGGGCGTCGGGCATCCGGAGGTGCTGCGGGCCGACGGCGTGCTGGAGGCGATCTTCCAGCGGCTGCGGGACCAAGGTGTGGTCACCACCGAGAAGGTGGCCGGTGCCGCACCGCGTCCCAACCTCCTGAACCGCACACTGACCGCCTCGTTCTCCTCCGAAGCGCTGGAGACCGAGATGCCCGCCCTGACGACCAACCAGGGCGTCAGCCGCTGGCTGCCGATCCCCGGCGCCCTGGGCTCCACCCGCTATCTGTGGGTGAAGGTCAACGCGACCCGGCTGGGCCCCGCGACCGACCAGCGACCGCGCGACGACGTCAAGCTCACCCTGCGCGGCGAAGCGGAGCACGAGAAGGCCGAGAGCGAGACCCACGGACTGGAGTACGGCGGCGGACTGGACGCCCGCGCTCGCGTGGAGGGTGGCGGCCGGCACGGCGGTGTGGAGGGCGGCGCCGGTTACCGCAGCTCCCGCGGGAGGACCGAGGAAAGCACCGACAAGACGGTCAAGATCTACCGGGCCAACCCCAAGGACACGTCGGAGGAGTTCAACCACGACATCACGTTCCAGGTCGAGATGGGCACGACGACCGAGCCGCCCGAGATCCTCAGCGTGCCTGCGCGGGCCGTCGACAAGATCGCCAGGCTGTACTCCGGGGAGCCGTCCCGGGACCGGGGCGTCTTCCAGTGGTACGACGCGGGTGACGGCACCGAGGGGAACAGCCCGCTCGTGGAGGGCGGGAAGGCGCGCCTGCTGGTGCCCCGGCACATGACCGTCGAGACCCATGAGCCGCCGCAGGCCATCGATCTCACCCGGGTACGTGAGACGGCGGTCGCCTGGGAGCCGGCGCCACCGCGGAAGCCGAACAAGCTCCAGAAGCGGAACCGGCCGCAGCAGACGGCCACGAAGCCGGACGCCCCCACGCGTCCCCAGCTGCCGAAGGCACTCGTGGAGGGGCTGCACCCCTGGGCGGTACCGGCCGCCGCCTCGATCGAGCGCTGGGCCGGTCTGACCGCGCTGCGCCAGCGCACCGCCCCGGAACTCGACGTGAATGCCCCGCCGCGGATCGGCGGACTGAACTTCACCACCCGGGCCGGACTGCGCTACAACCACTTCACCAGCGGCAACATGCTCCGCTCGCACATCGCGGAGCTGCTGAAGCACACCTACCAGGTCCCGGTGGGCAGCGACCAGGTCACGGTGGGCCTCGAACTGGACAGCGCCGAGATCCTCGGCCCGGTGGAAGGCACCCTGCTCAAGCAGCGGACGTACGAGCAGCGCAACGAGGAGCCCAAGTCCGAGACGGAGCGGGAGAGCGGCTGGGACATCACGCTCGGGCCGGAGATGGGCGGTTCGATCGGCGAGCACAAGATGTTCGACCGGTTGCCCATCACCGTCAAGAACTGGCTGAACAGCTTCAAGCGGTCCGCCGCGATGGGCGAAACGGACGAGCGCAACAAGGAGGCCCAGCGCCCCTACCGCCAGTACCGCTTCGGCGTCACGGCCGTCGTCCACGGCCCGCACGGCGTCATCCGCATCAAGGTCCCGGCTGGTCTGTACGGCGGGCTCCCGGTCGACACGGCCACCGGCAAGCTGGCCGACGGCCTCGAAGACGAACTCGGCGGCCTGCTGGCGCCCCGGGCCAAGCTTGCCCTGCCGCAGCTCCCTACTCCCGCTATCCGAGCGGCCACACCGCCGCCCCAGGCACCGAAAACGGCGGTGTCCTCCGGGACCGGCGCGACGGCGGACACCGGGACCGGCACGGTCGGTCACGAGGCGGCTGCCGGCATGGACGCCGCCGACACCCGTCAGGGGCTGACGGATGCCGGAGCTGTGCGGACGCAGCACTCCGGGGATGACCCCTCGCTCGCGGAGCCGTCGGACGAGCCGTCGGCCCTGCCGCCGTCGGGTGGCTGGGTTCCCGCAGGGCCGGTGAAGAAGAAGTTCCAGAACGCCACCGGCCCGGCGTCCGAGGCTTCGCGCCTCCCGGAGCCGGAGCAGGGAGACGAGGAGCCGCAGGAAGACGGCGGCGACGGCCCGGAGCCGACGGCGAAGGCCGCCGCCACCGCGCGTCGGACGGCGCGTAGGTCGGCCTTGACGTGGCACCCCGCCCTGGACACCATCCCGGAAGAGGACGGGCCGCAGGACGACGCGTCGTCGACGATTCCGATGACGCCGGTGGTGCGGGACGGCACGCGGGTGAGGCCCGAGGACCTGCGGCGGCTGCGCTACCAGCACGAGGCGGAGGTGTACGAGCGCAAGCTCGGTGACTACCTTTCCCAGCATCCCCAAGTCGTCGAACAGATGGCTCGATTCGCCCGTATCACGTGGGAGAAGACGCCCCCAGTACTCCGGGGCAGGCTCGGCACCCACCAGAACTTCGTGCCTGGTGCCGTCGGTATCGATCCGGAGGCGTTGGAACGGGTCGTGCAGAGCGGCAACCTCCGAGAGCGTTCCACCCTGGTGTGGAACGCGTTGCGCCGCTATGTCTTCCATGAGCTGCTGGGGACGCCGACCACCCACCCGCCCGCGATCAGCGAAGCACGGCGTTGGCGTGGTGCTCCGTCCGACGGTCGCCTCCCACGGAGTGCCCGGCAGGAGATCCGTCCGCCGCTCAGCCCCGCCGAGGCGGCGTTCACCTCGAACGGCGCGACGTGGAGGCCGGGCGAGGAAATGTTCGGCATCAGCCACCGCCCCTCTCCAGGGGTGGCCGAGGACGGCCAGCCGCTGACGTTCATGGATTCCCCGCACGTGGCCGGCCAGCGCACCGGTGGCCTGCTCATGACTGGCATCTCCGGCACCATGTACAGCCTGCTCAACGCCGCGCAGGCGGCCAATGAACAGTGGGGTGCGGGCCTCGACCTGCGATGGCTGAGGTTGGCGCTCACCGGTGGGATGCTCGTCATTCGTGACCACACGTTCCATGAACTCCTCCAGGCGGCCGAGGCATGGGCCAACGAGGAAGCGCATCCGGAGCGCCGTGCTCTGGGCTTCGACTACGAGGACTCATGGACCCGTTACCACCGTCTGGCGCCGCTGTCCGAAGCGGAGTTGCGGGAGAATGTCGCGGTCGGCGGGCGGTTCCCCGACGAGCGGGTTTACGAGTTCTACACGGGCAGTACGCCCGGGCCCTACTCCTCCGCCGCGCCGCGGCTGTCCCAGTTGCTGCCGGAAGCCTCGTGGTGGCGGCTGTTCATCGACCCCAACGTGCACGCCGAGGCGTTCCGGAACTCGCCGGGAGACGTCGGTGGCCACCTGGACAAGAGCGCGTACCCGGGCTACCGGCAGAGCATGACCGAGCTGTACCAGGAGGTCCTGGACGGTGGACGGATCGGACGTGACTGGTCGCGCATCGACGCCGCCGCGTATGAGGAACTGCACAACATGGCCACCCGCCACCTCGTGCCGGAGGCCGGGTGGAACGTGGCCACCGCGTGGTCGCAGAGCGGCCACCGCACCACGATGCGTGGTACGGGTACTGCTCGCATGGCTTCCGACATGGTCGACGATGTGCTGCTGGGCCGCCGCCTGATGTTCGGTGTGAATGAGGGGTCGGCGCCGGCCGCCAGGCCGCTGACGGTCCTCTACATCGATCACCGCGGCCCCCAGCTCACCCTCAACTACGGCGCGAACGAAGCACCCTTGCTCGTGGATGCCGCGCTGGACCGCTACTACGACGAGGTGGCGGTGGCCGCCGGGCCCGAGGAGAAGCTTCGGGCCATCGCCCGGGTGACGAGGGCCCTGCAGATCCTGCAGGCGTTCACGGATGCGAACAGCCGGCTCAACGTCCACACCCTGATGCAGAAGTTCCTGCTGGAACAGGGATTCCGTCCGGCCGTGCTGATGGACTCCCGCTTCCTCTTCCTCGGCGGATACACGGTGGCGGAGATCGCCGAACGCCTCAAGGAGGGCATGGCACGGTTCGATCAGCAGGTCCGCGCGTCGCGCTGGGACGGTTTCAGCCAGCCCGACGAATCGCTGGTGACCGGGCAGGCGGACCGACTGGCCGCGGCGATGGGGATCACCACTGGCTCCGCGGACGAGCGTCGCCGACAGGTCATCGCTGCGGTGCGGACGGCGCGGGCACTGCTCGGCTCCGAAGCCACCGGCGAGGACAACACGGACCTGGAGAAACTGGCGGCGGTTCGTTCGCTGGGCCAGGTGGCCGAGGAGCGTTACCCCCGTGCCACCGTCCATGCGTCGGTCGTCGAATACGCGCGGGCGGTCTTCGGGCTCGCATCGGTGGACGAGGTGAGCGATGACCACCTCCGCGTACTGAGCCTGGCCGCCGGACGCGCCTCCGCCGAGGGTCGGCCGCTCCATCCCGACGTTCTGCGCGACCTCGTCCTGCCGCTGCCGTCGAACGAGAGCGGACCCAGCTCCAGCTCCGACTCCGACGATGGCCCGGAGGCCGATGCCTCGGTTGCCGAGGTCTCCTGGGACGCTCTGGAGTACCGGCCTTCGTCCGATGGGCGTAAACCGCTGGACTTCCTGGTGTCGGACCTGGTTGACGGCGGCCTGCTGCGCAGTGGAGAGGATCTCGCCCAGGCGTTGATTCCGTCCTTGACGGGGGAGCAGGTCGGCGGTTTCCGGCTGGTGCTGCGGGCCGACGTGGGGTCGTTGGGGTCCGATCCGGTCGGCTTGGTCTCGGATCTGGTGTACGAGCTGGACGCGCCGGTGGATCTGCTGCTGGCCGGGGGCGACGGTACTGTGCGGCTGCTGCGGTTCGACGAGCACGGTTCCCATGAGGACTTGGGCCCGGTGTCCTCCGCGGAGCCGGAGCCGGAGCCCACCGCGCCGGTCACCGGTCCGGAGGCGGCGAGCGAACCCGCGCTGCCCTACCGGCGCACGGTCGAGGACGCGCACATCTCCGGGTCCTCCGCGATGCGTCTCGCGGTGACCGACGAGGGGCAGATGCGGAACGCCGCCGTTACCACGTACCTGGCTGACATCTTCCCGGCCCCGACGCTGTCCGGGGGAGGCCAGTTCTACGTGGTGGATACCGACGATCCTGGCAAGGTTCGCCTGGAGGGCCTGAAACCTCCGGGTGGGTCCCTGGACATCCATGCATATGCCGACGCGGGCAAGGACGCTCGTCGCCACTTCGGCTTCGTGAGTGCCGTCGGTTCGAAAGAGGCGGCTGCGCGGCGGATGAGCGGCGGATACGTCTGGGAGGTCCACGCGCCGGGCGGCATCGACGTCAGGAAGACGCTCGAAGCGTGGCACGTCATTTACGAGGACACCGGCGAGGGCGAGGTTCTCTTCGCGGGCGGCGTCGACTCCCGCTTCATCAAGCGTGGCTGGAAGATCGTCGCTGAAGGGAGGGTCGACTCCCAGGAGATCACCAACGAGCACTACGCGGGCGACTCCGAAAGCCCGGCCGCGAGCGCGCAGCAGGCGTCGGCTGTTGCGGAGCCGTCGGCAGACTTGCCGGCCTCGCTGCCGTCGGGTGGCTGGGTTCCCGCCGGGCCGGTGAAGGCGGAGTTCCAGAACGCCATGTCTTCGGCGGCCGAGGCTCCACAGGCTCTGGTGCCGAAGAAGGGTGGTGCCGAGCCGCAGGAGGTCGACGGCGACCGTCCCTCGGATGTCGTGAAAACGTTCGGCTCGCGCCGCGACGGCGCACAGGACCTCACCAACATCACGCCGGTCCCCGACCACGTCGTGGAGTGGCTGCAGGAGCAGGCGATCGAGAAGGGTGAGGACGGCAAGGGCGAGGACGCCGACTTCCGTAAGGCCGTGCGCGAAACGCTGACGGCGCGCTGGCTGACCGAGGAGCGGTCGGCGGTGTCCAGTGAGGCCGGTCTCCCCCTCAACGTCGAGTATCGGGGGCAGCGTTACCCGGTGTCGCTGAGGCGGACGCTCTTGCGCATCGGTCCCGCGCCCGAGCAGATGGAACCCATGCCCGACGGTCCGCCCGTCGGAATTCAGCGGTGGACGTCCGACATCCACGAGGTTGCCCGTACGGCGGGATCCGGCAACCTGCGTAAGGTGCACCTCAATTACACCCAGCCCTGGACGGTCAAGCACGGGGCGCTGAACGGCATCACCTTCTCTCCGCGGATCGACCTGACCCTGAACCAGCTCACCACCTCGGTGACGATCGGTCGCACGGTCCAGTCGATGGTCCTGCTGCGCAGCAAGGGCAGCTCGGTGCCGTACGACTTCGCCATGGTGTACCAGCTGCGCCGGAACACGGGCTCGTCGCGCGACATCCTCGCCAACATCGGGCAGCCGGCCTGGCAGGACCTCGGCCCGACGCCTGGGCCGCCCGGGGATCCGGCGGGTACGACGCCGCTCACCGTGTGGTTCCCCTCCTACCTGGCGAAGGCGCCGGAGGACAAGCAGGAGGACAAGAAGCTGGAGGGGAAGAACGACCAGCAGAACGCTGAGACGGAGGAGGAGAAGCAGAAGAAGGAAGAAGAGCGGCTCAAGTCCGAGCCGGCGCCCATCGACCAGGTGCAGGAGATCCTCCCCGGCATGCTCGCGGCGGAGTCGATGGTGGACCACGACACGCTGTTCGCCGATCTGCTGGAGGCGTATCCCGACCACCTGAGTTCGGTGGCGGAGAAGTCCGTGGACGCGCTGTTCCAGTTCGTGAAGGAAGGCAGTCGGCGCTCCACGCTGAACCGGATGCAGAACGGTACGGTGAGTTCGCCGGTGCTGATCTCGGCATCGGGAGCCGTGATCGGCTATCTGAGGATCTCCGGCAGGCTGACCGGCGGACAGACAGTGACGGGACCCATCACCGCGTCGTCGGTGATGGAACACCGTTCCCTGCGTTTCGTACGCATGCAGGGCACCGCACAGGTCGCCAAGGGAGCGGGGATCACGCTGCCGGTACGGTTCGGCCTGTCGTCCGGCGGCCCTGATCCCGTGACCGGTGTGCAACCGCTGGGGGGTTCGGTCAGCGGGCAGGCCGGTGCCTCGCAGCAGTACGCCCAAACCCTGACAGCGGGAGGCAGCGCATATCTGGCGCGCACCCTGCGCATCGCGGACCCGCTGCCGCTTGTCAGCCCCGAGCTGACACTCCACGTCGAACTCGTCCGACCCGACGGCGCCCCGGTGCGCCCCGCCCCCGACTCCCGGCTCGGCAGGGGCGAGCCGTACTCCCTGAACATGCGGGTCCCGTCGGTGCACACCCTGGGCAAGAAGCCGACGCAGGCGCGGTATCTGCCGCCTGAAGTGCTCCACCTCACCAACATGGGCGCCCAGACGACACCGACCCGGGCGAGCGGTACCGAACCGATCCTCGACGCGGCGGAGGGCTGGTTCCGGGCCAACGGCTATCTGCCGTCGGACCGGCCGCAGCCCAGTCTGTGGGACCGCGCCACCGAGGAGGCGATACGCCGCACGAAGCTCGTCAACCAGCAGGACATGGACAAGTTCCGGTCCGGCTACAGCCTGATCGGGGCCCTGGACGAGATGGCCCAGGTGCGACGGGACGAGCAGGGCGAGAACGCGTCCGCGCAAGCCGCCGGCGCCTCGATCACTCTGCAGGTGCCGACATCGAACGGTGTGCGCCGTGCGACGTTCTGGTTGAACACCAAGCGCCGCTACACCGGCCCCTCCGACAACGACGGGGTGATCCATGAGCGCGATCTGGCCGGCGTGCGGACGCTGAACTACGACGGTTCCGCGACCGCCGGCAACGAACAGTTCCAGCGGACGCCCTTCCGCTGGAACGTCGGTGCCGGAGGCTCTGTCACCAACCCGCTCAGCGCGGGCGACGTCCAGCCGCTGCACGAAGTGGGCGCGCGCTTCGTGTACGGCAAGGCCACAACCGAGTCCGCCGACTCCAGCGCGGCGACGGGGCACGAGCACTACATCCTCAGCTCCGCCAGCGGCTCGCAGCTGTTCTCCGTGCCCGTCACCCACGGGGGGATGATCAGCGAGGACGGCGAGAGGCACGCCCTCGAACCGGCTGACGGCTCGGTGTGGCTCGTCGTGCCCACCGACCGCACCTTGCAGGCGCCGTACACCGGGCCGCGGCCGCGGCCGGCCGTCGTGCGTGACCTGCAGGACGACGACACAAAGAAACTGGATATGCCGGGCGACGGCCCCACCTATCACAAAGGTGTGCTGCGACCGCCGGAGTCCGCCGTCTTCGAACAGGCGCCGGGCAGCGCGGACCTTCGCGCCCTCGTCCCGCAGATGATGGACGAGCTCGACGAGGAGGCCGCCCGCCAGGAGGAACTGGCGGTGCAGGCACGTGCGCCGATACCGGGCGCCTTCCCCGGGGACATCGATCTGGCGGTCCAGGACCATGGCGAGACCTCCAGCGACGACGAGTCCGACACCGAGAGCGACACGGACACGGTGACGGGTACGGGGGCGGGGAACGGCGAGGACAGCGACGGCAGTACGGACTCCGGCACCGTTGCCACCGCGCCGGCTCGGCGCGGCCTGCTGGCGGACCTGATCCTGGGGGCCGGCTCCTGGCTGGGCGATCAGGCGCAGGGGGCGGCGCGCTCGGCGTGGCGTACGGCGTTCGGTGAACCGGCGGCCCGCGAGGGGTCGGTGGCCCGTGAGGTCTTCGACGCAGCCTTCTCGCCGCAGCACGTGGTCGCCAACGCCTCGCGCGTCTACCGTGACTCATACGTGATCACGGGTGCCGACACCACGGGTGCGGTGGCCGGTACGGACTACCTCGTCGAGGTCCAGGGCTATCTCACGCACGTGGAACTGCTGCCCGCGGGCGAGCCGGTGACCTTCGAACGATGGCTCCTGTCGGTCGACGCTGCGGCGTTCACCTCCGGCGAGTCCTCGTCCCATGAGGTCGTCTTCTCGGTGGCCGGCCAGTACGGCTCGCAGGACAGCGCCTTCACGCCGACCGGGAGCTTCACCTACTCGCGAACCAACGGTCAGAACGTCACCGCCAACGACTCCACCGGTGTCTTCCGCGCCATAACGGACGACAGCGTCACCCCCTACCGTTTCGAGGCGAGGTCGCATCAGGTCGTCACGGTGACGCGAGGCCGCCGCAACGCCGCGCTCGGTACCTTCGACTCCAGCCCCGGCCTGAGCATCACCAAGGTCCTCGAGCCGGACGACAAGGTGGTGTTCTCGCTCGTCGACGACGACCTGCAGAACGCCCCCGAACTCGCCGCACTGGCGCACGCGGCGGGGCGTGCACCGGCCGACGCCGGCAAGGCCGAACACCCGCTTCCGTCCTGGTACGTCGCCAGCGGTGGTCAGATCGGTGACGGAGACGTCACCCACGTCGAATTCCGGCGCGGCCGGAAGGCGTTCACCAAGCTGATACAGGACCTCGTGGAGCGCACGGTCCCCGGCACGACCAAGCCGGGCTGGGCAGCCTACCTGCCCGCCCTGCCGGCGTGGATCAACGAGCGCGGCACGTCTCTGGGAGCTCGCACGCTGCCCAACGCGGGACCGAGGGGACACACCGCCTTCCACTTCTGGGACCGCTCCTACAAGACGTTCGGGTGGGTGTACCGGTTCGTGGAGGTGTCCCTGGTCGCCCGGCCCGCCCGCACCGTCGGCCTCACCAAGGTGCGCGGCAGACTCGTCGACGAGAGCTCGGCGCTGGACAGCATGTTCAGTCACTCGCACGGCGACGGCACGGCTCTCGGAGTGCCCAAAGCCACCCGCGTCACACGCAGCACGGGAAACAGCCACGAGCTGACCTTCTCCCCGACCGGACAGCACGGCGTACATCGCTTCGGTCCGACGGCGAGCGCGGCCCGCCACACCACGTGGGAGGACGCGCAGCTCTCCAGCCGTGACCTGCGATCCTGGAAACAGGCGGCCAAGAAAACCGTCGCGTACCGCGACGTACCGTACGAGCTTGAAGCGACGGTCCGTTCGTGGTCGTCGCTCGACAGCGCGTCGATCGACAAGCTGATCGCCGCGATCGGCAGCGGCCTCGCCACCGTCTCGGACTGGGCGGCCGACGTGCTCGGCCTGCTGCCGTCGACCGAGCACACCCGCCATGAACTGGCGGACGTGACCCTGCGGTTCAACTTGTCGGAGACGACGGGCGACAGCACCCCGCTCACGCAGGGCCCCCACCTGTTCTCGTCGGATCCGCGGATCGCACCGGCACCGTCGGAGGCCCCCGGGGACGTCGTCCTCGACATGGAAGTACCGCGCGGCCTACGAGAGTTGCTGTCGAAGGACAACTGGGTGCCGTCCCGGCCCTTCCAGATATACGACTTCGCGGGCATCGACCGGTTGGGCAAGGCACTGCGGGCAGTGGACCCGAAGCTGCGCCAGTCCCTGGACCCGCGCACCACCCAGACCGCCGAGGGCATGTTCATCCGCCTGACGACCCTGGTCCAGAGTGGCAAACTGAAGCTGCTCGACCCCGCCGCCACGGCACCGTACCTGGGCGATCGGGGCAGCGACAGCACCTCTGTGTCGGTGAAGCTGTACGCGCCGCGGGTCGAGACGACCTCCAAGGACGCCGCGATCCACCGGTTCGAGGTGGCCACGGACGGGTTCCAGTCGCAGGCGGACACCGTCATCGCCACCGGCCTCACGTTCGAGTACTCCGGTGGCGCCGGCAAGCGCGGCGGGGCGTCGGTGCCGCTCGCCGGTGAACACGCCGCTCTCGGCCAGATCTCCACGGTGTCGAGCCAACGCCGTGAGCTGCTGCGATTCGGCACGGCGTCGGAGGACGCCGAGGGCCGGGGCATGCCGGGCTATCGGGTGCGCGTCGTGTTCGTGCTTGTCGTACAAGGACCGAAGGGCACCCGGTATGTCACCGGCGACGGCCTGATCCGTACGACCGAGGCGCCACCGGGGGAAGAGGCCACCGGGGCGACACAGACCGACGGAGGCGGCGCCGGGAACAGCGCCGAGACCAGCGCCGGCAGGAGCGTCGACGACCCGTCGGCCTCGAAGGCTGAGGATGCCGGGTCGAGGGCGTCGAAGTCGGGGGACGCCGAGTCCGACACGACCGGGAAGCCGAAGAGCGGGGCCGGCGAGACGGAGAAACTTGCCGAACAGGCACCGGAGCTGCCGGCAAAGTCGGCAAAGAAGCAGGGTAAGCGAGCGGAAGAGCGACCGAAGAAGGCCGCCACCGCGCGTAGGTCGGCCTTGACGCGGCACCCCGCCCTGGACACCATCCCCGAAGAAGACGGGCCGCAGGAAGACGCGTCATCGAACGCTTCGGCGGACAGCGTGGCCGCATACGTGCCGGGTCGCCGGGTGATGGTGCCCGCCACCGGCCTGTGCCTGCTGTACTCGTTCCTGGGCAGCGACCCGCAGTACATTCGCAGCCGTCTGCCTGCTCTGGAAAGAACGCATCCCGAGGTTTACCGCTTCATGGGGGACGTGCAGGCAGTCCGGGCCGCACTGAGGGAGAACCAGCGGGTCTACTCCCATTACAGCCGCCTCCCGCAAGGGCCGTCCGGGACCGCGATCGGGATCGCCGTCAAGGCCATGCTCGACGTCGTGGAGGAGCATCTCAGGGCTCACCAGGGCCGACTGGACCCGCAGATCCTCAGTGGTTTCCGGAAGGCCGAGCACGCCCCTTACCTCACTGTCCTGACCGGCATGGACCGCGACGACCTGCGCGAGCGCCTCGCCTACCACGGAGTGACGGACCGTGCCGCGGTCCTCGGAGCCCTGGCACCGGAGCATCTGCGGGCCGACGCGCCCGCGGACGGAGCTCCGCCGCGCCTGGACGACCTCACGGACGACGGACTGCGGGCGCAGCTGGCCGCCGTCTACATCCAAAGCACCGCTCCGCTGGACGCGATCGAGCAGCTCATCCTGCAAGACGCCGCCACCGACTGGCAGCGGAGTTGGGGGCGACCGGAGGGCGAGGCCTTCCTCCCGCTCCTCGCCCAGGCGTTCGGTGTCGAGGCCCATGTCATCAGGCCCCGTTTCGGCCGGCCGCAGACTCATGGCCCGGCTGATGGCCACCGGATCGAGATCCACTACAACAGCCAAAACCACTACGACGCCAGTGACGCCGACCCCGAGACCCTGAACCGTCGGGCGTCGCGGGCCCCCGACAGCACTGGCGCCACCGCCGAAACGTCGACTGGGGCCTCGGCCCTGCCAAAGGGCGACTGGCGTCCCACCACCGCGGTCCCCGACAAGTACACGAACGCCGTTGGCCTGGAGGTCGAGGACCACCACATCCTGGAGCTGAAACCCGGAGCGGGGAGCCTCCCGGAAAACGGTGAGGAACTGGCCGAGGGGCCGGGCATCAAGGTGGTCGTGGCCACCAAGACCTTCCACAAGCGTCCCGACGGCCGGTGGTATGGCGGACACGGACCGGGGGTGGACGGCAAGCCGCGGTACGAGACACAGAAGTTCCGCATCGCGGAGTTCGTGGTCGATCCCATGGCCCTGCATCCCCGGGAAGAGGGTGTGCGCCAGAGTGTGCGCGACGGAATGGCGGCGCTGGCGGCGGGCCGTGAGGCGCTGCGCAGGACCGATGACAGAGGGCGTGCGATAAGCCTGAGGAGGCTGCTGCAACCGCTGAGGTGGACCGTCAACGAGGAAGGCCGGAAGTTCGACGTTCTGCCCAATGCCGATGGTCGGAACGCCCCGGCCTATACCCAGCTCAGCCTGGGCGGTGCGACCGATGCCCTCAGGCGGTACCGCGATTTTGCTCTCCGGCGGCTCACCTACCAATCGTTGCACCAGTACGTCACCGGGGGACGGGACTTCGGACGGGAAGTCGCCGCACGGTTCGTACGCGGGAAAGTCGGCGTGACCGATGTGACGCGGGATCACATTCCGTTCCTGTCGATGATTCCGGACATCGACGAGGTGTGGGGATACGGCTGGCACTTGTTCGCCCATGTCGGTGCCCAAGCGGTGGAGAAGTCGTTCCCGCGTGAGATTCTCACCAAGAACGCGTTGATGGCGGCGTCCAGGACGTATTTCGCCGGTACGGCCCGCAGGCCGGGGATCAGGGAGGCGCTGCGGCCCGAGACGCTGGAATTCCTCAACCAGGATCGCCACGCCATCCGAGATGTCTTCGACACCGCCCTGACCTCGGTGCTCGCGGAATACGAGCGAGTGACGGGCAAGGAAGGCGGGAGCGCCGACGAATTTCACCTGGCCGTCGTGCTCAGCGGGCTGCCGCCCGCCGACCACTCGGTGTACGCCCGGTTCAGGGAGGCCATCCGGCAACTTCCGGAGACAGATCCGAGACGCCGGATGCCCGTGGAGGAGGTGGTCGCGGAGGATCTCCATGAGCGGTCCACGGACATGAAGTACTTCCCGGTGCTGGACGGCGACCTGGCAGTGACGGAGTTCCGGCACTTCGGCTTCGGTCGCCGGCACATGAACGACGAGGAGATCGTCCGGGCCGTCGCGGAATGGGCGTCCGTGGCGCAGGCCGCCCACGACTGGTCCTCGAGGTTCCCGGAACCGCTGCCGTTTGACCAGTTGCAAAGTCTCGTCGGGCAGGTCACAGGACATCCCGTGGTACGTGCCTTCGCTCCCCTCTTGGAGGTGGCGAGCAGGCATCACATGCGAATGCCCGATGGTGACACTCGGATACCACTCACCCTGTTCAAGGCCGTGGCCATCGCCCAGACGCTTGGGTGGTTCGCACTGGGACATCCGGTGTCGGTCGACATGTACCGGATGCTGCGGGAGCTCGTGGGCGACATCAAGGGCGCCACGCGGGTGAGGCCGCCCCACCAGGGCGCCCTCAGCGACGAGGATCGTACGCAGGTGCGGGACATCGTCCGGGAGGCCGAGCGCGTTCTTCCGCTGCTCGACCCTCGCCGGCCCGCCGCGAGGCAGGACACCGGGACCGACGCCGTCGGTCACGAGACGGCTGCCGGCACGAGTGCCGCCGCCCTGCTCCCGGAGCCGCCGACCGGGCGCTCGGCCCTGCCGACGGGTGACTGGCGTGACGCCGAGCCGGTCCCCGGCGGCTACGTGAACAGTGGCGTGGGCCAAGGGGCGACGGCGTTCTTCGAGCAGATGCCCAGCGGATCCGACAGCCCTGCGGCCCCGGCGCTTCAAGCCATCGATTCCGACTCGGACGCGTCCGGGACCAGGCCGGACGCGCGGGCGACCGACACCTCCGCCGGGTCCGTGGTCGACGGGCGGAGCGGCTTGGCGGGGGCTGGGCACGACAGGGCCCGCACCGACCCTCCGGCGCCGACGCAGGCTCCCGTCGCCGTCGTCCCCCAGGCCATGACCGAGGTGCCGCAGGCCGCACCAGAGCCCGCGGTCGACGATGCCGGGTCCTCCGCGATGCGTCTCGCGGTGACCGACGAGGGGCAGATGCGGAACGCCGCCGTTACCACGTACCTGGCTGACATCATCCCGGCCCCGACGCTGTCCGGGGGAGGCCAGTTCTACGTGGTGGATACCGACGATCCTGACAAGGTTCGCCTGGAGGGCCTGAAACCTCCGGGTGGGTCCCTGGACATCCATGCATATGCCGACGCGGGCAAGGACGCTCGTCGCCACTTCGGCTTCGTGAGTGCCGTCGGTTCGATCGAGGCGGCTGCGCGGCGGATGAGCGGCGGATACGTCTGGGAGGTCCACGCGCCGGGCGGCATCGACGTCAAGAAGACGCTCGAAGCGTGGCACGTCATTTACGAGGACACCGGCGAGGGCGAGGTTCTCTTCGCGGGCGGCGTCGACTCCCGCTTCATCAAGCGTGGCTGGAAGATCGTCGCTGAAGGGAGGGTCGACTCCCAGGAGATCACCAACGAGCACTACGCGGGCGACTCCGAAAGCCCGGCCACGTCGGCGCAGCAGGTTTCCGTTATTCCGTCGGCCGGCCCCTCCCATCAGCACCCGGTCGAGCCGGTCGAGCCGGTAAGCCGCGAGAAGCACGTGTTCCAGGTGGTGGAGAACGTGGTGTCCCCGGACGAACTCCAGGAACTGGTGGCCGAGTTCGGCAGGGACAAGGAGGCGGGCGAACGGTACGCGCACGAGCTGGGAACGAGGCTGGCGGACCACATCGATGCCACGCTTTCGGAACAGGGGAAGTCTCGCGACGGCATCGACGTGCACCTGAGTCTGGAGAACGAGCTCCACTCCCCGGCGGGAATGGCGCTGGCCACTGTGGTCGCGAGCAGCTTCGGCCAGGTCAAGCTTCAGGTCGGCCAGATGGGGACCTACAACATCTGCCCGCGGCTGTGAGAAGCCGACGAGACCCGTTCGGGCCTCGCGTCCGTATCTCTAGGTGGAAGCACCCGCTCCCGGACTCCACCCCTCATGGAAGGCGGCCGTATGCCCGACGAAGAGCAGATCGACTTCTCCGCGTTCGCGGAGCGTGCCCGGCGTATGCGGGGCGCGATGACCGACGCCCAGCAGGATCTGCGGACGTTGGAGGCCACGGGGCACAGTGCGGACGGCATGGTCACGGCGACCGTGTCGGGCGAGAGCCGGGTGGTGGACCTGCGTATCCACCCGTCGGTGATCGATCCCGATGATCCGGAGGGGCTGGCCGTGCTGGTTCTGCAGGCGATCGACAGTGCGTACGACACCGTGGACGAGCGGCGCACCGAGGTCTTGTCGGGCATCACCGGGGGCCTGCAGAGCATCCTGGCCGGTCTGAACGGCGGTCAGAGGGAGCCCGTCGTCGTACCGCGTCTGTCGAAGTACCGTCCCCGGTGACCGGACCCGTGCCCCTGCCGGGGAGCGCCCCGGCGCCGTACCGCTGTCCCGCCCCCGGCGGGGCCGCCGCGCCTCATGCCCGTGTGACACACGAGGAGCCCTGATGTCCCGGCTCATCTTCCACCGGCCCGCCAGGGTCGTGCCGCCCGCACTGCCCACCGACCCGGTGGTGCTCGCCGCACCGCCGCAGCCGGTGGGCAAGGACAGCAACGCCAGTTGGCTGATGCTGCTGATGCCGGTGCTGTCGAGTATCAGCATGGCCGCCTACCTGATGTCCGGCGGCCGCAAGATGCTGGTGCTGCTGGGCATCGCGTTCGTGGTGATGTCCATCGGCGCCACCGTCGCCGTACGGATGCAGATGCGCGGTCAGGTCCGCAAGCAGAAGATCCGGGCCCGCGACCGCTACCTGGACCATCTGGTCGAGGTGCGGCGGACCGCCCGCCAGGTGGCCCAGAACCAGCGGACCGTGGCGGTCTGGCAGTTCCCGTCACCGCATCGGCTGTGGGCGATAGCGACCCAGCGACGCCGGGTGTGGGAACGCCGCGTCACGGACGCCGACTTCCTCAAGCTGTCCGTCGGAACGGGCCGTGCGCCGCTGTCGACTCCCATCCGGATGGCCACCCGCAACGACCCGACGGTGGAGTACGACCCGCGCGCCAAGGAGGCGGCGGACCGGCTGGTCGAATCGATGTCCACGGTCGGCGACCAGCCCGCCGTGCTGGATCTGGCGAAGGCCGGCGTGGTCAGCGTGCTCGGCCCGGCGAAGGTGGCCCGTGCGGCCGTGCGTGCCCTGCTCTGCCAGATCGCGGTGCTGCACGCCCCCGACGACGTGGGCATCGCCATCGCGACCGGCGGGGAGGACTGGAACTGGGCCAAGTGGCTTCCGCACACCCATGAACCGGACGCCACCGGGGAAGCCGGTGTGGTGTCCCTGGTCGCGGAGGAATTCGAGGGCATCGCCGACCACGTCCAGCAGGCCCTGGAGACGGCGGCCCAGCAGTCGACGCGCCGGCTGGGCATGGCCGACCGGGACGGCGCGGACACCCGGCGCCGCCTGGTCGTCGTCCTCGACCGCTACCTCCCGCGGGCGGCCTGGGCGCGGTCCCCGCTCGCCGCCGAGCTCCTCGCCGCGGCCGGGCCGCAGAGCGCCGTCAGCGTCATCTGCCTGGTGGACCAGGAGAACGACGAGCCGACCCGCGCCGACGTACGGGTACGTATCGACGCACAGGGCGCCGTCACCCTGGAGGGTCGCCGCGCCGACCCGCGTGCCGCAGTGGACAACGCCGTCGCGGCGCGCGCGGATCTGCCGCTGTGTGAAGCCGTCGCCCGGGCGCTGGCCCCGCTGCGCCTGTCCATGGAGGGTGAGGAGATACTCGCCCAGACCATGTCGCTGCCCAGCATGCTCGGCATATCCGACCTGGAGAACTTCCGCCCCGAGTCGCTGTGGGTCGCCGCGGACGACGAGGAGGTGCTGCGCATGCCGATCGGCTTCGACAGCGGCGGCCAGCAACTCGTACTCGACCTCAAGGAGTCCGCACAGGGCGGCATGGGCCCGCACGGACTGGTCGTCGGCGCCACGGGATCCGGCAAGAGCGAACTGCTGCGCACCCTGGTCACCGGCCTGACCATGACCCACTCGCCGGAACTGCTCAGCCTGGTCCTCGTCGACTTCAAGGGCGGCGCGACCTTCGCGGGCGTGACCGACCTCCCGCACGTGGCGGGCCTGATCACCAACCTGGTGGACGAGGTCGCCCTCGTCGACCGGGTCAAGGACGCCCTCGTCGGCGAACAGCAGCGGCGGCAGAAGATGCTCCGTGACGCCGGAAACGTCGACAACGTCCGCGAGTACCAGCTGCGGCGCGCCGCCGGGGCCACCGGCCCGGACGGGCAACCGCTGGAACCGCTGCCGTATCTGCTGGTCATCGTGGACGAGTTCGGCGAACTGCTCGCCACCCGGCCGGACTTCATCGACCTCTTCGTCCAGATCGGCCGGGTCGGCCGCTCCCTGGGCATGCATCTGCTGCTGGCGACCCAGCGACTGGAGGAGGGGCGGCTGCGCGGCCTGGAGGCCAACCTCTCCTACCGGATCTGTCTGCGGACCTTCTCGGCGGCGGAGTCCCGCGTCGTCATCGGCACCCCGGACGCCTACCGACTGCCGCCGATCCCCGGCTCCGCGTACCTGAAGTTCGCCGAGAGCGTCCTGGAGCGCTTCCGCGTCGCCCATGTCTCCGGGGTCCACATGTCGGCGGAACAGCGCGCCCTCGCCGCCGGACCGCCGCCGACCGACCCCGTGCCCTTCGACCTGCGGCTGCCGCTCGACCCCGACGCGGAACCGGAGGAGGAGCGCGAGCGCGTACGCCCCATGCTGGAGGGGCCGAGCGAGATGCAGGTGATCGTCGAACGGCTCGGCACGGCAGGCCAGTTGGCCCACCAGGTGTGGCTGCCCCCGCTGCCCGCCGCGCTCGCCCTGGACGACCTCACCGGGCCGGTCGTGGTCCACCCGGAGCGGGGCATGAGTGCCGACTGGTGGGCCCACAAGGGCGCACTGCGCGCGCCGGTCGGTGTCCTGGACGTGCCGCTCCAGCAGCTCCAGCAGCCGCTGGTGCCGGACTTCGCCAAGGCCGGTCACCTCGCGGTGGTCGGCGCCCCGCAGACCGGCAAGAGCACGTTCCTGCGCACCCTGATGCTCTCGACGATGCTCACCCACACCCCGGCCGAGGCACAGTTCATCTGCCTGGACTTCGGCGGCGGTTCGCTCCAGCCCTTCGAACGGGCCCCGCACGTCAGCGGGGTGGCCGGCCGGCACGACCTGACGCGCGTGCGGCGTGCGCTGGCCGAGGTGCGCCAGCTGATCGCCGAGCGGGAGCGGATCTTCCGACACCTCGGCATCGACTCCGCCGACGAGTTCCGGCGGCTGCGCAGCACCGACCGGCTGCCGAAGGGCATGCGCTCGGCCGACGTCTTCCTGGTGATCGACAACCTGGGCGCGGTACGCGGCGACATGGAGGGCCTCGACGAGATTCTTCTGGACATCGCGGGCCGCGGCCTCGGCGTCGCCGTCCACCTGGTGCTGGCGGCCAACCGCTGGGGCGACATCCGCATGGCGCTGCGCGACTCCATCGCCGCGCGGCTGGAGCTGCGTCTCGGCGACCCCGGCGACTCGGAGATCAACCGCCGCGCGGCGCGCGCCTTCGGCCTCGCCGTCCCCGGCCGCGGCATGGCGCCGCCCGGGATGCAGTTCCAGGCCGCACTGCCCCGCCTCGACGGCAAGGACACCACCGAGGGCCTCGCGGAAGCGCAGGAGGAGGCGATCGGCAAGCTGGCGGCCGCCTGGTCCGGGCCCGTGGCCCCGCCGATCCGGATGCTGCCCGAGCGGCTCACCGCCGACCGGCTGGCGAGCCAGATCCCCGAGGACGACACGGCGCCGGGCGTGCCCATCGGCATCGCCGAGAGCGACCTCGCGCCGGTGCGCCTGGACCTCACCGACGCCGACCCGCACTTCCTCGTCTTCGGCGACGGAGGCAGCGGCAAGTCCACCTTCCTGCGCGGCTGGATGAAGGGGCTGGCGGCGCGCCGCTCGGCGTTCGAGACCCGGTTCATCGTCGTCGACTACCGGCGAGCCCTGATGGGCGCGGTGGACGAGGAGTACGTCGGTGCCTACATCGGCGACGCGGGCGCGGCCCAGGTCTACGTCGAGCAGGTCGTCGCCAAACTCACCGAGCGGCTGCCGCCACGGGACGTGACCATGGACCAGTTGCGCGAACGCAACTGGTGGACCGGCCCGGAGTTCTACATCGTGGTCGACGACTACGACCTGGTCGCAGGCGGCCGGACGTCACCGCTCAACCCGCTACTGGACTTCCTGCCGCAGGCCCGTGAGATCGGCCTGCACATGGTGGTGGCCCGCCGGGTCGCGGGCATCTCACGCGGTGCGATGTCCGAGCAACTCCTCACCCGGGTCAAGGAGCTGGGCACCGCAGGCCTCGTGCTGTCCGGGGATCCGCGCGAGGGCGTGGTGCTCGGGGGCGAGCGTGCGGCCCAGCGCCCGCCGGGCCGGGGAGTCCTGATTGGCCGTCAGGCACCGCCGACCGTGATCCAGGTCGCCCTGGACGTGTGATCGATCTGGCATCCTGAGGTAACCCGGACGAACAAGGAGGAGAGTGGCGAGACGGACGTGGTGAAGCGGAAGCGGAGCGGCAAAGTTCACTTCCGGGGAACCTCCGTCTCGCCGGTGCTGTCTATGCTCCGCGCATGGCGGTGCAATCGACGCTCTCGTTCCACGGCAGAGACGCGGAACTCAAGCTGCTGGAAGAGGCGTTGGCCGGCCTCGTCGCGGGGTACGGACGTGCTCTGCTGATCGAGGGCGAGCCCGGGATCGGCAAGTCCGCGCTCGTGTCGACAGGTCTGTCCACCGCCGAGCCGGCCGGTTGCCGGGTGCTCAGGGGCGCGTGTGAGGAACTGACCCAGCGGTTCCCGCTCCGGGCGTTCGTCCAGGCGGTGGGGACGGGCCGGCTGTCCGCCGGACATCGGCCCGCACCCACCGAACACCAGCAGGTCCCCGCCGAAGATCCCGTGGCCGCGGCGGTCGATCAACTGGGCGTCCTGGTGGACAGGTTGTGTGCCACCGGTCCGCTGGTGCTGGCGGTCGAGGACCTGCACTGGGCGGACGAGGCGAGCCTGCTGTTGTGGGAGCACCTGAGCCGGGCGACGACGCGGCTGCCCCTGCTGCTGGTGGGGACCTGCCGCCCGGTGCCCGTCCGGCCCGAGCTGGACCGGCTGCTCCGCACGGTGCGGGCATCCGGCGGAGTGGTCGTCACGCTCGACGGACTGGCGGAGCCGGAGACGGCGAAGATGGCGACCGAGCAACTGGGTGGCGCACCGGGGCCGCGGCTGACGCGACTGCTGGCGTCGGCGGCCGGAAACCCGCGGTACACGGCCGAGTTGCTGGCGGCCCTTGCACGGTCGGAAGCGGTGCGGACGGTGACCGACGGCGTGGAGCTGAGGGGGGACATGCCGCCGCGGGCGGTGACGTCGTGGGCGCGGATGATCGTGGACCAGCTGGACTTCCTCTCGTCTCGGACCCGCGCCACGCTGCGCGCGGCGGCCGTGCTGGGCCGGCACTTCTCGGTCACCGATCTCGCGACGGTGGTGGACGCCTCCCCCAACGCCCTGGCCGGCGCAGTGGACGAGGCGCTGGCCGCGCGCGTGGTGGAAGCAGACGGCGCGCGACTGCGTTTCCGGCACGGACTGATCCAACGCTCCCTCTACGAGACCACGCCCACCGCCCTGCGGGCGGCCCTGCACCAGCACGCCGCCAAGGCACTGATCGCTGCCGGAGCACCGGTGGAGCACGTCGCCGCCCTGGTTCTGCCGGTGCTGGCGGAGGCGGAGGGCTGGGAAGCGGGCTGGATCGCGGCGAACGCCGCAGCCCTCGCGGACCGCTCCCCACACAGCGCGGCGCACTTGCTGGAGTACGCCCTGGCCCGGCTCGACAGCGACGATCCGCGTCGTGCCGACGTCGAGGACCAGGTGCTCGCGGTCGCCTACCGACTCGGCCGGGACCAGCAGGCCGAGCGCACGGCCAAGGACATCGTCGCCCGCGGCACCGAGCGAGCCGGCCGGGCCGCGTGGTACCTCGGCTCCACGTTGTTGCGCGCCGACCGGAGCGAGGAGGCCGCCGCTGTCCTGGCCGGCATCGAAACCGCCCCACCGTTGTGGCGGGCCCGGAACTCGGCCCTGCGATCGACGGCGCTGGTCGGACGGGGTAACAGGCAGGAGACGCAACAGGCCGCCGAGCGGGCGCATGACGAGGGGCGGCAGCTCGCCGAGCCTCTCACCACGGCCCAGGCCCTGTACACGCGCTCGGCCCTGGGCGCCCTGACCCACGACTTCGCCGACGCGCTGACCAGCATGGACGGGATCCTCGCCCTGGCCGACGGCAGCGAGGAACTGGCCGAACTGCGGCTGACGGTGCTGGGCGACCGTACAGCCGTACTCACGGAACTGGACCGCTTCACCGAAGCCGAGGCAGCGGTACGGGCGGCGCTCGCATCGGCCGATCGGACCCAGTGGCCTGTCGCCGCGCTCGCACTGCGTACCCGGATCGCCGAACTGAACTACACCCTGGGCCGGTGGGACCGCGCCCTCGAAGAGCTCGCAGACCTCGAAACCGCGCGGGCGGAACCCGAGGCGGTGCGCCTGCCCGGTGCAGCGCACGCGGTGCGGGCCCTGATCGCCGGGCAGCGCGACGACTGGCAGGAGGCCTCCCGGCATCTGGCGGCCCTCGGTGAGCGGCCGACGGGGGACGAGCGGCTGGTCGGGTCCGCCGTCGTGCTGCGGGCCTGGGCACTGGACGCCGAGCAGGCCGCTCGCCCGGAGCGGGTCGTCGAACTGCTCGCGCCCTGCCTGTCGCCGGGCGCCGCGGAGCGGATGATCGATCCGATCAGCTGCCTGCCCACGCTGGTGAGGGCCGCGCGGGAGTGCGGAGACCTGGCCGCACTGCGAACCGCGACCCAGGGGTGCCGGGCAGCCGCGGAAGGCGAGCGGTACCCGGCCCGGCAGGCGGACCTCGACTGGTGCGGCGGGATGCTGGCGGGCGACCCTTCGCCGATGCTGGCCGCCGCGTCGTACTACCGCACGCGCGGACGCCGGCCGGCGCTGGGCAACGTCCTCGAGGACGCCGCCGTCGTACAGGCGGCCTGCGGTGAGGTGACGGCGGCCCGGGTCGCGCTGGGGGAGGCGCTGGAGGTGTATTCCGAGCTGGGCGCGGCGTGGAACGCACGACGGGCCGCCGCCCGGCTGCGGCCCTACGGTGTCCACCTCGGGGTGCGGGGTGCGCGGCAGAGGCCCCTGAACGGTCGGCAGGCGCTGACCGACACGGAAAGGCGTGTCGCGGAGCTCGTCGGGCAAGGCCTGACGAACCCCGAGATCGCCCGACGACTGCTGCTGTCCCGCCGGACGGTGGAGACCCACGTCTCGCGCATCCTCGCCAAGCTTCAGATCCGCTCCCGCCGCGAGGTCGCCCGACACGTCCGGTCCAAGGACGCGTGAGCACCGGTCACGCTCCGTCGGGAAGGAACGTCCGGGGGACGCGACCACTGGGCTGCGGTCGGGGCTCCGCTCGGCTCAGTGCCCGGCCGGTACCCGTACGGGCGCCGGGCACTGACCCGGGCGGTGTCGGACCGGACCTGACGGGAGGTGTCGGATCGGACCGGACGGGGCGCATCCGTGTGCCACCGTGCGCGTGCGGAGGGCCGCCGTGTGGCGGTCGCCCAGCGCCTCGCGCAGGGCTCGCAGGGCCTTGTGGGTGCGGGACTTGACCGTGCCTTCCGGGACGTTGAGGACCTCGGCGGCGTGCCGGACCGGGCGGTGCAGGAAGTAGACCTGGGTCAGCACCGCGCGATGGGTGGCGGAGAGCTCGGCCAGGGCGGTGCGGAGCACCTGGCGGTCGAGGACCTGCTCCAGGGGCTCCGCCGTCGCGGGCATCGACTCCAGCGGATCGTCCTCCACCTCGGTCGGACGCGCCGAGCGGGCGCGCAGCATGTCGATCGCCAGCCGCCGCGACACCGTCAGCAGCCATGGACGTACCGCACGCGGGTCGTCGGGCAGTGCGTCCAGATTGCGCCAAGCCCGCAGCATGGTCTCCTGGACCAGATCCTCCGCCGCCTGCCGGTCGCCCTGGGTCCAGCCGCGCAGACTGCGCATCAAAGAGCCCTTGTTGACTTCGTAGATCAGTCGCATCTTCTGCTCCGTGGACCCGGGGGAGCGGGTGGCCTGCGGTGTGGGAGTGCGCGTCGAGGGTGTGAGTGCCGCCGTCATGAGGTGCCCATCTGTTGCCGTCCGATGGGACGAGCCTGTGGCAGCCGGGACACGGAGACATCCGTGAGCCTCACTGAGATACGGACGGGCCGAGACCTACGCGTCTCAGTGAGCCAGGGGCGGCTGCATGGTTCAAGCCACAGTTTTCCCGGGCGTTACCTGATCCGGACGGAGACCTCACGGAGCCGATCTAAAGTCATGGGCATGCTCGGGCAACATCTACAGTCAGTGATCGGCCGGGACGCGGAGCGAGCCCTCGTGGAGCGGCTGGTCACCGATGTGGCGGCGGGGCGTGGAGGATGCCTGCTGATCGAAGGGGAGCCGGGCATCGGCAAGTCCACGTTGCTTGCGCACGCCCTGGCCAAGGCCGATGCGGTCGGCTGCGAGGTGCTGACCGGGCAGTGCGACGAACTGGGACAGAGATTTCCGCTCTCGGTCATGGCGGAGCTCCTTGAAGTGGACGCCGACTCGCCCGATCCCCGCCGTGCGGAGACCGCGCTCGCCCTGGAACAGCCTCAGGAGACGCAGGGCTGGACGATGCGCCTGCTCGTCGGGGACCCGGTGGTGGCCGCGACCGAGCAACTGCTCGTCCTGGTTGACCGGTTGTGTGCGGGCGGCCCAATGGTGCTGGCGGTGGAGGACCTCCAGTGGGCCGACGAGGCGAGCCTGCTGATGTGGCGTCGGCTGTGCCGGGCCACCGTCCAGCTTCCGCTGCTGGTCGTCGGCACCTGTCGGTCGGTGCAGGGGCGGACGGAGCTGGAGGCGCTCCGCCGCGATCTGCGCTCCCGGAGGGGCGAGCTGGTCTCGCTCGATCAGTTGTCCGGGGCCCAGGTGGCGGAGTTGGCCGGGCTGCTGGCGCAAGGTGAGCCCGGACCGATGCTCACCGAACGGCTGCGGTCCGCCGCAGGCAACCCGCTCTTCGTCAGGGAACTGCTGGACGCCCTGACCCGCGTCGGCGCCCTGGACTTCGCCGACGGACGTGTCGAGCTGAAGGCGGGCGGCCGGGACGTGCGGGAACTGGGCGAGCTGAAGGACGTAATCGCGGACCGGCTGGCATCGCTCTCGGCCGAAGCCGGGGAGGCACTGCGCGCCGCGTCGCTGCTCGGGCCGGAATTCTCGGTGACCGATCTGGCGGCGGCGGTGGGCTGCGGGGCTGGTTCCCTCCTGGGGGTGGTGGAGGAGGCTCTCGGCGCCGGAGTCCTCGAGTCCACCGGGGCCCGGCTGGCCTTCCGGCACGCGTTGCTGAAGGAGGTCCTGCACGAGTCCATGCCGACTGCCCTGCGTACGGCCTTCCTCCGGCGCGCGGCGCAGGAGCTGGTGGCCTCCGGGGCATCGGTGGAGCGGGTGGCCGAGCTGATTCTCCCCGTCCTGGGGACTGCCGAGGACTGGGAGTGGGAATGGGAATGGCTCGTCGGCAATGCCGAGAGGCTGGCCGTCCGAGCACCGGCCGTCGCCGCCGAACTGCTCGAACACGCCCTGCGGTACGCCCGCACGGACGACCCGAGGGTTCCCCCGCTCACCGCGCAACTGGCCGCGCTCTACTTCCGCGTGGGCCCCTTGGACCGCGCGGAGGAGTTGGCCCGGACCGTGCTGCGGCAGCCGGCCGACCATGAACTGATCGGCCGGGCGAGGTGGCTGCTCAGCATCATCGGCATGCGGACCGGTCGCTACGAGCACGTGGTCGACAACTGGCGCGCCGCCACCGCCGATCCGCGCCTGGAACCCGTCTGGGGCGTCCGGCTGCTGGCGCTGGTGGCGCTGGCCCGGCACGTCCTGGGGCAGATCGGCCGAGCTCGGCTGGCGATGGCCGAGGCATTGGCCGAGGGACGAAAGCTGGGCGATCCGACGGCCGTCGGCTACGCCCTGCACGCGGCATCCGTCATCCGCAGCTGGCACGGTGACCAGGCCGGGGCACTGGCCCTGAACGGCGAGGCGTTGACAGAGATCGGCAACGATCCGGAACTCGTCGACCTGCGGCTCATACTGCTGGGCAAGCGGGTCACAGAACTGGACGTCGACGGCGACCGCCTCCAGGAGGCGGAGCAGACCCTGGACCACGCCCGTTCGCTTGCCGAACGGGTCGGAGCGACGCGACTGTCCATGACTCTCGTCCAGAGCGCCGAGCGGTACTACGAGCACGGTCGCTGGGACGACGCCCTCGCGGTATTGGACGAGGTCACCGAACTCCCGCCCCTGTGGCGGTTGACCCGCCACGGCCTGATGGCGCTGATCAGCGCCCGCAGGGGGCAATGGCAGGAGGCTGCCAGGCAGCTCGACGCCCCGGGCAGCAGGACGACACCGTCGGCAGGGCCCGTGGCCGCCGCCTACCTGCTGCTTGCGCGCGCCCTCGTGTCTGAGCGTGTGGGCAGGCCCGGCGAGGCAGTGAAGGTGCTCACGGAGCTGCTGACCACCACCTACGAACACGACCTGGCCAACCACCCGGAATGGCTGCCCACCCTGGTCCGGACAGCGCTGGCCGCCGACGACCGGCAGACCGCGGAGGCGGCGGCCCTCGCCGCCCGCCAGGCGAACGAACGCCGGCCACGAGCCCGGACCCGGGCGGCGGCCGACTGGTGTTCCGGGCTGCTCGATCAGAACCCGGTTCGGCTGATGGCCGTCGTCGACTACCACCGCACCGCCGACCGGCTGCCGGATCTCGGCGCCGCGCTGGAGGACCTCGCTCTGGTCCAGGCCGCCTCCGGAGAACTCGACACGGCCCGCGCCTCGTTCGGCGAGGCCGTCGCGATCAGCACCGAGCTGGGCGCGTCCTGGGACGCACGCCGGGCCGCCGCCCGTCTGCGCCCCTGGGGCCTGCGCGCCGACGGCCGCGGACTGCAGGCGCGCCCGGCCTCCAGCTGGGAGGCGTTGACCGTGACCGAGCGGCGTGTCGCCGACTTGGTGGCGCAGGGTCTGTCCAACCCCGACATCGCCGCACGCCTGCTGCTCTCGCGCCGCACCGTGGAGACTCATGTGTCCCATATCCTCTCCAAGCTCCAGGTCCGCTCCCGGCGCGAGGTTGTCGCTCCGCTGACTACGGACAGGACCTCCGCGACGTTCTCTTCCATGACCCGTGGCCCCGGTTCGACCGAGCACAGGTGACGACCGGGCCGGTCACGAGCGGATCACCAGAAGATGCTCCGGTTCCCGATGCCGAACCGGTCGCGGTCCAACCATGACCCGCTCGCCGGTTCGGTCCGAAGCAGGCAGGGCGCCGACCGGCCGCCGGACGGCATGATTCGCGTACCGAAGTAACCTAGGCAGCCGGGCCTGAAACCCGACAGGTCCCCGTTCGGGGATCTATCCCTGACTCTGTGGTGCGGCCCTAGAGTGCTGCCGTCCTTGATGTGCCGAAGGTGCATCCATGCGCTCCCGCCTCCGGCGACCTTCCCTTCGCCACGCATCCCCGCGACATGCCTGCACATCGCGGCCTACCGTCAGGAGTTACGGCGTGACCAGCGATCCCACTGAGATCGTGACCCTCGACAGCGGCGGCGGCGGACGCCTGTACGACCAGCTCGACGAACTCCGTGCCGCCGGCCCCGCCGTCCTGGTGAAGCTGCTGGACGGCGTCGCCACCTGGTCGGTCATCCGCGGCGACATCGCCAAGGAACTCCTGGTCCATCCGCACATCTTCAAAGACCCTCGCAAGTCCTGGGCGGGGTATCGGCCCGGCGCCGTTCCATGGCTGTATCCGTTTGTGGACGTGATCAATTTGGCCACCTCCAACGGGGACGATCACACACGGCTGAAGCAGCTGATCGGCAAGGCGTTCACCGCCCGCAGGATCGAGGCGATGCGGCCTGGGATCGAGGCCGTCGTCGCCGATCTCTTGGAAGCGCTGGAACGCCGCGGTGCCACCGAACGCGTCGACCTGCGCACAGAGTTCGCGCAGGGCGTGCCCACCCGGGTCGTCTGTGACCTGTTCGGTTTCCCCGCCGACCAACGGCCCGAAGTACTCCGTGTCATGGGGTACGTGTTCGCCAGGGACGTCACGCCCCAGGAGTCCGAGATCCTCGCCCAGGACCTCCACCGCGCGATGCGGACCCTGATCGAGGCCAAGCGCCTGATGCCCGGCGATGACATGACGAGCCTGCTGCTGACCGCCCACGAGGAGGACGGCGATCGGCTCAGCGAGGCGGAACTCGTCTCCACCCTCATCCTGATGATCGGCGCCGGCGGCGAGACCACCGTCGCCCTGATCGGAGCCGCGGTGCGCGAACTCCTCTCGCACCCCGGCCAGCTCGCAAAGGTTCGCGCCGAACCGGCCCACTGGACCGACGTGATCGAGGAGGCACTGCGCGTGCACGCGCCCGTCATGTACATGCCGTTGAGGTACGCCACAGCGGACATCGACCTGGGTGACGGTGTCGTCATACGGGCCGGCGACGCTGTCATCATCGGCTTCGGCGGCCACGGCCGCGACCCGGAGATCCACGCCGACCCCGCCAGCTTCCAGATCGACCGCGCCGACAAGCAGCACCTCGCCTTCGGCTACGGCACCCACTACTGTCTCGGAGCCCCGCTCGCCCGCCTCGAAGCCCAAGTCGCCCTCCCGGCCCTGTTCGACCGCTTCCCCCAGCTCGCCCTCTCCGTCGCCCCCGACCAACTCGAGCCCCAGCACTCGTTCATCGGCAATGACGTCGTCGAACTGCCTGTGACCCTGGGCCCGGCCGCGTCCCCATCAGAGCCTGCAGGGCCACGCGCTGGTGGCGGGAGAACACCTGTGTCACGTGGCGCCGATCCACTCGCTGCTGCACCTCCAGCCGTCCTGCAAGATCGCTGATCGGCGCGCGGCGCCCGACGGAAGGGCCGGGCCCGACCACGCCGGCCGTCAACATCTGCCCGTGGTGACGAAGCGATGGGACCCGTTCGGGCCTCGCGTCCGTATCTCTAGGTGGGGCCACCTCACCTCCAGGTGGGACCGCCCACATTCTCCGGACTCCACTCCACACGGAAGGCGCGGCCGTATGCCCGACGAAGAGCAGATCGACTTCTCCGCGTTCGCGGAGCGTGCCCGGCGTATGCGGGGCGCGATGACCGACGCCCAGCAGGATCTGCGGACGTTGGAGGCCACGGGGCACAGTTCGGACGGCATGGTCACGGCGACCGTGTCGGGCGAGAGCCGGGTGGTGGACCTGCGTATCCACCCGTCGGTGATCGATCCCGATGATCCGGACGGGCTGGCCGTGCTGGTTCTGCAGGCGATCGACAGTGCGTACGACACCGTGGACGAGCGGCGCACCGAGGTCTTCTCGGGTGTCACTGGGGGCCTGCAGAGCATCCTGGCCGGTCTGAACGGCGGTCAGAGGGAGCCCGTCGTCGTACCGCGTCTGTCGAAGTACCGTCCCCGGTGACCGGACCCATGCCCCTGCCGGGGAGCGCCCCGGCGCCCGTGTGACACACGAGGAGTCCTGATGTCCCGGCTCGTCTTCCACCGGCCTGCCCGGGTCGTGCCGCCCGCGCTGCCCACCGATTCCCGATTCGTTCCCCCCTCACCCGGCTCAGGAGACCCGCTGTGCAAGACGGCAACGTAGTGGTGATAGGCGGCGGTTACGCGGGCGTCCGTCTGGCGAAACGGCTGGATGCGACCGCGCGGGTGACGCTCGTCGACCGCAAGGAGGTCTTCTTCCACCGCATCGCCTCCCTGCGCGCGGGTGTGCGCCCGGATTGGACTGCGACCCCCTTCATCCCGTACGACCGCCTGCTGCGCAACGGCCGCGTCGCCGTGGGCGAGGCGGCCGGCATCGACACCGTCGAACGGCATGTCACCCTGGCCACGGGTGAGCGGCTGCCGTACGACGTACTGGTGCTTGCCACCGGCGCGGACTACCCGGCGCCGGCACGGTTCATCGGAACCACGCCGGACGAGGCGGCCAAGTCGTTCGCCGAACACCAGCAGCGCGTCGCCGCCGCCGGACACGTCCTCGTCGTCGGAGGCGGCCCCTCCGGTGTCGAACTCGGCGCCGAGATCCGCCTCGCACGCCCGGACGCCCGCGTCACGCTCACCCACTCCGGGCCGGAGCTGCTGCACTCCACGGGCAGCGCGCGCGCCGGCCGCAAGGCCCGCGCCTGGCTGGAGTCCCACGAGGTCGACGTACGGCTGAACACCTTCATGTCCCCCGGAAAGGAGTTCGGCACCTACCGCGACGCCAACGGCACCGTCCTCGCCGCCGACCTCTCCTTCTGGGCGACGGGCACCACCCCCAACACCCTCTGGCTGCGGCAGGCCGGGCACGGCGACTGGCTGAACAGTACGGGACACGTGAAGGTCGACAGTATGCTGCGCGTCGCGGGCCGGTCCGACGTGTTCGCGGTCGGCGACGTGAACGACGTCGCCGAACTCAAGGTCACTCCCGCCGCGATCGCCCAGGCGCAGGTCGCCGCCCACAACATCGACATCTATCTGAGCATGTCCGGCAAGCGGGGCAAGAGGCCCCGCCTCTATCGGGCGGTCCGCACCCCGCTGATCGTGCCGTTCGGCTCGGCCGACGGGGTGACCATCGTGCCCGTGCCCGGCGGCGACACTGCAGTCCTGGGCACCCGCACCACCACCGTGGCCAAGGCGAAGACCCTCATGACCCCCTTCATGAGGCGCCAGCTCGGGTACACGGCCCCCCGATGACGTGGCCAAGTGTTCGTGATGCGCGCCGCCTGCGCTGATCTGTTTGCCCGCGGCCGGTACCTACCGTCGCCGTTGGCGCCATCCAGGAATTTTTTAGTGCTCCTCAGGAGAACGCGATGAACATGCCCGACGAGTTCTCCGACCGTGAACGGGGCGCAAGCCGGGCGCCCTCATGGCTCGGGACATCCGGCAGTACTCGATACCGGGTGCAGTCCGTGCCAAGTGCTTCCGCGTCGATCAACCCGCCAGGTGGGCGAGGCATGGCGTGGGACCGGCTCCGGTTATGGCGCGACTACGCGGACCGGTACCGCGAGGGATTGGCCATCGTGGGAAGGTCGGCAGCGGCCCAGTGTGCGGCACGGGCCGGCGGTCTCCGGGGTGACGTTGTCGGCGTGCGAGCCGACCTGGCGGCTGTCTACCTGTATCTGACGGGCGAGCGGTGGAACCTCGACGAGGCACTGTCCGAGGGAGCCGCGGGTGGACACCTGTCCTTGGCCCGGTGTGTCGCATCGGGACTGCGTCGGCTTCCTGCCTTCCGTGGTCCTGCGACCATACGCACGAGCACGGTCGGACCTGTGACGGACTGGTATCGCGAGAACCGGTTCGTCACGGAGCAGGCTTTCTGGACCGCTTCAGCATCGGCAGCTGCGCTGGATGAGACCGGACCCGGTTTCGTCGTATGGTCACTGACCGCCCGTCTCACCACGGCGGTCGACCCGTCCGCCCCGGATCAACTGATCTTCCTGCCGGGCACTCGGTTCAAAGTACTGCGGGTGATCGACGGTCGACGGACCTTGGTGCTGCTCCGCGAAATGTTCCCGCCAGAGCCGGAGTCCGAAGGCCGTGCGAACGACGCCAACGGGCAGGAACCCACGTGGCTCGACGCGAGCACGCTGGAAGAGCTGGAACGGATGACGACTGGCACTGAGACGGCGAACTCGCCCAAGACGCCGGTCGCTTCCACCCCCGCCGGTCCATGGAACCGACCTCCCGGATTGATCGTCAAGCCGGCGCTCGACAGACACCCGACTCACTGAAACAAGAGGAGCTCCGCGTGACCGCCGTTGGCGACACGACCGGCACCACCCTCGACCGCCGAGCCGTGATCTCCCTGCTCCGGCGCCTGCGATCCCCCGAGGGCCAGAGCAACCCACAGCCAGTGTGGCACCAGCTGCGCGCACTGGGCGATGTCGTCCCCGCCCCCTGGGGCGGCTACCTGGTCACCGGCTACGACGTCTGCAGCGAGGTCCTGCGCGGCAGGAACTGGCTGGTCCCGGACCTGGCCTGGCAGGCACGCCAGCCCAACGCCGAACGCTGGCAGGCACCCGCGACGCAGGCCGTCAGCCGGGGCCTGTTCCGGCTCAACGCGCCCGTCCACACATCTCAACGCCGTGCCCTGGGCAACCTGTTCGGCCGTACGACTCTCGACGCCCTGGCACCCCTCGTCGCCGCTCAGACAAAGCGGGTCGTCGACGAACTGGCCGAGCGAATATGCCGTGACGGCGAGGCCGACTTCGTCCCCATCGTCAGTGACCGGTTACCGGTCCTCACCGTCGGCGAATGGCTCGACGTCCCCGCACGCCACCACGCGCACATCCTCGACTTCACCCATCGCCAGGTCCACCTCCAGGAACTGCTTCCCACGAAGAGCGAACTCGCCGTCTCCGCCCAGGCGACCGCCGACATGCGGGAGTTCTTCACCGGCCTCATCCGAGAACGCCGCGCCGACCCCGGCAGCAACGTCATCTCCGGTTGGATTCGCTACTGGGACGAGCAGTTCCCCGGCGATCCGGCAGCTGCGGACGAAACCGTCTACGACCTGACCATGTTCATCACCACCGCCTCCCTGGAGACCACGGCGACCCTGCTGGCCAACGTCGTCTGGCTGCTCGGCCGGAGCGAAGAGCAGTGGCAGTGGCTGTGGCGGAACCCGGAGCACATCGACGACGCGATCGAAGAAGCCCTGCGGTACGACCCGCCCATCCACGTCAACACCCGGATCGCCGCAGACGACACCGTCCTGGCTGGCACACCGATCGCCAAGGACGAGATGGTGCACGTGATGTACGGCGCGGCCGCTCACGATCCCCGGCGCAACGAGAACCCGGAATGCTTCGACATCCTGCGCAACGGCGCCCACATGACGTTCGGAGGAGGCGCCCACTACTGCGTCGGCGCCGCACTCGCCCGACTCGAGGCCCGCACCCTTCTCACCGAACTCCTCGGCCGTTTCAGGGCTTTGCGCCCGGTGTCCGCCCCCACCTACGCTCCCCGGATGGTCTTCCGAAGAGTGACGTCCCTGAAGGTGACCACATGACGAACCCTACGGAACTCGAGACACAGATCGAGCTGAAAACACTGCGTGTGCGCCGGCAGGGACCGGTTCTGGCCATCGAGCTCAACACTCCTGACCAGGGCAACGCCGTCACCGACACCATGCTGGAGGACCTCCAGTCAGTACTGGACCGGCAGGAACCGCACATCCAGGTGGTGGTGCTGACCGGAGCCGGTGGGGACTTCTGCCTCGGCGGGGACCGCAGCGAGTACGCCGCGCACCTGAGCCGGGACCCCAGTGGCAGCGGAGTCCGGGCGTCCGGGCACAGGGCCCGCCGCGTCTGTGACAGCCTCACCGGCAACCCCGCGGTCACCATCGCCCGCATCCACGGCAAGGCGATCGGCGCGGGCGTCGCCCTCGCCCTCGCCTGCGACCTGCGCGTCAGCACCGACACGGCGACGTTCCGACTGCCCGAACTCGCACTGGGCCTGCCCACCGCCTGGGGCGGCCTGCTGTCCCGCTTCATCAGCGAAGCCGGTGCCGCCCGCGCCCGCGAACTCATACTGACGGGTCGCTCCTTCGACGCCGAGGAGGCCCTTTCACTGTCGCTCCTGCAGAGAGTCGTCCCCCCATCCGAACTCGACACAGCCGTCGAGACCTGGATCAAACCCATCATCCGCCGGCCGGCCACCGCACTGCGGATCACGAAGGCCATGCTCAACTCCTATGCCGCCGCCTCACGCCTGACCGACTCCTCCGCCCTCGACCCCGAGCTGATGGCGGCCGCTGTCATCGAGACACGGCGGGCCCGCCGACTGCCGAACTGACACACGAGGGACGCCTCTGTTCGTGCGGCGGGGTGTGGGCGCGGGGCAGCAGCGAGGACGGCGAATCCGTTCGCACTCCGGCGAGGCTGCGCGAGGCATGCTCACTCCGGCAGCCATCCGTCGCTCCGGGGTGAAACGGATCGAGACCTGGCTGAAGAAGCACAAGGTCCATGGCGCCGCCACACTCGCTAGGACAGCTGTGGACGCCGCCCAGGCCCAGCACACAGCGTTGCCAGGGTGATGGCCCTCGACGATGAGATCGCCGAGCTCGACGCTCAAATCGAGGCCCGGTTTCGCGAGCATCCATATGCCCAGGTGATCAGTACTCTGCCTGGGATGGGCCCCAAGCTCGGTGCCGAGTTCCTCGCCGCGACCGGCGGCGACATGGATGCCTTCGGCACCGCGGACCGGCTGGCCGGCTTCGCCGGGCTGGCGCCGCAGCCACGCGACTCCGGCCGCGTCAGCGGCAATCTCCGCCGACCCCGGCACTATCACCGCGGCCTCCTACGGGTGATGTACCTCTCGGCCATGGTCAGCCTGCGCTGCTGTCCCGGCCTCCAAGGCGTACTACGACCGCAAGCGAAGCGAGGGGAAGGGGCACAAACAGGCCCTCCTGGCCCTCGCCCGCCGACGCATCAACGTCCTATGGGCCATGATCCGTGACGGAGAGTTCTACCAAACCCCGACCCCTGTCACCACCGCGGCTTGACATCCTGATTGGGAAGCTCCATCTCCAGCTCACGGATGCGCTTGTCCTTCTCCCGGGCCTCGGCCCGCAGCCGTTCCAGCTCCGCCCGCTCACTCTCCCGCAACCGGCCACCCGAGGGTTCGGCCGACGGCCGGTCCGACGACGGCGACCCGTTGCGCCGAGCCCGAGACACCCAGCTGTGCAGGGTCCCCGAATGAATGCCCAGCTCCGCAGCCACCTCCGGGATCGGCTTACCGGTCTCCGTCACGATCCGTACCGCCCCCTCGCGGAACTCGGCGTCGTAGAGGCGCTTCTTGGATGCCATGACCCCAACTATCCCTCCGGTCACGGTCTCCACAGTAGGAGGGGAACCTCACGTGGATATCGAGTCCGAACATGGCGAGTTCAGGCGCGCCGTGAGTGTGCGCCAGCCCGATCGTGTAGGCGAATCCAGGACCGATCTCGTCCTCGGGAACCATCACAACGTGCCATCCGTGCTGCTGCACGTTCTCGATGATCGCCAGGTCAACGCGGTCTGCTTCGTCTCGGTCACCGTAGTCATGGCAGAGGACGCAGCGGCACTGGAACCGATCATCAGTCATGCGCGGAGGCTACGAGGTCAGCGCTTGAGTCGGGCAGCCAGGGTTCGTGCCCCCCAATCGAACGACACCGTCACCCTCCGCGACCGCTCCCCAAGATCTGTGCCAGAACCGAGATTGGACAGCAGTTGTTCAGCACTTCGGACAGCGCCCAGCCCCGTCACCGTTCGATTTTGTGTGCATGAGCAGCCAGGAACCGGTGGACGGGACCGCATGGCGAGAAAGGCCATGGCTCGGCCGGGTAACCGAGGCTAACTTCGGACGATGCGGATCCTGCATCTCTCTGACACCCATCTCGACCGGTCCGGTGGACCTGACGCCGACGGGGCTGACGGCAGTGCGGCACTCCGCCGCCTGCTGACCGAACTGGGCCATCTGCACGACCTAGACGCGGTGGTGGTCACCGGCGACGTCGCGGACGACGGCTCCCACGAAGCGTATGCCCGGGCGCGTGAACTCCTGTCCGACTACGCCGGCCGACGCGGGGCCAACGTCTTCTACACCACCGGCAACCACGACGAGCGCACCGCATTCGCGGACGTGCTGGGAAGCGGCCACGCCCAGCCCGAGACGGTGTACAAAGGAGCCGCCGGTGAGCGGGCGGGGGCAAGCACCCTCGACGGATGGCGACTGATCACCCTGGACACGCTCGTTCCGGGCAAGGGCTACGGCCGACTCGACGGCGGCCAACTCGACTGGCTCCGCGAACTACTGACCACCCCGGCCCCGCTGGGCACCGTTCTGGCCTTCCACCACCCGCCGGTCGCCCTGGACGTCGACGTTCAGCGGGCGCTCGGCCTGCAAAACAGCGCGGAGCTGGCCGACGGGATCCGCGGGACCGATGTTCAGCTCATCCTGTGCGGGCACTTCCACCTTCAGATCTTGGCCCGCCTGGAACAAGCGACCGTCTGGGTCACCCCCGGCGTCGTCAGCCGCATCGACCTGACCGCCCGCCCCGGCACCGAGCGCGCCGTCCACGGCCCGTCGGCCTCCCTCGTCCACCTCGCAGCGCCCCACGGCCCACTCATCCACACGCTCCACGCACGAGACCCGCGTATGGGCGAGACGGTCTACGAGGCCGACGAAGAGGAGATGCGCGAGGTCATCGAAAGGCTCGGCCCCTCCGCCGCGAGCCTGGGCTGACCTGCGGTCCGCTGGACCGCCGCTTGCCTGCCGCTCGGCGCGAGCGGCAGGCAAGGCAGTCACGGACGTCCGCACAGCTGATGTCCGGTGAGCATGCCAGGACCCTCGAGGAGGCGGGCTGTATTCGTCCCTGGCACCCGCTGCGTTTGCTGGCTGTTCGAATCGAGAGCCCCACCAGAGCGCTGTCCGAAGTAATGAACAACTGCTGTCCGATCTCGGGTTCTGGTCCAACTTCTGTGGAGCTCTCACGCTCTGTAACGTCTCGAGACTGGATGGCCCTTCATGACTCGTTAACAGACCTGTTTGGGATCATGCCCGCATGGACTTCGACCTCTCCCCGTCAGTGGGCGTTAGGGAGCGTATTCGGTTGTGATCAAGGGGCCGCTCGTGTGAGGTCCTTGATCCAGATCACGCAGGCCCTGAGGTGGAGTCCGGCGAGGTAGCTCCCGGGGGTCTTGTCGTAGCGGGTGGCGATGCCTCGCCATGCCTTCATCCTGTTGATCGCCCGC